>NZ_JNXD01000142.1:0-200 GCF_000725785.1 Streptomyces flavovariabilis | reverse complement strand
CGTAATCGGGATGAACACCACGAGAGCGGAACAGTCAGGCGGAATAGGCCCGACCGTTCACAGCGTCCTCGCTGTGTTTTTTCAAAGGAACCTCGTCCCAGCCATGACGGCCGGAGACGGGGTATCAACATATCTGGCGTTGACTTTTGGCACGCTGTTGAGTTCTCAAGGAACGGTCGCTTCCTTTGTACTCACCCTCT
>NZ_JNXD01000141.1:0-202 GCF_000725785.1 Streptomyces flavovariabilis | reverse complement strand
CGGCCGGATCCGTGGGGTACTGGGAGCGGAGCTGGCGATCCGGGATCTGTTCTCGGCTCCGACGGTCGCCGCGCTGGCGGGGCTGGTGGAGGCGGCCACGAGCCCGGTCGAGCGCCCGGCACTGGTTGCCGTCGTGCGTCCGGAGCGGATGCCGTTGTCCTTCGCCCAGCGCCGCCTGTGGTTCCTCCACCGTATGGAAGGC
>NZ_JNXD01000140.1:0-202 GCF_000725785.1 Streptomyces flavovariabilis | reverse complement strand
CCCCGCCAGAATCTCCTGACGCGCATCACGCGGGGCCCCCGACGCAACGGAGGAACCGCTGTAGTCCGGCGCGGGCAGCGCCTTACGGTCCAGCTTCCCGCTAGGCATCACAGGCAAAGCCTCCACGACCACCACGGCCGAGGGCACCATGTACTCCGGCAGTCGCCCGGCCAGCCGGGCCCGGACCACGGCCTGCTCCACA
>NZ_JNXD01000139.1:0-202 GCF_000725785.1 Streptomyces flavovariabilis | reverse complement strand
CACCGAAGACGAAGCCGTCACCGCCGCCAACGACACCGAATTCGGCCTCGCCGCCTACCTGTTCACCCAGAACCTCGACCGCGCCCTGCGCGTCAGCGAACGCCTGGAGAGCGGCATGATCGGCCTCAACACCGGACTCGTCTCCAACCCCGCCGCCCCCTTCGGCGGCGTCAAGCAGTCCGGCCTCGGCCGCGAAGGCGGC
>NZ_JNXD01000138.1:0-202 GCF_000725785.1 Streptomyces flavovariabilis | reverse complement strand
CGGCCGGATCCGTGGGGTACTGGGAGCGGAGCTGGCGATCCGGGATCTGTTCTCGGCTCCGACGGTCGCCGCGCTGGCGGGGCTGGTGGAGGCGGCCACAAGTCCGGTCGAGCGCCCGGCACTGGTTGCCGTCGTGCGTCCGGAGCGGATGCCGTTGTCCTTCGCCCAGCGCCGCCTGTGGTTCCTCCACCGTATGGAAGGC
>NZ_JNXD01000137.1:0-202 GCF_000725785.1 Streptomyces flavovariabilis | reverse complement strand
GCCGCCTTCGCGGCCGAGGCCGGACTGCTTGACGCCGCCGAAGGGGGCGGCGGGGTTGGAGACGAGTCCGGTGTTGAGGCCGATCATGCCGCTCTCCAGACGCTCGCTGACGCGCAGGGCGCGGTCGAGGTTCTGGGTGAACAGGTAGGCGGCGAGGCCGAATTCGGTGTCGTTGGCGGCGGTGACGGCTTCGTCTTCGGTG
>NZ_JNXD01000136.1:0-203 GCF_000725785.1 Streptomyces flavovariabilis | reverse complement strand
GTCTCGAAGGGTTCGTCCGGTAACGGCTGCA
Source organism: Streptomyces flavovariabilis (assembly GCF_000725785.1). Taxonomy (NCBI): domain Bacteria; kingdom Bacillati; phylum Actinomycetota; class Actinomycetes; order Kitasatosporales; family Streptomycetaceae; genus Streptomyces; species Streptomyces flavovariabilis. The sequence continues at coordinate 172 of NZ_JNXD01000136.1, read as the reverse complement.
GCAACGGCCGTTCGACGGCGAAGTACTCGCTCACCGGCCGTGGCCGGGACCCGATCCGGCGCCGTTCGTCCTCCTCGTCCCACTGCTCGATCATCGCGTTCAGCTGGGCAAGGGAGGCGACTTCGGGGACGGGGACCATATGGTTCCGGCGGAACCAGCCGATCTGCCCCTC
>NZ_JNXD01000135.1:0-204 GCF_000725785.1 Streptomyces flavovariabilis | reverse complement strand
ACGTGAGGTTCGTGCGCCAGTACGTGGCCACCAGCAATACCCGGTCCTCCAGCGGCAGTCGCCAGGGACGGCCTCGCTGGATGTCGCCGCCACGACGCCGCACCAACGCCACCAGCCTGGCGAACTGCACCTCGGTCAACCCGGAGAACGGCTCGATCCACTTCGGATCATCCGCTGAGATCACCCCACCCATGCCCAGCCAAC
>NZ_JNXD01000134.1:0-207 GCF_000725785.1 Streptomyces flavovariabilis | reverse complement strand
GTAGTAGTCGCCGTAGGGCCCGTCGGGGTCCTTGCGCGACTCCTGGAACCACGGGTGCTGGTCGCTGGTGTGGTTCATGACGAAGTCGATGATCACGCGCATGCCGCGCTGGTGGGCGGCGTCGACGAACTCCACGAAGTCGGCCAGGTCGCCGAACTCCGGCAGCACGGCCGTGTAGTCGGAGACGTCGTAGCCGCCGTCGCGCAG
>NZ_JNXD01000133.1:0-209 GCF_000725785.1 Streptomyces flavovariabilis | reverse complement strand
CACACCGCGCAGCTGCAGAGGGAAGGCGACGTTCTCGCTGACGGTCATGTGCGGGAAGAGCAGGTACTGCTGGAAGACGAAACCGAAGTCCCGCTTGCCGGGGTTGAGCTTGGTGATGTCCCGGCCGTCGACGGTGATGGTGCCGGAGTCGGGCTCGGTGAACCCGGCGAGCATCATCAGCGTGGTGGTCTTCCCGGAGCCGGAGGAGC
>NZ_JNXD01000132.1:0-209 GCF_000725785.1 Streptomyces flavovariabilis | reverse complement strand
CACACCGCGCAGCTGCAGAGGGAAGGCGACGTTCTCGCTGACGGTCATGTGCGGGAAGAGCAGGTACTGCTGGAAGACGAAACCGAAGTCCCGCTTGCCCGGGTTGAGTCTGGTGATGTCCCGGCCGTCGACGGTGATGGTGCCGGAGTCGGGCTCGGTGAACCCGGCGAGCATCATCAGCGTGGTGGTCTTCCCGGAGCCGGAGGAGC
>NZ_JNXD01000131.1:0-217 GCF_000725785.1 Streptomyces flavovariabilis | reverse complement strand
GTGTGCGAGGGACCGTGTCGGGTTGAGCGCCTCCACCAGGCCCTCGAAGGGCACGTCCTGGTGAGCGTAGGCGTTGAGGTCGGTCTCGCGGACGCGGTCGAGGAGTTCGGCGAAGGTCGGGTCGCCGGACAGGTCGGTGCGCAGGACGAGGGTGTTGACGAAGAAGCCGACCAGGTCGTCGAGTTCCTCCTCGCCGCGGCCCGCGACCGGCGTGCCG
>NZ_JNXD01000130.1:0-223 GCF_000725785.1 Streptomyces flavovariabilis | reverse complement strand
TGCCGTCGTGCGTCCGGAGCGGATGCCGTTGTCCTTCGCCCAGCGCCGCCTGTGGTTCCTCCACCGTATGGAAGGCCCCAGCCCCACCTACAACGTGCCGGTGGTGCTGCGTCTGTCCGGCGCCCTGGACACCGATGCCCTGCGGGCGGCGCTCGGTGATGTGGTGGCGCGGCACGAGGCGCTGCGTACGGTCTTCCCCGATGTGGACGGCCGGCCCTACCAG
>NZ_JNXD01000129.1:0-224 GCF_000725785.1 Streptomyces flavovariabilis | reverse complement strand
CAAGGGCTATCGCACCGAGGTCCTGGAATTCGGAGCTGGTCGGGATCTACCCACCAAGGGACGAACTCAGGCCCTTGTGAAGCTCATACGCACACGCGCCTGAGCCGGAATTGACGATGGGGTTTAAAATGATCATTCTTGGGCTTATTCTGCTGATCATCGGCCTGCTTGTCGGCATGGGTCTGCTGACGACGATCGGTGGCATCCTCATTCTGGTTGGCGCC
>NZ_JNXD01000128.1:0-224 GCF_000725785.1 Streptomyces flavovariabilis | reverse complement strand
CAAGGGCTATCGCACCGAGGTCCTGGAATTCGGAGCTGGTCGGGATCTACCCACCAAGGGACGAACTCAGGCCCTTGTGAAGCTCATACGCACACGCGCTTGAGCCGGAATTGACGATGGGGTTAAAAATGATCATTCTTGGGCTTATTCTGCTGATCATCGGCCTGCTTGTCGGCATGGGTCTGCTGACGACGATCGGTGGCATCCTCATTCTGGTTGGCGCC
>NZ_JNXD01000127.1:0-226 GCF_000725785.1 Streptomyces flavovariabilis | reverse complement strand
TGGGGCGTTTCCGGTGTTCGCGGAGGCGTTCGATGCGGTGTGTGCGCGGTTCGAGGGGGAGTTGGACCGGCCGCTGAAGGATGTGATCTTCGGGGACGCTGCGGCGCTGGACCAGACGGTGTACACCCAGGCGGCTCTGTTCGCTCTGGAGGTTGCTCTCTTCCGGCTCCTGGAGTCGTGGGGTGTGACGCCGGATGTGCTGCTGGGGCATTCGATCGGTGAGCTG
>NZ_JNXD01000126.1:0-226 GCF_000725785.1 Streptomyces flavovariabilis | reverse complement strand
GCAGGCCGCTGTGGGTGTGCTGCTGCACCGCCTCGGCGCCGGGACGGACATCCCCATCGGCACGCCGGTCGCGGGCCGCGGCGAGGAGGAACTCGACGATTTGGTCGGCTTCTTCGTCAACACCCTCGTGCTGCGCACCGACCTGTCCGGCGACCCCACCTTCGCCGAACTCCTCGACCGCGTCCGCGAGACCGACCTCAACGCCTACGCCCACCAGGACCTCCCC
>NZ_JNXD01000125.1:0-245 GCF_000725785.1 Streptomyces flavovariabilis | reverse complement strand
TGATCACACCGGCCACACCCGCCGCGGCCTGCGTGTGCCCGAGGTTCGACTTGACGGACCCCAGCCACAGGGGCTGTTCCCGGTCCTGCCCGTACGTGGCCAGCAGCGCCTGCGCCTCGATCGGGTCGCCCAGCCGGGTGCCCGTGCCGTGCGCCTCGACCGCGTCCACCTCGGCCGCCGTCAGCCCGGCATTCGCCAGCGCCTGCCGGATCACCCGCTGCTGCGACGGACCGTTCGGCGCCGTC
>NZ_JNXD01000124.1:0-245 GCF_000725785.1 Streptomyces flavovariabilis | reverse complement strand
CGGCTCGTAGATCGCCTTCGTCAGCGCGTCGTTGTAGGCGCCACCGCTGTTGCTGACGACGAGCCGCTTCTTTCCGCCACCGCCCGACGAGGTGCGGCTTTCGCCGTTGCCCATGAGGGAGCCGCATCCGGTCACTGCCGAGGCAGCGGCCAGAGCGCCTGCGGTGCGGAGTACGGTTCTGCGTCCTATCCGGTTGCCTTCCATGGCAAAGCTCCTGGAGATCGCTGGGGGTTCGGGGAATCCGT
>NZ_JNXD01000123.1:0-247 GCF_000725785.1 Streptomyces flavovariabilis | reverse complement strand
GTTCACGGACATGTACCCGTCGGCGAACGGACGGCCGAGCATGCCGCCGCAGATCCTGGCCGCCGCGATCACGTTGCAGGCCCTGCACGGGCTGTCGGATTTCGAGACGGTCCAGGAACTGCGGTGCGACCTGCGGTGGAAGGCCGGATGCGGGCTGGGCCTTCACGACATGGCGTTCGACCCGTCGCTGCTGGCCTACTTCCGCCGCCGGCTGGCCCGTTCCGCCCGCCCGAACCGCATCTTCGAC
>NZ_JNXD01000122.1:0-248 GCF_000725785.1 Streptomyces flavovariabilis | reverse complement strand
CCAGCCGATGCTTCGTGCCACCCAGCCTGTCGATCTGCTCGACCGGTGCCTGCTCGTGGATGGTGACACCGAGCCGCGCGGCCGCCTCGGCAAGCCCCTTGGTGAACTTGCCGACGTGCAGCCCCGCGCTCCTGGTCTCGACCATCGCACCGTGGTACGAGTCGGAGCCGATCTCGGTATGGAGTTCGCTCTGGGGAACCAGGCGGGTCTCGAGCCCGAGACGGCCGGACATGATCTCGTGGGTCTTG
>NZ_JNXD01000121.1:0-420 GCF_000725785.1 Streptomyces flavovariabilis | reverse complement strand
CAAGACCCACGAGATCATGTCCGGCCGTCTCGGGCTCGAGACCCGCCTGGTTCCCCAGAGCGAACTCCATACCGAGATCGGCTCCGACTCGTACCACGGCGCGATGGTCGAGGCCAGGAGCGCCGGGTTGCACGTCGGCAAGTTCACCCAGGGGCTTGCCGAGGCGGCCGCGCGGCTCGGTGTCACCATCCACGAGCAGGCACCGGTCGAGCAGAAGGGGCTTGCCGAGGCGGCCGCGCGGCTCGGTGTCACCATCCACGAGCAGGCACCGGTCGAGCAGATCGACAGGCTGGGTGGCACGAAGCATCGGCTGGTCACGCCGCGCGGCACCGTCGAGGCCGACCAGGTGCTCGTGGCGACCAGCGGCTACACCAGCCGGCCGTTCCGCTGGCACCAGGTCAGGATCGCGCCCGTCGGCAG
>NZ_JNXD01000120.1:0-248 GCF_000725785.1 Streptomyces flavovariabilis | reverse complement strand
TGGGGCGTTTCCGGTGTTCGCGGAGGCGTTCGATGCGGTGTGTGCGCGGTTCGAGGGGGAGTTGGACCGGCCGCTGAAGGATGTGATCTTCGGGGACGCGGCGGCGCTGGATCAGACGGTGTACACCCAGGCGGCTCTGTTCGCTCTGGAGGTTGCTCTCTTCCGGCTCCTGGAGTCGTGGGGTGTGACGCCTGATGTGCTGCTGGGGCATTCGATCGGTGAGCTGGCTGCCGCGTTTGTGGCGGGGG
>NZ_JNXD01000119.1:0-251 GCF_000725785.1 Streptomyces flavovariabilis | reverse complement strand
CTTCCGCGGGCCGGACGATGTGGTGCTGGGCACCGAGGGACGCACCCGGTGGCGGGAAGAGGGCTGGTGGTGGCCGACCGTGATCGCGGTGCTCGCCGTGCTGCCGGCTCTGCTGCTGTGGTGGCTCTTCGCACAGCGCAGACACCGCCTGAGCCAGGTTCTCGTCGACAGCGAAGACGGCGCGGCGGCCCGACTCGACGGCCGCACGCTGGAGGACGTCATCGAGGAAGAGGCGCAGGCCCTGGACGGGG
>NZ_JNXD01000118.1:0-254 GCF_000725785.1 Streptomyces flavovariabilis | reverse complement strand
GCGCCGGGGACCTCGCGGATCACCGCGCGGACGGCGGCGATGATCTGGGTGACGGTGTCCTGGGTGGCGACCGCGTCGTCCAGCACGCTGGAGTCCAGCGCCCGGCGGTGCTTGCCCTTGAGTACGCCGGTGGCCTTCACGACCTCGCGCACGGCGTCGAAGATGCGGTTCGGGCGGGCGGAACGGGCCAGCCGGCGGCGGAAGTAGGCCAGCAGCGACGGGTCGAACGCCATGTCGTGAAGGCCCAGCCCGCA
>NZ_JNXD01000117.1:0-259 GCF_000725785.1 Streptomyces flavovariabilis | reverse complement strand
CGCTGGCGCCCCCCGGTCGAACGCGCCGTCGCCTGGCTCGTCCACCACGGCAACCGGCGCCTGCGCTACCGCGGCACCCTCAAGAACGACACCTGGCTCCACACCCGAGCCGCCGCCCTCAACATCCGCCGACTGATCAACCTCGGACTCACCCGCATCGACGGCGCCTGGCACCTCGCCCCAGCCACCCCATAGCAAAGAAGGGCCATCCGGCCTCCGGCCGGACAGCCCCTCAACAAGATCTTCATCAGCCTTCTAG
>NZ_JNXD01000116.1:0-264 GCF_000725785.1 Streptomyces flavovariabilis | reverse complement strand
GTGCGGTGAAGATTCGACACCTCCACCACACACGGGGGCCTTCGCCATGATCAAGCCCGACCCCGCGTTAACAACGCTCGTGATCAATACAACTAGGCCGTGTCCGCAAAGTCCCGTCGTCCGCCCGGAGGGCGGGCCCCGCGGCGTCTGGTGCGTGCTCTCGGTGTGCCGGACGGAGACCTTCGTACTGGATGTACTTGGGTCTTCGCCCGGTGCGGCGAGAGTGCGTGCCAGGCGTCGCGGGGCAGGCGGGACTTTGCGGAC
>NZ_JNXD01000115.1:0-265 GCF_000725785.1 Streptomyces flavovariabilis | reverse complement strand
TGTGGGTGTGCTGCTGCACCGCCTCGGCGCCGGGACGGACATCCCCATCGGCACGCCGGTCGCGGGCCGCGGCGAGGAGGAACTCGACGACCTGGTCGGGTTCTTCGTCAACACCCTCGTCCTGCGCACCGACCTGTCCGGCGACCCGACCTTCGCCGAGCTCCTGGACCGCGTCCGCGAGACCGACCTCAACGCCTACGCTCACCAGGACGTGCCCTTCGAGGGCCTGGTGGAGGCGCTCAACCCGACACGGTCCCTCGCACAC
>NZ_JNXD01000114.1:0-268 GCF_000725785.1 Streptomyces flavovariabilis | reverse complement strand
CTTGCCGACCGCGTACTCCGGCAGGTTGTGCTCCGCGATACCGGCACCCTTGACACTCTTCAGCCGGTCATGGTCCACCGGCTCCAGGCACTCAAGGCGCGCCATCTTCTGGAAGATGAGCAGGCTGTTGTCCATCAGGTCGACCTGCGGCCGGCCCTGCCTGACCTGGGCGATGACCTGCGCGGACTGGTAGTTGACCGTGGTGACCGTGATGCCGGTCTCCTTGGCGAACGGCTCGTAGATCGCCTTCGTCAGCGCGTCGTTGTAG
>NZ_JNXD01000113.1:0-272 GCF_000725785.1 Streptomyces flavovariabilis | reverse complement strand
TCTCGGTATGGAGTTCGCTCTGGGGAACCAGGCGGGTCTCGAGCCCGAGACGGCCGGACATGATCTCGTGGGTCTTGCGCAGACCGTCGAAGTGGGCCGACTTGGATGCCAGGTTCAGCTTGCCCGTGCGGGCGAAGTCGCAGTCGATGTTCTCGTCCGTGACGAGCTTCTCAAGGGTGTCGACCGCGTCGTGGTAGGCCATCAGATAGGCCTTGGCGGTGTCGAATCCGTAGCGGGAGATCGCGGACCGGAAGCCGATCGACATGCCCGTG
>NZ_JNXD01000112.1:0-274 GCF_000725785.1 Streptomyces flavovariabilis | reverse complement strand
CTACGACTCCGCGATCGGCCTGTCGCTGATGATCGCCATCGGCCCGGACCGCTTCCGGGAGATGCTCGACGGATTCCGCATCGTCGACGAGCACTTCCGCAACGCCCCCGCCGAGGCCAACGCCCCGCTCATCATGGGCCTGCTGGGCATCTGGTACGGCAACTTCCACGACGCACAGTCGCACGCGGTCCTGCCGTACAGCCACTACCTGTCGAAGTTCACCGCCTACCTCCAGCAGCTCGACATGGAGTCCAACGGCAAGTCGGTGGACCGC
>NZ_JNXD01000111.1:0-274 GCF_000725785.1 Streptomyces flavovariabilis | reverse complement strand
AAGGCTGATGAAGATCTTGGTGAGGGCTGTCCGGCCGTCAGGCCGGACAGCCCTCCGGTCATGTACTGGCCGGTGCGATGTGCCAGGTGCCACTGGTGTGGGTGAGTCCGAGGTTGATCAGTCGGCGGAGGTTGAGTGCGGCGGCTCGGGTGTGGAGCCAGGTGTCGTTCTTGATGGTGCCGCGGTAGCGCAGGCGCCGGTTGCCGTGGTGGACGAGCCAGGCGACGGCGCGTTCGACCGGGGGGCGCCAGCGTCGGTATTCGGTCTGCCAGCC
>NZ_JNXD01000110.1:0-276 GCF_000725785.1 Streptomyces flavovariabilis | reverse complement strand
CTTGCCGACCGCGTACTCCGGCAGGTTGTGCTCCGCGATACCGGCACCCTTGACACTCTTCAGCCGGTCATGGTCCACCGGCTCCAGGCACTCAAGGCGGGCCATCTTCTGGAAGATGAGCAGGCTGTTGTCCATCAGGTCGACCTGCGGCCGGCCCTGCCTGACCTGGGCGATGATCTGCGCGGACTGGTAGTTGACCGTGGTGACCGTGATGCCGGTCTCCTTGGCGAACGGCTCGTAGATCGCCTTCGTCAGCGCGTCGTTGTAGGCGCCACC
>NZ_JNXD01000109.1:0-278 GCF_000725785.1 Streptomyces flavovariabilis | reverse complement strand
GCGCGGCACCGTCGAGGCCGACCAGGTGCTCGTGGCGACCAGCGGCTACACCAGCCGGCCGTTCCGCTGGCACCAGGTCAGGATCGCGCCCGTCGGCAGCTTCATCATCGTGACGGAACCGCTGGGCAAGGACGTCTGCGACATGCTGCTGCCGAACCGGCGGATGGCGTCGAGCAGCATGAACCTGCTCAACTACTTCCGGATCACTCCCGACCACCGGTTGCTGTTCGGTGGCCGCGCCCGGTTCGCCGGGTCCAACCAGCAGTCGGACGCCAAGA
>NZ_JNXD01000108.1:0-291 GCF_000725785.1 Streptomyces flavovariabilis | reverse complement strand
CAGTCGCACGCGGTCCTGCCGTACAGCCACTACCTGTCGAAGTTCACCGCCTACCTCCAGCAGCTCGACATGGAGTCCAACGGCAAGTCGGTGGACCGCGACGGGAACCTGGTGGAGTGGCAGACCGGGCCGGTGGTGTGGGGCACGCCCGGCACCAACGGGCAGCACGCCTACTACCAGTTGATCCACCAGGGCACGAAGCTCATCCCGGCGGACTTCATCGGCTTCGCGAGGCCGGTCGCCGAGCTGAACGACGAACTGAAGGCCCAGCACGACCTGCTGATGGCCAAC
>NZ_JNXD01000107.1:0-293 GCF_000725785.1 Streptomyces flavovariabilis | reverse complement strand
CGAACGGCGCCGGATCGGGTCCCGGCCACGGCCGGTGAGCGAGTACTTCGCCGTCGAACGGCCGTTGCTGCAGCCGTTACCGGACGAACCCTTCGAGACCGGGCGGTTGTTCAGCCTGCGGGTGGACCGCTTCAGCCAGATCAGTGTCCGTACCAACCGCTATTCGGTGCCGGTGCGGCTGATCGGCCGGACGCTCCGGGCCATGCTGCACGCGTCCGAGCTGGTGGTCTACGACGGCCAGCAGGAGGTCGCCCGCCATGAACGGCTGATCGCCAAGGGGAAGACCCGGCTTG
>NZ_JNXD01000106.1:0-293 GCF_000725785.1 Streptomyces flavovariabilis | reverse complement strand
CAAGCCGGGTCTTCCCCTTGGCGATCAGCCGTTCATGGCGGGCGACCTCCTGCTGGCCGTCGTAGACCACCAGCTCGGACGCGTGCAGCATGGCCCGGACGGTCCGGCCGATCAGCCGCACCGGCACCGAATAGCGGTTGGTACGGACACTGATCTGGCTGAAGCGGTCCACCCGCAGGCTGAACAGCCTCCCCGTCTCGAAGGGTTCGTCCGGTAACGGCTGCAGCAACGGCCGTTCGACGGCGAAGTACTCGCTCACCGGCCGTGGCCGGGACCCGATCCGGCGCCGTTCG
>NZ_JNXD01000105.1:0-295 GCF_000725785.1 Streptomyces flavovariabilis | reverse complement strand
TCCGACAGCCCGTGCAGGGCCTGCAACGTGATCGCGGCGGCCAGGATCTGCGGCGGCATGCTCGGCCGTCCGTTCGCCGACGGGTACATGTCCGTGAACATTTCAGCCGGGAACAGCTCGCCACGATGCTCGGCCAGGAACGCGAACACGCTCCCCTCCGGGATCAGTTCCCGGCAGGTCTCCCACACGTCCGGCCCGACCATCTCGCCGACCCACTCACCCATCGCCACATGACGAGTCTGGCCCTGCCGCTGACGCGGCAGGGCCAGAACCCAAGATCTTCATCAGCCTTCTA
>NZ_JNXD01000104.1:0-295 GCF_000725785.1 Streptomyces flavovariabilis | reverse complement strand
CATCGGCGTCGGGTACGACGTAGCCGACCAGGCGCCGGTCACCGGGCCGGTCCTCACGGATCACGGCCGCCGCAGCCACCACCCCGGGACAGGCCGCCAGCGCAGCTTCGACCTCGCCCAGTTCGATACGGAAGCCACGCAGTTTGACCTGGTCGTCGGCGCGGCCGAGGAAGTGCAGGGTGCCGTCGCGGTTCCAGCGGGCGAGGTCTCCGGTGCGATACATGCGCGATCCGGCGGGGCCATAGGGGTCGGCGACGAACCGCTGGCCGGTCAGCCCCGGCCGGTTGAGGTAGCC
>NZ_JNXD01000103.1:0-304 GCF_000725785.1 Streptomyces flavovariabilis | reverse complement strand
TGTGGCGATGGGTGAGTGGGTCGGCGAGATGGTCGGTCCGGACGTGTGGGAGACGTGCCGGGATCTGATCCCGGCCGGGAGCGTGTTCGCGTTCCTGGCCGAGCATCGTGGCGAGCTGTTCCCGGCTGAGATGTTCACGGACATGTACCCGTCGGCGAACGGACGGCCGAGCATGCCGCCGCAGATCCTGGCCGCCGCGATCACCTTGCAGGCCCTGCACGGGCTGTCGGACTTCGAGACGGTCCAGGAACTGCGGTGCGATCTGCGGTGGAAGGCCGCCTGCGGGCTGGGCCTTCACGACATG
>NZ_JNXD01000102.1:0-305 GCF_000725785.1 Streptomyces flavovariabilis | reverse complement strand
GTCCTAACAGAAGCTGTTGATCATGTGACTGTCGGCTTGGTTGCTCGTTGGTCTGGTCGTGGGAAAGAGGGGGTCGCGTCCGTGGGTTTTTTCGGGCGAAACTGGGGCGCTGATCGAAGCGTTGCTTCCCAAACCCGGGCCCGACCCCCCTTTTCCCCACGCCAAGCCAAAGGACAACCAAACCCAACATTCACATGATAAACAGCTTCTGTTAGGCCCTCTTAGACGGTGTCTTGTTTGGTGATGGAGGGGGGGTCACAGCCCCCGCCACTCACCCAGCTCGCCAGGCGCCCTGGTCTGGATGA
>NZ_JNXD01000101.1:0-320 GCF_000725785.1 Streptomyces flavovariabilis | reverse complement strand
CCGCCACGCGCCCGGCCCTGCCGGACGGGGGAACGTCGGCCGGGGCCCGGGCTCCGGAAGCGGGGGCCGCTGGGGGCCGCCACGCCCCCCCGGGGCCCGCAACACACCCCCCCCCCAAACAACCCCAGCTCCCGACCCTCTCCCCCCCCCCGCCGGACCAGCCAGCCCCGAGGAACCGTTTTTGCAATGGGGGGAAGGTTAAGCTCTTCAAGCAGGGTCTTCCTGCCCCCTCTGCGCAGTCCGTCCTCGGTGAACCCCCCCGTCCCCGCCAGCGGGTTGGGGGACCCTTCCCCGGTAAGCCCCTGGGTCCACCCTTCCCC
>NZ_JNXD01000100.1:0-322 GCF_000725785.1 Streptomyces flavovariabilis | reverse complement strand
GGCGTTGTACGCCATGCATCGGATCAGCGCGGACCGGCCGGTCTGGCGTACCGCTCCGCGCATCATCGCCACGGCCCTCGTCCTGAGTTCCCTGCTTCTCACGTCGACCCTCGCATTGTTGCTCACCGGCGGCCTGACCCGGCGTCTGGGTCAGGCTCTGAGTCTGGGTACCGGGCCCCAGGCCACCTGGGACACGCTGCGGTGGCCGGTCGTGGCCGCAGTAGCCGTCGCCCTGGTGCTCGTCCTGTACCGGTCGGGGCCGGCGTGCTCCCGCCCTGTCCGGAGGATGGCGCCCGGCGGCACACTGGCGGTGGCGCTTCTG
>NZ_JNXD01000099.1:0-322 GCF_000725785.1 Streptomyces flavovariabilis | reverse complement strand
GGCGTTGTACGCCATGCATCGGATCAGCGCGGACCGGCCGGTCTGGCGTACCGCTCCGCGCATCATCGCCACGGCCCTCGTCCTGAGTTCCCTGCTTCTGACGTCGACCCTCGCATTGTTGCTCACCGGCGGCCTGGCCCGGCGTCTGGGTCAGGCTCTGAGTCTGGGTACCGGGCCCCAGGCCACCTGGGACACGCTGCGGTGGCCGGTCGTGGCCGCGGTCGCCGTCGCCCTGGTGCTCGTCCTGTACCGGTCGGGGCCGGCGTGCTCCCGCCCTGTCCGGAGGATGGCGCCCGGCGGCACACTGGCGGTGGCGCTTCTG
>NZ_JNXD01000098.1:0-331 GCF_000725785.1 Streptomyces flavovariabilis | reverse complement strand
TGCGTATGGTCCGACGGAGTCGACGGTCTGTGCGACGTTGAGCGAGCCGTTGTCCGGTGCGGTCGTCCCGCCGATCGGCCGGCCCATCGACAACGTGCGGGCCTACGTCCTGGACGCGGGGCTGTCTCCGGTCCCGCCCGGAGTGCCTGGTGAGTTGTATGTGGCGGGAGCTGGTGTCGCCCGCGGCTATCTCAACCGGCCGGGGCTGACTGGTCAGCGGTTTGTCGCCGATCCGTACGGGCCGGCGGGTTCGCGTATGTATCGCACCGGGGATCTGGTGCGCTGGAACAGTGACGGCACTCTGCATTTCCTGGGCCGCGCGGACGACCAG
>NZ_JNXD01000097.1:0-333 GCF_000725785.1 Streptomyces flavovariabilis | reverse complement strand
GCGGGCGAGGTCTCCGGTGCGATACATGCGCGATCCGGCGGGGCCATAGGGGTCGGCGACGAACCGCTGGCCGGTCAGCCCCGGCCGGTTGAGGTAGCCGTGGGCGACACCGGCTCCGGCCACATACAGCTCACCGGGTACTCCGGGTGGTACCGGGGACAGCCCCGCGTCGAGCACATACACGCGCACGTTGTCGATGGGCCGGCCGATCGGTGGGACGACCGCGCCGGACAGTGGCTCGCTCATGGTTGCGCAGACGGTTGTTTCGGAGGGGCCGTATGCGTTGATCATGTGTCGTCCGGTGGACCAGCGTTCGACGGTGTCGGGGTCGCA
>NZ_JNXD01000096.1:0-340 GCF_000725785.1 Streptomyces flavovariabilis | reverse complement strand
CAGAGCGGTCACCGTGTCCTGCTCGAACAGGTCCGTGCGGTAGGTGAGGGAACCGACGATCCCGTCCGGGGAACCGTCATCACCCCGCCGCTCCGCCAGATTGACGGTGAGATCCATGCGGGCCGCCTGAACGTCGGCGTGCTCACGTACGGCGTCCACTGCCAAGAAGTTCACGGTGGCGGGCGGGGTGTTGTTGAAGGCCAGGGTGACCTGGAAGAGGGGGTGGTGTGCGAGGGACCGTGTCGGGTTGACCGCTTCGACCAGGCTTTCGAAGGGGAGGTCCTGGTGGGCGTAGGCGTTGAGGTCGGTCTCGCGGACGCGGTCGAGGAGTTCGGCGAAG
>NZ_JNXD01000095.1:0-356 GCF_000725785.1 Streptomyces flavovariabilis | reverse complement strand
GAGCTGTCGAAGGTGGGACTGGCGATTGGGACGAAGTCGTAACAAGGTAGCCGTACCGGAAGGTGCGGCTGGATCACCTCCTTTCTAAGGAGCACTTCTTACCGAGTCCTTCGGGACGAGGTCAGAGGCCAGTACATCAGCGAATGTCTGATGCTGGTTGCTCATGGGTGGAACGTTGACTATTCGGCATACTTGATCGTCTTCTCCTTCTAGTACTGCTCTTCGGAGCGTGGAACGTTGAGGGGAGCGGGGAGTGTGTCGGGCACGCTGTTGGGTGTCTGAGGGAATGGATTTTTCCTCAGTCGCCGGCCCCAGTGAACTCGCCTAAGGGCGGGGTGATGGGTGGCTGGTCGTTG
>NZ_JNXD01000094.1:0-359 GCF_000725785.1 Streptomyces flavovariabilis | reverse complement strand
CAACGACCAGCCACCCATCACCCCGCCCTTAGGCGAGTTCACTGGGGCCGGCGACTGAGGAAAAATCCATTCCCTCAGACACCCAACAGCGTGCCCGACCACATCCCGTCCGAAGATCATGCGTTCCACGCTCCGAAGAGCAGTACTAACAGCCTCCGACCCGAGATCACGGTCGAATAGTCAACGTTCCACCCATGAGCAACCAGCATCAGACATTCGCTGATGTACTGGCCTCTGAACCAGCCCCGAAGGACCGGCTTAGAAGTGCTCCTTAGAAAGGAGGTGATCCAGCCGCACCTTCCGGTACGGCTACCTTGTTACGACTTCGTCCCAATCGCCAGTCCCACCTTCGACAGCTC
>NZ_JNXD01000093.1:0-381 GCF_000725785.1 Streptomyces flavovariabilis | reverse complement strand
TGCGACCCCGACACCGTCGAACGCTGGTCCACCGGACGACACATGATCAACGCATACGGCCCCTCCGAAACAACCGTCTGCGCAACCATGAGCGAGCCATTGTCCGGTGCGGTCGTCCCGCCGATCGGCCGGCCCATCGACAACGTGCGCGTGTATGTGCTCGACGCGGGGCTGTCTCCGGTCCCGCCCGGAGTGCCCGGTGAGCTGTATGTGGCCGGAGCCGGTGTCGCCCGCGGCTACCTCAACCGGCCGGGGCTGACCGGCCAGCGGTTCGTCGCCGACCCGTACGGGCCGGCGGGTTCGCGTATGTATCGCACCGGGGATCTGGTGCGCTGGAACAGTGACGGCACTCTGCATTTCCTGGGCCGCGCGGACGACCAG
>NZ_JNXD01000092.1:0-418 GCF_000725785.1 Streptomyces flavovariabilis | reverse complement strand
CTGGGCATGCTGGGGAACAGGTGGTGCTCGATCTGGTGGTTCAGCCCGCCCAGTGCGATGTCGGTGAGCCGACCGCCGCGCACGTTGCGTGAGGTGAGCACCTGGCGGCGCAGGAAGTCCGGGCGGTCTGCGCCCTTCAGGATCGGCATGCCCTTGTGGTTGGGCGCGAAGAGGGAGCCGAGGTAGACGCCGAACAGGCACTGGTGGACGGCGAGGAAGGCGATCGCCATACCGAGGGGCAGCAACCAGAACAGGGCGGTCAGGTAGACCGCGAAGTGCGCGAACAGCAGGACTCCGTCGAGCGCTCGGTGTGTGAGCGAGCGATTGGCCAGCGATCGCACGCTCGACACGTGCAGGTTGAAGCCCTCCAGTGTCAGGAGCGGGAAGAACAGGAATGCCTGCCAGCGGCCGATCAGGC
>NZ_JNXD01000091.1:0-913 GCF_000725785.1 Streptomyces flavovariabilis | reverse complement strand
TGTATTGACCCGCAGCGTTGTTGACGCGGGTGATGGGTGGCTGGCCTGCGAGTGCGGTGTGGCAGCGGTGGTGGTTGTAGGTGTGGAGGAAGTCTGCCAGGGCTGCGGTGCGTTCGTCGTTGCTGGTGTAGGGCCGCAGATAGGCCCACTCGTCGAGCAGGGTGCGGTTGAAGCGTTCGACCTTGCCGTTGGTCTGCGGCCGGTAGGCGCGGGTGAGCTTGCCGGTCGCGCCCAGGTCGGCCAGCGCCTGTCGCCAGGCGAAGCTCTTGCGGTAGGGCCAGGCGTTGTCGGTCAGGACCCGTTCGATGTGGGGTGGCGCGGCCGGCCTGGCGGCCCAGGACTTTGTGGCCGCCGCCGTCGGGGATCCGGCCGAGCTTTTTGACGTCCACGTGAACCAGCTCGCCGGGCTGGTTGCGTTCGTAGCGGTCGTAGCGGCGGATGACCTGGCCGGTGGGGCGGTCCAGGTGGGCCAGGCGGTTGAGGCCGTGCCGGTTGAGGATGCGGTGCACGGTCGAGGCGGGCAGGCCCAGGATCGGTCCGATGCGTGCCGGGCCGAGTTTGCGGTCCTGCCGCAGCCTGCAGACATGCGCTTCGGTGGAGGCTGCGGTGCGGTGCGGTGTGCTGCGGGGGCGGCTGGAACGGTCGATGAGTCCGCTCTCGCCCTCGGACCGCCAGCGCCGGATCCACTTGTGGGCTGTGGGACGGGAGATGCCCATCTCGGCGGCGACATGGGCGACGGGACGGCCGGAGCGGACACGCTCGACCAGCAGCCGCCTGCCGTGAACGGTCAGCCGGGCATTACGGTGGGACACGAAGGCCTCCGTGCGGTGAAGATTCGACACCTCCACCACACACGGGGGCCTTCGCCATGATCAAGCCCGACCCCGCGTTAACAACGCTCGTGATCAATACA
>NZ_JNXD01000090.1:0-510 GCF_000725785.1 Streptomyces flavovariabilis | reverse complement strand
CGCTACGAGCGAAAGGCCGAACACTTCCTGGCCTTCGTCGGCATCGCCGCAGCCCTCATCAGCTACCGCCGACTCACCAAGTGAAACAACGTCTAAGCGGCAGCATCCGCCTCACCCCGCAGCCAGGCTCTGCCCTCGACGACCGGCGGGCAGGGCCCGACTCAGGGCAACCCCATCGCCAACGAGACAGGGCGGGGTCGGCGCATGGCCCCGCCCACGGGGTTCCCAGCTGTCTCTCTGGCCGGGCTCTCACCTCGTCCCGGCCTCGAGTGGTCCAGAAGCTCCTCACGGTGTGGACTTTCCGACCCGGAGGCAGTCATGGACACGTCACTCGTCGCAGAGAGTTGGTGAGGCGCCCTGACTTTAGAAGAAGTGCTTGCGTCCACCGACCGCGCGACCGGTCGCACCCAAGATCCACAGGATGGCGCCAACCAGAATGAGGATGCCACCGATCGTCGTCAGCAGACCCATGCCGACAAGCAGGCCGATGATCAGCAGAATAAGCCCAAG
>NZ_JNXD01000089.1:0-829 GCF_000725785.1 Streptomyces flavovariabilis | reverse complement strand
GCCGATGGGGATGTCCGTCCCGGCGCCGAGGCGGTGCAGCAGCACACCCACAGCGGCCTGCAACACCATGAACACCGTCGTCTGCCGCGAACGGGCAAGCCCGATCAGCGCCCGGTGGAGCTCGGCGTCGATCTGCACCGGCACCGAAGCGCCGGGTGGGGAGGTCGATGCGGTCGGGGAGGCCGGCCAGGGTGCTCTTCCAGTAACCGGCTTGGGCGGTGAGGAGGCTGTCGGGGTTGGTGTCGTCGCCGAGAAGTTGGTGTTGCCAGAGGGTGTAGTCGGCGTACTGGACCGGCAACGGCTCCCATGCCGGAGCCCGACCTGCACACCGGGCCGCGTAAGCCGTGCTCAGATCGCGGGCGAGGGGGCCCATCGACCAGCCGTCCCCGGCGATGTGGTGGATCACCAGGACCAGCACATGCTCGTCCGAGGCGTCGCCTACGGTGAACAGCGCGGTGCGGATGGGCAGTTCCGTCGCGAGGTCGAAGGAATGCCGCACCGTGCGGTCCACGGCATCGGCCAACTCCGCCTCGGTGAGAGTGGCCGCCTCCACCAGCCCCGCCAGCGCGGCGACCGTCGGAGCCGAGAACAGATCCCGGATCGCCAGCTCCGCTCCCAGTACCCCACGGATCCGGCCGATCAGACGCATCGCCAGCAGCGAATGCCCGCCCAGCTCGAAGAACCCGTCGTCCACCCCCACCTGATCCACACCCAGGACCTCGGCGAACAACCCCGCCAGAATCTCCTGACGCGCATCACGCGGGGCCCCCGACGCAACGGAGGAACCGCTGTAGTCCGGCGCGGGCAGCGCCTTACGGTCCAGCTTCCC
>NZ_JNXD01000088.1:0-621 GCF_000725785.1 Streptomyces flavovariabilis | reverse complement strand
ATCAAGATGGTGATGGCGATGCGGCACGGTGTGCTGCCGCGGACCCTGCACGTGGACGAGCCCTCGCAGCAGGTCGACTGGTCCGCGGGCGCGGTCGAGCTGCTGGCCGAGGCGCGGGAGTGGCCGGAGAGCGGGCGACCCCGCCGCGCCGCCGTGTCCTCTTTCGGGATCAGCGGCACCAACGTCCACACCATCATCGAGCAGGCACCGGACACCGACCCGGCCGAGGAGCCGGTACGGACGGTGACCTCGCCGGTCGTGCCATGGGTGCTCTCCGGCTCGTCCGAACCCGCCCTGCGCGCCCAGGCGACTCGCCTCCTCGCCGACCTATACCGTCACTCGGAGTTCGAACCCGGCGATGTGGCACTGTCGCTGGCCACGACGAGGGCGGCCCTGGAGCATCGGGCCGCCGTCGTCGCTGGCGACCGGGATGAACTCCTGGCCGGGCTGGCTGCGTTGGCCGAGGGCGAGCGGATGCCGGGCCTCGTACAGGGGTCCGTCACCGAGGGCGGACGTGTCGGTTTCCTGTTCACGGGGCAGGGGTCGCAGCGGGTTGGTATGGGCCGGGAGTTGTATGGGGCGTTTCCGGTGTTCGCGGAGGCGTTCGATGCGGTGTGTGCG
>NZ_JNXD01000087.1:0-689 GCF_000725785.1 Streptomyces flavovariabilis | reverse complement strand
CGGTCCCGGTCGTCTCGACGCTCACCACGGTCGTCTCGACGGAAGCCGGGGCGGTCACCACGGTCGTCACGCCGGGGGGCGGGGCGGTCACCACGGTCGCCTTCACGACGGCCGTGACCCGGACGGTCGTTGCCGCCACGGTCGTTGTCGCGGCTGAAACCTCCACGGTCTCCGCGGCCCCCGCGCTGACCGCCACGGTCGTTCCGGTCCCCCTCCCGTCGCCGCTGGTCGCGCTCCGGTCGGTCGTCGGGAGAGTTGGTGGACATGGTGACTCCTGTCTTAGGTACCGCAAGTCATTCTCGCGCAGCCGGCTGCCCGGTGCGCACTGCAAAAACAAAAAGGACCCTTGGTCCCAGCTGAACGCTGGGACCAAGGGTCCTTCCAAAGATTGTTCGGCGGCGTCCTACTCTCCCACAGGGTCCCCCCTGCAGTACCATCGGCGCTGTAAGGCTTAGCTTCCGGGTTCGAAATGTAACCGGGCGTTTCCCCTACGCTATAACCACCGAAACCCTAATGGTTTCGAGCGAACAAGCACACTCTTCTATTGTCTGTTCTGCTCAAAGCCGACAACTGTTCGTTGTCTCAGAACTAACACAGTGGACGCGAGCAACTGAGGACAAGCCCTCGGCCTATTAGTACCGGTCAACTCCACACGTTACCGTGCTTCCATATCCGGCCTATCAACCCAG
>NZ_JNXD01000086.1:0-702 GCF_000725785.1 Streptomyces flavovariabilis | reverse complement strand
GGCGTCGTGGCGGCGACATCCAGCGAGGCCGTCCCTGGCGACTGCCGCTGGAGGACCGGGTATTGCTGGTGGCCACGTACTGGCGCACGAACCTCACGTTGCGGCAGGTAGCGCCGCTGTTTGGGGTCTCGAAGTCGGCGGCCGACCGAATCCTGGATCACCTGGCGCCCTTGCTGGCCATCTCGCCGGCTCGCCGGCCGCGCAACGACACCGTCTACATCGTCGACGGCACCCTGGTGCCCACCCGTGACCGCAGCGTGGCTGCCTCCAGCAAGAACTATCGGTACTCGACGAACGTGCAGGTCGTGATCGACGCCAACAGTCGCCTGGTGGTGGCGATCGGCCTGCCGCTGCCCGGCAGCCGCAATGACTGCCGGGCGTTCACGGAGTCCGGCGTGGACCGGGCCTGCCGCGGCGCTCCGACCATCGCCGACGGCGGCTACCAAGGCACCGGCCTGCTCATCCCGCACCGCAGACGACGAGGTCAGACGCACCTCAGCCCGCAGCAGGAAGCGGAGAACACGGTCCATCGCCGGGCCCGAGCCCGCGTGGAACACGCCCTGTCCAGGCTGAAGAACTGGAAGATCCTGCGCGACTGCCGCCTCAAGGGCAACGGCGTTCACCAGGCCATGCTCGGCATCGCCCGGCTACACAACCTGGCCCTCGCCCGATAACCCACGCCCCATACGGGACAACCTCTAG
>NZ_JNXD01000085.1:0-729 GCF_000725785.1 Streptomyces flavovariabilis | reverse complement strand
CTGGCGGAGCGGCGGGGTGATGACGGTTCCCCGGACGGGATCGTCGGTTCCCTCACCTACCGCACGGACCTGTTCGAGCAGGACACGGTGACCGCTCTGGTGGCCCGGCTGCTGCGCGTGCTGCACACGGTCACGCAAGACCCCACCCAGCCGGTCGCCTCGCTCGACGTCCTGTCCAAGGACGAACGCCACCGCCTGCTGGAGGAGTGGAACGACACCACCACACCCGTCCCCCGGGCCACCGTGCCCGAGCTGTTCCAGGCCCAGGCCCGCACCACCCCGGATGCCACCGCCCTCATCGCCGACGGCACCCACCTCAGCTACGGCGACCTCAACACCCGCGCCAACCGCCTGGCCCGGCTGCTGATCGAACGCGGCGTGGGTCCCGAGCACATCGTCGCCCTCGCCCTGCCCCGCTCCCCGGACCTGGTCGTCGCCCTGCTGGCCGTCCTCAAAACCGGCGCCGCCTACCTCCCGATCGACACCAACTACCCCGTCGACCGCATCCGCTTCATGACCCAGGACGCCCGACCCACCCTCGTCCTGACCCACACCACCACCCAGCACCTCTGGAACGACGACACCCCCACCCTCTGCCTCGACAACCCCACCCTCCAGACCCAGCTGACCGGACACGACACCACCGACCCCACCACCACACCCGACCCCGCCCACCCGGCATACGTCATCTACACCTCGGGATCGACAGGTGTACCCAAGGGCGTCACC
>NZ_JNXD01000084.1:0-752 GCF_000725785.1 Streptomyces flavovariabilis | reverse complement strand
CTGGTGGGCGGCGTCGACGAACTCCACGAAGTCGGCCAGGTCGCCGAACTCCGGCAGCACGGCCGTGTAGTCGGAGACGTCGTAGCCGCCGTCGCGCAGCGGGGACTTGAAGAACGGCGGCAGCCACAGGCAGTCGACGCCGAGCCACTGGAGGTAGTCGAGCTTGGCGGTCAGGCCCTTGAGGTCGCCGACGCCGTCGCCGTTGCTGTCCTGGAACGAGCGGACGAGCACCTCGTAGAAGACGGCGCGCTTGAACCACTCCGGGTCACGGTCCCTGGCAGGAGTGTCCTCGAAGGTGTCCGGAACGGGTTCGTTGACGATCATGTTGTGGGTGACCCTCCGATCTCCGGGGTGGACGGTCGCAGGACCGAGAAGACGTGCGCGGGCCTGCGGCCCGGTTCGAGGCGCACATAGTTGGCCCTGCCCCAGTGGTAGGTCTCGCCGGTGAGCTCGTCGCGCACCGGAACCGACTCGTGCCAGTCCAGGCCGAGTTGCGGCATGTCCAACGAGACCGTGGCCTCCTGGGTGTGGTGGGGGTCGAGGTTGGCGACCACCAGAACCGTGTTCGAACCCTTCCGCTTCGAGTAGGCGATCACCGCCTCCTGGTCGGCGTGGTGGAAGTGGATGTCACGCAGCTGCTGGAGGGCAGGATTCTCCCGCCGGATGGTGTTGAGCCGGGTCAGCAGCGGGGTGATGGTGCGGCCCTCGCGTTCGGCCTTCTCCCAGTCGCGGTGCCTGAGCTGGTACTTCTC
>NZ_JNXD01000083.1:0-755 GCF_000725785.1 Streptomyces flavovariabilis | reverse complement strand
CTGGTGGGCGGCGTCGACGAACTCCACGAAGTCGGCCAGGTCGCCGAACTCCGGCAGCACGGCCGTGTAGTCGGAGACGTCGTAGCCGCCGTCGCGCAGGGGGGACTTGAAGAACGGCGGCAGCCACAGGCAGTCGACGCCGAGCCACTGGAGGTAGTCGAGCTTGGAGGTGAGGCCCTTGAGGTCGCCGACGCCGTCGCCGTTGCTGTCCTGGAACGAGCGGACGAGCACCTCGTAGAAGACGGCGCGTTTGAACCAGTCGGGGTCACGGTCCCTCGCGGGAGTGTCTTCGAAGGTGTCCAGCACGGGCTCGTTCACGGTCATGACGTTCCTGCCCCTCCGTTCGCGTGCGCGGCGGGCGGGGCCTGGACGTGGAAGACGTGCGCGGGAGCCCGCCCCGGCTCCAGCCGCACGTAGTTGTTGCGCCCCCAGCGATAGGTCTCGCCGGTGAGCTCGTCGCGTACTTCCACCGGCTCGTGCCAGTCCAGGCCGAGTTGCGGCATGTCCAGCGAGACCGTGGCCTCCTGGGTGTGGTGGGGGTCGAGGTTGGCGACCACCAGGACGACATCGGATCCGCTGCGCTTGCTGTAGGCGAGGAGCGCGTCGTTGTCGGTGTGATGGAAGCGGAGGTTCCTGAGCCGGTGCAGCGCGGGGTGCTCCCGCCGGATGGTGTTGAGCCGGGTCAGCAGCGGGGTGATGGTGCGGCCCTCGCGTTCGGCCTTCTCCCAGTCGCGGTGCCTGAGCTGGTACTTCTC
>NZ_JNXD01000082.1:0-777 GCF_000725785.1 Streptomyces flavovariabilis | reverse complement strand
ACACCAGTGGCACCTGGCACATCGCACCGGCCAGTACATGACCGGAGGGCTGTCCGGCCTGACGGCCGGACAGCCCTCACCAAGATCTTCATCAGCCTTTTAGGCCGTGTTTGAGAAGCTGCACAAGTGGTTCACTGCCACGACGGCGGTACATCGCAATGAGGTCCACAAGAGGACCCGGCCGCGCCTCCGGCTCCGGGGCCTGCGGCAGTTGGCGATCTTCCCGCTTGCCCTCGATCACCTCGTGCAGCGCCTCGCTGTAGTGGTCGGTGAGCTCGGGGCCGGTGAGGTCGTCGCGGGTCATGGCCTCTATGAGCGCCACGGCCTCGCCGATCTTGCGCACGAGGCCCGGTCGGCGATGTGGATCCGCCGGAAACGCACGCTGTGATCTTCGGTCGCGCTCAGGACTTGATCCGGACGCTGACCAGCCCGAACGAGATAACGCCGTTGAAGATGCTCGAGCCAGCCACAGGTAGCCGAGCTCGGCCTCCCTGGCCTCGGGGTGGATGTGTCCGGGACGTGTGGCGTCGCGCCTGTCGAGGAGCGTGATGGTGCCGATCATCGCTCCGTCCAGCGCGACCACGAAGTCGCCGGGGCGCGGACCGGACTGCTCGGGCACCGCGTGTCTGGTTTCGTAGGTGGGAACGGACAACATTTGTCGGCGGGTTCCGGAAGCACTTAGACGGTGTCTTGATTGGCGATAGCTCGTTGCTCCGGGCATGGACATAGTTGAGCGACTGGTGCCGGACGGGCTGTGGGAGATCTTCCAGGACGTGG
>NZ_JNXD01000081.1:0-830 GCF_000725785.1 Streptomyces flavovariabilis | reverse complement strand
GGCGGGCGGCTGTCTGGATGTCGTGATGGGGCCGGATGGTCAGGATGCGTCCGGCCTTGGCTTTGGTGCACTGCTCGCGCAGGTGGCATCCGGTGCATAAGTTGCCGAAGGAGGCTTTGCGTTGGTGGTGCTGCCCGCCGGGGTCGGACAGGGCCACGGTGTGTCCGGCCGGGCAGGTCACGAGGGCGGCGGTGGTGTCGATGGCGAAGTCGTCGAGGGTGAAGCCTCCGCGGACGGCAGGCCGCAGCGGGGCTGGCTTGATGAACAGCCGGTGCCCGGCCTCGTGGAGGGCCTGGCGGACATCGCCGCTGGAGTAGGCGGTGTCGCCGAAAGCATCGAGTGGGGTGTCCTCGTCGGCAAGCAGTTCCAGGCCGACCGCGGCCTCGTGGTGCTCGGGCCCGGCGCCGGGCCGCAGGGCGACGGCGGTGTATAACCCGGTCTCGGGCTCGATGGCCAGATGGGCCTTGAAGCCGTCCTGCTGGTGGCTGCGGGTCTTGTGGACGTGGCGTGCTTCGGGATCGACGGTGGAGACCATCCGGCCAGGGGCGGTGCCCCGGGTGATGCGCCAGCGGCCGTCACGGCCGTCGGAGTCCTCGGCGGGCTCGATGTCCTGTCCGGCGACCAGGGCCAGGATGCCGACCGCGTTCGCGGCTTTCTCGCCGAGTTGCTCATCGGGCAGGTGGCCCAGCAGCCGCAGGGCATCGGTGACCAGCGCGTCGACCAGCTCGGTGCGGGCCTGCTCGTCGTTCCAGGCGATGCGGGGCTTGCCCGGGTCGGTGTAGTCGTGCGCGGTGCACTGGGCAGCGGCGACCGCGTCGGCGCCGGGGACC
>NZ_JNXD01000080.1:0-854 GCF_000725785.1 Streptomyces flavovariabilis | reverse complement strand
AGACGTTGTTTCACTTGGTGAGTCGGCGGTAGCTGATGAGGGCTGCGGCGATGCCGACGAAGGCCAGGAAGTGTTCGGCCTTTCGCTCGTAGCGGCGGTGCAGCCTTCGGCATCCGGCCAGCCAGGAGACCGTTCTCTCGACGACCCAGCGATGTCGGCCGAGCCGCGTGGACGACTCGATGCCCTTGCGGGCGATGCGGTGGCGGATGCGACGCTCGCGAAGCCATTGCCGCAGGTGGTCGTAGTCGTATCCCTTGTCGGCATGGAGCTTGGCGGGACGCCGGCGGCGCGGGCCGCGGCGGGAGCGGACGGGCGGGATTCCTCGCACGAGCGGCTGCAGGCCGAGGCTGTCGTGCGTGTTGGCGCCGGAGATGCCCAGTGACAGCGGCACGCCGTTTCGGTCGGTGATGAGGTGGATTTTCGATCCCGGCTTGCCTCGGTCGGTCGGATTCGGTCCGGTCAGTGGCCCCCTTTTGCCGCCCGGACGCTGACGGAGTCGATCGCGCACCGCGACCAGTCCAGCTCGCCCCGAGCGCCGAGTTCGTCCAGGATGACGCGGTGGAGCCGGGCCCAGACCCGGTCCCGGCTCCACTGGGCGAAGCGCCGGTAGACAGTAGGCCAGGCGGGCCCGAACACCGGCGGCAGCTGCCGCCACGTGCAGCCCGAGGTGGCTACGAAGATGATCGCCGCCAGGCATTCGCGGTCCCCGGCCCGCCGTCGGCCGCCGCCTTGCGGGCGTATGACCTCCGTCGGCGGGACCACCCGCCGGAACAGTGTCCACAACTCGTCCGGCACCAACCGCTCCAGCAGATCCGTCATGCACGGCACAACGAGCGATCACGCCATCAGAAACG
>NZ_JNXD01000079.1:0-993 GCF_000725785.1 Streptomyces flavovariabilis | reverse complement strand
CGAGCCAGGCGACGGCGCGTTCGACCGGGGGGCGCCAGCGTCGGTATTCGGTCTGCCAGCCGGGGTCGGTGGCGGCCTGGCGGCGGGCGGCTGTCTGGAGGTCGTGGTGCGGTCGGATGGTCAGGATGCGTCCGGCTCTGGCTTTGGTGCACTGCTCGCGCAGGTGGCATCCGGTGCATAAGGTGCCGAAGATGGCTTTGCGTTGGTGGTGCTGTCCGCCGGGGTCGGACAGGGCGACGGTGTGTCCGGCCGGGCAGGTCACGAGGGCGGCTGTGGTGTCGATGGTGAAGTCGTCGAGGGTGAAGCCGCCGGGGACGGCGGGCCGCAGCGGGGCGGGCTTGATGAACAGCTGGTGCCCGGCCTCGTGGAGGGTCTGGCGGGCATCGCCGGTGGAGTAGGCGGTGTCGCCGAAGGCATCGAGCGGGGTGTCCTCGTCGGCAAGCAGTTCCAGGCCGACCGCGGCCTCGTGGTGCTCGGGCCCGGCGCCGGGTCTGAGGGCGACGGCGGTGTATAAGCCGGTCTCGGGCTCGATGGCCAGGTGGGCCTTGAAGCCGTCCTGCTGGTGGCTGCGGGTCTTGTGGACATGGCGTGCTTCGGGATCGACGGTGGAGACCATCCGGTTCGGGGCGGTGCCCCGGGTGATGCGCCAGCGGCCGTCACGGCCGTCGGAGTCCTCGGCGGGCTCGACGTCCTGGCCGGCGACCAGGGCGAGGATGCCCACCGCGTTGGCCGCCCTTTCGCCGAGCTGCTGGCCGGGCAGGTGGCCCACGCAGGGCATCTGTGACCAGCGCGTCGACCAGCTCGGCTCGGGCCTGCTCGTCGTTCCAGGCGATGCGGGGCTTGCCCGGGTCGGTGTAGTCGTGCGCGCTGCACCGGGCGGCGGCGACCGCGTCTGCGCCGGGGACCTCGCGGATCACCGCGCGGACGGCGGCGATGATCTGGGTGACGGTGTCCTGGGTGGCGACCGCGTCGTCCAGCACGCTGGAGTCCAGC
>NZ_JNXD01000078.1:0-1498 GCF_000725785.1 Streptomyces flavovariabilis | reverse complement strand
CCGTACGGGCCGGCGGGTTCGCGTATGTATCGCACCGGGGATCTGGTGCGCTGGAACAGTGACGGCACTCTGCATTTCCTGGGCCGCGCGGACGACCAGGTGAAGCTTCGTGGTTTCCGTATCGAACTGGGCGAGGTGGAGGCTGCGCTGGCGGCCTGTCCCGGGGTGGTGGCTGCGGCGGCCGTGATCCGTGAGGACCGGCCCGGTGACCGGCGCCTGGTCGGCTACGTCGTGGCCGGGAGCGGTGTGGAGCAGGCCGTGGTCCGGGCCCGGCTGGCCGGGCGACTGCCGGAGTACATGGTGCCCTCGGCCGTGGTGGCGAGCGCCCGGCACTGGTTGCCGTCGTGCGTCCGGAGCGGATGCCGTTGTCCTTCGCCCAGCGCCGCCTGTGGTTCCTCCACCGTATGGAAGGCCCCAGTCCCACCTACAACGTGCCGGTGGTGCTGCGTCTGTCCGGCGCCCTGGACACCGATGCCCTGCACGCCGCACTGAACGACGTCGTCGCCCGCCACGAAGCCCTGCGTACGGTCTTCCCCGATGTGGACGGCAGGCCCTACCAGCACATCCGTCCGGCCGCCGAAGCCCGGCCGGTGGTGGAAGCCGAGACTCTCACCGAGGCGGAGTTGGCCGATGCCGTGGACCGCACGGTGCGGCATTCCTTCGACCTCGCCACCGAACTGCCCCTGCGAGCCGCGCTGTTCACCGTCGGTGACGCCGGGGACGAGCATGTGCTGGTCCTGGTGATCCACCACATCGCCGGGGACGGCTGGTCGATGGGCCCCCTCGCCCGCGACCTGAGCACGGCTTACGCGGCCCGGTGTGCAGGTCGATCTCCGGCATGGGAGCCGTTGCCGGTCCAGTACGCCGACTACACCCTGTGGCAGCGCGAGTTGCTGGGGGACGAGGACGACCCGGGCAGTGTGCTCGCCGACCAGCTCGGCTACTGGAAGAAGGCGCTGGCCGGGCTGCCGGAGCGCCTGGAACTGCCCACCGATCACCCGTACCCGGAGCAGGCCGGATACGACGGCGCATCCGCTGCGGTGCAGATCGACGCCGAACTCCACCAGGCCCTGACCACCCTGGCCCGCTCCCGGCAGACCACGGTGTTCATGGTCCTCCAGGCTGCCCTCGCCGTGCTGCTGCACCGCCTCGGCGCCGGGACGGACATCCCCATCGGCACGCCGGTCGCGGGCCACCTCAACGCCTACGCTCACCAGGACGTGCCCTTCGAGGGCCTGGTGGAGGCGCTCAACCCGACACGGTCCCTCGCACACCACCCCCTCTTCCAGGTCACCCTGGCCCTCAACAACACCCCGCGTGCGGCGCTGGAGTTCGCCGGAGCAGAGGCCTCGGTGCAGCCCGCGGCCGCCCACGCTGCGCGTACGGACTTGGCTTTGAGCCTGGCGGAGCGGCGGGGTGATGACGGTTCCCCGGACGGGATCGTCGGTTCCCTCACCTACCGCACGGACCTGTTCGAGCAGGACACGGTGACCGCTCT
>NZ_JNXD01000077.1:0-957 GCF_000725785.1 Streptomyces flavovariabilis | reverse complement strand
CTGGTCGTGGGTGGATGACTTCGGTGAAGATCGTCGGTCACCGGGAAACGTCGCGGTTTGTGAGGACGAGCAGAGACCCCACCGGGGCGGTCGCCCACGGCGGGTCGGTGCGGACCTTGCCGAGCACGCGCCCGCACCGCTGCCTGCACCTCACGCCAAAGACCCGTACAACCACGGGACTTGAAGCCGCCTGGTTTCAGCCTGTGAATGTTTCTGCCCCCGGATCTCGCGAGAAGCATTGACGTCATTCATGGGATGTCTAGCATTCTCTCGATCGGCACTTCGACCGCTGTTCGGCATATCGGACAGTCGGGTTCGTATCACACCGACATCCGGACAACCTCTCACGGGGAAGGCCGGAGTCGCTTGCTCAAGGATGACGAGGTCCTTATGCGCAGACGTAGTTTCAGCCGCAGACGCCCGTCGGCGATGCTCGCCGCCGCGGTCGCGGCCCTGGCCGCATTGGCGGCGCTGCTCGTCGCCGGCCCGGCTCAGGCGGCCACCACCAGCGACGTGCGCGGTGCTGATTCCGGCCGGTGTCTCGATGTGGCGGGCTTCAGCCAGACCGACGGCGCGAACGTGCACATCTGGGACTGCCACGGTGGAACCAACCAGCGGTGGACGTTGACGGACAGCAACCAGCTGACCGTGTACGGCAACAAGTGCCTGGATGTCCGGGGCGGCGCCACCACGTCCGGGACCCCGGTGCAGATCTGGACGTGCAACGGCAGTGACAACCAGCAGTGGCGGGTGAACCCCGACGGCACGATCGTCGGCGTACGGTCCGGACTGTGCCTGGAGGTCTCGGGCTGGGGCAAGGCCAACGGCACGGGGGTGCAGATCTGGTCGTGCCACGGCGGCACCAACCAGAAGTGG
Source organism: Streptomyces flavovariabilis (assembly GCF_000725785.1). Classification (NCBI taxonomy): domain Bacteria; kingdom Bacillati; phylum Actinomycetota; class Actinomycetes; order Kitasatosporales; family Streptomycetaceae; genus Streptomyces; species Streptomyces flavovariabilis. The sequence goes on along the minus strand of NZ_JNXD01000077.1, from coordinate 81 downwards.
ACCGGCCTGTCCGGGACGGGCAACTCGTGTGCCCTTCCGTCGACCTACCGCTGGACCTCGACCGGCCCGCTGGCGCAGCCG
>NZ_JNXD01000076.1:0-1031 GCF_000725785.1 Streptomyces flavovariabilis | reverse complement strand
CGCCACGTCCTGGAAGATCTCCCACAGCCCGTCCGGCACCAGTCGCTCAACTATGTCCATGCCCGGAGCAACGAGCTATCGCCAATCAAGACACCGTCTTAGCCCGCCGAGGGATTTTGGGACGGGGACAGCCGTCGGCGGAAACCGATCAGGCAGGCAGGCACGTGGCTCGACACCGGGATCTGAACTCCGGCCTCACCCTATGAGTTTGCAGGGTACGCCGAAGCCGGGAGCCCAGTAGCATCCGGTTCACCCAGGCCATCCCAAGGTACGAGGGTGCGCCCAGACAACGGGGGAGAGAAACATGAGACACCGCAAGCGCCTCGGCGCCGCCGCCATCGCCCTGGCCTCCATCGGAGTCCTGGCCGTGGGTGTCGGCCCCGCCTCCGCCAATACATCCGACGGGTGGATCAGGGGCTACGACCAGTGGACGGACGACTTCAACGACGAGGGGCCTCTGTCCCTGTGGGAACACCCGGACTCCAACGCCACCTGCATGTGGCAGCGGATCCTTTACGCCGAGGGCGCCACTCTCAACAACGGCAGCAAGTTCGAGCTCCCCGACATCGACGGGCATTTCGGTTCCCGCACCGATCAGGCGACAAAGAGTCTCCAGCGGCGCTGGGGGCTGGATGATGACGGCATTGTAGGACCGGACACGCTCAACAGAGCGATCAAGCAGCCCGGCGACATTTTCCGGGGCATGTACAAACAATCCGGCAGCACTGCTGCGGGCGCAACGTTGCACCTGGGCTACGTCGGCAAGGACCACAGTGAGCCCTTCAGGCGTAACACCGAGGGCAAGTACCTCTTTCTTGACCGCCAAAGCACTTGGCGCCAGGCGGGCTACGACTACCACACCTGTCAGGACGTGAATTAGCACCACTGTTGCCGAAGGACAGCGCAGGTTCTAGTATCCGGGCCGCGAGCCGCTGCCTAGAGGTTGTCCCGTAACCGGTGTGGCGGTTGGTGCGTTGGCTGGGCATGGGTGGGGTGATCTCAGCGGATGATCCGAAGTGGATCGAGCCGTT
>NZ_JNXD01000075.1:0-1072 GCF_000725785.1 Streptomyces flavovariabilis | reverse complement strand
CGGTTGTGGCTGAGGACGCGGATCAGCCGGTTGGTTCGGTTGGTCTGCTGGGCGCTGACGAGCGTGAGCGTGTGGTGGGGGTGTGGGGTCGTGGTCCGGTGGCAGCAGTGCCGGAGGGTACGGCTTCGGCTCTGTTCGAGAGGTGGGTGGCCGAGGCGCCGGACGCTGCTGGGGTGCTGTCGGGGGACGGCGGCACGGTGTACTCCTATGGTGAGTTGAACGCGCGGGCGAATCGTTTGGCGCGGTTGCTGGTGGAGCGGGGTGTGGGTCCGGAGCGGTTGGTTGCTCTGGCGTTGCCGCGGTCGCCGGAGCTGGTGGTCGCGGTGCTCGCGGTGTGGAAGGCGGGGGCGGCGTATCTGCCGGTGGATGTGGAGTATCCGGTGGAGCGGGTGCGCTTCATGCTGGAGGACTCCCGGCCGGCGCTGGTTCTGACGGACACGTCCACGGCCGACTTGTGGGCGGCGGGTGCCGCGACCGTCCTGCTCGACGATGCCGCTGTGCGGGAGCGGTTGGCCGGCTTGGATGCGGCCGATCTGGCCACTGCACCGGATCCGGAGCATCCGGCGTATGTGATCTATACGTCGGGGTCGACGGGTGTGCCCAAGGGTGTGGTGGTGAGCCATGTGGGTCTGGTGAATCTGGTGGCTGCTTCGGGGCCTCGGCTGGGTGTGGGGCCGGGGAGCCGGGTGTTGCAGTTCGCGTCGCCGAGTTTTGATGCGGCGTCGTGGGACTGGAGTCTGGCGCTGTTGTCGGGTGCGGCGCTGGTGGTGGCCGGTGTGGAGGAGTTGGCGCCGGGGGAGGCGCTGATGAGGGTGTTGTGTGATGCGGGGGTCACGTATTGCATGGTGCCGCCGTCTGCTTTGCCGTTGCTGGATGTGGCGCGGGTTCCGGCGTCGTTGACGGTGGTGGTCGGTGGTGAGGCGTGTGGTCCGGATGTGGCTGGGCGTTGGTCTGTGGGCCGGCGGATGGTCAATGCGTATGGTCCGACGGAGTCGACGGTCTGTGCGACGTTGAGCGAGCCGTTGTCCGGTGCGGTCGTCCCGCCGATCGGCCGGCCCATCGACAACGTGCG
>NZ_JNXD01000074.1:0-1176 GCF_000725785.1 Streptomyces flavovariabilis | reverse complement strand
GCGGCGGCGCTGACGCCGGAGGTGGACGAGGTCCTGGCCCGGCATCCGCTGCGGGACCTGGTCACCAGCAGTGAGCCGCTGCCCCTGCTCGTGGAGCGGGAGCGGGCCCTGTACGGCTCCTGGTACGAGTTCTTCCCGCGCTCGGAGGGCACCGCGCGGCAGCCGCACGGCACGTTCCGCACCGCTGCCCGGCGGCTGCCGGCGATCGCGGCGATGGGCTTCGACGTGGTCTACCTGCCGCCGGTCCACCCCATCGGCACCACCTTCCGCAAGGGGAAGAACAACACCCTCTCCCCCGGCCCCGACGACGTGGGCGTGCCCTGGGCGATCGGCTCGCCCGAGGGCGGTCACGACGCCGTCCACCCCGCCCTGGGCACCCTGGAGGACTTCACCTGGTTCGTGGAGCGGGCCCGCGAGCTGGGGCTGGAGATCGCGCTGGACTTCGCGTTGCAGTGCTCCCCGGACCACCCCTGGGTGCAAAAGCACCCCGAGTGGTTCCACCACCGCCCCGACGGCACCATCGCCTATGCGGAGAACCCGCCGAAGAAGTACCAGGACATCTACCCCATCGCCTTCGACGCCGACATGGACGGCCTGATCGCCGAGACGGTGCGGGTGCTGCGGCACTGGATGGACTGCGGGGTGCGGATCTTCCGGGTGGACAATCCGCACACCAAGCCGGTCGTCTTCTGGGAGCGGGTCATCGCGGACGTCAACCGCACCGACCCCGACGTGATCTTCCTGGCCGAGGCGTTCACCCGCCCGGCGATGATGCACACCCTGGCCCAGATCGGGTTCCAGCAGTCGTACACGTACTTCACCTGGCGCAACTCCAAGCAGGAGCTGACCGAGTACCTCACGGAGCTCTCCGGTGAGGCCGCGTCGTACATGCGGCCGAACTTCTTCGCCAACACCCCCGACATCCTGCCCGCCTACCTCCAGCACGGCGGCCGGCCCGCCTTCGAGGTCCGGGCCGTGCTCGCGGCGACCCTCTCGCCCACCTGGGGCGTCTACTCCGGCTACGAGCTGTGTGAGAACACCCCGCTGAAGGAAGGCGGTGAGGAGTACCTGGACTCGGAGAAGTACCAGCTCAGGCACCGCGACTGGGAGAAGGCCGAACGCGAGGGCCGCACCATCACCCCGCTGCTGACCCGGCTCAACACCATCCGGCGGGAG
>NZ_JNXD01000073.1:0-1327 GCF_000725785.1 Streptomyces flavovariabilis | reverse complement strand
AGACGGTGTCTTGATTGGCGATAGCTCGTTGCTCCGGGCATGGACATAGTTGAGCGACTGGTGCCGGACGGGCTGTGGGAGATCTTCCAGGACGTGGCGCCGGAGCCACCGGTGCGCGTCCAAGGTGGAGGCCGGCGGCGGTGCGATGACCGCGCGGTCTTGGCCGCGATCATCTTCGTCGCCACCTCAGGCTGCACTTGGCGGCAGCTGCCGCCGGTCTTCGGCGCTTCTTGGCAGACGGTGCACCGGCGATTCACGGACTGGTCCACGGCGCGGGTGTGGGCCAAGCTGCACCGCGTGGTCCTCGACCGACTTGGCATGAACGGCGAGCTGGACTGGTCGCGCTGCGCAATCGATTCGGTCAGTGTCCGGGCGGTCAAAGGGGGCCTCTGACCGGACCGAATCCGACCGATCGCGGCAAGCTCGGGTCGAAGATTCACCTGATCTGTGACCGCAACGGGCTACCGCTCTCGGTCGGCGTCTCCGGTGCCAACCTCCACGACAGCCAGGCACTGATCCCGTTGATGCGCGGCATCCCGCCAGTCCGCTCCCGTTTTGGCCCCCGGCGCCGACGCCCAGCCAGGCTGCATGCGGACAAGGGCTACGACTTCGACCACTTGCGAGGTTGGCTGCGCCGTCGGCAGATCGTGCCGCGCATCGCCCGCCGCGGGGTGGAGAACTCCAACCGCCTGGGCCCGCACCGCTGGGTGGTCGAGCGGACGATGTCCTGGCTGAACGGATGCCGTCGACTGCACCGCCGCTACGAGCGCAAGGCCAGCCACTTCCTCGCCTTCGTTGGCATCGCCAGTGCCCTGATCTGCTACCGGCGCCTTCGCCGATCAGGACATTCGTAGAGTGCCCAGCAGGATGCTAGGCAACAGGAGGTTGCAGGGATGGACGTCTCGTGGACAGCAACGGACCCCGAATCGCGACAGTTCTCCCCGACTGAGCGAAGCTCCGACTTTGCGGATCTAGCCGATCACTTCACCGCACTGCGCTCGCATGGCCAGGGATACCTAGAAGTCCGCCTGCCGGGCGACGAGTTTCCCCTGCTGACCCTAGGTTTCCTAGACGATCAAGCAGTCATCCACCTGTTCGACGCTGCTGAGAAGTCGTCCCTACTTGTCGGCGATGGCACTGCCACAGCGGATGCGGTCCTGGAAGTGCCGATCATGGACGACCTGGCCGTGTTCAGTGGCGACTGCGTCGTCGATGTCGATCGCGCCTGGGCCCTCATTCGCAACTTCATCCAGACCAGGGCGCCTGGCGAGCTGGGTGAGTGGCGGGAGCTGTGACCCCGCCTCGATCACCAATCAAGACACCGTCT
>NZ_JNXD01000072.1:0-1811 GCF_000725785.1 Streptomyces flavovariabilis | reverse complement strand
GCGCGGCACCGTCGAGGCCGACCAGGTGCTCGTGGCGACCAGCGGCTACACCAGCCGGCCGTTCCGCTGGCACCAGGTCAGGATCGCGCCCGTCGGCAGTTTCATCATCGTGACGGAACCGCTGGGCAAGGACGTCTGCGTTCGGTGGCCGCGCCCGGTTCGCCGGGTCCAACCAGCAGTCGGACGCCAAGAGCGGGCGCATCCTGCACAAGGCGATGACCGAGGTCTTCCCGCAGCTCACGAAGACACGCGTCGACTACTGCTGGGGCGGCCTGGTCGACATGAGCATGGACCGCATGGTGCACGCCGGCGAACACGACGGACTGTTCTACTCACTCGGCTACTCCGGCCACGGCGTCCAGATGGCCACCCACATGGGCAAGCAGATGGCCGAGTACATGAACGGGACCGTGGCCGCCAACCCCTGGCGCGACCTGCCCTTCAAGCGCATACCCGGCCACTTCGGCCCGCCCTGGTTCCTGCCCTTCGCCGGCGGGTTCTACAAGTTCAAGGACCTCATCAAGTAAGGCGGCCGGTGGCCTTCCCGTACGCCGCCCACGACGTCCTGAACATCGACGCCCACGGCGCGCACGGTACCGTCGAGGCCGAGGACTGCTCCGACTTGTCGGCGGCGCCCTCGGCCTCGAAGCCGGTGCCCTGTTGGCCTTTGGGATCTGGCCCGGACCGAAGACCTCTCGTCGTCTTCCTCATGCCGGCCACGCCACCCTGGGCGCCTCCGCCTGAGTCGGCACAGAGACCATGACCATCGCGGCGGCGGAGTCCGAGGGCCCCGTGAAGTCGGGCCGCCAATCCTCAGCTCGGGCCTGTACAACCCTCAAGGTGCCGGCCTGCACGTTCGTCGGCCATGTTGCGTCGCGGTCCCCTGGGCCTGCTCGTCTGCGCGATCACCGCCGGATCACGCCGTTTCCGCGCGCCGCCCGCTGAGTTTCGCCGAGGCGTTCGCCGACGCTCAGGACGCGGTTGAGGTTCCGGGTGAAGAGAGACGAGGCCAGGCCGAATTGCGCGACATTGGCGGCAACGGCCTGGCCTGTAGGACTTGCGCAGCCCCGTCACCGAAAGGGACTTCCCCGTCAGCGAAGACCCAGGGGCCAGGGCCGAGGCGAGGAGTTTGGTCTGCTCAGGCATCGGCCCACTCCTGCCAGCGCTTGGTGACCGCCTCCTGGTTCTTGTCCCACCAGGCCACATCGGCGTCGAACCCGGTCTTCAGGTTCTTCGGCGAGGTCGGCAGCAAGGCCAGGACATCGTCCGAGATCAGCTTGGTGGCAGCGGGGACGACCGGGCCGTGCGGGAAGAGCTTGGCGAAAGCCGCCTGCACCTCGGGACGCAGCGAGAAGTCGATCAGCTTGTAGGCCGCGTCCGTGTTGCCCGCGCCCTTGGGAATACCCCAGCCGCTGGTCATCCTGCGGGCCTCGTTCCACTGGTAGGCGACCGGCATGCCCTGCTTGATCAGCTCGTCCGCGCGGCCGCCCCACAGGCTGCGGATCCGCGACATCGAGGCGAACGCCCGGTCCACATCCAGCGGGTACAGCTTGTCCAGCGGAACCCCGTCGGCCAGCAGCGCGAACTCCAGCTCCGGCAGGTCCACCTCTGCGCTCTGCAGCGAACGCGCACCGCTGAAGGCATCCGTGTTCCAGAAGTCCGCCCAGCTCTTCGGGACACGCTTCAGGCTGTCCGTGCGGTAGGCCATCACACTCGCCCACACGTTCTTGCCGACCGCGTACTCCGGCAGGTTGTGCTCCGCGATACCGGCACCCTTGACACTCTTCAGCCGGTCATGGTCCACCGGCTCC
>NZ_JNXD01000070.1:0-4720 GCF_000725785.1 Streptomyces flavovariabilis | reverse complement strand
GGAGACGAGAGGGATACGCGGCGCCTGATACGACAGGCCCTCCGCGACCCGGCGGAACTCCGCCAGCATCGGCTCCATACGCGGGGAGTGGAAGGCGTGCGAGACCGTCAGGCGCTTGGTCTTGCGACCCTGCTGAGCGAACCGTCCTGCTATCTCGGCGACTTGGTGCTCGTCGCCCGATATCACCACGGACGTGGGCCCGTTGACGGCGGCGATCGACACGGCGTCCAGGCCGTCAAGCGCCTCGGCGACCTCGGCCTCGCTCGCCCGCACCGCCACCATGGCGCCGCCTGACGGCAGCGCCTGCATCAGACGGCCACGCGCGGCGACCAGCGTGCACGCGTCCTCCAACGTCCAGACGCCCGCCACATGCGCGGCGGCCAGCTCACCGATCGAGTGGCCCAGCAGCACATCAGGCGTGACACCCCACGACTCCAGCAGGCGGAAGAGAGAAACCTCCAGCGCGAACAGACCGGCCTGTGTGTACACCGTCTGGTCCAGCGCGGCCGCGTCCTCGAACACGACCTCCTTGAGCGGCCGGTCCAGCTCCGCGTCGAACCGCGCGCACACCGCGTCGAACGCCTCCGCGAACACCGGATACGCCGCATACAGCTCCCGGCCCATCCCGGCCCGCTGTGCGCCCTGTCCCGTGAACAGGAACCCGACGCGCCCGTCCTCACCGGCGACGCCCTCGAACAGCGTCGCCGAACCCTTCTCCTCGATCAGCGCGTTCAGGGCGGCGAGGAGTTCGTCCCGGTCCGAGGCGATCACGGCGGCCCGGTGTTCCAGGGCCATTCGGGAGGTGGCCAGGGACAGCCCCACGTCGAGGGGCTTCAGCTCGGGTCGGTCCAGCTGGTGGGCGTGCAGGCGTGCGGCCTGGGCACGCAGGGCCTTGGCCGTCTTGCCGGACAGGATCCAGGGGGTCGCCGGCGAGCCCACGGTGACCGTTTCCGGTTCGTCGGCGGCCTCCGTCCCCGCGGCCTGTTCCAGGACGACGTGGGCGTTGGTGCCGCTGATGCCGAAGGACGAGACGCCCGCGCGGCGCGGACGGTCGGAGGCCGGCCACCGGCGGGTCTCGGTCAGCAGTTCCACGGCGCCCGCGGACCAGTCGACCTGGTGGGAGGGTTCGTCCACGTGCAGGGTCTGCGGGAGTACGCCGTGGCGTAGGGCCAGGACCATTTTGATGACGCCGGCGACACCGGCGGCCGCCTGCGCGTGCCCGATGTTGGACTTCACCGAGCCCAGCCACAGCGGATGGTCCTCGGGCCGGTCCTGGCCGTAGGTGGCCAGCAGCGCCTGCGCCTCGATCGGGTCACCGAGTGTGGTGCCGGTGCCGTGCGCCTCGACGGCGTCGACATCGGCGGTCGTGAGCCTCGCGTTGGCGAGGGCCTGGCGGATCACCCGCTGCTGGGACGGGCCGTTCGGGGCCGTGAGGCCGTTCGACGCCCCGTCCTGGTTGACGGCGCTGCCGCGCACGACGGCCAGCACCCGGTGCCCGTTGCGCCGGGCGTCCGACAGCCGTTCCACCAGCACGACTCCGACGCCTTCGCCCCAGCCGGTGCCGTCCGCCGCGTCCGCGAAGGACTTGCAGCGGCCGTCGGCGGCGAGACCACGCTGCCGGGAGAACTGGACGAAGGTACCCGCGGTCGGCATCACCGTGACACCGCCGGCCAGCGCCAGCGTGCACTCCCCCGACCTCAGCGCCTGCGCGGCCAGATGGAGGGCGACCAGCGACGAGGAGCACGCGGTGTCGACCGTGACGGCGGGGCCCTCCAGGCCGAAGGTGTACGCCACACGGCCGGACACCACGCTGGCCGAGGCGCCGGTCATGGCGTAGCCCTCGACGCTCTCGGCAGCGGTGTCGAACCCGGCGCCGTACCCCTGGTAGCCGCATCCGGCGAACACGCCGGTCCGGCTGCCCCGCAGGGTGGCCGGGTCGATGCCCGCGTTCTCGAAGACCTCCCACGAGGCCTCCAGCAGCAGCCGCTGCTGCGGGTCCATCGCCAGCGCCTCACGCGGGCTGATTCCGAACAGCCCGACCGCCTTCGGCGACCAGCCGCCACAGGTCTTCCGGTGACATCACGCCGCCGGGGTAGCGGCAGGCCATGCCGACGATCGCGATCGGCTCGTCCGCCGCTCCGGCGGCGACGACGGGCTCGTCCGCCGTGGACTGTGCGCCGGCACCCCGCAGTTCCCGGCCCAGTCGCTCGGCCAGGACGGCCGCGGTGGGGAAGTCGTACACCAGCGTCGACGGCAGGGTGAGGCCCGTCGCGGAGTTCAGCCGGTTGCGGAACTCCACGGCGGTCAGCGAGTCGAAACCCAGTTCCTTGAAGGGCCGTTCGGCCGCCACGTCGTCCGGCGAGGCGTGGCCCAGCACGGCCGCCGTCTCGGAACGGACCAGCTCCAGCAGCGCCCGTCCGCGATCCGCCTCGGACAGGCCGCGCAGCCGGCGGGCGAGTGCGGAGTCCGCCAGGCCGGTGTCGTGCGGGCGTTCCGCGTCCAGCACCTTGCGGACGGCCGGCAGATCGCCGATGAGCGGGCGGGGCCGGGCGACGGCGAAGCCGGGCAGGAACTGCTCCCACATCACGTCGGCGATGGTCAGCGCGGTGTCGTCGGCGTCCATGGCCTGCTGGAGGGCGGCGATGGCCGACTCCGGTGCCAGCGGCAGCAGACCGCCCCGGCGCAGCTGCGCCTCACCGGTGGCGTCCGCTGCCGCCAGGCCGACCTCGGCCCAGGGGCCCCAGGCGAGCGCGGTCGCGGGCCGGCCGGAGTCCCGGCGCTGCTGGGCGAGGGCGTCGAGGTAGGCGTTGGCCGCGGCGTAGGCGCCCTGTCCGCCGCTGCCCCAGATGCCGGAGACGGAGGAGAACAGGACGAACGCGTCCAGGGGCGTGTCGAGGAGCAGTTCGTGCAGATGGCGGGCGCCTGCGACCTTGCCGGTCACCACGCGGGCGAACTCGTCGGCGTCCATGCCGGCGAGCGGGGCGTACTGGCCGACGCCGGCGGCGTGCACCACCGCCCGCAGCGGCCGCTCCGGGGGCAAGGCCGCCAGCAAATCCGCCAGCGCTTCCCGGTCCGCGACGTCGCAGGCCGCCACCGTCACCTCGGCACCGAACCCGGCCAGCTCTCGGCGCAGCTCCCCGGCACCGGGCGCCTCGATGCCCCGGCGGCTGGTGAGGATCAGGTGCTCGGCACCGTTGCGGGCGAGCCAGCGGGCGACCTCGGCGCCCAGCGCACCCGTACCGCCGGTCACCAGCACGGTGCCGCGCGGTCGCCACGGGGCCCCGTCCGCCGTTCGGCGAGGAGCGTGGGCGAGCCGGCGGACGAACACGCCCGAGGCGCGCACCGCGATCTGGTCCTCGTCGCCACTCCCGGCCAGCACCGCGAGCAGCCGCCGCAACGCCGGTTCGTCGGCCGTCTCCGGTACATCGACCAGACCGCCCCACCGGTCGGGGTGTTCCAGCCCCACCACTCGGCCGAGGCCCCAGGCCTGCGCCTGGGCGGGGCTCGCCAGCCGGTCGGACCGGCCCACCGACACCGCGCCCCGCGTCAGACACCACAGCGGGGCCGTGGCATCCGCGTCCCCGAGGGCCCGTACGAGTTCCAGGGTGGACCACAGGCCCGCGGTCACCCCGGGGTGCTGCGGGCGGGCGGTCTCGTCCAGCGCGAGGAACGACAGCACGCCGGCGACGGAGCCCTCCTCCGCGACCAGTTCGGTAAGGCGTCGGGCCAGCGCCGCGCGGTCGCCCTCGGCCGAACCGACGGTCAGCACGACGGTCCGTGCCCCGCGTCCGTCCATCGCGGACAGGGTGGCGTCCACCCACTCGTCGCTCCGCAGGGCCTCGGGCACGACGGCCAGCCAGGTCCCGGCCGGAACCGTGGGGGCGGCCTCCGCGAGCGGCTTCCACGTGATCCGGTAACGCCACGAGTCGACCACCGACTCGGTGCGGTGCCGCTTGCGCCAGGCGGACAGGACCGGCAGGACCGCGCTCAGCGAATCCCGCTCGGCCGCTCCCACCTGCAAGGTCTCGGCGACCCGCGCCACATCGGCCCGCTCCACGGCGTCCCAGAACGCCTGGTCCACCGGATCGGCCCGGTCACCGGCCCCCGCCGGCTCCGACACCGTCCAGTAGCGCTCCCGCTGGAAGGCGTACGTCGGCAGCTCCACCGGGCGAGTTCCCCAGCCCGCGAAGAACGCCGACCAGTCGACGGTGGCTCCGCGGACGTGGGCCTGAGTGACAGCGGTGGTCACGGTCTGCGCTTCGGGCCGGTCGGTACGGAGGGCTGGCACGAAGAGCGCGTCAGCGCTGTCCTGGCCCATCGCGGACAGGACACCGTCCGGACCCAGCTCGACGAAGGTCCGCAGGAGACGAGAGGGATACGCGGCGCCTGATACGACAGGCCCTCCGCGACCCGGCGGAACTCCGCCAGCATCGGCTCCATACGCGGGGAGTGGAAGGCGTGGGAAACCGTCAGGCGCTTGGTCTTACGGCCCTGATCAGCAAACCGCTCCGCAATCTCAAGGACTTGGTGTTCATCGCCCGATATCACCACGGAGGTCGGCCCGTTGACGGCGGCGATCGACACCGCGTCCAGGCCACCGAGCGCCTCGGCGACCTCGGCCTCCGTGGCCTGCACGGCCACCATCGCACCACCGGCGGGCAGCGCCTGCATCAACCGGCCGCGTGCCGCAACCAGGACACAGGCGTCCTCCAGCGACCAC
>NZ_JNXD01000069.1:0-3272 GCF_000725785.1 Streptomyces flavovariabilis | reverse complement strand
CGCGACCGGCGTGCCGATGGGGATGTCCGTCCCGGCGCCGAGGCGGTGCAGCAGCACACCCACAGCGGCCTGCAACACCATGAACACCGTCGTCTGCCGTGAACGGGCGAGCCCGATCAGCGCCCGGTGGAGCCCGGCGTCGATCTGCACCGGCACCGAAGCGCCGTCGTGCCCGGCCTGCTCCGGGTACGGGTGATCGGTGGGCAGTTCGAGACGCTCCGGCAGCCCGGCCAGCGCCTTCTTCCAGTAGCCGAGCTGGTCGGCGAGCACACTGTCCGGATCGTCCTCGTCCCCCAGCAACTCGCGCTGCCACAGGGTGTAGTCGGCGTACTGGACCGGCAACGGCTCCCATGCCGGAGCCCGGCCCGCACACCGGGCCGCGTAGGCCGTGCTCAGATCGCCGGTCAGGGGCCCCATCGACCAGCCGTCCCCGGCGATGTGGTGGATCACCAGGACCAGCACAAGCTCGTCCACGGCGTCGCCGAGGGTGAACAGGGCGGCGCGGATGGGCAGTTCCGTCGCGAGATCGAAGGACTGGTAGGGCCGGCCGTCCACATCGGGGAAGACCGTACGCAGCGCCTCGTGCCGCGCCACCACATCACCGAGCGCCGCCCGCAGGGCATCGGTGTCCAGCGCACCGGACAGACGCAGCACCACCGGCACGTTGTACGTGGGGCTGGGGCCCTCGAACCGGTACTGGAACCACAACCGACGCTGCGCGAACGACAACGGCACCATGTTCTTCTCGCGTTCCCCTCTGTCACAGCAGCAGCTCGAGCGCCGGTCTGTCCCCGCGCGATGGGATCCGGAACCGGAAGGCTCAGATCACCCGGATCTCAGGTCACCCGGACATGGCCACCAGGACGCGGCGCGGTCCCGTGTACGGGCGGCGGCCGTGCGCCACGGCCACGTTGTCGATCAGCAGCAGATCGCCGTCGTACCAGTCCACGTCCACGGCCGCGTCCAGGCCCTTGTCGCGTACGTGCGCCACGTACGCGTCGGGAATGGGCGTGCCGTCGGCGAACGTCACCGACTGCGGCAGCTCGTCCTCCGGCATCAGCTCGGAGAGCATCGTCGCGGTGTCGGCGTCGAGGCCGGCCAGGTGCCACTGGTCGAACTGGTTGAACCAGACCTCGTCGCCGGTGACCTGATGCCGGACGGTGGCGGGGCGCGACTGCGTCAGCCGGATGCCGCCGTCCGGCTTCCACTCCCAGGCGACGTCGGCGTCCGCGAGGTGCGCCTCGACCTCGTCCCGGTCGGAGGTCTCGAACGTGTCCTGCCAGCTCCGGCCGAAGCCGGCGCCGCTGTGCAGGTTCTGCGTGTAGCGGATCCCCTTGTCGAAGGCGGCCCTGACCTCCTCGTCCAGCGAGTTCAGCCACACCGTGCAGTCGACCACCGGGGTGGCGCCTCCGGTGGTGGGCCGGCGCTCGCAGTAGAAGGCGAGCCGGGAGGGCCAACGCCGCGCGTAGGACAGTTCGTTGTGCATGGAGATGGTGAACTCGGCCGGGTACTCGGTCGAGGTGTAGACGTTGCTGCCCACCTTGGTGCGGGGCGAGTTGCCGTGGACGTAAGCGAGACGGTTCGGCAGCAACAGGTCGAGCGCCGAGTCGACCTGTTCCTTAGACGTGCCGAAGCCGCGGAAGACGAGGGCCTTCTTCGCCAGCAGCAGCTCGCCCGTCTTCGCGGTGTCGCTCAACGCCGCCAGCAGGCCCTCGTGGTTCGCGGCCACCCCCACGGTGTCCGGTGTCACCACATGAGGCGTCCAGTCCCTCGGCTCGCTCACGCCACTTCTCCCCTGTTCCTTGTGCCTTTCGGCGCTACGGATGTCCGGCTCGTTCTGCTCCCGGCCACCGGCCGGGCTGTGCTCATGTCGTCTCGCGCGACCGCGGCCGCAGCTTGGGCCTGGCCCTCCCCGGGCTTTTGAGGTTCTCCGCCAGCTCCGCCACCGTCGGCCTGGTGAAGACCGTCCGCAGGTCGACCTCGGCGCCGACGACGGTTCGGATGCGCCCGACGAGGCGCGTGGCGAGCAGCGAATGACCGCCGAGCGCGAAGAAGTCGTCGTCGATGCCGACCGACTCCAGGCCGAGGACTTCGGCGAAGAGCCCGGCGAGTACCTCTTCGCGGTCGTTCCGCGGAGACCGGCTGACAGTGCCCGCGCCGGCCTGGTCGGGCGCCGGCAGCGCCCTGCGGTCCAATTTGCCGTTGGGCGTCAGCGGGAGACCGTCGAGGGCGACGACGGCCGTGGGCACCATGTACTCGGGCAGAGTCCGCCCCAGCTGAGCCCGCACGTCCTGCTGATCGAGGACCGCGCCGGCCTCCATCACCGTGTACCCCACCAGGCGGTGGTCACCGGGCCGGTCCTCACGGATCATCACCGCGGTTCCGGACACGCCTGGGCAGGCTGCCAGAGCGGCTTCGATCTCTCCGAGTTCGATGCGGAAGCCGCGCAGCTTGACCTGGTCGTCCGTACGTCCCAGATAGCGCAGGGCGCCATCGGCGTTCCAGGTCGCCAGGTCGCCGGTGCGGTACATCCGCGCGCCCGGCGCACCGTACGGATCGGCGGTGAAGCGTTCGGCGGTGAGGCCCGGCCGGTTCAGATACCCCCGTGCCAGACCTGCCCCGGCGAGATACAGCTCCCCGGGCACTCCCGGTGGCACCGGGCGCAGCCCCGCGTCCAGGACGTACACCCGTGTGTTGGCGATGGGCCGGCCGATCGGCGGGGCGATGTGCGGGTCGCCGTCCGTGGTGCAGGGGTGGAACGTGACGTCGACCGTCGCCTCCGTCGGCCCGTACAGGTTGTGGAGCCGCGCGGGCAGCAGGGAGTGGAAGCGTGCCACCAGATGGGCGGGCAGCGCCTCGCCACTGCAGAACACCCGCCGCAGGGACACGCAGCGCACGGCCGACGGTTCGCTCAGGAACGCGTCGAGCATCGACGGCACGAAGTGCGCCGTGGTGACGCTCTCGCTCTCCACGAGTCCGGCCAGGTACCGGGCGTCCTTGTGTCCGTCGGGCTTGGCCAGGACCAGGGACGCGCCCTGCGTCAACGGCCAGAAGAACTCCCATACGGACACGTCGAATCCGGCCGGCGTCTTCTGGAGGACCCGGTCGTCGGCCCCGATCCCGTACTCGGACTGCATCCACCACAGACGGTTGACGACCCCGGAGTGCGGGATGGTGACGCCCTTGGGTACACCTGTCGATCCCGAGGTGTAGATGACGTATGCCGGGTGGGCGGGGTCGGGTGTGGTGGTGGGGTCGGTGGTGTCGTGTCC
>NZ_KL647130.1:475-4638 GCF_000725785.1 Streptomyces flavovariabilis | reverse complement strand
AGAGCGGTCACCGTGTCCTGCTCGAACAGGTCCGTGCGGTAGGTGAGGGAACCGACGATCCCGTCCGGGGAACCGTCATCACCCCGCCGCTCCGCCAGGTGCACCGTCAGGTCCATCCGCGCGGCCCCGATACGGGTCTCCTGCGGGGTCGCCTTCGCCCCGGCGAAGGACAGCTCGCCGCGCGGGTTGCTGTTGAAGGCGAGCATGACCTGGAAGAGGGGGTGGTGTGCGAGGGAGCCGATGGGGATGTCCGTCCCGGCGCCGAGGCGGTGCAGCAGCACACCCACAGCGGCCTGCAACACCATGAACACCGTCGTCTGCCGCGAACGGGCAAGGTCGATCAGCGCCCGGTGCAACGCGGCATCCACCCTCACCGGGACGGCACCACCCTCGTACCCGGCCCGCTCCGGATACGGACGGTCCGTCGGCAGTTCCAGACGCTCCGGGATCCCCGCCAGGGCCTCCCGCCAGTAACCGACCTGGGCGGCGAGGAGGCTCTCCGGGTCGTCCTCCGCGCCCAGCAGCTCGCGCTGCCACAGGGTGTAGTCGGCGTACTGGACCGGCAACGGCGTCCACGTCGGGGCCCTGCCTGCGCGCCGCGCGGCGTAGGCCGCACTCAGATCGCGGGACAGCGGCCCCATCGACCAGCCGTCCCCGGCGATGTGGTGGATCACCAGGACCAGCATGTGCCGGTGCTCGTCGGTGGTGAACAGCGATGCCCGCAGGGGGAGTTCGGTGGCGAGGTCGAAGGGGTGACGCACGGCGCGGTCCACCGCGGCGGCCAGCTCCGCCTCGTCGAGCGTCTCGACGCTCACCTCGGGCCGGGCTTCGGCGGCCGGGAGGATGTGCTGGTACGGCCGGCCGTCCACTTCCGGGAAGACCGTGCGCAAAGCTTCGTGCCGCGCCATCACGTCGCCCAGCGCCGCCCGCAGCGCCTGCGCGTCCAGCGCACCGGAGATACGGAGGACCGCGGCGCCGTTGTACGTCGAACCGGGACCCTCGAGCCGGTACAGGAACCACAGGCGGCGCTGTGCGAAGGACAGCGGCATCCGCTCCGGACGCACCACGGGCACGATCGGCGGGCGCACCGCGGTGCTGCCGCCGAGCTGTCGGGCCAGGCCCGCCACCGTGGGGGATTCGAAGAACGCCTTGATGCCGAGTTGCGCGCCCATGGCGCCGCGGATGCGGCCGATGACGCGGGCGGCCAGCAAGGAGTGCCCGCCGAGGGCGAAGAAGTCGTCGTCGGGGCCCACGCGGTCGGGATCGACGCCGAGGACCTCGGCGAACAGGCCGGTGAGGATCTCCTCGCGCGGGTCGCGCGGCGGCTTCTCCGGCCGGCCGCCGGGGCCGTTGCCGGTGTCAGCGGTGTAGTCGGGGGCGGGCAGCGCCTTGCGGTCCAGCTTCCCGTGGGAGGTCAGCGGCAGACCGTCGAGGACGACGACCGCGGACGGCACCATGTACTCGGGCAGCCGCTGCGCCAGGACGTCCCGCACCTCGGCGGGGTCGACGCTCCCGCCGGCCTCCGGGACGACGTAGCCGACCAGGCGCCGGTCCCCCTCCTGGTCCTCGCGCACCATCGCGGTCGCCCGCGACACCTGGGCGCAGCCGGTCAACGCGGCCTCGATCTCGCCGAGTTCGATGCGGAAGCCGCGCAGCTTGACCTGGTCGTCGGCGCGGCCCATGAAGACGAGGGTGCCGTCGCTGTTCCAGCGTGCCAGGTCACCGGTGCGGTACATCCGGGAACCGGCAGGCCCGTACGGGTCGGCGACGAACCGCAGGCCGGTCAGTCCCGGCCGGTTCAGATAGCCCCGCGCCAGGCATGCGCCCGCCACATACAGCTCGCCGGGCACGCCGGGTGGCACCGGACGCAGCCCCGCGTCCAGCACGTACACCTGGGTGTTGGCCATCGGGCGCCCGATGGGAACCGGCCCGTCCGGCAGTTCGTCGCCCGGGTCGATCCTGAACTCGGTGCAGTTCACCGAGGCCTCGGTCGGGCCGTACACGTTCAGGACCGTCACGTCCGGGTGCCCGGCACGCCACTTCCGCAGTGTCTCCCCGAGCAGCGCCTCACCGCCGAGCAGCAACTCCTTGCGCGGGGACGCCTCCTCCGGGAGATCCTCGAGCAGCGCCAGGTGGCTGGGCGTGGCCTTGAGGAAGTCGCAGCCGAGGGAACGTATCTCCTCGTTGTCCTGGGGGTCGTCCCGCAGCTCCGCGAGGAGCACGCCGCCACCCGAGACGAGCGGGGTGAAGAGCGCGGTGATCGAAAGGTCGAAGGAGAGGGATGTGTGCAGCAGCGCCACGCCCTGCGCCCCTGTGTAGCGGCGGCTGGTGTCGCGCAGATAGTCGACCACCGCCAGGTGCGGCACGGCGACGCCCTTGGGGGTGCCGGTGGAACCCGAGGTGTAGATGACGTACGCCGGGTGGGCCGGGTCCAGCGGCGACCTGCGGTCGGCGTCGGTCGGGTCGGCGGCCTCCCGTCCGGCCACCTGTGCCTGGAGGGCGGGGTCGTCGAGGAAGACGGTGGGGGTGTCGTCGGTCCAGAGGCCGACTGTGCCGGTGTGCGTCAGGACGAGGGTGGGCCGGGCGTCCTGGACCATGAAGCGGATACGGTCGACCGGGTACTCGGTGTCCACCGGCAGATACGCGGCGCCTGCCTTGAGGACGGCGAGGAGCGCGGCGATCATCTCGGGCGAACGGGGCAGGGCGAGGGCGACGATGTGCTCGGGACCCACGCCGCGTTCGATCAGCAGCCGGGCCAGGCGGTTGGCGCGGCGGTTGAGGTCGTCGTACGTGAGGTGGCTGCCGTCGGCGATCAGGGCGGTGGCGTCCGGGGTGGCGTGGGCCTGGGCCTGGAACAGCTCCGGAAGCGTGCCGGGCGGGGTGGGGACAGCGGTGTCGTTCCACGTCCGGAGCATCTCTTCCTGCTCCGCGGCCGACAGCAGATCCACCGACCCCACGCGCTGCTCGGCGTCGTCGAGAAGGCTCGCCAGCGCCTGGCGGAACCAGCGGCCCATGGCCTCGACGCGCTCCCGGGAGAACCGGGTCGCGTCGAACTGGATGGCTCCGTCGATCCCCTGCGGCTCACCGTCCGGGCCGAACCGCTCCCGCAGGGTCAGGGTCAGATCCCGGCGCGAGGCCTGCGTGTTCCAGGAAGAGGTCTCGACGCTCAGACCGGGCAGGTCGAGCTGCTGCGCCTCGTGGTTCTGCAGGGGGAGGTCCTGGTGGGCGTAGGCGTTGAGGTCGGTCTCGCGGACGCGGTCGAGGAGTTCGGCGAAGGTGGGGTCGCCGGACAGGTCGGTGCGCAGCACCAGCGTGTTGACGAAGTTGCCGATGAGGGTGTCCAGCTCCTGCTGGGCCCGGCCGGCCGTCGGCGTCCCGATCGGGATGTCCGTTCCGGCGCCCAGGCGGTGCAGCAGTACGGCGAGGGCGGACTGCAACACCATGAACACGGTGCTGCGGTGGCCCTTCGCCACCCGGACGAGGTCCGCGTGCAGATCCGCCGCCAAGGGGTGGGGAGGTCGATGCGGTCGGGGAGGCCGGCCAGGGTGCTCTTCCAGTAACCGGCTTGGGCGGTGAGGAGGCTGTCGGGGTTGGTGTCGTCGCCGAGGAGCGCGTGTTGCCACAGGGTGTAGTCGGCGTACTGGAGTGGCAGGGGGGCCCAGGTGGGGATGGTGCCGGTGCGGCGGGCGGTGTAGGCGGTGCCCAGGTCGCGGGCGAGGGGTCCCATCGACCAGCCGTCTCCGGCGATGTGGTGGATGACCAGGACCAGCACATGCTCGTCCCCGGCGTCACCTACGGTGAACAGGGAGGCCCGCAGGGGCAGTTCGGTGGCGAGGTCGAAGGGGTGGCGCACGGCTCGGTCCACGGCCGCTGCCAGACGGGCCTCGTCGAGTGTCTCGACGTTCACCTGGAGGTGGGTTTCGGCGGCCGGACGGATGTCCTGGTAGGGCCGGCCGTCCACATCGGGGAAGAGGGTGCGCAGGGCTTCGTGGCGGGCGACGACGTCGTTCAGTGCGGCGTGCAGGGCATCGGTGTCCAGGGCGCCGGACAAGCGCCAGACGACGGGCACGTTGTAGGTGGGGCTGGGGCCTTCCATACGGTGGAGGAACCACAGGCGGCGCTGGGCGAAGGACAACGGCATCCGCTCCGGACGCACGACGGCA
>NZ_KL647130.1:0-454 GCF_000725785.1 Streptomyces flavovariabilis | reverse complement strand
AGAATCTCCTGACGCGCATCACGCGGGGCCCCCGACGCAACGGAGGAACCGCTGTAGTCCGGCGCGGGCAGCGCCTTACGGTCCAGCTTCCCACTGGGCGTCAGAGGCAGTTCGCTGACGGTGACGACCGCTGCGGGAACCATGAAGTCGGGCAGCCGACCGGCCAACCGCGCGGGCGAGGTCTCCGGTGCGATACATGCGCGATCCGGCGGGGCCATAGGGGTCGGCGACGAACCGCTGGCCGGTCAGCCCCGGCCGGTTGAGGTAGCCCCGCGCCAGCCCCGCTCCGGCGAGATACAGCTCACCAGGCACTCCGGGCGGGACCGGAGACAGCCCCGCGTCGAGCACATACACGCGCACGTTGTCGATGGGCCGGCCGATCGGCGGGACGACCGCACCGGACAACGGCTCGCTCAACGTCGCACAGACCGTCGACTCCGTCGGACCATACGCA
>NZ_JNXD01000066.1:0-3277 GCF_000725785.1 Streptomyces flavovariabilis | reverse complement strand
AACACAGTGGACGCGAGCAACTGAGGACAAGCCCTCGGCCTATTAGTACCGGTCAACTCCACACGTTACCGTGCTTCCATATCCGGCCTATCAACCCAGTCGTCTACTGGGAGCCTTACCCTCTCAAGGAGGTGGGAATACTCATCTCGAAGCAGGCTTCCCGCTTAGATGCTTTCAGCGGTTATCCCTCCCGAACGTAGCCAACCAGCCATGCCCTTGGCAGGACAACTGGCACACCAGAGGTTCGTCCGTCCCGGTCCTCTCGTACTAGGGACAGCCCTTCTCAATATTCCTACGCGCACAGCGGATAGGGACCGAACTGTCTCACGACGTTCTAAACCCAGCTCGCGTACCGCTTTAATGGGCGAACAGCCCAACCCTTGGGACCGACTCCAGCCCCAGGATGCGACGAGCCGACATCGAGGTGCCAAACCATCCCGTCGATATGGACTCTTGGGGAAGATCAGCCTGTTATCCCCGGGGTACCTTTTATCCGTTGAGCGACGGCGCTTCCACAAGCCACCGCCGGATCACTAGTCCCGACTTTCGTCCCTGCTCGACCCGTCGGTCTCACAGTCAAGCTCCCTTGTGCACTTACACTCAACACCTGATTGCCAACCAGGCTGAGGGAACCTTTGGGCGCCTCCGTTACTCTTTAGGAGGCAACCGCCCCAGTTAAACTACCCATCAGACACTGTCCCTGATCCGGATCACGGACCCAGGTTAGACATCCAGCACGACCAGACTGGTATTTCAACGACGACTCCCCCTGAACTGGCGTCCAGAGTTCAAAGTCTCCCAGCTATCCTACACAAGCCGAACCGAACACCAATATCAAACTGTAGTAAAGGTCCCGGGGTCTTTCCGTCCTGCTGCGCGAAACGAGCATCTTTACTCGTAGTGCAATTTCACCGGGCCTATGGTTGAGACAGTCGAGAAGTCGTTACGCCATTCGTGCAGGTCGGAACTTACCCGACAAGGAATTTCGCTACCTTAGGATGGTTATAGTTACCACCGCCGTTTACTGGCGCTTAAGTTCTCAGCTTCGCCCCACCGAAATGGAGCTAACCGGTCCCCTTAACGTTCCAGCACCGGGCAGGCGTCAGTCCGTATACATCGCCTTACGGCTTCGCACGGACCTGTGTTTTTAGTAAACAGTCGCTTCTCGCTGGTCTCTGCGGCCACCCCCAGCTCGAGGAGCAAGTCCTCTCACCAGTGATGGCCCCCCTTCTCCCGAAGTTACGGGGGCATTTTGCCGAGTTCCTTAACCATAGTTCACCCGAACGCCTCGGTATTCTCTACCTGACCACCTGAGTCGGTTTAGGGTACGGGCCGCCATGAAACTCGCTAGAGGCTTTTCTCGACAGCATAGGATCATCCACTTCACCACAATCGGCTCGGCATCAGGTCTCAGACTATTGCCAGGCGGATTTACCTACCTGACGTCCTACACCCTTACCCCGGGACAACCACCGCCCGGGATGGACTACCTTCCTGCGTCACCCCATCACTCACCTACTAACCGCTTGGTTCGGCGGCTCCACCACTTTCCTTTCCCCGAAGGGTCCGGAACGGCTTCACGGCCTTAGCATCACGATGCTCGATGTTTGACGCTTCACAGCGGGTACCGGAATATCAACCGGTTATCCATCGACTACGCCTGTCGGCCTCGCCTTAGGTCCCGACTTACCCTGGGCAGATCAGCTTGACCCAGGAACCCTTAGTCAATCGGCGCAAACGTTTCTCACGTTTGTATCGCTACTCATGCCTGCATTCTCACTCGTGAACCGTCCACAACTCGCTTCCGCGGCTGCTTCACCCGGCACACGACGCTCCCCTACCCATCACGATCCCCGTTGGGGGTATATATCGCAATGACACGACTTCGGCGGTACGCTTGAGCCCCGCTACATTGTCGGCGCGGAATCACTAGACCAGTGAGCTATTACGCACTCTTTCAAGGGTGGCTGCTTCTAAGCCAACCTCCTGGTTGTCTCTGCGACTCCACATCCTTTCCCACTTAGCGTACGCTTAGGGGCCTTAGTCGATGCTCTGGGCTGTTTCCCTCTCGACCATGGAGCTTATCCCCCACAGTCTCACTGCCGCGCTCTCACTTACCGGCATTCGGAGTTTGGCTAAGGTCAGTAACCCGGTAGGGCCCATCGCCTATCCAGTGCTCTACCTCCGGCAAGAAACACACGACGCTGCACCTAAATGCATTTCGGGGAGAACCAGCTATCACGGAGTTTGATTGGCCTTTCACCCCTAACCACAGGTCATCCCCCAGGTTTTCAACCCTGGTGGGTTCGGTCCTCCACGAAGTCTTACCTCCGCTTCAACCTGCCCATGGCTAGATCACTCCGCTTCGGGTCTTGAGCGTGCTACTGAAACGCCCTATTCGGACTCGCTTTCGCTACGGCTTCCCCACACGGGTTAACCTCGCAACACACCGCAAACTCGCAGGCTCATTCTTCAAAAGGCACGCAGTCACGACGCATTGAGTAAACTCAATGCGCGACGCTCCCACGGCTTGTAGGCACACGGTTTCAGGTACTATTTCACTCCGCTCCCGCGGTACTTTTCACCATTCCCTCACGGTACTATCCGCTATCGGTCACCAGGGAATATTTAGGCTTAGCGGGTGGTCCCGCCAGATTCACACGGGATTTCTCGGGCCCCGTGCTACTTGGGTGTCTCTCAAACGAGCCGCTGATGTTTCGACTACGGGGGTCTTACCCTCTACGCCGGACCTTTCGCATGTCCTTCGCCTACATCAACGGTTTCTGACTCGTCTCACGGCCGGCAGACCGTAAAAGAGAGATCCCACAACCCCGCATACGCAACCCCTGCCGGGTCTCACACGTATACGGTTTGGCCTCATCCGGTTTCGCTCGCCACTACTCCCGGAATCACGGTTGTTTTCTCTTCCTGCGGGTACTGAGATGTTTCACTTCCCCGCGTTCCCTCCACTTGCCCTATGTGTTCAGGCAAGGGTGACAGCCCATGACGACTGCCGGGTTTCCCCATTCGGAAACCCCCGGATCAAAGCCTGGTTGACGACTCCCCGGGGACTATCGTGGCCTCCCACGTCCTTCATCGGTTCCTGGTGCCAAGGCATCCACCGTGCGCCCTTAAAAACTTGGCCACAGATGCTCGCGTCCACTGTGCAGTTCTCAAACAACGACCAGCCACCCATCACCCCGCCCTTAGGCGAGTTCACTGGGGCCGGCGACTGAGGAAAAATCCATTCCCTCAGACACCCAACAGCGTGCCCGAC
>NZ_JNXD01000065.1:0-4056 GCF_000725785.1 Streptomyces flavovariabilis | reverse complement strand
TCGCCGAGGCGCTCGGTGGCCTGGACGCGTTGTCGATCGCCGCCGTCAACGGGCCGACCTCCGTGGTGATATCGGGCGATGAACACCAAGTCCTGGAGAAGGCCGAGGGGTTCGCTCAGCAGGGTCGCAAGACCAAGCGACTGACGGTCTCGCACGCCTTCCACTCGCCGCGTATGGAGCCGATGCTGGCGGAGTTCCGCCGGGTCGCGGAGGGCCTGTCGTATCAGGCGCCGCGTATCGCGGTCGTCTCCAACGTGACCGGACGTCTGGCCACCGCCGAGGAACTGTGCGACCCGGGTTACTGGGTGCGGCACGTCCGTGAGGCGGTGCGCTTCGCGGACGGGATGCGGGCCCTGGCCGCGGAAGGTGCGCGGACGCTCATCGAGCTGGGACCTGACGGCGTTCTCTCCGCGATGGGGCAGGACTGTCTGCCCGCCGACGCCGACGTGCTCGGTGTGCCACTGCTGCGCGGTGGACGCGCGGAGGACGACACAGTGACCGCCGCCGTCGCCGCGGCTCATGTGCGGGGCACTGCCGTGGACTGGGCGGCGTTCTTCGAGGGCCGCGGGGCCGAGCCGGTCGACCTGCCGACCTACGCCTTCCAGCACGAGCGGTACTGGCTGCGGGCCAAGGCGCTGCCGGGGACGGGCGAACTGCCCGGTGGCGTCGCCCTGCTGGACCATCCGCTGCTGGGTGCCGCAGTCACCCTGGCCAGCGAGGACCGGCTGCTGCTGATGGGCAGGCTGGCCGTCGACGCCGAGCCGTGGCTCGCGGACCACGCGGTGCTCGGATCGGTGCTGCTGCCCGGCACGGCGTTCGTGGAGCTGGCCCTGCGGGCCGGTGATCAGGTCGGTTGCGACCGGCTGGACGAGCTGACCCTCGAGGCGCCGCTGATCGTGCCCGAACAGGGCGCGGTGGAGCTCCAGCTCGAGGTGGGCGCGGCCGACGCGTCCGGCCGCAGGCCGGTGACCCTGCACTCCCGCCCGGCAGCCTCGGACGACCGGCCGTGGACCCGGCACGCGGGTGGCCTGCTGTCCGCCGCGGCGCGGGCAACGGCGCCCGCCGAGCCCGCCGCCCGGGTTTGGCCGCCGACCGGTGCCGAGCCCGTCGAACTGGACGGCTTCTACGAGCGGCTGGCCGCCCTGGGCCTCGACTACGGCCCGGTGTTCCAGGGACTGCGCGCCGTGTGGCGCGTCGACGGGGAGGTGTTCGCCGAGGTCGAGCTGCCGGAACGGGCGGCCGGGGACGCCGCCCGGTTCGGACTGCACCCGGCGTTGCTGGACGCCGCCCTGCACGCGCTGGGCCTCGCCGACCTGGTGGCGGAACCCGACCGGCCCCAACTGCCGTTCGAGTGGCGAGGCGTATCGCTGCACGCCTCCGGCGCCGCGGCCCTGCGGGTCCGGCTGTCCTCGGCCGGCACCGACGGCGTCGCGCTGGACATCGCCGACACCCTGGACCGGCCCGTGGTGTCCGTGGACCGGCTGGTCCTGCGACCGGTCACCGGGGAACATCTGGCCCAGGCCCGCGTCGGCCGTCACGACGCCCTGTTCCGGGTGGAGTGGACCGCGCTGCCGGCCACGGAGGAGCCGCTGTCCGGCCCCACCGGGGACTGGGTCGAGCTGGTCGCGGAGCAGACCGCATCCGGCGTGCCGGCCGGGGGAGGGGAGCGGTACGCCGATCTGGGCGCCCTCGCCGCGGCGGTCGACGCCGGCCGGCCCGCCCCCGAGGCGGTCGTCCACCGTGTCGTCCCCGGCACCGGGGACGTGGGCTCCCTCGCCGACGTCGGCTACGACGTAGCCCGTGCCGTACTGGACCTGGTGCAGGCGTGGCTCGCCGACAACCGGTTCACCGCCTCCCGGCTGGTGCTGGTCACCAGCGGCGCGGTCGCCGCGAGCGGCGACGGAGACGTGCGTGCCCCCGAAGCGGCGGCGGTGTGGGGCCTGGTGCGCTCGGCGCAGTCGGAGCACCCCGGCCGACTGATGCTGGTGGACGCCGACCCGGCGACGCCCGCCGCAACACTGCCCACGGCCGCCGCGCGGTCCGCCGAGCCGCAACTCGCCGTCCGCGGCGCCGACCTGCTGATCCCCCGACTGGCCAGGGCGCCCCACGACGAGGCCGTCACCGGCCTGGTACCCGACCCTGACGGAACGGTCCTGCTCACCGGTGCCACCGGCGCCCTGGGCGGTCTGTTCGCCCGGCACCTGGTCACCCGGCACGGCGTACGGCACCTGCTGCTGGCCAGTCGCAGCGGCGCCCGGGCCGAGGGCGCCCCGGAGCTGGAGGCGGAACTCACCGCCCTGGGCGCCACGGTGACCCTCGTGGCCTGCGACGTGGCCGACCGCGACGCCGTCGCCGCGCTGCTGGCCGGCATTCCCGCCCAGCACCCGCTGACGGCCGTGGTGCACGCCGCCGGCGTCCTCGACGACGGCCTGATCGACACACTCACTCCGCAGCGCCTCGACCGGGTGTTCCGGCCCAAGGTGCACGGCGCGGTCCACCTGCACGAACTGACCCGCGACCTGAACCTGTCCGCGTTCGTGCTGTTCTCCTCCGTCTCGGGTGTCGTGGGCAGCCCCGGTCAGGCCAACTACGCCGCCGCCAACGCCTTCCTCGACGCCCTGGCCCGGCACCGCCGCGCCCAGGGGCTCCCCGCGACCTCCCTGGCCTGGGGCCTGTGGGAGGGCGACACGGGCATGACCGGCACCCTCGACGAGGGCGACCTTGCCCGGATGCGCCGCGCAGGAATGATCGGACTCACCGCCGAGGAGGGGCTCGCCCTGTTCGACGCGGCCTGCGCCGGAGCCGACGCCGCACCCGTGCCGGTCCGCCTCGCCCTGTCCGCCCTGCGCCGCACCGGGACCCCGTCCCCGCTGCTGCGCGGCCTGGTCCGCGGCCCCGCCCGGCGCACGGCGGACACCGCCGGCCCCGACACCGCCGCCGGAGCGTTCGCCGACCGTCTGGCCCGGTTGCCCGCAGCGGAACGGGCACGGCTCGTACTCGACCTGGTCCGCGCCGAGACCGCCGCGGCGCTCGCCTTCGCCGGACTCGACGAGGTGCCGCCCGCAAAGGCGTTCAAGGAACTCGGGTTCGACTCGCTGACCGCCGTCGAACTCCGCAACCGCCTCAACACGGCCACCGGACTGCGCCCGCTACCCCGGCGGCGTGATGTCACCGGAAGACCTGTGGCGGCTGGTCGCCGAAGGCGGTGACGGCATCGGGGAGTTCCCCGCCGACCGCGGCTGGGATCTGGAGAACCTGTACGACCCGGACCCGGCCCGCGTCGGGACCTCGTACGCCCGCGAAGGCGGTTTCCTCTACCGGGCGGGCGATTTCGACCCCGGCCTGTTCGGCATCTCGCCGCGTGAGGCGCTGGCGATGGACCCGCAGCAGCGACTGCTGCTGGAAGCGTCCTGGGAGGTCTTCGAACGGGCGGGCATCGACGCCGGTTCACTGAAGGGCAGCAGCACCGGTGTGTTCGCCGGTGTCATGTATCACGACTACGGCGCCCGGCTGAACACCGTCCCGGACGAGGTCGAGGGCTACATCGGCACCGGCACGTCCAGCAGCGTGGTCTCCGGCCGGATCGCCTACACCTTCGGCCTGGAGGGCCCCGCCGTCACGGTCGACACCGCCTGCTCCTCCTCCCTCGTCGCCCTGCACATGGCCGTGCAGGCGTTGCGCTCGGGAGAGTGCTCGCTCGCGCTCGTCGGCGGTGTCACGGTGATGTTCACGCCCGGCACCTTCGTGGAGTTCTCCCGGCAGCGGGGCCTGGCACGCGACGGTCGCTGCAAGTCCTTCGCGGACGCGGCGGACGGCACGGGCTGGTCCGAGGGCGCCGGTGTGCTCCTCGTGGAGCGGTTGTCGGACGCGCGGCGTCATGGTCACCGGGTGCTGGCGGTGGTGCGGGGCAGTGCGGTCAACCAGGACGGTGCGTCGAACGGGCTGACGGCGCCGAATGGTCCGTCGCAGCAGCGGGTGATCCGGCAGGCGCTGGCGAATGCCGGGCTGACGGCGGCCGAGGTGGACGCGGTCGAGGCGCACGGTACGGGCACCCGG
>NZ_JNXD01000064.1:0-3520 GCF_000725785.1 Streptomyces flavovariabilis | reverse complement strand
TCATTCGCAACTTCATCCAGACCAGGGCGCCTGGCGAGCTGGGTGAGTGGCGGGAGCTGTGACCCCGCCTCGATCACCAATCAAGACACCGTCTTAGTCGGGGAGGTGTCTGGGGGCGGTGATGCGGGCGGTGCTTGAAGGGCCGGATGGCGGTGGGGAGCCGGTAGTGAAGGGGCGTTGCTCAAACTCGCAGACGTCGCGCCGCAGGTCGCCGAGCACACGTCGTTCTTCTCGACCTTGATCGGCCTACCAGGTGACCGGAAGTTCACGCACGCCGTAGACCGGCATGGCCAGCCGCAGTGGCACTTCCTCGGGCGCGACAGTTAGACGTAGTGCCGGGAAGCGGCGAAGCAGTGCGGGGAGGGCGATGCGCATTTCAGCGCGGGCCAGTCGCTGCCCGAGGCACCGGTGGAGGCCGTGACCGAACGCGAGGTGTCCGGCCGTGGAGCGGGTGAGGTCAAGCGCGTCCGGGTCGGCGAAATGGTCAGCGTCCCGGTTCGCCGCGGAAAGTGCGACGGTGACGGACTCGCCGGCCTTGATCAGGCAGCCGTGGAGCTCGATGTCCTCGAGCGCGACACGGACCACGTGGTGGATGATCGTGAGGTAACGCAGTAACTCCTCGGCCACCGCAGGGGCGTCTTCCTCCTTGTCGCGGACCTCGGCCAGCTGTGCGGGGTTGGCCAGCAGAGCGAAAGTACCCAGCGCAAGCATGTTCGTCGTCGTCTCATGCCCGGCGATCAGGAGCAGGAGCGCCAGTCCGGCCCTCTCGTCCGCAGTAAGTCCCTCGTGCGCAGCGAGCCCGCTGAGCACATCTTCCTCTGGCCAGGAACGCTTGTGGCGCAGCAGGTCCCGTAGATATGCCATGAGCT
Organism: Streptomyces flavovariabilis; assembly: GCF_000725785.1. Lineage (NCBI taxonomy): Bacteria > Bacillati > Actinomycetota > Actinomycetes > Kitasatosporales > Streptomycetaceae > Streptomyces > Streptomyces flavovariabilis. The sequence continues at coordinate 2,651 of NZ_JNXD01000064.1, read as the reverse complement.
CCCTGGCCGCCTCTTGCTGGCGTTCCGGTGTGAGGTCGACGTTCGAGAGCGTGGCGGCGTTCCGCTGGAACCCCTGCCTGTCGGAGTAGGGCACCCCGAGCAGTTCGCCGATCACTTGTGACGGGATCGGCAGCGCGAATGCCTTGAACAAGTCGGCCGGGCCCCCGGCGAGCTCCATCGCGTTCAACTGGTCATTGACGATCGCTTCGATCTCCGGTTCGAGGAGCTTCATCCGGCGCACCGTGAAGTCACTGGTGAGCAACCGCCGATAGTGGTCGTGCTCGGGCGGGTCCATGCGGAGGAGGAATCCCGGCGGCACGGGCACCGTCGCCGGCTGGGCGATCGGTGAGCGCATATGGTCCGGGCGGACGCTGAACCGGGGATCTGCCAGGATCGCCCGCGCTGCGGCGAAGCCGGTCACCAACCACCCCTGACCACCGTCGGCGTAGGTCATCCGATGGATTGGGCCGAGCCCCTGCCGGCGGCGCAGTTCCTCGGGCGGATCGAACGGGTTCTGGCTGGCCGTGGGCATGACTACTGCCGGGGACGTGCTCTCCATCGGCCGCTCCTCGGTCGGTACGGACCTCCTGATAAAACAGCACTCAATGCAAAACGTCAATGAATGCAAAATTACATCGCATGCGGTAAGCGGTAAGGTGCTGTCGTGACCAGCGAACCAGGGCTGCGCCAGCGGAAGAAGATGCGCACGAGGCAAGCGCTCATCGAAGGCGCCCTGCGATTGTTCGCCGAGAAGGGTTACGACCAGACAACTGTGGCGGAGATCGCGGCCACCGCAGACATCGCGACACGGACCTTCTTCAGCTACTTCGACAGCAAGGACGACATCGTCTTCTTCGACGACAGGTCGCGGCTGGAGCGCGCGGTCGAGATCATCGGAGAACGGCAGCCCGGCGAACCGGTGGCCGACCTGCTGCGGCGCGTCATCGACCAGAGTGTTTTCGCGGACACGGACTCGGAGTTGGCGCGGAAGGTCGGCCCGGCTCGGACCCGGCTGATCGCGTCGGTCCCGGCACTTCAGGCGCGCGAACTGCACCTGCTGTTCGACATCCAGCTACAGCTGACCGAAGCGCTCCACCTCGCTTGCCCCGAGCTGGACCTCGTCGAGGCCGCCGCGGCGGTGGGCTCGCTGGTCGGGGCGATCAAGGTCGTCGTCGCCGCATGCCAAAAGCGGGGAGACCGGCCGGAGCAGACCTACAAAGCCGTTCAAAGGGCCACCGACATCGCGATCGACGGCCTCAACTCGCTCCCCCGCCCGGCTTAGCGTGTTCAGCGCACGCGCACTCGGTCGTGGCACGGATAGCGGTGAACGCAGTCTCTGGCCGGTTTTTGAGGCTCGGACGGGTCAGCCTGAGGCTGCGCTCTACGCCCGGGCGGCCCTGGCGCTGGCGAGCCGGTAGGAGTCAGTGCCGGTTTCGATGATGTTCCCGCCGAAGGTGAGGCGGTCGACGATGGCCGCGCAAAGCCGTGGATCGGTGAATGTTTTTGTCCACCCTCCAAACGACTCGTTGGAGGCGATGGCGACGCTGTTCTTCTCCTCACGCTCCGTCAGCACCTGGAACAGCAGCTCAGCGCCGCGACGGTCCAGCTCCATGTAGCCAAGTTCGTCTATGCAGAGGAGATCGACGCGTCCGTAGCGGGCGATGGTCTTGGTCAGGACCTTCTCGTCCGCCGCCTCGACCAGCTCGTTGACCAGCTTGGTGGCGAGTGTGTAGCGGACCCGGAAGCCGGCCATGGCGGCTTCGGTGCCGAGCGCGATCAACAGGTGGGACTTGCCAGTGCCGGAGTCGCCGATCAGGCAGAGCGGCAAGCCCTTCTTGACCCACTCGCAGGTCGCCAGGGTGTGAATGACGGCTGCGTCGACGTTCCCGTTGGCCTCGAAGTCGAAGGCCCGCAGCGACTTCTCCCGCGGGAACTGCGCCGCCTTGATGCGCCGTTCGGAGCGGCGGCGGGCCCGGTCGTCGCACTCGGCCATCAGCAGTTCGGCGAGGAAGCCGCGATAGGACATCTGGTCGCGGGCGGCGGCTTCGGCCAGTTCGGGGAACTGGGCCCGGATGGTCGGCAGCCGGAGCATGCGGCATGCCTGGTCGACGGCGGCGGTGGCCGCCTGTTCGGTCAGCCCGCGGTGTCGTTTGAGTGTCAGGGCATCTCTTTCTGGAGGGCGGGGCGGTCGGCCGACTGCCGGACTCGCAGCAGCTGGTCGTAGGCCGCGACCGAGGGCAGCGGCCGGGCGTCGGGCGGCAGCTGGGCCAGCCGCCGTTCGGTCAGCAAGGTCACGTTCGTCCGTTCCGGCTCCGCACGGACAGCCGGAGCCGCGACCTCGTCGGCTTCGGCCGCCTTCCGTGCCTCCAGGGCGACCGCGTCCGCGGTCAGGGCGCCGGCCCTGAGCGCGGAGGCAAGTCCGGCGACCAGGAGTTCATGGGAGACGTGGCGGCCCATCAACAGGACCTCGATCAGAGCCCGAGTGCCGTCCCGCTCGCCATGGGCAGCCTTCGCCGCCTCCCACCAGGCGTCATGAACCGGTGTGAACTTCCCTGCGTAACGGGCCTGTTCAAGGGCGGTGGCCCCGGGAAACGCACCGGGCTTGCGGACCAGCGCCTCCAGGTAGTGGTCCAGATCAAGCCGGGTCTTCC
>NZ_JNXD01000063.1:0-3737 GCF_000725785.1 Streptomyces flavovariabilis | reverse complement strand
AAGGGCAACGGCGTTCACCAGGCCATGCTCGGCATCGCCCGGCTACACAACCTGGCCCTCGCCCGATAACCCACGCCCCATACGGGACAACCTCTAGGACATCCCGCCACGCAGGGTGGACGCCAGGGCGACGGTGACCTCGCTGACCGAGCGGCGCCTGGCAGCGCTGCCGCCCGACCCCAGGCCGCTGCCCTCGGTGGCCGCCTACGACCAGCTGCTGCGATTCCGTCGGCGGCCCGCCGACGGCCAGGCATACCAGGAAGAGGCACCGTGACCGCCAAGCGCAACCGCGGACTGACTGAACAGGCCGCCGACACCGCCGTGGACCAGGCGTGCCGGATGCTCCGGCTGCCTACCATCCGCTCCCAGTACCCCGAGCTGGCCGAAGCCGCCCTCCGCGACCAGATGACCTACCGCGGGTTCCTGGCCGAACTGCTGCTGTCGGAATGCGACGACCGTGCCCGCCGGCGTTCCGAGCGGCGGATCAAAGCGGCCGGCTTTCCGCGCGAGAAATCGATCCGGCAGTTCGACTTCGACGCCAACCCGTCATCGACCCGGCCGCCATCCACACCCTCTCCAAGTGCGACTGGGTCAAGAAGGGCCTGCCGCTGTGCTTGATCGGCGACAGCGGAACAGGCAAGTCCCATCTGCTCATCGCGCTGGGCACCGAGGCGGCGATGCACGAGTACCGGGTGAAGTACGTGCTGGCCACCAAGCTCGTCAACGAACTCGTGGAGGCCGCCGATGAGAAACTGCTGGCCAAGACCATCGCCCGCTACGGCCGCGTCGACCTTCTCTGCATCGATGAAATCGGCTATATGGAGCTTGACCGCCGCGGGGCGGAGCTGCTGTTCCAGGTATTGACGGAGCGTGAGGAAAAGAATTCTGTGGCGATCGCCTCCAATGAATCCTTTGGAGGCTGGACCAAAACCTTTACGAATCCAAGGCTATGTGCGGCCATCGTGGACCGATTGACATTCGGCGGCAACATCATCGAGACCGGCACCGACTCCTATCGGCTGGCGGCCACCCGCGCCCGTGCCGAACAACAGGCCGCAGCACAGCAGGCTGCCAGCTGACTCCCGACCGCAGGCCAACGCCTGCACCCTCTACGGCCCCGCGACCAGGTTATATGTGGCGAGGGTGGTCGTTGAAAAGCAGGTACAGGCACGGCCCGCGCCCGCTGATCACCACACCGCCTCCACAGCCGCGGCCAACTGAGAGATGGCCGCCAGATCGGGCAGGCTGCGCAGCGAAGCGGCGACCTGGGCGCTTGCGAATTCTCGCTGTGCGGCGGTCACGCTCGGATCGATGGCGCACTCAGCCTGTACATAAATGAAGTTCAAGTCCGTTGCGAAAAGCATCGAGAATGACTGCGGGCCTTTGATGGAGGCGCGGCCTCCGGCACTCCGATAGGACCGTGCCAATCGCCGGGCTGAATCGAGGTTGATCTGGTTGCGGCCCGCCCATACGTACACGGCCCGTGCGAGTTCTCGTTCCGCCGAAGCAGGCCCCGCGTTGTCCCAGTCGAGGAGAACCGGCCCGTCCACGCCGACCAGAACGTTCTGCGGCTGCAGGTCGAGATGCGACGTCACCAGACCGTCGGGGTCGGACGGAGTCACCCATTGCGCCAACTCTGCCGCGGAAGTGGCGATGAACTGGCCCAGTGCGTCTGACCACGGGAGGCCCGCCTGGTGAATCTTCTTGTGCAGGTCTTTCCATTCAGTGTCCTGGGGGCACTGCTCGTACCAGGAGTTCGGCGCCTCACTCGCCCCCTCTCCCGCTTTGTGGAGGAGCGCCATGGTCCGGCCGAACCAGTCCAGGATATCCGGGTCAGATGCGTCCGCTGTGGTGCCGTCGATCCAGTCGTACAGCTTGACATAGGACCCGCCAAAGGAAGGAGGGAGGTGTGAGACGTATGCGCCGTGGCGGTTGAGGATGAGTCGCGGTGATGCGATTCCTAGGTTCTCCGCAGCCTGCCGCAACGTCGCCTCCCGGCGGACCTGTTCTTCGTCGCAGCCAAAGAGGAGTTCTTTTATCGCCCACGAGGAGCCGTTTCCAGACAACTTCCAGATCTGACCCAACGCGCCCCGGGTGACGGGTGTCATCACCCACGGCCCGGCGTCGAGGGCGTAGGTCTCTGCTATCAATTCGGCTGCATCGTGCATTCAGGTACCTCTCCGAAGGAGCATGGTCAGCGCCGACTATAAGTCAGCGCTTGCTTTTGCGGCGGCGATTCGTCCCTCTGGGTGTCCTCGGACTGGCTGTGGCCCTGAACTGCTAGAATTTTCAGTTCGGTTAATACTCCACCTGTTCTGTAGATCGTGATCTTCATGTCTGGGATGCGGCTTGTCGTCGGTAATGACTGGTGCGGGATCGGGCCTGATGGCGGCGTCGCCAGTCGGACGAGCCGAGTCGGTGGGCCATGTCGTGCAGCGGCTGGACGACAACCGTGGTGAACAGGCGCTGGATCTCGTTGCAGGACAGCGGGACCATGTCGGCTGGCCCGGGACGGTAGGCGTGTTCGTCTGCGCGGACGACCGCGAGGAAGGCGTGGGCGAGCATGGCCGGGGTGACCCAGCGGGCCCAGGAGGGGTAGCGGCGGACCTGGTGCTCGTCGAGTCCCGCCAGCCCCTTCTCGGTCTGGAAAGTCTCCTCCACCCGCCACCTGGAGCCGGCGACCTTGACCAGGGCGGCCAGGGGAACCAGCCCGGTCGAATGACAGCGGTAGTAGGCGAGTTCGCCGGTGGTGCGGTTGCGGCGGATCAGCAGCTGACGCCTGCCCGGCGCTGAGTCGGCGAGGTCGATGACGGCCCAGTCGTAGAACCGCTGTCCCTTCGCACCGGGTCCGGCTGAGAGCTTCTGCCAGGCCCGCTTCGGAACCTTCTTCGCCAGCGCGTCGGCGCGGAAGGTGCCCGCGCTGGTGGACACTTCGGCCGAACAGGCCACCGCGAGGACATACCCGATGCCGCGTTCCTCCAGAGTCGTGCGCAGTTTCGGGTTGCCGCCGTAGACCTCGTCACCGGTGACCCGGTCCACGTGGTGTCCGGCGTGCAGGAAGCGTTCGATCATCGTGCGGGCCAGTTCGGGCTTGGTCGCGAAGACGGTGTCCTCGCCGAGCCCCGCTGCCCGGCAGCGGTCCGGGTCGTATGTCCAGGAGCGGGGGATGTACAGCTCCCGGTCCACCGCCGCGTGTCCCCGCTCGCCCGCGTAGACGAGGAAGACGGCGACCTGGGAGTTCTCGATCCGCCCGGCGGTGCCGGTGTACTGGCGCTGGACCCCGACGGTGTGGGTGCCCTTCTTCAGGTCACCGGTCTCGTCGACGACCAGCACAGCTTCCTCGTCGTGGAGGTGCTCGACGACGTATTCGCGCACGTCGTCGCGGACGGCGTCGGCATCCCAGGAGGCCCGGCACAGCAGGTGCTGCATGCGGGTCCTCTCCCCGACCCACTCCGCGATCGTCCAGCAGTTTTTGCGCGGCACATCCGACAGCAGGCCCAGCACCAACCGCCCGGCCCGCCGCCGGGGTTCGACCCCGGGCGAACCGGCCCGCAATCCGGCTCATGGCCACCTCGAACGCCTCCGCCTCCCGCCACCGGGCGGGATCTATGCTGTGGCCTGCGGCCACCGTCTCATTGTTAGACGGTGTCTTGATTGGCGATAGCTCGTTGCTCCGGGCATGGACATAGTTGAGCGACTGGTGCCGGACGGGCTGTGGGAGATCTTCCAGGACGTGG
>NZ_JNXD01000062.1:0-3793 GCF_000725785.1 Streptomyces flavovariabilis | reverse complement strand
CCTCCGGGCTGCGCCCGGAGGCAAGCGAACACCCGCGCTGCGCGCGGATGTTGCGCTCACACTCCGCGTGAGCGCTGCTGCTCGCTGCGCGAGCAGCCCACCGGCCTTGCTCCGCAAGGCCGGTGACGCTCCGTCCGCTGCGCTCCCGGAGCTTCGGGACCTGCGGCCCCGCAGGGCGGCCTCCGCTGCGCTCCAGCCACCCCATGGCGCTGCGCGCCCCACAGGCCGGCCCCGCTGCGCGGTGCGGCCAACGGGCCTACGGCCCGAGCAGCAAGGAGAGGGGGTGGCGGGTGACCCTGCATCAGGTGGTACACCACGTAGGCCTGACAGAACCAGCCCGCCGTGATTCAAACTGCATCTCCAGATTTACTCTGGAATCAAGGTGGGGCCCCCTGCTCACCTCGGACTGGACAGTACATCGCTCACATCAGACGAACTCGGCAAAATATTGGTAGTTGTCGGGGTTCATCACTGCTTTCTTTGGCTCCGAGGTGGCTAGGCTAAGACATCCGTATTGGCCGTATTCATAATCGGTCAGGTAGCAACGGGCATGGCTCCACTCGTGAATGAGTGTGCCGAACTTTGAATCAGGTCCACCATAGGTCGGGCGTGGCCAAAATAGACCGCATAGCCAAATCGTCTTGGCATCCTTATGGGTATAAGCGATGTACGACGGTTGGCATCCCGTTCCTGTGAGGTCGTAAGTCTGGAGGAGTGGAAATTCCGGGTAGTTCAGCACCTTTCTGATAATTGCGTAACTACTTTTGGTCCACTCGTAGCATGTTATCGACGGAAACGGGATGAGGACAACGTTGTTACCAAACCACTTTCGGTAGGTAGAGTTGGTGACCGGATTGTAGTAATGCAACTGGTCACACGCTTTCCCCACCTTATAGATCGCTTGGGCGTGCGCGCGACGGGTTTCCTCTCGCTGGGTCTCGCTGCCGCCGATCAGAATGGGCTGAAATAGCTCACGCTCCACGCCAGGAGGCTCCTCTGTTGGTCGGGACAACTGCTCCGCCAAGCGAGCCGTCTGCCCCAGTGTCATCCTTGGCGCGTCGTCTGGCCTAACAGTGAATGTCACGCTGGTCGGTTCGAGGGCCTGCGGCTCGTGCGCGGCACGGCTTCTGGCAGTCGGTGATGTTCCGGGATAGACGTCGTATAGCGTCATGGCCAATGTCGCCGTGTACTCGCCGGGAACCTGAATAGGGTAGAGGCGCGATATGTCCACCGTGGATGAGTTGGCCTCCCCGGGTGCAAGCGTGATGTATTCGTCATCAGTGGGGTCACCGCGGTTGACCATTCGGCCGTCGTAACTGAGCACAACGCCTTCGAGGCTAACTGAGAGGAAGTTGAGCGCATCGCCGTAAAGCGGTGTATCCCAGGTCAGTAGACAATAGTCCTCACTGCTTGTGTTGCGGATTTCGAAACCTACCGTGATCGGATCACCAAGCCGAAAGCTTGAGGGTGCATGGAGGATGCATTCGAAGGGCTGGTTATTCGGCATGGCTCTTCCTCTTGGCGTGTTGGTGATGTCGTTCGATGTGTCTGTTTCCAGTAGACACCTAAGGCCCGCGCGATGCACACCTGTACACATTGGTTGAGAATTCGATTACCGGAGGCATGTTGATGCCGCAACGTTTGACGTTACTCCTAGTTGACATCGAGACGATCCCAGCGAGTTTCACCATGAGCCCAGATGTGATTTTCTGGTAGGTGTGCAAGGCACGCTCAAAAGCCCAGCTACGGCAAGTTATCGGTTCCGTTTGCAGCCTCGGAGCCTCTCGTACAAGCTTTGCGAGGTATCTCGATGAACAGGTCAATCGACGAGGCTTCGGCTCGTGCGATGTACGCGCCGAGCGAGCCGGTGGAAGACGAAGAGCCGGCTGCACTGGAGGAGGGCCTAGAGCGCCTCACCGGGGTGACCCGGGTGGCGAGCGGCCAGGGACATGGTCAGTTCTGGTTTCCGGTTGTCAGCCCAGTGGTCAATCGCAACAGCGTCGTGCTTGCCTCGATCACGCAACTCGTATCAGGGGCCCCGGAGACCGGATTCGCTCGGATGCAGGTCAGCAACATCGTGCCCCGGGACGGCGGGGTCGTTTTCTGGCTGAACATCGACTGGCCGACCGACCTGGCATTTCGCATCGGATTCCGAGTCGAAGGCACGTAGCGCCGCAGGGGCCGCGGGAGCGCAGCGGACGCCCGGTGCTCCTGCCACGTGCCACAAAGCGGCACTATCAACCTTGAATCCTGTGTTCTGGCCCCACATGAACACATTCATAGTTGATCTCGTCAGCCCCTGTGTCGGCGGCGGCTTCGGAGTGCCTCTCTGGTCGGATGAGTCAGCACCCCGGAGGGCGCCCCGGCACCGAGAATCGGCGGTCGGACACCAGGAGGAGACATGAGCCTGACCACGCTGGTGCAGAACATGGACGACTGGTGCGGGACACCCGTGCCCGGCCACCCGCCCCGCCCGCCGTGGCTGCGCGACATCCTCACTGCGGTGGTCCTGGCCGAGATCTCGGCCAACATGAACAGTGGTGACGAGGGCCGCTCCCTGTACCGCGCCGCTGCTCGCCTCTACGAGGCCGCAGCCGAAAAAGTGGCTCTCAACCCGCAGCCGCTGCCCCCGTTGGAGGAGTAGATCTCCTGACGGCGTGTCGAACCTTGGCCAGTGGGAGCCTCTCCATGCCGGCAGCGTCTCGCCGCCCACGCGACACGCTGAGCGTTCAAGGCCGACCGTTTGGCGCTGTCTTGGCGTAGTCGGTCACGGATCGCCGTCGCAGATCACCGCGTTGATCACGCTGTTCGCCAGATAGCCTGCCGCCCCTCCGCATGCAAGTCGGCCGTCTCCGTGGGATATTTAAGGTACTGCCCGAACTTCAATCTACCCAACGAAACAGGGTGAACGAAAGGGGTGTTATCTCATGGCGATCGTCGAATGCTGGGACTACACGATCACAACTGGCGGGATACAACCGGGACGGTCAATAGGGTGGACTTTCGGCATATTTCCTTGGTCCGGCCGAGCGATCCACGCAACGGCACACATGCCGTACTCGTTCAGCTACAAGTCCTGCACCGTCAGAGACGAGCGCGTGGAACTGCAACCAGGGGGAAGCAACCAGCAGTTCTTTATGGTCACGCTCGCTAATACGGGCGACGCTGCGTTCAACGACATCTACCTCACCCTCTCCTCGATTCGCAGATGACGAGCGAAAGGACCATCCCATGCGTCTCTTCGTCGTTTATGACGCCAGCGGAGAAATTTCCACAGTGGCAACGCAGCCCGAGAACGCACCACAAATCGGTATGACTCTGAGCGCAGGGGAAAATTCAGGGTTCATCGACGTCGCAGAGGTCGCAGCAGACGCCGACCGTGAGACAACCCTGGCGCAGATCAACGAGGTTAGGCGCCGCTACCGCGTTTCGTCGGAGCCCGGGCCACTCAGGCTCGCTGAACGAGACGAGACCGAGCAAGCCGCCGACTAACAGCGGCCGGGGGCGGAGGCGGCAGGCGGGGTGCCGTGCCGGTTGACGATGAGATGGTGCGGCCTCCGATCGTGATCCCCGGTACCAACTGTGGCACTCCTTACTGGGCATCAGTTCGTACGCCAACGGGCAAGGGTCGCGGCCTCCGCCTATGCCCGCACCGGAACGTGCGCGCGCCCGTCCTCGCTCATTGTCTGGGCACCCTAAGACGTCGTTTCTGATGGCGTGATCGCTCGTTGTGCCGTGCATGACGGATCTGCTGGAGCGGTTGGTGCCGGACGAGTTGTGGACACTGTTCCGG
>NZ_JNXD01000061.1:0-4218 GCF_000725785.1 Streptomyces flavovariabilis | reverse complement strand
TGGCTCGCTCATGGTTGCGCAGACGGTTGTTTCGGAGGGGCCGTATGCGTTGATCATGTGTCGTCCGGTGGACCAGCGTTCGACGGTGTCGGGGTCGCAGGCTTCGCCGGCTACGACGAGTGTCATGGAGGCCGGGATGTGTGTGGGGTCCAGGACGCTGAGGGCGGTGGGTGGGAGTGTGCAGTGGGTGACGCCCGCGCTGGTCAGGACTTCGGTCAGGGTGTCGCCGGGGGTGAGGGTCTGTGCGTCGGCTATGACGAGTGCGCCGCCGGTGAGCAGGGCGGTGAAGATTTCGGAGGCGGCGGCGTCGAAACTCGGTGACGCGAACTGCAGGACGCGGCTTCCCGTGCCGATCCGCCACTGCCTGCTCTGTGCGAGGGCGAGATTCACCAGGCCCGCGTGGTGGGTCATCACGCCCTTGGGCACACCTGTCGATCCCGAGGTGTAGATGACGTATGCCGGGTGGGCGGGGTCGGGTGTGGTGGCGTCGAGCCCGGTTGCCCGGGTCCGGAGGGTGAGGGTGGGGTCGTCGAGGCAGAGGGTGGGGGTGCCGTCGCTCCAGAGGTGCTGGGTGGTGGTGTGGGTCAGGACGAGGGCGGGCCGGGCGTCCTCGATCATGAAGCGCACCCGCTCCACCGGATACTCCACGTCAACCGGCAGATACGCCGCCCCCGCCTTGAGTACCGCCAGCACGGCCACTATCAGTTCCGGCGATCGCGGTATGGCCAGAGCGACCAACCGCTCCGGGCCTGCACCCCGTTCCTCGAGCAGCCGCGCCAGTCGGTCCGCGCGCGCGTTCAACTCGCCGTAGGAGTACACCGTGCTGCCGTCCGCCGACAGCACCGCAGCGGCGTCCGGGGCCTCGGCAACTCGCCTTTCGAACAGGGACGATGCCGTGCCCTCCGGCACTGCTGCCACCGGACCACGATCCCACACCCCCACCACACGCTCACGCTCGTCAGCGGTCAGCAGGTCGACCGAACCGATCCGCTGATCCGCGTGGGCGTCTGCCATTCGCTCGATGAAGAGCAGAAAACGCGCGGCGTGAGCCTCGAGTTCCTCCGGGCTGTACATGTGGTCGTTCGCATCGAAATACACCTCGATTCCGCCTTCTCGAGCGCCTTCGTGGAAGGCGACGGAGAAGTCGTCGGTGTAGCGCTGCGACAGGCTGCTGGCTTTTGCTGGGTGGCCGCCGAAGTGGATGTCGTAGTCGAACGCCATGACATTGACGACGGGACCGTAAGGGAGGCTTTCCTGCGGCATCCTGAGTTCGTGCCGTAGATCCTCCATGCGATACCGGCTGTGCCGCGAAGCGCGGGTCGTCTGGGCCCAGACCTGCTTCACCAGTTTGGACAGCGGCAGTTCGGGTCGCACGGTGATATGCAACGGGACCACATTGACCGTCATACCCGGCGTATTGCGCTCGACCTCGTCCAGGCGGCCGGATACGGGAAGGCCGATGGATATGGCGTTCTCTCCGGTCATGCCGCCGACATAAGCGGCCGTTGCGGCGACCGCCCATACCGACCAGCTGACGCCGAGTCGGGCGGCGGCGGCACGCAGCTGATCCGAAAGGTCCGCACTGAGCGCGACCCGCTTGCGAAGGATTCTCTCCGGTCTGCGGTAGGGACGGCCCGAGAGACTTACCGGGGACGGTGCATCGCGCAGACGCTTGAGCCAGAACCGGCGGTCGGCTTCGTACTCGTCCGAGGCGCGATAACTTCGCTCATGCTCCAGCAGATTGCGAAACGAAGGAAGCGGAGTGCCACTGTCCGGACGGTTCGCCACCATGTCCGAGTAGACCTGTGCGGTGCGCCGGGTGATCAGCGCGGAGCTCCAGGCGTCCATGATGACGTGATGGTAACGACTATACAAAATATGCAGGTCACGGCCGACCGTGAGCAATGCGGGCGCGCACAGCGGAGCGTGCCTGAGGTCGAACGTGATGTCCATGTCCGACTGCATCCAGGCTTCGGCCGACGCGTTCGGATCAGGGTCGCCGGTGAAATCCAGACGGCGCACAGGAATGTGGGAGGAGCCGAGGGCTTGAAGTGGCCCGTCCGGGCCCTCCGTAATGACGAGCCGCAGTGCCTCTGCTTCTGCGAGGACAATCCGGTGGGCTTCCTCGAGAATATCCGAATCAACCGGACCGTGGATCTCGACACGTTCGCCGACGTTGTAGACCGAGCCCCCGGGTCCCAGGGAAGCGGCGAACCAGACTCCCAATTGGGCGGCCGTTAACGGCCATTGTTTTTCCACCCGTTCCGGCACTCCAGGCCCTCCGTAGCGACTTGTTCCCCACCCCGGTCACTCGCCGGACGCCTGCATGGTTACACATAGTTCCGCGTCGCGGCACACAGTTCCGCACCCGGTTTCAGTGTGGCACCCGAGGCCCTGTGGGAGGGCAGCCTCGAGCGTGTTGCACGCGTCACAATCCGAGCCGAATCCGCTCTTCCCACACAGCGTCAGAACCCCCTCTGAGCTGGGCTGTTGGAGCCTACTCGCAGAGATCAGGGGTGACAGGACCCGGCAACTGTAGTAGCGTCCGAGCGGGTTCGTCGCCATGTGGCGCGGGAAGTGCTTTCCCCGCCGGGAGAGCGGCGGTCTCGAATCACTTTCTCGGGGGAGATCTAGTCGGCATGTCAGGCTTATTGGCGGTTTGTTGTCCGTTGCGGACTGGGCGAACCAGCCGATCTGACGCCCCTTCCGAGTCCCTTGCATGCCGATGGCATGCAACTCGGACTTTCCTTTGTGCGCGACTGCGCAAGAAGTCTGTGACCGGCGCGTGCTGCAGGGAAATGAAGCGTCCTCCGCGGTCCTTCAAGGCGTCGCGGAAGTCGGCAGCCTGCCGGCTGCGGCCCGGTTCCGGTGAAGTGGCCGCGCAGCGTCCCGGCACCGGCCCGACACGAATAGCGCATGAGTACGAAGGGTGGATCAGCCATGTCGCATGAGCTAGAGGACGTCTGGCCGCTGTCACCACTGCAGGAAGGGCTGGTCTACCACTCCCTTCTCGACGGTGAAGGGCCGGATGTCTACGCCGTACAGCTGATCCTGGACTTCGAGGGCGCTGTGGACGCCGGAGCCCTGCGCGCTGCCGGTCAGGCACTCCTCGACCGCCATGCGAACCTGCGGGCCGCGTTCTGGGTCGACGACCTCGACCAGCCGGTCCAGGTCGTCGCCCGCGACGTCGAGCTGCCGTGGGAGGAGATCGATCTCTCGCACCTGCCCGTCGCGGAAACCGAAGCCGAACTCCGGGTGTTCGCCGATGCGGAGCGGGCCCGGCGGTTCGATCTCGACCGCCCGCCGCTGCTGCGCATGGCGCTGATCAGACACCGGGACGGTGAAGGCGCGGCCGGGGCCGACCGCAGCCGACTGGTCATCACCCAGCACCATGTGCTCGTCGACGGTTGGTCGTCGCCCCTGATGGTGCGTGAACTGCTCGCCCTGTACGACGCCAAGGGCGACGACAGCGACCTTCCTCCCGTCACTCCCTACCGGGAGTACCTGGTCTGGCTCTCCGAGCAGGACCGCGATGGCGCACGCGAAGCCTGGACCACCGCGCTCGCCGGTGCGGAGCCGACCCTGCTGTCCACCCCGGCTGCCGCCCCGGTCTTGGACGGCGCAGCGCCGGTGCCGGCCTTGCCGGAGCGCTTCGTCACGCATGCGTGGTCTTCGGAGCCGTGGTCTCGGGGCGGACGCCTGAGATCCCCGGCATCGAGAGCATGATCGGCCTGTTCATCAACACCGTTCCGGTCCGGGTACGGGTAAATGCCGGGGACACGTTGGCCGACCTGGCCGTGCGCCTCCACGACGAGCAGGGTGCGCTGCTGCCGCACCAGCACCTGGGCCTCACGGAGATCCAGCGGGCGGCCGGCCTCGGTGAGGCGTTCGACACGGTCGTGGCCGTGGAAAACTTCCCCGCCGACCGTGACGCCTCCGCCGACCGCCGGACAGCCGGTCTCGAGATCAGGGCCACGGAAGGCCGTGACGCCACCCACTATCCACTGAGCCTGGCTGTCGCCCCCGGCGACGTGCTCAAGCTGCGCCTGGACTACCGCACGGACCGCTTCGACCACGACACCGTGTCCGCCCTTGCCGACCGTTTGGTCCGGCTCTTGTCGGTTGTGGCTGAGGACGCGGATCAGCCGGTTGGTTCGGTTGGTCTGCTGGGCGCTGACGAGCGTGAGCGTGTGGTGGGGGTGTGGGGTCGTGGTCCGG
>NZ_JNXD01000060.1:0-3977 GCF_000725785.1 Streptomyces flavovariabilis | reverse complement strand
TCATTCGCAACTTCATCCAGACCAGGGCGCCTGGCGAGCTGGGTGAGTGGCGGGAGCTGTGACCCCGCCTCGATCACCAATCAAGACACCGTCTTAGTCCACACAACTCACGATGATCAACGGTGGCCGCACCGCTGCGGTGTCTCCTGTCAGTCCCGGACGAGACAGAACGGGTGACCTGCCGGATCCGCGAAGATGAGCCAACTGCGCTTCCCGTCCCCCTCATCGAGCAGTGAGGCGCCCAGATTGAGAACGTCTTCCTGAGCTCGGTTCAGGTCCGGGACACCCAAGTCGAGATGGAACTGCTGGGGCCGAGCGGGATCCGGCCACCGTGGCGGCTGATGGTCTTCCACCCGCTGGAAAGCCAGCACGAGCCCGTCGGTGTGGAGCGTCGCCCAGCCGTCGCCGAGTGACCACCGGGGATCCGGCTGGTTCACTACGCCGCCGAGAAGCGACTGGTAGAACCGGGACAGCTCAACGACATCGGCACAGTCCAACACCACACACTGCAGCTTGGCGATCATGAAGGGCAGCGTCTCACAGCGCCTGATCACGATCTACAGCTGGAGTACCAACTGGCCTGACGCTCTTTCAGTACCCGAGATTACCCCCACAGTCACGGGGCCGCCACGTTGATCGGCGCCGCCCAAAGTGGAGTCACTTCTCGCCTACCAAACGAGACCCTCCGGCCGCCAAGTGGAGCCAGAACTCACCTACAAAACGGAGTCAACGAACACCTACGAAGCCAAACGAGCATGTGGTCGATCATCTGGCCGCGGCCGTGGTGGAAGAGGGTGTAGCGGGCCTCGGTGGGGATGGTGTGCTCCATGGGGACCAGGACCCGTGTGGCGAGGTCGCCGTTGTTGGTGTCCTCGACGTTGCCGCAGATCGCCAGGACCGGGACTTCTTCAGGCTCGGCGTTGAAGTCACCGGCGACGATGATGCGCGCGTCCGGGTCGCCGTCGAGGATCTGGTCGATGAGGCGCCTGACTTCCAGGGCTTGGCTCATGCGCTTCATGGACGACAAGAAACTGCCTTCGGCCCAGCTGTCGGCGGTGCGCCAGATGCCCTTCTGAGGGTCGAGCACCTGTCCAGGGATGTCGCTGGGGATTTTGGATTTCAGGTGCAAGTTGATGACATGCAGGAGCTGGCCGGGTGCGGCGTGGTCGATGTCGATCTGTGCATGAAGGATGGGCCGCTCGATGCCGATGGGAACCGGCGCCGCGTCGGGTGGGTTGGCGGTGAGCCGCTGGTAGCGGGGCTCGTTGACCAGGTCGTTCTTCAGCTGCTGGTGCTTGATGACCGGCAGGTGGGTGGCGATGACCAGGTTGCGCACGTCGAAGACCGCGTCGTTCGCGGGCTTGGTGCTGGTCAAGGACGCGCCCTTGAGGTTGGTGCCGGCGAGAAGCTCCTAGAGCGCGAGCAGGTCACGCGGTTGCCCAGGGCGTTCCTGGCCGTGGACTTCCTGGAAACAGGCGATATCTGCGCGCAGCCGGGTGATCTGAGGCTTCATTAGCGCGATGCGTTCATCCAGCGACGGGCGCATGCCCGATGCGGCCTCGTCGAAGTTCTCCAGGTTGAACGTGGCAATCCGGATCTGTGTCACAGGTGCCCCCAGGGCTCGCCATGGTCGAAATGTGAAGGTAATCGGTTATCACTCACAGTGAAGAAGAGGTGCGCTTGACGTTCCGCTGATGACGGTCACACCGCCGTACCCTGCGACGCCAACCCACGAGGCCCCGAAGCGGGGGCTGCAGATGTCCTGCGGGGCGGGCCGTCTGTCAGGTGGCGCAGAGGAGGCGTCTCGAGCGGGGTGATCGGGCTCCTCCTTACTGCACACCGGGCGTTAGCTCAATGCGCACACCCTCGCCCTCCCTGAGGATGAAGACATTGTCGGTCCGCGCCCGCCAGCCGATGGGCACGGCGTAATAACGCCCGGCGCGCTCCACGATGAGCCGCAGGCCCTCGTAGCGGTGGCGAAGGTGGACGCCCGCACCGAGATCCCGGTGGCGTAGGCCGGGCGCCCACGACGAGAGGCTGAGTGACTGGGCGCTGTGGACCACCAGACCGGTGCGCAGAGTTACGTTGCGCGCGTCGTTCCTGGCGTTCCGCTCGCCGAGTTGGCCGGAGACAAGGGTGACTGCCCAGAGCAGGAACAGTCCGGCGGCCAGAACCAGCAAAGCCGTCTCCCACGGGCTCCTCGGGCGGCTGAGGCCAGCCTGCCGTACCACTCCGAGCACCAGGCCGAAACCGACGAGGAGGGGACCCGCCCAGCGGTACGGCAGAAGCACCTGCCACTGCCACCACAGCACGAGCAGAAGCAAGCCTGCGGCCACGACGATCAGATAGTGGCGGGCCAGAGCCGACGCCCCCCGTCCGGCGCTGCGCATCAAGACACCGTGGAGTCCCTTATGCGGCTGATGTCCGGCGATCGCCACGACGAAGAACAGCGCGGCGGCGCCCACAAGAACCGGAAACGTCACCAAGTGCAGGCTGTGCAGCACGAATTCACCGAAGCCGAAGCCGAGCGCAAACGGGGAGAGGTGGAAGTAACCGTAGTACGCGCCTGTGTAGATCACCCCCACGTAGAACATCAGCGCGGCGATGAACGACGCTTGCGCGACCACGATGTTGATCAGCGCCGTCGGGGGCGTCCCGGCTGGCGGATCTGTGCCTTCGAGCCCCGTTGAAGAACGGGGCCCTGGTTCGTTCACGTACCGTCCGGTGAGGGCGGGCACGCCGGATCACCGGGGCAGGCCGGAGGCGGAGTGCCTGTCGGAGTGATGCCCGCGCCTCCGTCATCCGAGGGGCCCGTGTTCGACGGCACGGGGTCTGGCGGAGAGATCGACTCGCCACTGTAGGAAGAAGAACTGCCGGAAGGCGACGGCGAGGGTGACGGCGACGTCGGTGACGGCGAGGGTGACGGCGACGTCAGAGTGAGGCTTGGCCGCGAAGGAGTGGGACTCTCCTCAGTGTCTTCCGCCCCTCCTCCCGAACCGCACGCTGCGACGAGCCCGAATACCGCCGCAAACACGCTCACGCGGGCCATCAAGCCAGGGCTGTACCTCATGCCGTCTCCCCGCAATGCTTCACCGTGTTCAGCCGATGCAGTCAGTAGGGGAACATAGTCCTGATCTTGTCCATCGCCAGGGGAGCCCGACGCAGGCAGTGGTCTGCACCACCCGATCGGAGCAGCATCGAGCTGCGACTGTCCGCTTCGGCGGCAACTCAATGGCGTGAGCAATGCCCCTCCCAAACCACCGGCGTCCTGGCTCCGCGGCCACCTTCGAGGGTGACGCCTGGTTCCAGTCGGCGACCTTCAAGGAAGCTGCATCGTTGGGCCGTTGGTATGTGCCGGGCAAATCCTGCTGTCCGGGGCGACGTTCGGCGTCCCAGTCACCCTCTCGTTAGCTTGCCTGGAGTGCCGTCGGACTCACTGGTCATCCACTGCTGAGGTACTCCTGCGCTACGCCTCGGTAGATTCCGCTCATGCGGTTTCCGATTCCCCCCTCACGATCGCCGCAGAGTCAAATCCGTTCGTTGCCGCCGACGACCAGCTGGCAGAGGCTCCTTTTGCGAGTGCGCCCGGCCCCCGGGGGTGAGGCTGGCGTCGCTGCACGGAGTCGATGCGGCCCGCCTGGTCCTGGCCGATGTCGACCTGTCCGGGTGCCTGTTCGCCGCCACAGTGCACTTGGACCAACTGCTCCTGGAGAGCGCCTGTACGGACTGGAGAGCCCGTCTGAGTAATCAGGGCGAGCCTCGGGTGACTGCCCGCTCCTGCTGTGAGGGAGAAGCCGGCCGGGCGGGGGTCGGGGTGTGGCTGGGGTCCGGTGGTTGGAGGTGCATGTTCCGCTGCTTCACCGGGCCCCAGCTATGGGGGCCTAGTTGTATTGATCACGAGCGTTGTTAACGCGGGGTCGGGCTTGATCATGGCGAAGGCCCCCGTGTGTGGTGGAGGTGTCGAATCTTCACCGCAC
>NZ_JNXD01000059.1:0-5092 GCF_000725785.1 Streptomyces flavovariabilis | reverse complement strand
TCGCCGAGGCGCTCGGTGGCCTGGACGCGTTGTCGATCGCCGCCGTCAACGGGCCGACCTCCGTGGTGATATCGGGCGATGAACACCAAGTCCTGGAGACGGCGAAGCGGTTCGCTCAGCAGGGTCGTAAGACCAAGCGCCTGACGGTCTCGCACGCCTTCCACTCGCCGCGTATGGAGCCGATGCTGGCGGAGTTCCGCCGGGTCGCGGAGGGGCTGTCGTATCAGGCGCCGCGTATCGCGGTCGTCTCCAACGTGACCGGTGGGATGGCCACCGCCGAGGAGCTGTGCGATCCGGGTTACTGGGTGCGGCACGTCCGTGAGGCGGTGCGCTTCGCGGACGGGGTCGGCGTACTCGCCGAGCAGGGTGTGCGGACCTTCGTCGAGCTGGGTCCGGACGGTGTCCTGTCCGCGATGGGCCAGGACAGTGTCGACGCCCTGTTCGTGCCCGCCCTCCGTACTGACCGGCCTGAAGCGCAGAGCGTGACCACCGCTGTCGCCCAGGCTCACGTCCGCGGAGCCACCGTCGACTGGCCGACGTTCTTCGCCGGGCGCGGCGCCAAGATGGTCGACCTGCCCACCTACGCCTTCCAGCACCAGCGGTACTGGCTGGCCGGCGGCCGGTTCGCGGGTGGTGCGGAACGCGCCGGGCTCGGTTCTGCCGGACACCCGCTGCTCAGCACGGCGGTCGAACTGCCCGACACCGGGGGAGTGTTGTACACCGGCCGGCTGTCACTGGAGGAGCAGCCGTGGCTGGCGGACCACGCCGTCCTGGGCTCGGTCCTGCTGCCCGGTGCCGCACTGGTGGACCTGGCCGTGTGGGCGGGTGATCAGTCCGGCTGCGGGCGGGTCGCGGAGTTGACGTTCGAGAACCCGTTGGTCCTCCCGGCGCGGGGCGCCGTACAGATCCAGGTCGTGGTCGGGGACGCGGACGAGGCGGGGCGGCGTGCGCTGACCGTGTACTCGCGTCCGGCGGCAGCGACCGGGGGCTCCTGGACCCGGCACGCCGACGGCCTGCTGGCCCCGGAGAGCACCGTCCCCGCGGCGGAGGTGTCGGTCTGGCCGCCCGTGGACGCCGAGCCGGTGCCGGTCGACGGCCTGTACGAGGACCTTGCCGACCTCGGCCTGACCTACGGGCCGGTGTTCCAGGGGCTCCGGGCCGCGTGGCGCCGGGGCGCGGAGGTGTTCGCCGAGGTCGCCCTGCCGGAGGCCATGGCGGACGAGGCCGCGCGGTACGGTCTGCACCCGGCGCTGCTGGACGCGGTGCTGCACACGGCCGGGCTGACCTCGCCGGCCGAGGAGGCCGGGGCGGCGCGGCTGCCGTTCTCCTGGGCCGGGGTCAGCCTGCACGCGGCGGGCGCCACCGAACTGCGGGTACGGCTGGCCTCCGTCGGCACCGACGTCTTCTCGCTGGCGGTCACCGACCCCTCGGGCGAGGCCGTCGCCACCGTGGACGCGCTGACCGTACGGCCGGTGACCGCCGAGCAGTTCGACACCGCCCGCGGCACCGGTCACGGCGGGTCGCTGTTCCGTGTGGACTGGACACCCCTGCCCATGGCGCCGTCGGCTGCCGCGGAGGGTTCCTGGGCCGTGCTGGACGACTCCGCAGGCCTGGCAACGCTGCTGAGCGGCGAGGGCGCCGCGGTGTCGTCGTACCGGGACCTCGCCGAACTGGCGGCGGTGGACGGACGAGTACCGGACGTGGTCGTGGCGGCCGTACCCGACCGCTCGGGCGCGCTGTCCGGGGAAGCGGGCGGCGAGGGCCTGCCCGAGCCGGTGCACGAGACCGCTCGATGGACGCTGGATCTCGTACGGGAGTGGCTGTCGCACGAGCGGTTCTCGGGCTCACGTCTGATCCTGGTCACCCGTGGCGCGGTGGCGGTCGAGGCGGGCGAGCAGGTGCCCGACCCCGCCGCTGCCGCCACGTGGGGGCTGGTGCGTTCGGCGCAGTCCGAGCATCCGGAACGGTTCGTCCTGGCCGACCTCGACGCGGCCCCGGCGCCCGGTACGGCGATCGCGCTCGCGGCGGTGCTCGCCGCCGGTGAACCGCAGGCCGCGGTGCGGTCCGGTGCCGTGCGCGTGCCACGGCTCACCCGCGACGTCTCCTCGACCCCGGCCGCCCCACCGGTGTGGGACGCCGAGGGCACGGTGCTCGTCACCGGGGGCACGGGCGCGCTCGGCGCCCTGGTGGCCCGGCATCTCGTGGCCGAACACGGCGTACGCCACCTGCTGTTGACCAGCCGCCGCGGCCTGGCGGCGCCTGGCGCCGCCGAACTGCGCGACGAGCTGACCGGGCGGGGCGCGCGGGTGACGGTGGCCGCCTGCGACGTCGCCGACCGGGACGCGCTCGCGAGGACTCTGGCCGAGGTGCCGGCGGAGCACCCGCTGCGCGCCGTGGTGCACACCGCCGGTGTCCTCGACGACGGCGTGCTGGAGGCGCTGTCGCCGGAGCGCGTCTCACGTGTCCTGCGCCCCAAGGCCGACGGCGCGTGGCATCTGCACACGCTGACCCGGCACCTCGACCTGTCCGCGTTCGTGCTGTTCTCCTCCGCTGCCGGCGTGCTCGGCGGCCCCGGACAGGCCAACTACGCCGCCGCGAACGCCTTCCTGGACGCGCTGGCCGCGCACCGCCACGCCGCCGGGCTGCCCGCCCGGTCCCTGGCGTGGGGCCTGTGGGACCAGACGGACGGTATGGCCGGCGCGCTCGACGCCGAGGACCTGGAGCGGCTGCGGCGCTCCGGGATGAAACCGTTGTCCGCCGAGCAGGGCATGGCCCTGTTCGACGCGGCGTGCCGGGCCGGTGACCCCGTCCTCGTGCCGCTGCGCCTGGACACGTCCGCGCTGCCCGTGGAGCCGGCCGCGGCGGTTCCCGCGCCGTTGCGCGGCCTGGTCCGCAGGCCGGTCAGGAAGCGGGCGGGCACCGGCGGCGGTGCGCTCTCCCTCAAGGGACGGCTGGTGGCCCTGGCGGAGGCCGACCGTACCCGTACATTGCTGGAGCTGGTCCGTACCGAGGTGGCGGCCGTGCTCGGCCACGCCTCCGGGGCGGAGATCGAGCCCTCGCGGGCCTTCGGCGAGCTGGGCTTCGACTCCCTGAGCGCCGTGGAACTCCGCAACCGTCTGACCGCTGCCACGGAACTCCGGCTTCCCGCGACCCTGATCTTCGACCACCCGACGCCCGCAGCGCTCGCGAACCGCCTCCGGGTCGAACTGCTGGGCGAAGATGAGGCCACGGACACCTCGGTGACGACGGTCGCCGCGGCGGACGAGCCGATCGCGATCATCGGCATGGCCTGCCGCTACCCCGGCGGCGTGATGTCGCCGGAAGAGCTGTGGCGGCTGATGGCCACCGACGGCGACGGCATCGGCGGGTTCCCCACCGACCGCGGCTGGGACCTGGAGAAGCTGTACGACCCCAGCCCGGACAACCCCGGTACGTCGTATGTGCGCGACGGTGGCTTCCTCTACGAGGCGGCTCAGTTCGACCCGGGATTCTTCGGCGTCGTCCCCAGCGAGGCGCTGGCGATGGACCCACAGCACCGGCTGCTCCTGGAGACCTCCTGGGAGGCGTTCGAGCGGGCGGGCATCGACCCCGGCACCCTCAAGGGCAGCCGGACCGGTGTCTTCGCCGGAATCATGTACCAGGACTACGCCTCCCAGGTCGGTGCCGTCCCCGAGGGGGTCGACGGCTACCTGGGCTCGGGCAACGCCGGCAGCATCGCCTCCGGGCGTGTCGCCTACACCTTCGGGCTGGAAGGCCCGGCCATGACAGTGGACACCGCCTGCTCGTCCTCGCTGGTCGCCCTGCATCTCGCCGCGCAGGCACTGCGATCAGGGGAGTGCACGCTGGCGCTGGCCGGCGGCGTCTCCGTGATGTCAACGCCGAACACCTTCGTGGAGTTCTCGCGTCAGCGCGGTCTCGCCGCCGACGGTCGCTGCAAGTCCTTCGCGGACGCGATCAAGATGGTGATGGCGATGCGGCACGGTGTGCTGCCGCGGACCCTGCACGTGGACGAGCCCTCGCAGCAGGTCGACTGGTCCGCGGGCGCGGTCGAGTTGCTGACCGAGGCGCGGGAGTGGCCGGAGAGCGGGCGACCCCGCCGCGCCGGCGTCTCCTCTTTCGGGCTCAGCGGCACCAATGCGCACGTGGTCCTGGAACAGGGCCCGCAGGACGCAACGGTCGACGCGGCGGAAACCGTGACCGTCGACTCGCCGGTGGTGCCCTGGGTGCTGTCCGGACGCACGGAGGCGGCCCTGCGCGCCCAGGCACGGCGCCTGGCCGAGCAGGTGAGCTCTCGCCCGGAAGCGGCATCGGCCGACGTCGCCCTGTCGCTGGCCACGACGAGGGCGGCCCTGGGCGGGTATGGGCCGGGAGTTGTATGGGGCGTTTCCGGTGTTCGCGGAGGCGTTCGATGCGGTGTGTGCGCGGTTCGAGGGGGAGTTGGAGGTTGCTCTCTTCCGGCTCCTGGAGTCGTGGGGTGTGACGCCGGATGTGCTGCTGGGGCATTCGATCGGTGAGCTGGCTGCCGCGTTTGTGGCGGGTGTGTGGTCGCTGGAGGACGCCTGTGTCCTGGTCGCGGCACGCGGCCGTCTGATGCAGGCGCTGCCCGCCGGTGGTGCGATGGTGGCCGTGCAGGCCACGGAGGCCGATGTCGCCGAGGCGCTTGACGGCCTGGACGCGGTGTCGATCGCCGCCGTCAACGGGCCTACGTCCGTGGTGATTTCGGGCGACGAGCACCAAGTCCTGGAGACGGCGAAGCGGTTCGCTGATCAGGGTCGTAAGTCCAAGCGCCTGACGGTTTCCCATGCCTTCCACTCTCCGCACATGGAGCCGATGCTGGAGGAGTTCCGTCAGGTGGCGGAGAAGCTGTCGTTCCACGCGCCGCGTATCCCCGTCGTTTCGAACGTGACGGGCCGCCCGGCCACCGCCGAGGAGCTGTGCGACCCGGGTTACTGGGTGCGGCACGTCCGTGCGGCGGTGCGCTTCGCGGACGGGATGCGGGCGCTGGCCGAGCAGGGTGTGCGGACGTTCATCGAGCTGGGCCCGGACGGTGTCCTGTCCGCGATGGGCCAGGACAGTGTCGACGCAGTGTTCG
>NZ_JNXD01000058.1:0-4378 GCF_000725785.1 Streptomyces flavovariabilis | reverse complement strand
CGTGGGCGACCGCCCCGGTGGGGTCTCTGCTCGTCCTCACAAACCGCGACGTTTCCCGGTGACCGACGATCTTCACCGAAGTCATCCACCCACGACCAGGCCGACGCGCCCACCGCCGAGGAGACCCACTGGATGCAGATCGTCGAGTGGTACGACGAGCTGGTGCGCCTGACCGGCAGCCCGGTCGTCCGGCTCAACCGCGCGGTGGCCGTCGGCCAGGCCGACGGACCACGCGCCGGCCTGGCGGCGCTCGCGGCGCTGGACGACTCCTCCCCAAGCTCTTCGAGCAGGGGATACCCCATGCCCCGCCACGCCTCGGTGGCGGCGTACCTCCACGAGCGCGACGGCGACCTGACGACGGCGGCTCGGCCGTACGCCGAGGCGGCCCACAAGGCACCCAACCTCGCCGAGCGCGACCACCTGACACGCCAGGCCCCCCGGCTCAACGCCCGCCTGCCAAGGGTGTTCTCCTGGGCGTGGTGATGCGGCGTGGCCGGGTCGTCGGGTGCTCCGGCCACCACGCTCCGGTCGGCCGGAGCGGCCTGGGCGCGCCGCCGCCCGTCGCGTTGGCGGCGGCCGCCTTCTGTCTTTTCCTGTGCTTCCTGTGCGGCTTCAGCCGCTCGGCCGCCGCGGGGCGGTGTGCGGCCGGAAGCATGTGATGGTTCACGCCGTCGAGGTGGAAAGGGAGCCCGGGCGGGTCACCGGGTCCGGTGAGACGGTGCGACCGGGGTCTCGGCGAAAAACGATTTTGAGACGGCAATCTTTCCGCTCCGACTGGCCACTTAGGGGTGCACCGACGAGGGCGAGCCGTGGTCAGCGGCGCTACGCCCTCTGTGTCAACACCCGATCGGAGCATTACGTGTCACCAGACGACCCGAGATCCGCCGAGCAGCCGATGCCTCGGGGTCGCACGCCCCGCCGCCGTAGCCGGATGCTTCGGCATTGTGTCGTGGGGGCGGTGGTGGTGCTCGCCGCCTCGGCCGGTGTCGGCGCCCTGGCGCCCAGCGCGGGCGCCGCGCCGACCGTCGGCATCCGTGTGGATGCCGGTACCTCCTTGGGCACGGTGCCCAGCAGTGGTTTCGGCCTCAACACGGGCTACGGCGACGAGCACATGGGGAGCGCCAAGGCGACATCGCTGATGAAGGCCGCGGGAGTTCGGCAGTTGCGCTATCCCGGTGGCTCCGGCGCGGACGACTACCACTGGAAGACCCACACCTACGGCGACGGCAGCGGCTGAATCCCCTCCAACACCGACTTCGACCACTTCATGGCCATCGCGAAGAAGGTCGGTGCCCAGCCGATCCTGACCGCGAACTACGGTTCCGGCACCCCCAAGGAGGCCGCCGACTGGGTCAAGTACGCCAACGTCGACAAGGGTTACGGCGTGAAGTACTGGGAGATCGGCAACGAGGTCTACGGCAACGGGCACTACGGCAAGTGCGAACCGCCGCGCGACACGCCCTTCCCCACCTACTGGGGCATCCGCTCGCTGACCGCACTGGCGAAGCCTGGCGACACCATGGTCAAGTCGTCCTCGCGCAACTCGTCGGTCGCCGTGCACGCGGTGCGGAGCGGCAAGGGTCTGAACGTCATGCTGATCAACAAGAGCCCGAAGGACGCGGCGCAGGTGTCGCTCTCGTACGCCGGATTCACCCCGGCCGCAGGGGCGGTCACGACCGTTTCGTATGCCAAGGGAGACACCTCCCTGACGACGGCGAAGCGGGGCACGGCGGGCGCACAGAAGCTGCCGCCGTACTCGATCACGACTCTTCAGCTGAAGCCCGCGTCGGGGACCGCCAGCGCTGACAAGCCGTCGCCCGCCCCCACGCCGCCCGCCGCCACGCCGCTTGTCTCCGCCGCCGGCGCGACCGGCACCCGTGCGCAGGCGGAGAACGGCGCACCCGTCGGCCGGCCGACCCCGAGCAGCAGCACGTCCGGCCCCTTGGCTTCCACCGGGGTGAGTAACGCTGTCACGTACAGCGCCCTCGGTGGCCTGCTGGTCATCGCTGCCGGCGGCGTGCTGGCGCTTCGCGGACGTCGCCGCAGGGCTTTGCACAGGAAGTGAGAGCGCGTGAGTGACTGACGGCCCGGCAGCAAGGCCACCCACCCGTGGCGTGCGCGCCGGGTCGTCGGCCTCCGCGCCGGCGTCGGCGGTCAGGAAACAAACAAGGCCCGGGTCGTTGACCTGGACCTGGCCTGCCTCGGCACCGGTCCCGACCCGTGGGGCGGCCCACGGGCCGCGTACCGGGCCACCGTGGAACTGCCGCGCGAGTGACTTCGCGATGAACTACAACCAGGCCGTCCAGGCCGTCCAGGCCGGCATGGCCGCCACCGGCACCACGCTCCGCGTCGGGTTCGACCTCCAGGCCGTCCAGGGCGAACAGCTTCCGCCGCTCGCCTGACGGCGGAGACGGCTCGGCCCCCTGCCTCACTCGGGAAGCAGGGGGCTGAGCCGTCCGTGGCCGGTGCCTCCTGGCGGCTGAGCAGGATGTCGACACCGTCCTGGCTGCCGTACAGCGTGATACCGGGAAGAGTCCGGCGGCTGCGGCGGGCCGGTCGACGTCAAGCCGCGCGGCATCGCCTCCCGCGGTACCGGCGGCCGCGCCGACACCCGGAAGTTGCCGCCAGGGCGCGGTCCAGCCCAGAACCCGCCGTCCAGGCGAAGGCAGCGTGACGTGAACCGGTCCGGCCACGCCGCGTCGCGACCGGGCCGCTACCTCGATATCCGGGGCACGCAAGGCCTGGATGAACCAGCCGAGTACCGGTGCCAGGTTTTCCGGGGGCGACCAGCTGTTGATCACTGCGAGCAGCTGAAGGTACCGCTCCTGGTCAGGGCTGTTCGCGGACCTCGTGCCCGGTGGGCAGCTGGCCCAGACCTGGCCTCGCAGGTTGTCCAGCGGCACGTACTCCAGCTGGGCGAGCGGGTGCCGGTCGGGCACGGCCAGCAGGGCGTTCTCGTGGACCAGGCTCGTGGTGCGGATGCCCGGTGGGACGCGGGCGGGCCAGTGCACTGCCCGGCCAGTCCACAGGATTTGACAATGCCTCGCTTTTTTGGTGGGGCTGGGCCGTCTCTGGGCCAAATCGCCAGGGCATGGTGGACGACGTCATCGACTTGATCCACCAGGCCGACCAGCCGGGCACCAGCGGCGTTTGGCCACGACTTCCTCGAATGCGGGATCGTCATCGCATCCTGCCGGACTGCGCACGGATGTCAGGTACGGATCAGTGCACGCTTGCCCGTTACGCCGCCATGCGCCCGCGGGGGAAAACCACGAAAGGGAGGAACCCCGACCGACACGCGGCTGGGGTTCCTCAAGGCGGTGAGTATCGGTCAGCGGGTGGAGTTGCCCACGCCGTAGACAGCTCGTCTACGCGTCGGCGGACCGTACCCCATCGCGATCACCGTGGATCAGGCGGGTCAGCGCTGCAGGGTGAGCAGGCCCGGCCGGTACGGCAGTTTCAG
Source organism: Streptomyces flavovariabilis (assembly GCF_000725785.1). Lineage (NCBI taxonomy): Bacteria > Bacillati > Actinomycetota > Actinomycetes > Kitasatosporales > Streptomycetaceae > Streptomyces > Streptomyces flavovariabilis. The sequence continues at coordinate 915 of NZ_JNXD01000058.1, read as the reverse complement.
GTAGTTGGGTTCCTGTGTGTTGTTGGGGAGGCCCTGGTAGAGGAACTGCAGGTTGCAGGGATCGATGGTCATGGTCTGGTCGGGGTTGTCGCGGACCAGGTCACCGTGGCTGACGCCCTGGGCCCAGGTGGAACCGCTGTTGGCCTGGCCTGCGAAGGGGCTGCTCTCGCTGCCGGCCTGGACGGTCCACGGACCGTTCAGGCTGGAGGCGGTGAACGAGCGGAAGTAGCGGTTCGTACCCTGCGCCTCAACGATCATGAGGTACTGGTTCTGCCCCTTGACCTTGTAGACCTCCGGCGCCTCGAACAGAAGGTCCCTTTCGTCACTCATGACCGTCGTGTACGAGGAGCCGAAGTTGCCCGGGAAGTCCCCGATCGGCATGCTCGCCCGGTAGATCTTGCCGTTGTCAGCGGCGAAGAACAGGTACATGTTCTGGTCGTCGGCGATCATGGTCGGGTCGATCGGCTTGTCCCTCTGGTCCCCGGGGCCCTCGGGGAGGCTGCCGGTGAACAGCGGCTGCTTGGCAGACCAGCCGTTGGGGTTGGTGGGGTCGCTGGACGTGCGGTAGTAGAGCGGCCACTGACCCCACTGGGACACCATCACCCAGACGTTCTTGGGCGCGAAGTAGAACAGTTCGGGCGCCACCGCGCCGTCGTTCATCTGGGTCTGGGTGGCCGCCCCCATGTCCGACCAGTTCGTGAAGGGACTGAACGTCGTACCGCCCCAATTCGTTCCGTCGGAGGTGGTCGCGTAGACCAGGTTCTTGCCGTTGTACTTCACGGTGGTGAAGTCCTTCAGCGCGAGCTGCCCGTTCGCCGGCTGCGCCAGCGGGCCGGTCGAGGTCCAGCGGTAGGTCGACGGAAGGGCACACGAGTTGCCCGTCCCGGACAGGCCGGTCCACTTCTGGTTGGTGCC
>NZ_JNXD01000057.1:0-4987 GCF_000725785.1 Streptomyces flavovariabilis | reverse complement strand
CCGGACCACGACCCCACACCCCCACCACACGCTCACGCTCGTCAGCGCCCAGCAGACCAACCGAACCAACCGGCTGATCCGCGTCCTCAGCCACAACCGTCAGCAAGCGGACGAGGCGGCTGAGGAGCGCGTCGGCGTCCGGGCGCGTGTAGCTGTCGGCGCGGTAGTCGAGACGCAGCCGCAGGCGGCTGCCGGGGACGACGACGAGGTTCAGCGGGTAGTGGGCGCCGTCGTGGCCCTTGGCGCCGGTGACCCGCAGTCCGGTGGTCTCGTCGACGGGCTGGGCGGTGCGGTCGGCGAGGTAGTTCTCGAAGGCGACGACGGTGTCGAACAGGTTGCCCTCACCGGCTGCCCTCTGCGTTTCCGTCAGGGCCAGGTGCTGGTGCGGGGGATCTCAGGCGTCCGCCCCGAGACCACGGCTCCGAAGACCACGTCGTCCTGGCCGGTCATCCGGCCGAGGAGCACGCCCCAGGCGCACTGCACCAGGGTGTTGAGGGTCACGCCGGCGCGGCGTGCCTGGGCGTCGAGTGCCGCCGTGGTGTCCGCGTCCAGGTGGGACACCAGCCGCTCGGGCAGGGGTGCGGGCCCTGATTCATCCGAGGGGGCGGGCGCCAGATACGTCGGTTTCGCCCCTGCCATCGCCTGGGCCCAGGCCTCCAGCGCCGCCGTCCGGTCACGCTCCGCGAGCCAGGTCAGGTAGTCACGGTAGGGCGTCGCCCTGGGCAGGGCGGAGTCGTCCCCTCCGGAGGCGTAGAGCCGGTACAGCGCGAGGAGTTCATTGACGTGGAGGGTCGAGGACCAGCCGTCCGTGAGGATGTGGTGCTGGGTGATGACCAGGCAGTGGTGTCCTTCGGCGAGGCGCACCAGGGCGAACCGCATGAGCGGTGGCTGCGACAGGTCGAAGCGCCGTGCCCGCTCGCCGGTCAGGAAGGCGTCCAGTGCGGCGTCGGGGTCGGGGCGTGCGGACAGGTCGACGTCCTGCCAGGGGAGCTGCGTTCCGTCCTCGATGATCTGCACCGGCCGGTCCAGGCCCTCGTGGTGGAACGCCGCCCGCAGGTTGGCGTGGCGTTCCAGCATGCGCTGCCCAGCCGCCCGCAGGGCCTTGCCGTCCACGGAACCGTCGAGGCGCAGCGCCATCTGGACCGTGTAGACGTCGGGGCCCGAGCTGTCGGCGAGGGCGTGGAAGAGCATCCCTTCCTGGAGCGGCGACAGCGGCCAGACGTCGGCCAGTTCCGGGTAGCGCTCCTCGAGTCGGGCGATCTGCTCGTGGCTGAGGTCGACGAGGTCGAGGTCGCTGGGGGTCCGGCTCGCGGGTGCGGGGCCTTCGGCGTGCGTGCCGAGGGCGGCGAGCGCGGCCAGCCAGGCGTCGGCGAGGCCCTGGACGTGTTCGCGGGTGAAGCGGGCCTCGGGCCACTTGAAGGTGGCGCTCAGTGCGGAGCCGTCGCGGGAGTCGACGGTGACGGCGTTGATCTCCAGCGGGTGCGGGACCTGCATGCGCGGGTCGAGGCCGCCGAGCGACGGGTTGCCGGGGATTTGCTGCCAGTTCGCGGCCGTTCCGTCTGCGTCGGGAGCGGGCACGGTGAAGCGGCCGAGGTAGTTGAAGGCGACCTGGGGGGCGGAGAAGCGGGCGAGGGCGGGGGCGGTCTCCGGGTTGAGGTGGCGCAGCAGTCCGTAGGTGAATCCGTTGTCGGGGAGGGCGCGGAGCTGCTCCTTGACGTGTTGCAGCGCACGGCCGACCGCGGGTCCGCCGGTGCGCAGGTCGGCCGCCGGTACGGGGCCCGGGTCGAGCCGGACCGGCGCCATGCTGGTGAACCAGCCGACGGTGCGGGTGGTGTCGGCTCCGGGGAAGGCGTCCTGGCGGCCGTGTCCCTCCAGGTCGATGAGGGTGGCGGTGTGCCGGGGGTCGTTGCGCCAGGCGGCGAGGGCGACGGCGAGTCCGGTCAGGAGCACTTCGTCGATGGTGGCGTGCAGTGTGGTGGGCACGCGGGTCAGCAACGCCTCGGTGAGTTCGGCCGGGACGGTGACGCGCAGGGTGGCCGACGTGGCGGCCGTGTCATGCGCGGGCCGGTCGGGGGCATGGGTGCCGAGACGCGGTTCGGGCCGGGACAGCGTCTCGATCCATTGCGGCAGTGACGTGGTGGTGCGGGGCTCCCGGGCCAGCTCCGTGAGGCGGCGGGCCCACTGCCGGAACGATGTGCCCACCGGGGCCGGCTCCGGGGTACGGCCGGCGAGTACGGCGGCGCCTGCCGCGGCGAGATCGGGCAGCAGGATCCGCCAGGAGACACCGTCCACCACCAGGTGGTGGATCGTCAGCAGCAGCCGGCCCGGCTCATCGGGGCCGTTGTCGAACCAGACGGCCTGCAGCATGACCCCGTCGTGGGGGGCGAGCCGGTCGCGTGCCTGCTCCGCGTGCTGGTGGAGCAGCGCACGCCGACGCTCTTCGTCGAGACCGGCGGTGGCCACCTGGGTGAGGTGCGGGTCGACGGCCACCGCACCGGCCGGCGGGACGTGGAGCACCCGGCCGGCGTCGCCTTCGTCCTGCCGTGTGAGGCGCGCCCGCAGCATGTCGTGGTGGTCGACGAGCGCCCGCAGTACGTCGCCGAGCTGTGCGCGGCTGATGCCGCCGGGGACCTGCACGAGCACCGACTGGTGGAAGGCGTCGAAGGGGTGGCCGGGTTCGAGGAGCCAGTGCATGACGGGGGTGAGCGGCACTTCGCCCACTCCGGCGCGGTCAGCGTCGGTGTCGTCCTCGCCGGTGGCGCGGTCGCCGCCGATCGGCCGTGCTCGGCGTGCCAGCGCCTCGGGCGTCTGGTGCTGGAAGATGTCCCGGGGCGAGAGGTCGAGTCCGTGTTCGCGGGCGCGGCTGACGAGGACGATGGAACTGATGCTGTCGCCGCCGAGGGCGAAGAAGCCGTCGTCGACGCCGACGTGGGCGGCGTCCAGACCGAGGACGTCGGCGAAGAGGGCGGTGAGGGCCTTCTCGCGCGGGGTGCCGGGGGCCCGGGTGGGCGTGGTGCCGGCGTAGTCGGGGGCGGGCAGTGCCCTGCGGTCCAGCTTTCCGTGGGGAGTCAGGGGCAACGTGTCCAGGACCACCACAGCGGCGGGCACCATGTACTCCGGTAGCCGCGCGGCGACGGTCTTCTTCGCCCGGCCCGCGTCAACGGGACCGTCGGCGACGACGTAGCCGACCAGGCGCCGGTCGCCGGGGCGGTCCTCACGGATCACGGCCGCGGCGCTCGCCACGCCCGGGCATGCCGTCAACGCGGCCTCGATCTCGCCGAGTTCGATGCGGAAGCCGCGCAGCTTCACCTGGTCGTCGGCCCGGCCGAGGAACTGGAGAGTGCCGTCACGGTTCCACCACACCAGGTCTCCGGTGCGGTACATGCGGGAGCCGGCGGGCCCGTGGGGGTCGGCGACGAATCGCTGTGCGGTCAGCCCCGGCCGGTTCAGATAGCCGCGCGCGACACCCGCCCCGGCCACGTACAGCTCACCGGGCACCCCGGGCGGCACCGGGGACAGGCCTGCGTCCAGGACGTACACCCGGACGTTCGCGATCGGGCGGCCGATCGGCGGCACCACCGCACCCGACAACGCATCGCTCAGCGTCGCGCACACCGTCGTCTCCGACGGTCCGTAGGCGTTGAACATCCGCCGCCCCGCGGACCAGCGTTCCACGACTTCCGGACCACAGGCCTCGCCGCCGACGATCAGCGTCAGCGTGCCCGGCAGCCGTTCCTCGGACAGCACCCTCAGCACCGACGGCGGCAGCGTGCAGTGCGTGATCGCCTCGTCCCTGAGGAGGTCGAGGAGGTCGGGGCCGGGCGTGAGCCGGTCCGCGTCGGCGAGGACGAGCGCGCCGCCCGTCAGGAGCGCGGTGAAGAACTCGGACGCGGCGGCGTCGAAGCTGGGCGACAGGAACTGCAGCACCCGGGAACCTGGGCCGATGTCCCATTTCTCGCTCTGCGCGAGCGCGAAGTTGGCGAGGCCCCGGTGCGGGACGGTGACGCCCTTGGGGGTGCCGGTGGAGCCCGAGGTGTAGATGACGTACGCCGGGTGTGCCAGATCCAGGGCGGTGACCCGCTCGGTGTCGGTGAGGTCGGAGGCGTCCAGGCCGGCGAGGCGCTCCTGAACCGCGGGGTCGTCCAGGACGACGACGGTCGTGCCGTCCTGCTCCGGCAGGACGGCACCGGCGCTGGAGTGGGCCAGGACGAGGCTCGGGCGGGCGTCCCGCAGCATGAAGCGGATGCGGTCGGGCGGGTAGGTGGTGTCCAACGGCAGATAGGCGGCGCCCGCCTTGAGCACGGCGAGCAGCGCGGTGATCAGGTCCGGGGACCGGGGGGCGGCCAGGGCCACGATGTGCTCGGGGCCGACGCCCCGCTCGACCAGGAGCCGGGCCAGTCGGTTGGCGCGGGCGTTGAGGTCCGCGTACGAGATGTGGACGCCGTCGGTGATGAGCGCGCTCGCGTCGGGCGTGGCCGCCGTGCGTGCCTGGAACAGCTCGGCGGCGGTACCGGCCGGCAGGGGCGTGGCGGTGTCGTTCCACTCCTCGAGGACCTGTCGCCTCTCGTCGTCCGACAGCACTCCGAACGACCCCACGCGCTGTGTCGGGTCGGCGGCGCCGCTCTCGAGGATGCGGATCAGCCGCTCGGCCATGGCGGTGACCGTGCCGTGGTCGAACAGGTCGGTGCGGTACGAGATCACGCCGCTGATCCCGTCGGCGACGTCGTCGGCGTGCCGTTCGGCGAGGCTGACGGACAGGTCCATCCGGGCGGTCTGGAGCCGGACGGTCTGCGGGACGGCCTTGAGGCCGGCGAACTCGGCGGCCGCACCCGGGGTGTTGTTGAAGGCCAGCATGACCTGGAAGAGGGGGTGGTGTGCGAGGGACCGCGTCGGGTTGACCGCTTCGACCAGGCTTTCGAAGGGGAGGTCCTGGTGGGCGTAGGCGTTGAGGTCGGTCTCGCGGACGCGGTCGAGGAGTTCGGCGAAG
>NZ_JNXD01000056.1:0-5309 GCF_000725785.1 Streptomyces flavovariabilis | reverse complement strand
CGAGGCGCACGGTACGGGCACCCGGCTGGGCGACCCGATCGAGGCGCAGGCGCTGCTGTCCACGTACGGGCAGGACCGGGAACAGCCCCTGTGGCTGGGCTCCGTCAAGTCGAACATCGGACACACGCAGGCCGCCGCCGGTGTCGCCGGTGTGATCAAGATGGTGCTGGCGATGCGGCACGGAGTGCTGCCGCAGACCCTGCACGCGGCCGACCGCACCGCACAGGTCGACTGGTCCGCGGGATCCGTGGACCTGCTCACCGAGGCCCGGGACTGGCCGCGCCTCGACCGGCCGCGCCGCGCGGGCGTCTCCTCCTTCGGCATCAGCGGCACCAACGCCCACGTCGTGCTGGAGGAAGAGCCGCAGGACGAACAGGCCGCGCGACCGCAGCCCGTGACCGTCGGCACGCCGGCCGTTCCGCTGCTCCTCTCCGGCCGGACCGCCGACGCCCTGCGCGCCCAGGCCGCCCGCCTGCATGCCCACCTGCTGGGCACCCAGGGCCTGCGACTCGCCGACACGGCACTCTCCCTGGCCACGTCCAGGTCCGCGCTGGAACACCGGGCCGCCGTCGTCACCGAGGACCGAGACCACGCCCTGACCGCCCTGGAGGCCCTGGCCGAGGACCGACAGGCGCCCGGACTGTCACAGGGCGTGGCGCCGGAGGGCGGCCGGGTCGGTCGGTATGGGGCGTGAACTGTATGGGGCGTTTCCGGTGTTCGCGGAGGCGTTCGATGCGGTGTGTGCGCGGTTCGACGGGGAGTTGGACCGGCCGCTCAAGGAGGTCGTGTTCGGGGATGCTGCGGCGCTGGATCAGACGGTGTACACGCAGGCCGGTTTGTTCGCGTTGGAGGTTGCTCTCTTCCGGCTCCTGGAGTCGTGGGGTGTGACGCCGGATGTGCTGCTGGGGCATTCGATCGGTGAGTTGGCTGCCGCGTTTGTGGCGGGGGTGTGGTCGCTGGAGGACGCCTGTGTCCTGGTTGCGGCGCGTGGCCGGTTGATGCAGGCGTTGCCGTCCGGTGGTGCGATGGTGGCGGTGCAGGCCACGGAGGCCGAGGTCGCCGAGGCGCTCGGTGGCCTGGACGCGGTGTCGATCGCCGCTGTCAACGGGCCAACGTCCGTGGTGATTTCGGGCGACGAGCACCAAGTCCTGGAGATCGCGGAGCGGTTCGCCGATCAGGGTCGCAAGACCAAGCGGCTCACGGTCTCGCACGCCTTCCACTCGCCGCGTATGGAGCCGATGCTGGCGGAGTTCCGCCGGGTGGCAGCAGGACTGTCCTACAACGCGCCGCGCATCCCCGTCGTCTCGAACGTGACGGGCCGTCCGGCCGCCGCCGAGGAGCTGTGCGACCCCGCCTACTGGGTGCGGCACGTACGCGAGGCCGTCCGCTTCGCCGACGGGGTCAAGACCCTCGCCGAGCAGGGCATCCACACCTTGATCGATCTCGGCCCGGACGGTGTCCTCTCCGCCATGGGCCAGGACAGCGCTGACGCGCTCTTCGTGCCCGCCCTCCGTTCCGACCACCCGGAGCCGCGGACGCTGAGCACCGCTGTCGCCCGGGCCCACATCCAGGGTGTCGCCGTCGACTGGGCGGCCTTCTTCGCCGGGCGGGGCGCCCAGCCGGCCGACCTGCCCACCTACGCCTTCCAGCGCGAGCGCTACTGGCCCGAGATCACCGACGACGCCGGCTCCGCCGACCCGGTGGACGCGGCGTTCTGGGACGCCGTGGAGCGCGTGGACGTGGCGGCGTTCGCCGGCACGCTGGAGGTCGGCGAGGAGGAGCGCTCCTCGCTGGGCACGGTGCTGCCGATGCTGGCCTCGTGGCGCAAGCGGCACCGCATGCAGTCCGCGGTCGACTCCTGGCGCTACCGGATCGTCTGGAAGCCCGTGACGCACGGCACCGGCCCGCGGCCGCTCACGGGCCGTTGGCTCGTGCTGCTGCCGCAGGACCGGCCGGCGGAGGCCGACGCGGTGCTCGCCGCCCTCCAGGCGTCCGGTGCGCAGCCGGTCCCGGTCGAGGTCGACGCGGCCGGCGGCACGGCCGCCGCGCTGCTGCCGCGGCTACGGGCGGCGGTCGCCGACGCGGTGCCGGTCACCGGAGTGCTGTCCTTCCTTGCGCTGGACGAGACCCCGCACGGGGAGCACCCCGAGGTCACCTCCGGACTCGCCGCCACATTCGAACTGGTACGGGCCCTCGGCGAGGCGGAGATCTCGGCACCGCTGTGGTGCCTGACCCGGGGCGCGGTCTCGGTCGGCCGGTCCGACCGGCCGGCGAACCCGGCGCAGGCGCAGACCTGGGGACTCGGCCGGACGGTGGCCCTGGAGCACCCCGACCGATGGGGCGGACTGCTCGACCTGCCCGAAAACCCCGACGACCGCTCGCTGGCCCGGGTGCTGCGCGTGCTGGCCGGGGACGGCGCCGAGGACCAGATCGCGGTGCGCGCCTCCGGAGTCTTCGTACGACGGCTCGCCCGCGCGCCCCGCTCCGAGTCGCCGGCCGCCCCCTGGCGCCCGCGCGGCACCGTCCTGGTCACCGGCGGCACCGGCGCGCTGGGTGCCGAAGCCGCCCGCTGGCTCGCCCGCAACGGTGCCGAACACCTGGTCCTCACCAGCCGCCGGGGCCCGGCAGCCGCCGGCGCGGAGGAACTGCGCCGGGAACTGACCGAGCTGGGCGTGACGGTCACCGTCGCGGCCTGTGACGTGGCCGACCGGGACGCACTGGGCCGGCTGCTCGCCGAGATACCCGCCGAGACGCCGCTCAGCGCGGTGCTGCACGCCGCGGGAGCCGGCCAGTTCACGCCGGTCGCCGACACCACGCCGGCCGAACTCGCCGACGTACTGCGCGCCAAGGTCGCCGGAGCCCGCCACCTGGACGAACTGCTGGGCGACACCCCGCTGGACGCCTTCGTCCTCTACTCCTCCATCTCCGCCGCCTGGGGCAGCGGCGGCCAGGGCGCCTACGCCGCCGCCAACGCCTGCCTCGACGCCCTCGCCGAGCAGCGCCGCGGCCGAGGACTGGCCGCCACCTCGGTGGGCTGGGGCCCGTGGAGCGGCGGCGGCATGGCCGACGGGGAGGCCGAAGGCCATCTGCGCCGCCGCGGCCTGACCCCGCTCGCCCCCGAACTGGGCGTCGCCGCGCTCCGGCAGGCCGTCGACCACGACGACGTGGCCGTGGCCGTCGCCGACGTCGACTGGGATCGCTTCGTCGCCGGCTTCACCGCCGTACGCCCCAGTCCGCTCCTCGGCGACCTGCCCGAGGTGCGCAGCGCCCTGGTCACCGAGGTGCCCGACGACACCGCCGACTCGGATCTGAAACGCCGCCTCACCACACTCTCCGAGGCCGAGCAGCAGCGCCTGCTCCTGGATCTGGTGCGCACCGAGACCGCCGCGGTCCTGGGCCACGCCTCCCAGGAATTGGTGGAAGCGGGCCGTGCCTTCCGGGAACTCGGCTTCGACTCGCTCACCGCGGTGGAACTCCGCAACCGGCTCAACACCCGCACCGGGCTGACCCTGCCGGCCACCCTCGTCTTCGACCACCCCACCCCCGACGCCCTCGCCGGACACCTCCGCGACGAACTGGCCGGCGGCGCGGACCAAATCCGCAGCGCGCTCCCCACGACCACCGCGCACACCGACGAGCCGATCGCGATCGTCGGCATGGCCTGCCGTTACCCGGGCGGCGTCTCCTCCCCGGAGGACCTGTGGCGACTGGTCGTCGCGGGCGGAGACGGCATCGGCGAGTTCCCCGCCGACCGCGGCTGGGACGTGGACGGCATCTACCACCCCGACCCCGAGCACCCCGGCACCTCGTACACCCGCGAAGGCGGATTCCTCTACGAGGCCGGGTACTTCGACGCCGGAATGTTCGGCATCTCGCCGCGCGAGGCCGTCACCATGGACCCGCAGCAGCGACTCCTCCTGGAGGCCTCGTGGGAGGCCGTGGAGCGGGCCGGCATCGACCCGACCGCGCTCAAGGGCCACCCGTGCGGTGTGTTCGTCGGCGCCGGCTACCAGGGCTACGGTGCCGGCGCCGACCAGGGCGACGACGCGGCGGACTACTCCCTCACCGACATCTCCACCAGCGTCGCCTCCGGCCGGATCGCCTACGCCCTCGGTCTGGAGGGCCCGGCCGTCACCGTCGACACCGCCTGCTCCTCCTCGCTCGTCGCCCTGCATCTCGCCGCGCAGGCACTGCGATCAGGGGAGTGCACGCTGGCGCTGGCCGGTGGCGTCGCCGTGATGCCGACCGCCGGCACGTTCGTCGAGTTCTCCCGGCAGCGCGGCCTCGCCGCCGACGGCCGGTGCAAGTCCTTCGCCGACGCCGCCGACGGCACCGGCTGGGGTGAAGGCGTCGGCATGCTGCTCGTGGAGCGGTTGTCGGACGCCCAGCGCAACGGGCACCGGGTGCTGGCCGTGGTGCGGGGCAGCGCCGTCAACCAGGACGGCGCGTCCAACGGCCTCACCGCGCCGAACGGCCCCTCGCAGCAGCGGGTGATCCGCCAGGCCCTCGCCGGCGCCCAGCTCACGACGTCGGACGTCGACGCCGTCGAGGCCCACGGCACCGGCACCACCCTCGGCGACCCCATCGAGGCACAGGCGCTCCTCGCCACCTACGGTCAGGACCGGCCCGAGGGCCGCCCGCTGTGGCTGGGCTCCATCAAGTCGAACATCGGGCACACCCAGGCCGCTGCCGGTGTCGCGGGCGTCATCAAGATGGTGATGGCCCTACGGCACGGCGTACTGCCGCAGACCCTGCACGTGGACGAGCCGTCCCAGCAGGTCGACTGGACGACGGGCGCGATCGAGCTGCTGACCGAGGCACGCGACTGGCCCGAGACCGGACGTCCCCGGCGGGCCGCCGTCTCCTCTTTCGGCATCAGCGGCACCAACGCGCACACCATCATCGAACAGGCCCCCGACACCACGACGACCACGCCGGAAACCCCAGTCGTGGCATCGCCGGTCGTGCCCTGGGTGCTGTCGGGCCGCAGCGACGCCGCACTGCGCGGCCAGGCGCGGCGACTGCGGGACTGGCTGGAGGCCCGTCCCGAGGACACCCTCGCCGACGTGGGCCACGCCCTCGCCACCTCCCGGGCGGCGTTGGAACACCGCGCCGGCCTCGTCGCGTCAGACCGTGACGAACTCCTCGCCGGACTCGCGGCACTGACCGAGGGCGAGCGGATGCCGGGCCTCGTACAGGGGTCCGTCACCGAGGGCGGCCGGGTCGGTTTCCTGTTCACGGGGCAGGGGTCGCAGCGGGTCGGTATGGGGCGTGAACTGTATGGGGCGTTTCCGGTGTTCGCGGAGGCG
>NZ_JNXD01000055.1:0-6259 GCF_000725785.1 Streptomyces flavovariabilis | reverse complement strand
GGTCTTCCCGGAGCCGGAGGAGCCCAGGAAGGTGACGAACTCACCCGCCGCGATCTCCATGTCCACACCGTCGACCACCGTCGTGCCGCTGTAGGACTTCCGCAGCCCGGTCACCGACAACGACTTCCCCGTCAGGGAGGAGGATTGTGCTGCCAGAGCAGCGGCGAGATCGTCGGCTGACAGCTTTCCGGTGGTCAGACTCTGGGTCCGCTCAGGCATCGGCCCACTCCTGCCAGCGCTTGGTGACGGCGTCGCGGTTCTCGTCCCACCAGGCGACATCGGCGTCGAACCCGGTCTTGAGGTTCTTCGGCGAGGTCGGCTGGTTGACCAGATCGTCCTCGGAGAGCAGCTTCATGGCCGCCGGGACGACCGGGCTGCCCGAGTACAGCTTGGCGAACGCCGCCTGAGCCTCGGGACGCAGGGAGAAGTCGATCAGCTTGTAGGCCGCGTCCGTGTTGTCCGCGCCCTTGGGGATGCCCCAGCCGTTGGTCATCCTGCGGGCGCCGTTCCACTGGTAGGCGACAGGCATGCCCTGCTTGATGAGCTCGTCCGCACGACCGCCCCACAGGCTGGTGGCGACGACTTCCTTGCGGCCCAGCAGGACGGCCGGAAGGGCTCCGGTGTTCCAGAACTTCTTCACGTCACCGCGGATCCGCGACATCGACTTGAAGGCCCGGTCCACATCCAGCGGGTACAGCTTGTCCAGCGGAACCCCGTCGGCCAGCAGCGCGAACTCCAGCTCCGGCAGGTCCACCTCCACGCTCTGCAGCGAGCGCGGGCCGCTGAAGGAGTGCGTGTTCCAGAAGTCGGCCCAGTTCTTCGGGGCACGCTTGAGGCTGTCCGTGCGGTAGGCCATCACGCTGGCCCACACGTTCTTGCCGACCGCGTGCTCCGGCAGCTGAACCTCCGGGATACCGGCGCCCTTGACGTTCTTCAGCCGGTCGTAGTCCACCGGCTCCAGACACTCGGCTCGTAGATCGCCTTCGTCAGCGCGTCGTTGTAGGCGCCACCGCTGTTGCTGACGACGAGCCGCTTCTTTCCGCCACCGCCCGACGAGGTGCGGCTCTCGCCGCTGCCCGTGAGGGTGCCGCAGCCGGTCACTGCGGTGGCAGCGGCCAGAGCGCCTGCGGTGCGAAGTACGCTTCTGCGTCCTATCCGGTTGCCTTCCATGGCAGGGCCTCCTGGAAATCGCTGGGTATACGGGGGAATCCGTGATGCGGGGACGTACTGGTCCCGGCGGAGGGGGGGGCTGGACGCCGTAATGACGGACGGAAACGCGCGGGGCTCTGGCCGCCGAGCGAGACCGGGGGCAGAGAAGTAAGGAAACGAAACGCGCGGTGGTGCGGCACGCTATCGCAAGAGTGGAAATATCACGACGGTGTATTTTTTATCGTTTTGATTACCGTCGGGCCCGCAGTGCATCCGTGGAATGGGTGCGGGAGGCATCGGATTTCTCGTCCCGCACGGCAGCACAAGCCGTCAGAAGAGCACGGGTGTGTGCCGTGCGGGACCGGTGTTGCCTCGGATCAGATGCCGAGCATGGTGTTGAGGTCGTCCAGGGACTTCACCGTCACGTAGTCGTAGCCGTGGGTCACCGGGTCGTAGCCGCGGTCCAGCAGAACCAGGTTGCGGAAGCCCATGTCGTGCATCGACTGGTGGTCGTAACGGGTGTGTGAGGCGACATGCACGAAGTCCTCGGGGGACGCGTCGAGCTTCTCGAGCATGTACTCGAACGCGGCGTACCGGGGCTTGTAGTAGCCGGCCTGCTCAGCGGTGAGGACGGCGTGGAAGTCCGCGCCGAGCTTGGGCACGCTCTCCGCGAGGAAGGAGTCGTCGGCGTTGGAGAGGATCACCAGCTTGTAGTGCTCGGCCATCTTCTTCAGCGGCGCCACCACGTCAGGGTGGGGCCCCCAGCTGCGGACACCGTCGGCGAACCGCTTGCCGGCGTCCGGTGCCGCCTTCACGCCCCACTTGCGGCAGACCCGCTCGAAAGCGTCCTGCAGCACCTGCTCGTAGGGGTAGTACTCGCCACGGACCTGGTCGTAGCGGTAGCCGCGGAACTCCCGGACGAACTGGTCCCACTGCTCGGCGGGGATCTGGTCGCCGACGAGCTCGTGCGTGATGGGGGTGATCGGGTATTCGATCAGCGTGCCGTAGCAGTCGAAGGAGACGTACTTGGGACGGAACTGCAACGAGGGTATGGCCATGAGAATGCTCCTGCTCTCTTTCTCTGGGGTAACCAGACGTGTTCGGGACCGGATTTTCAGGAATGCCCGTGACGGGCTTCCCGTAGGTGCGCGACGACGTCGTCCAGGCTCACGGCCAAGGAACGCTCGACATTGATCCAGTCGTCCTTGGCGTGCTCCAGGAGGTACTCGCGCCGTTCGGGTGCGCGCTCCGCGCGCCAGTTCGTGATCAGCGCACGCAGTGTGAGTCGTGCCAATGCGGCAACCGGGAGCAGTGGGAGTTCGGAGGCCTGGATCGGCCGCTCCCGTTGGTAGCCGGCGACGAAGGCGCAGGCGTCCCGCCAGGGATCATCCGGCGTCCTGCCGAGCAGGTTCGCCATGGGGACGGCGGGGTCGAAGATCACCGCGCTGCGCAGGGTGTCGCCGAAGTCGATGACCCCGGTGACGTAGTGATCACTCTTCGGATCGACCACGATGTTGTAGGGGCTGAAGTCACCGTGGATCACTTGCGTCTCGAGACCCCTCAGCCTCGGGACGACGTTTTCGCCGAAGAGCCGGAAGACCGATCGGGCCGACCGGCGATGCTCGGGTTCGGGGGTGTGCTCGACCAGTTCGGTCAGCTGGTGGAAGTGCCGGATGTCCCATGCCAGACCTCGTCGGTCCGCCGGGTGGGAGAACTCCCTGAGCGCCACGTCGATCAGCCCGAGCATCTCGCCCGCTCTGGCGAGCCGCTCCGCGTCCGGGTTCGCATCGGCAAGGACCTGGCCTTCGACGAAGTCGAACACCCGCAGGATCCGGGTCCTACCGTCGTTCATTCTGACGGTCACATGGTCGTCTCCGTCGGCGGTCAGCTTCACCCGCTGGACGGGCAAGTGCGAAGCGGTGCTTTCGAGGTGACGCATCGCGGCGGTCTGGAGGGCGACGACCGGCTCCGCCTCTTCGGGGGGTGAGACCTTCACGAGGTAGGTGCTTGACTCGGTGCTGAGTCTGAACGTGTCGTCCTTTTCGGTCGCCAGCCGTTCGAAGCGCCCGCCGAGGCGGTAGTGCTTCTCTAGGAAGATGCTCACCAGCATCACGTCGATGGGCTGATGGGACGACGTCAGGCCGCTCTCCTCGAGGAGCCGCTGAGCATAGGTCGGAGCTGGTGAGGTGTTCACGGTCAGTCCCTTCGGCCTGTCTGCTACAGACGGTTTTTCGCGACCTCGGCGAACGTCTCCAGAAAGCGGGTCACGTCGGCGGAGTCGAAGGCCAGCGGGGGGCGGATCTTCAGCGTGTTCGCCGACGTGCCCGTGCCGTTGATCAGGATGCGGCGATCGCGCATGTCGTTGATGACGTCTTCGGCAAGTGCGCGGTCGGGCTCGAGTGTCTCCCGGTCCTTGACGATCTCCACGCCGACGAAGAGACCGGCGCCGCGGACTTCGGCGATGTAGGGGGAGTCCTTGGTGATCTCCCGCAGCCCCGCGCGCAGAGCGTTGCCGCTCTCCAAGACGCGCTGCTGCACGTTCTCCCTCTCGATGACGTCCAGCACCGCGGCGCCGGCGGCCACGGGGATGGAGCTGCCACCGAAGGTGTTGAAGTAGCGGACGTTGCGTCCGAACTCCTCGCAGACCTCGGGGCGGAAGACCACACCCGAGATCGGCAGGCCGTTGCCCATCGGCTTGCCCATGGTGACGATGTCCGGCAGCACGCCGTGGCGGCTGAAGCCCCACATCGAGTCCCCCAGCCGGGCGAATCCCGACTGCACCTCGTCCGCGATGTAGACACCGCCGGCCGCGTGCACCTCCTCCACCACGGCCTGCATGTAGCCGGGCGGGTCGGTGAAGATGCCGTCGCTGCTGTAGGCGCAGTCGGTGATCAGCGCAGCGAGCCGGTAGCCGTGGCGCTCGAGGTCGTCGATCGCGCCGCGCACCTGCTGCCGCATGTGCTCGTCGAGCGTGGAACCGGGCGCGACGAGGCGCGGGTCGGGAGCGTCGATGAGCCGGACGTTCGGGCCGAGCGGTGAGCCGGCGCCCAGGGTCGGCGAGAAGCTCGCCACCTCGCGGGTGATGCCGTGGTAGGCCCAGCGGGTGACGATGATGCCCTCGCCGCCCGTGTGGAACCTCGCCACGCGCATGGCCAGGTCGTTCGCCTCCGAGCCGCTGCACGCGATGCTCAGCTTCGACAGCTCCTCGGGGAAGGTCGCGAGAAGCCGCTCCGCGTAGTCGACCAGTGCTTCCTGGACGTAGCGCGTGTTGGTGTTGACCGCGGTCATCTGCCGGGCGACCGCCTCGGCCACGTGGGGGTGGGCGTGCCCGACGCACGGGACGTTGTTGTAGGCGTCGAGATAGTCGTTGCCGTCCCGGTCGATCAGGTGGGCGCCGTGACCGGAAACGAACTCGACCGGCTCCTTGTAGATGAGCGTGTAGCCGGGGCCCAGCACCCGCTCGCGGCGGTGGATGGTCTCTTGGATGTGTTCGGGGAGTTCGCTCACTGCGCCCGGGTCGAACCGGTTGGGATAGTGGGCGATTGCCCGACTGAGCGTCGAAGTCATCTGCAGGCACACCTTCAGTCTGGTTTTCGTCGAGGTTGCTCGCTGCTGTGGCTGAGACCATACCATCGTTTGTTCCAGTTCCAACCTGAAACTAGAAAGATTTTTGGCTGGATCCGCATGGCAATTCAGGCGTCGAGAACCGGCTGGTAACTCCCTTGCAGTAAAGGCAAGTTGGAGCACGATCAGGCGGGTCCGAGCGTCGCTCGCCGTCCTGTGGCGCTGGTCTGTTTCAGCCACTGCTGAACTGAGACTCCGCGTCCGGCCCGGGGGAGGGGGGCCGGGCGCGGGGCGATCCGCGGTACATACGTGGCCGTCGTCGAACCTGGGGTCGCGGCGGCCGGGTCGAGGAGTGCCGTGTCCGTCTGGCGGCTTCCGTGGTGGACATCGGCGAGCACGGGGAGCGGCTGGAACCAGCCAGCTCCACGGGACCGGGAGCGCGTCGGCCTTGGTGGACGAGTGGTGGCATCGGCACCTACGGGAGCTGAGCTCCGTCGAGGAGACGGGCGGTGCTCTGTGCCCCGGGGGCGGGGTCGAGGAGTTCGGCGAGGTGCAGGGCGCGGACGTCCCGGTCGCCGGCGAGGTGGTCGATCTGGGGGGCGCGGGGGCGGAAGGCGCGGGTTTAGCTGTCGACCAACAGGATGGCCTTGGCGGCCCTGTGGGTTTCGCCGCGCGGAGGGTTTTGCGCAGGGCGCGCCGGGAGGTGAAGGCGGGGATCTTGCGGATCCGGCCCGAAATCCAGCCCGTTCAGGGCGATCGCACTGCGCAGCGCGTCGAGGACCGACACCGGCCTCGACCCGCGCGGTACCCGCCTCGACGTCGATGTCCAGAATCCGGTTCATGTACCGGGAGAAGTCCAGGACCACACCAGGCCCGACGGCATTGCCCGCCATGCTCGTGCCGCCGCCCCGGGCCGTGACCGGCACACCCGCCTTCACGGCAGGCCCGCAGCACCGCGACCACGTCGTCGGTGGTGCGCGGGAAGGCCACCGCCCGCGGCGGCACACGGTAGTTCGAGGCGTCATAGGCGTACGGGCCGGTGGCCCCCGGGCCGGTCTCCACCCGCAGACCGGGCGCCAGCTCGGCGAGACGGGCGACCAGGGATGTGAGGGGGGCTCTCCTAGGTCCACCGCCCATGCTCTCAGCGTCTGTCCGACGCCTACTTGATGACGTCCATGAACTTGTAGAACCCGCCGGCGAAGGGCAGGAACCAGGGCGGGCCGAAGTGGCCCGGGATCCGCTTGAAGGGCAGGTCGCTCCACGGGTTGGCGGCCACGGTCCCGTTCATGTACTCGGCCATCTGCTTGCCCATGTGCGTAGCCATCTGGACGCCGTGGCCGGAGTAACCGAGCGAGTAGAACAGACCGTCCTGTTCACCGGCGTGCACCATCCGGTCCATGCTCATGTCGACCAGGCCGCCCCAGCAGTAGTCGACGCGTGTCTTCGAGAGCTGCGGGAAGACCTCGGTCATCGCCTTGTGCAGGATGCGCCCGCTCTTGGCGTCCGACTGCTGGTTGGACCCGGCGAACCGGGCGCGGCCACCGAA
>NZ_JNXD01000054.1:0-5318 GCF_000725785.1 Streptomyces flavovariabilis | reverse complement strand
GGCAAGCGGGACTTCGGTTTCGTCTTCCAGCAGTACCTGCTCTTCCCGCACATGACCGTCAGCGAGAACGTCGCCTTCCCTCTGCAGCTGCGCGGTGTGGCCAAGGAGGAGATCCGCCGCCGCGTGGGCGAGACCCTGGAGGCGGCGGGTCTGTCGAAGTTCGCCGGGCGCAAGCCGCGTGAGCTGTCCGGTGGCCAGCAGCAGCGTGTGGCGCTGTGCCGGGTGCTGGTCTACCGTCCGCCGATCGTGCTGATGGACGAACCGCTGGGCGCGCTGGACAAGAAGCTGCGCGACCAGATGCAGACCGAGATCAAAACCATTCAGCGTGAACTCGGCCTGACCGTCGTCTATGTGACGCACGATCAGGAGGAGGCGCTGGTCCTGTCGGACCGGATCGCCATCATGAAGGACGGCCGCATCGAGCAGTTCGACACCCCCCGCGGCCTGTTCGAACGCCCCCGCACGCCGTTCGTGGCCGACTTCCTCGGCGCCGCCAACTTCCTCACCGGCAAGGTCGAGGAATCCACCGCGGACGGCTGCACCCCGATACGCCTGGACACCGGCGGTCTGCTGAAGGCCCGTGCACATGCCTGTGCGCCGGGTCAGCGGGTGCGCGCCGCGGTCCGCCCCGGCAAACTGCGCCTGGTCAGCGCCGAGGAGAGCTGCTGTTCCGGCACGGTCGAGACGGCCGTCTACGTCGGCTCGCTGACCCGGATCACCGTCCGTCTGGACGGGGCGGCCCCCGGCACACCGCCGCTGCGGATCGAGACGGCCGGCGCCCCGCCCCGTCCGGGCGAGCGGGTCTGTGTGACCGCCGACCGGGACGACGTCAGTGTCTTCGACGTCACGGACGGGGGGTGAGCCGTGGCCGGCACCGCTGTCGCACCCACCAAGGTGCGTGTGAAGACGTCCGAGAAGCGCGGGCACCGCTCCCGCATCGCCCTGGTCAACGCCGTGCCCGTCACGGTGTTCCTGCTGGTGTTGTTCGTCTACCCGATCATCGGCGTCCTGTCCCTCAGTCTGGAGGGCGACAGTGGCGGCTTCACGCTCCACTGGTACGCCGACGCCCTCAGCGGCGTGAACCTGTCCGTGCTGGTGTCGACCCTGCGGATCTCCGCGGAGACGGCCGTGCTGAGTCTGCTGGTGGGTTTCGTTCTGGCGCATGCCATCGCCCGGATGCGGCCCGTCTTCGCCGCGCTGGCGATGCTGATCGTGGTCGTGCCGCACTTCATCAGCGCCCTGGTGCGCACCTACGGGTGGATCATCATGCTCGGTGAACACGGCCTCATCAACACCCTGCTGACCTCCGTGCACGCCCCCGGGGCGCCGTATTCGCTGCTGTACAACGAGACCGGTGTGGTCATCGGCACCACCTCCGTCATGCTCCCCTACACCGTCCTGGTCCTCCAGGGCGTGATGCGGGGCGTCGACGGACGGCTGCTGGCAGCAGCGGCAGGCTTCGGCGCGAGCCGGCTGACGATCTTCACCAGGATCTATCTGCCGCTCGTGGCGCCCGGCATCGGCACCGCGGGCCTGCTCAGCTTCATCCTGTGCCTGGGCTACTACATCACCCCCGCCCTGATGGGCGGCGACAAGCAGACCGTCGTCGCAGCGCTGATCGACCAGCAGGTGATGAAGCAGGACCAGTGGAACTCCGCCGCCGCCTTCGGCGTCATCCTGCTCCTGCTCACCTTCGCCGGCCTGGGCGTGCTGGGCCTGGCCAAGCTCCGCCGCAAGAAGACGGCCGCACGAAGGAGCAGCTCATGATGGAACTGCCCCCCACCCGGGCCGGACACATCGGCCGGGCCCTGAGCGCCGCCGCGATCCTGCTGTTCCTGGCGATGCCGATCGTGATCATCCTGGTCACCTCCTTCGGCGCGGACGGCATCGGAACCTTCCCGCCGCAGGAGTACAGCACCCGCTGGTACGAGCAGATGGCCGCACCGGGCGGGAACTGGGCCACCTCGATCGCCCTGTCCAGCCTCATCGCCTCCCTGACCACGGTGTTCTCCCTGATCCTGGGCGTCACCGCCGCCATGGCCCTGGCCCGCGGCCGCCTGCCGCTGCACGCGGCCGTCTACGGGCTGGTGCTGGCCCCGATGCTCATCCCGCAGGTGGTCATCGCACTCGGGCTGTTCCTGTTCTTCGAACCCGCCGGCATGCTCGGCAGCCCCCTGGCCATCGCCCTCGGGCACACGGTGCTCGCCGCGCCCATCGCGATCCTCATCATGATCTCCACCCTGAAGGGCATCGACGAACGACTCGAAGACGCCGCCGCCAGCATGGGCGCCAGCCGGATGACCATCGCCCGGCGCATCACCTTCCCCCTGGCCACCCCCGGCCTGATCGCCGCAGCCGTCTTCTCCTTCATCACCAGCTTCGACGAGTTCTTCATCGCCCAGTTCCTGTCGACACCGGACACCCGAACCCTGCCCGTCCTCGTCTTCAACGCGCTGCAGTTCGACGTCGACCCGACCGTCACCGCGGTCAGCGCCGTCCTCATCGCCCTGGCCATCCTCGCCCTCGCCCTGGTCGCCCTCGTCCGCAAACTCGGCGGCCACCGCAACAGCCACAACGCCCTCCCCATCGAACCCCTCACCTGAGCCTCGCGCCGGCACGGGCCGCGCCACCGCTGACAGCGCCGTCGGCCGGGCCTCCGCCGAGCCCGGCCGCGCCCTCCCCGAACACTTCCGCAGGAGACCCGAAATGAAGACGATCCCGTACTGGGTGGAAACCGCCGGGGCGTTCCCCGACCGGTCCGGCAAGCCAGTGACCGAGGACACCGACCTGGTGGTCATCGGCGCCGGACTGACAGGTCTGTCCACCGCCCTCCACTCCGCCCGCAAGGGCGCCCGTGTCACCCTTGTCGAGAAGAGCCAGATCGGCTCCGGGGCCTCCGCACGCAACGGCGGCATGGCGAACCTGGGCTTCACCATCGGCATACACCAGGCCATCCGCCGCTACGGACTCGAACGGGCCCGCGAGATCTACAACTCCTACGGCGAAGCCGTGGACACCGTCGAGCGGCTCGTGAGCGAGGAGTCCATCGACTGCCAGTTCCGTCGCGTCGGACGCCTGGGCGTGGCGTCCCGCCCCGCGCACTTCGAGAGCAAGAAGGCCCAACAGCGCGACCTGGCCAAGTACTTCGGACACGAGACCACGCTGGTCGGCAAATCCGAGCTGCGTGCCGAGATCGGATCCGACGCCTACCACGGCGGCCTGCTCGACCCGTTCAGCGCGGCACTGCACGTCGGCCGCTTCGTGCGCGGCATGGCCGAGGCGTGCGAGCGCACCGGTGTCGAGATCCACGAGCGCAACGCGGCCATCGGCGTACGGCGTACCGCCGCCGGCCGGTTCGAGGTCAGCACCGAGCGCGGTGTGATCCGTGCCGGGCAGGTCATGATGGCCACCGACGCCTACACCGACAAGAACTTCCCGTGGCTGCGTCGCCAGCAGGTCTGCCTGGGCAGCTTCATCATCGTGACCGAGCCGCTCGGCGAGGAGCTCGCCCGGGACATCATCCCGAAGGCCCGCCTCATCGTCGACTCCAACCAGGTATGCCACTACTTCCGGCTCACCCCGGACAACCGGCTGCTGTTCGGCGGCCGCGCCCGCTTCGCACCGTCCGACCCCACCTCGGACAAGAAGAGCGGACAGGTGCTGTTCCGGGAGATGTGCGAGATCTTCCCCCAACTCGCCCGGACGAAGGTCGAGTACGTGTGGGGCGGCTCCGTCGGCTTCGCGATGGACCGTATCGTGCACGCCGGGCAGACCGACGACGGCGTGTACTACTCCATGGGATACGCGGGCCACGGCGTGCAGATGGCCACGCACATGGGGCAGGTCATGGCCGAGGTGATGGACGGCCACCCCGAGGTCAGCCCCGTCCGCGACCTGGCCCCGCCCCGCATCCCCCTCTACAACGGCACTGCCTGGTTCCTGCCCTTCGCGGGCGCCTACTACAAGACGCTGGACCGCATCCGCTGACCGTGCGGCAGCGCACCTCTACGCATACAAGGAGACCCCGAGATGACTGTCGTCCACGATGTTCCCAAGCAGCTTTTCATCGGCGGCGGTTGGCGGGACGCGGAGTCCGGCCGGACCCTGTCCGTCGACAACCCGGCCACCGGTGAGGAGCTGTGCCGGGTCGCCGACGCCTCCCCGGCCGACGGGCAGCGTGCCGTCGAGGCGGCGGTCGCGGCGCAGGCTTCCTGGGCCGCGACCCCGCCCCGGGTGCGCAGTGAGATCCTGCGCCGCGCCTACGACCTCATCATCGCGCGCACCGAGGACCTCGCGCTGCTGATGACGCTGGAGATGGGCAAGCCCCTTGCGGAGGCGCGTGCCGAAGTCGCCTACGGTGCCGAGTTCTTCCGCTGGTTCTCCGAGGAGGCCGTGCGTATCGACGGCGGCATGATGACCGCCCCGGACGGCCGCAACCGGCTGCTGGTCACCCGCCAGCCGGTCGGCCCCTGCCTGCTCATCACGCCGTGGAACTTCCCCCTGGCCATGGGCACCCGCAAGATCGGCCCCGCCATCGCCGCCGGCTGCACCATCGTCCTCAAACCCGCCCCCCAGACCCCCCTGACCAGCCTCGCCCTCGCCGCGATCCTCAAGGAAGCCGGCCTGCCCGACGGCGTGCTGAACATCGTCGTCACCACCGACGCCGCCGGCGTCGTCGAACCCCTGCTGCGCGGCGGGCAGATCCGCAAACTCTCCTTCACCGGCTCCACCCAGGTCGGCCGGATCCTGCTGGCCCAGTGCGCCGACACCGTCATCCGCACCAGCATGGAACTGGGCGGCAACGCCCCCCTCATCGTCTTCGACGACGCCGACCTCGATGTCGCCGTCGAAGGCACCATGGTCGCCAAGATGCGCAACATGGGCGAATCCTGCTGCGCCGCCAACCGCATCTACGTCCACACCTCCCTCGCCGAGGAGTTCGCCACCCGCCTCGCCGCCCGCATGGCCGCGCTGAAGGTCGGCGACGGCACCGAACCCGGCACCGATGTCGGCCCCCTCATCGACACGGCCGGCCGCAGCAAGGCCCACGACGTCGTGTGCGACGCCGTCAAGCGCGGCGCCACCGTCCTCACCGGCGGCGAACTCCCCGAAGGCCCCGGCTCCTTCTACCCGCCCACCGTCCTGACCGGCATCACCCCCGACGCCGCCGTCAACGACACCGAGGTCTTCGGCCCCGTCGCCGCCATCCTCACCTTCGACACCGAAGACGAAGCCGTCACCGCCGCCAACGACACCGAATTCGGCCTCGCCGCCTACCTGTTCACCCAGAACCTCGACCGCGCCCTGCGCGTCAGCGA
>NZ_JNXD01000053.1:0-6815 GCF_000725785.1 Streptomyces flavovariabilis | reverse complement strand
CTCGTCCCACTGCTCGATCATCGCGTTCAGCTGGGCAAGGGAGGCGACTTCGGGGACGGGGACCATATGGTTCCGGCGGAACCAGCCGATCTGCCCCTCGACCCCACCCTTCTCGTGGGCGCCCTCGATGCCGGGCAGGCAGTAGGCCGCGTCGATGCCGTAGTGCGACCGGAACGCGGTCCACCGCTCGTTCTCCGCGCGGGAGCGCGAGCTGAGTACCCGGGAGACCGCGGAGCGGAGGTTGTCGTATCGGACCTTGCAGGTGGGCACTCCGCCCAGCACGCTGAGAGCGTGGACGTGGCCTTCGAGGAATGCCTCCTGGCCGCAGGAGACGAAGACGCGGTGCACGGCCTTGCCCGAATACGACAGGCGCATCGCGAACACGAAGCAGGTGACCTGCTCACCGGCCAGACGTACCTCCACGTCGCCGAAGTCCACCTCCGCCTCGGCCCCCGGCCTGTGGGACTGCGGAATGAACGCGTGTACCACCCCGCAGCCAGCCTCCAGGGTGTAAGCGGCTCGGACCGGCGCCCGCAAGGCCCGGCGAACGGCTTGCGACGGACAGCGGTACGCCTTGGCTCTCTCCGGTCCTTGAGACCCGCTCTGAGACTGGCGCCGCTGTCCACCCTGGTGGGTTCCGTGGCGGTGACGTGGGTGTCGGGCAACGCCTGAAGTCAGCCTGGCCCGCGAGGCCTCCCGCTGAACGGATGGACCGTGATGACGAGCAGCTGCTGCGCCGCCGGGTCTACGGCGCCGACCACGACCACCCGGGCCCGCGGCCGGACCGGCGCTGCGCCGAACTGGTCGGCGGGCCGCTGGGTGGCCTGCTGCTCTGAGATCTGACCAGGCCCGGACACACTATGGGCCCCGGGGAGTTCTGCCATCCCCGGGGCCCGACGTTATTGGAGTCACGCGCGTGCGTCCAAGGCGCCGCTACCGTTTGCCGACTCTGAGACTTCTGGGCAGTGCTCAGCCGTCACTGCTGAACAGAGCCTGTGGAGTTCGGATGTAGCTGCTCAGGACTGGGGTCGCTGGATCTGCCAGTGGGTGACGTTGGCGTTGCCGCGGTTGAGGTAGGCGTTGGTGTCGACGTCGTACTTGGCCCCGGTGGTGGAGCTGACGTCGTTGGTCTCCAGGAAGCCGCCGCGGTTGTGGTAGGTGTTCCACAGCTGGACGGTGTCGTTGAAGCGTACGAGGCCGTCGCCGGGGTTGGAGGTGAGGTCGAAGATCTGCCAGCGGCTGCTGTTCTCGTCGCGGTCCTTGCCCCAGGCAGTGATGACGTCGTAGAGGCCGCCGTAGGTCTTCTGGGTGTTGCTGGCCGGGCCGTTGATGTCCAGGTAGCCGCCGGTGCCGTTCTCCGCGAGGTTGCGCAGGTAGACGATGTCGCCGCTCTTCACGGGCGAGCCGGCGGCCTGGCAGGACCCGGAGAGGATCTCCCACGTGCCGGTGCCGCCTCCCCGGGTGGCGGTGGTGGCCGTGTTCACCAGCAGTCGGCCCCCCGGCGCGCTGGATGTGCCGTTGGTCTCCAGGAAGCCCCCGTCCCCCTGGTAGAGGTTCTGCAGGTGGATCCGGTCCCCGTAGTGAAGTTCGTTGGCCATCGCTGACTCCCCTTCTGCGAGTGTCCTGGCCAGGGCCGCTCCTGCGACGCAGGAGCGCGCTGATCCCGGCCCAGACAATGCTTCTGGCACTCGCCACCGACACGCCCGGACGCACCGGATCATCCACACCTTCGTGGATGAATCATTGGAAACTGTTTCGAACCCCGGGCTTGCTGAGAAGGACGTGACGCCGGCTCAGCTGGCCATCGCGTGGGTGCTGGCCCAGGGCGAGGACCTGGTGCCGATCCCGGGCACCAAGCGCCGCACCTACCTGGAGCAGAACGCCGCCGCAGTCGACATCGACCTGACGAAGGACGACCTGGCCCGCATCGACGCGGAGCTGCCCGAGGCGGCCGGCGAGCGGTACGACGAGGCAGGGATGCGGGCCGTCAACCGGTAGACGGAGGGGGCGCACACAGCAAACGGGGGCTCTGCAGCGAACGCGGCGGGGGCATCGATCTCCTGACCGCCCTAGGAGGCGTCGCTGGTCGCGGTCGCCGCACGCTCCATTCGCAGCATGGCTGACCAGGGCCCCGTCCCATGGCTCCTGCCGGCGGCCGACGTGCACCCGCTACGCCGTGTTCAGGGTGCCTCGGGCGCACTCTCCTGGGCGGGTTCCTTGGATGTCCGGTGATCCGGACCGGCGACGGGGGCGGCGGCATGCAGCGCGGCTTCGACTTGGCGGTTGCTGGTCATGGTTGCTGTGACGGCTGTCATGGTCAGGAGGAGGCCGGCGGCGGCGTAGAGCGGGGTGCGGATGTCGTAGGCGCTGGCGAGCCAGCCGCCGAGGAAGGCTCCGAGGGGGGCGGCGCACATGGCCAGCATGCGGGAGGTGGAGGCGACCCGGCCCATGAGGTGGCTGGGGACGATTGCCTGCCGAAGGGAGGGCGTGAGCACCATCGTGGCGCCCATGCCGGCCCCGCAGACGGCGAGCGCCAGCCCGGCCACGTACGGGTTCGGTGCAGCGGCCAGGCCCAGGATGGCGAGCCCTTCGACGGCGGCTGTGCAGGTGAGTGCGGTGCCGGTGCCCAGTCGTCGGCCAAGGGATGAGGCGATGCCTGCGCCGAGCAGGCCGCCGGCGGCCTCCGCTGTGAGGAGCAGGCCGAAGCCGTAGGTGTCGATGCCGAGGCGGTCGTGCGCGAAGAGGGCGAGGACGGTCTCCACGGCGAGGAAGGCGATGTTCCCGACCGCCGGGCGCAGCGCGAGCCCGAGCAATAGCCGGTCCCGGAAGACGTACGAGGCCCCGGCCCGCGCCTGGACAAGCAGCGACTCGCGCATCTCCGGCACGGGCCGGGGGAGGGCGGGAAGGGACCGAACGAGCAGTGCGGAGAGCGTGAACGACACTGCGTTGGCGAGCAGCGGAACCGCCCGCCCGAGTGCGAGCAGCGCGCTGCCCGCCGGCGGTCCCGCGAAGCCGGACATGGCGGTCTGGGCGCCGCGCAAGCGGGAGTTGGCGCGCTGAAGGAGTGCGGGGTCGCGGCAGAGCAGGTCCGGTAGATAGGCCGTGGCGGCCGTGTCGAAGAAGAGTCCGCCGAGGCCGAGCAGGAAGGCGACGGCCGCGAGCAGCGCGATGCTCAGCACGTCGAGTGCGGCTGCTGCCGCCGGTATCGCGAGCAGCACCGCACGCGCCGTGTCCGTGACCCACATCGTTCGCCGGCGGTCCCAGCGGTCCACCAGCGCACCGCCGAGCACGCCGAAGAGCAGCCACGGCAGCGTCCCCGCGGCTGTGACGACCGCGAGCACCATCGGATCCCGCGTCAACGTCAACGCCAGCAGCGGCAGCGCGGCGTGCGACACCCCATCCCCGAGCGAGGACACCGTCTGCGCGGTCCACAGCCGTCCGAACCCGGTCGGCAACTTCCCCACACCTAGGGTCATTTGGCACCCTCCTCGGTCTGCTCGCGCGGTGCCGGGTGGAACAGCGCGAACACGAGGGACGCGTCCGGCAGCGACGGATCGGACAGCTCCCGGTACTCGTCCGCCAGTGCCTGCAGCCGCGCCCCCAACTGCGCGAACTGCTCCTCGGTGAGCCGCAGATGCGCCATCCGCACGTGCCGCTCACTATCCACCGGCGACGCCTCCAGGTCCGCCACCGCGTGCCGCATCAGCACATCCGGCCCTCCCTCGCCCGGATCCGGCAGCGCGATCGACCGCGCGGCCATCGCGTAGTACCGCTCGGTGACGCCCCGCACCTTGCGTGTCCGCACCACCTTCACCAGGCCGGCACGCTCCAGCAGCCGCATGTGATAGCTGGAACTCCCCTTCGCGAGACCCACCCGCTCGGCGATCTGCGTGATTGTCGCCGGCTCGAAGCGGAGCACGGCCATGATCCGGTGGCGCGTGAGATTGGAGACGGCGCGTAGTTGCTCGTCCGTGGTGACGTGAAACGTCTCGGGAAGGTCTTCGGCAGGCATGCGAGCAATGGTCAACACTTCTTGACCATTGAGCAAGGGGATTCTGGCCTCGGGGAACATCGGCACAGGCGCTGGGGCCGGGTGTCAGGGAGATCGTGAGGGCCATCGCCCAGGGCTACGAACCGCAAAACGAAGCGACCGGCAAACGCAGCACCGCGCGTGTTGCCCCTGGTGGACGATCCTTCCGGCACGCTCGACAGCCACCGCCACAAGCACCTCCACCTCCTCCACGGGCCCGTGCGGCACTGCAGGGCAGGGCTCAGCGGCTCGCCGGCGAGCACGGCGAATCAGGTCGTGCTGATGCAGCCCCGATCCGTCAACCGTGGGTACAAGGCCCGACTCGACGGTTCGGCTGAGCGCGGTGCGCGGGCTCGGCTGCGGATCACTCGTGCCGTCACCCTCAGAGCAGGCGCGAGACGCAGACAGGTTGCGGCGAGCACGCATGCTCCGGCGACCTGGCGCATGATCCCCCTGGACCGACACAGATGCAGTAGGCAATTGCTGCATCACGCCAGCAAGGAACTGGAACATCGTTGCCCTGGAGTGCCCAGCACGATGGGGATCACGAGTCGGGGCTCTCCCAGAGGATGAGGTTGGTGGCCGCGGCGTGCCGGAGGTCGCCGGAACTCAGTTCGGCCGCTCGTACTCGTCGACCGTCCCGTCCCCATTGTCGTCGAACATGTAGTCGTATTCGTCGCCGTAGCTGTCCCGGTAGCGCATACACGTGCCCTCGGCGCGCAGCTCGGGCTCGCCGTCGTAGTACCCAAGGTGAAGGGTGACCCGGATGCCGTCGTCGAGGGTGGCGGCGATGCCGTTGTCGACCTTCTCGACGGTACGGCCGTCTTCGCGCCAGGTGTTGCGGAGGGACGCCAGCGCCGCGCGGTAGTCGTCGTCGCTGGCGAAGTCCAGATCCCAGATGAAGACCGGCTCGTCCCGGCTGACGCCGGTGACGTCGAAGCCGAAGTCGTCCACGCATGAGGAGCTGTCCTGCCGGGAGGCGTACGGCTCCTTGGCGGGTGCCGGGGACAGCGCGCGGTAGACGTCCTCGCCGGCCCGTGTGGTGGCACGGACATGGTCACGGAAGGCCTCGGTGCTGCGCACGGGCCCGCCCTGTATCGCTTCGCACCCCTTGGCTGTCAGCCCGAAGAGCGCCACCAGGGTGACGCCGAGCACGGGGACCATGATCTTGGGCTTCATGCCGTTGATCAAAGCCGCCGCGGCCGGAGCGCGGCAGCGCTCTGCTACTCAGTCGGTCTGAGCAGCGGCGCTCAGAGCGGTCGTTGCGCGGGACGGACAGCACGGGACGGCCGTGGCGTCAGTGGCGGGGGAGGAGTGCGTACGGGCACAAGGGGGCCCCGATCACCTACAGGTCGAGGGCGCGGTGGGCGGTGTGCGCACGGCGGTCCGGGATCTGGGCGATGGTCATGCCGTGCTCTCTGTCCGGTTCAGGCACGCGAAGAGGGATGCCGGTGGGGGCTTTCCGGCGCCCAGTGGAACCCTGAACGCGGATCAGGTAGCGCTATCCGGCGGGACCGTGCCATGGAGGAGGGTCGGCTGGTTCGCCGTGTCCCTGTGGGCCTCCGGGGACGGACGCCCATCAGAGGCCGGCAGTCCCGTATAGGTCGACGCGGCCTGCACGGTGCGCAGCGTCCAGTGCGTGGCGGCCATTGCCCTGGCCGCGATGACGCATCCGGCGCGGAACGTGCGCTATCCCTTCCACTTACGCGCTGCCATTGAACATGGTCGGTTCGATGCGGTCGTGGCCCGCCCGGTGGATGCAGGTCGGGTGTGTGTCGTCAGGGGCGCAGGACCAGTTTCCCCTTGGTACGGCGACCCAGCAGGTCCTCGTGCGCGTCGCGGGCCCGCGCCAGGTCGTACTCCGCGCCGACCAGGGGCCGCAGGTGACCGCGTGCCGTGAGGTCGAGCAGCTGCGCCAGTTCCGCACCGGCGGTGCCGTTCCTGGCGATGAGCGGGATGACCCAGAAGCCGGCGACGGTGATGCTGTCCACCGCCAGCCGGCTCGGCGCGATCGCGGCGGCTGCCTGCCGGGACGAGGCGCCGTAGGTCACCAGCCGGCCGAGGGGCCCGAGGGTGTCCAGGGCGGCGTCGAGGACGGGACCGCTGATGGCGTCCAGGACGATGTCGGCCGGGCGTCCGTGGTTGGCGTCGAGAACCCGCTCCCGGTAGCGGCCGCATCGCCGCCGATGGCCGCGTCCGCGCCGAGTTCGAGAGCAAGGGCGCGCTTCTGCACGGACGACGCCGTGGCGATGATCCGTCCTGCCCCGAACTCCCGGGCCAGTTGAACGGCGAGACTGCCCGTCCCGCCCGCGGCGGCATGGACCACCACGCTCTCACCGGGCCTGATTCGTGCGACCGACCGCAGCAGGTGCCACGCCGTCAGCCCCTGTACGAGAACGGCCAGCGCTTCGCCCGCACCCACCCCCGGCGGCAACGCGACCAGGTGACGGTCAGAGACGACCGTCTTGGTGGTAACCGCCCTGCGGAACATAGCCGAGGACGCATCGGCCGGCCGCGGTCCGGCCGACGACCTCCATGCCGGGAATACGGGGCAGGGGACCTTGGGGGGCGTGCGGACCGTCGGTGTGCTCGCCTGCGATCTGTTTGATGTCGCCGAAGTTGACACCCGCGGCCTCCACCTGGACCAGAGTCTGGCCGGCCCCGCCGACGGATCGGGCACATCGGCCTCCTAGAGGTTGTCCCGTATGGGGCGTGGGTTATCGGGCGAGGGCCAGGTTGTGTAGCCGGGCGATGCCGAGCATGGCCTGGTGAACGCCGTTGCCCT
>NZ_JNXD01000052.1:0-7300 GCF_000725785.1 Streptomyces flavovariabilis | reverse complement strand
AGGGCAACGGCGTTCACCAGGCCATGCTCGGCATCGCCCGGCTACACAACCTGGCCCTCGCCCGATAACCCACGCCCCATACGGGACAACCTCTAGGCGAAACGGAAGTATCCCCACCGGCTGCCGGCCACCTACCACCGCACCCACGGAGTCCGGTACTTCCACGGCTGCTACTCGGTCGGCGACGACCGCATGTGGGTCGTGAACCGGCGCAAGAAGGGAGCCGTGAACACGCTGGCCGCGTTGAAATCGATCCGTGCTGCCCGGCCCGACGGCGCCCCGATCTACGTGATTTTGGACAACCTGTCTGCCCACAAGGGCGCCGACATCCGCCGCTGGGCGAAGAAACACAAGGTCGAACTGTGCTTCAGCCCGACCTACGCGTCCTGGGCGAACCCGATCGAAGCCCACTTCGAGCCGCTGCGGCAGTTCACCATCGCCAACTCGAACCACCCCCAACCACACCGTGCAGTCCCGGGCCCTACACGCCTACCTGCGGTGGCGAAACGCCAACGCCCGCCACCGCGACGTCCTGGCCGCCGAACGCAAGGAACGCGCCCGCATCCGCAGCGAGAAGGGGCATCCGCTGGGGCGGACGCCCCCTCGCCATCACGGTCTGAGCGGCCCGGCGAACCTATGGTCAGAACACTACTAGCATCCCCTGGCATGAGCGATTCGGAAGATGTCCTTGACTGGCTGCAGCACTGGTACGCCGCGCAGTGCAACGAGGACTGGGAGCACGAGTGGGGCCTGAAGATCGCCACGCTCGACAACCCCGGCTGGACCGTCACCATCGACCTGGAGGAGACGGACCTGGAGCAACACGAATACCCCCGCCAGGACGTCAACCGCAGCGCTCACGACTGGGTCTGGGCATGGACTTCCGAGAAGACCTTTCACGCCAGATGCGGCCCCGGCAATCTCACCGAAGCCCTCGCCCTGTTCCGCTCCTGGGCGACCGCGAACACTCCTTGAACAATTGCACGGCGGCGGGACGCCAACCCGGTGAGCCTATGCGGTCGGAGCACTAGGGCGTCTCTTTCGGATCTTGTCGAGCCCCGTGGTACCTGACGAGATTCGGATCTGGCGGCCCGGATCTGATCTATGTTGACAACATGTCAAGGAGTCACCTTCCCCTCGTTGCAACGCTTCTGGCTTGCCTCACGCTATCCGCTTGCTCCGCGGACAAGGCGCCGCCGGCCCCCGCTGGGGCGCCGTCAGTGAGCGGAACCGGCAAGGCGAGGAAGTCCAAGGACAACACCGACCTGCCGCTGACCAAGCAGCTCAGCCGGGGGGAACTCACACAGGCGATTCCCGACGCTGAGGACCTGGTCCCCGGCTACCTTCCCGGCAGTCTGCACAAGAGCATGCCGGGCGAGCCCGACGACTGTGCTCCGCTGGACACCCCAGCGCCGGCCGGTTGGCAGCGAGCGGGGAGCGGCGACTACGACTATCAGGGATCGACCGTCTCGCGAGGCATTGATCTAGACGTCTGCCAGTTCGACAATGTCGCGCACGCGAAGGCGGCGTACGACCAGTGGCCGGACACGGATGGAACGGCCCCCCTCGAGACCGGTCGAGTCGGAGAGGAGTCGGTCTACCTCGCGCACAGCGGATCGAGTGGCACGGTCTACGGCTACAGCAGGTCGGGCACCGTCATCGCCCGAGTCAGAGTGGAGGACGCGGGCGCGGATCCCACAGACGCCCATGACGTGCTGGCTGCCACTATCAAACGACTCCAGCAGGTCCAGGCAGGCCAGCGGGCCACGGCGACGGCGCCCGAGATCGCCGCAATGGAACAGACCCAGCGCTAGGCCTCGTGTGCATCTTGGTTCGGAGTAGTCCGCATGCCGCCTGCCCGCACATTACCTGGGCAGTTTCGCGGTTCGCTCTGGGTAGGCGGTGCCGACGTAGCGCATGGCGGTCTGTTCGGTGATGCCGAAGAGCCTCATGAGTTTGAGCGGGTCGCCGGTGGCGATGGCTTCGTCGAGGATGCGGTCCTGGCGCAGCCTGTCGAGTGTGGGTCCATTGGGTGGGACGACCTGGCCGAGGGTGACCCTATGCACGGCCGGGTGGTCCGGGTCGAGTGCGGTCTTCTGGCTGACCAGCAAGTGCGGGTTGACGGAGGCGGGCCAGCGCTGATGGCGGTAGGCCAGCCAGTCGGCGGCGAGCCGGTGGGTGAGCTTCTCCAAGTAGAGGGTGTGTCGCAGCAGGCCAACCGCGCATGAATAGCGCAGGAACGGAACACTGCGCCGTCACCAGCAGGTCCGCGAGACGAGCGAGGCGATCGTCGGCGCGATCACCGGCTCTCCGCAGCCAGGAGAAGCTGAACGTCACGCTGGTGGAACCCGGGCTGGTGGTGGAAGTCGGCGTCGACGTCGCCCGCGACGCCTCCGGTCGGTGGCGACATCCCGCCCGCTGGCACCGTGCGCGCCCCGACCTCTCCCCCGCCGACGTCCCCGCCTGACGTCACCGCCGCACTGACGGCGGCCCGGCGCGGCGGCCCCGCCGACGCGCAACCGGCCTGAGCGTGCCCCGATCCCCGGCTGCGTCCGCGCCGCCCATCCCGCCCTCCCTCATCCTCAACTCCGACCAGGGCATGGTCGAAGGGGGTTACAACGGGGATGCCAGCAGCCCAACCACTGGGTGCTTAGGCCGACGGCCCCGGTACCCCCGGGGCCGTCGGACGGTCAGGCGGTCGTGGGCACGAGCCGCCACTGCTGGCAGTTGTTGTTCAGCCAGGACCACTGACGTACGTCGACGCCGTTGCCGGTACCGCAGTTGGCGACGTCCGCGACCTTTCCGGTGGCGGCATTGACTATCCGGACGTAGTCGCCGCCGGTGTAGATCAGGCGGAACTTTTGGCAGTTGTTGTTCAGCCAGGACCACTGCCGGATGTCGGTGCCGTCGGCGGAAGAGCAGCCGGCGACGTCCGCGACCTTGCCAGTGGCCACGTTCACCAGGCGGCTGGAGTCGTCGGCCATGTCCTCGATGCGCCACTTCTGGTTGGCGCCGCCGGTGCAGCTCCACTGGAAGATGTTGGTGCCGTCGGCGGTGTTGCCGCCCTCGACGTCGAGGCACTTGCCGCTGTTGCGGTTGACGATGGTGTACGCGGTCGGGGTGGTCACGGTCTCACCCGAGGGGCCGGCCAGCGTCACCCCCGTGGCGACCGGGTTGCCGAAATCGGGCGTCCCGTCGGCGTTCCACGTGAACTTCTGCGCGCGGGTGGTGCGGGCGTTGCCGCAGCCGCCGTTGGCCGCGCTGTTGGCGTGGTAGACGATCCAGTTCTCGGTGCCGTCGGGCGAGGTGAAGAACCCGTTGTGTCCCGGCCCGTACACCCCGTTGGCGTCGTTGCGCTGGAAGACAGGGGTCTGCTTCTTCGTCCAGGAGGCGGGGTTCAGCGGGTCGCTGCCGGTGAGCTCCAGCTGGCCCAGCTTGTAGTCGGCGGTCGAGCAGCTGCTGGCGGAGAAGGTGAGGAAGGTGCGGCCGTTGCGGTACAGCGGCTCTGGCCCCTCGTTGACCGGGCCACCGGAGGTCTCCCAGCTCAGGGTGGGGCTGGAGATGATCGTGAAGGGACCGCTGAGCGTGTACGGGTTGCTCATCGGGGCGATGACCAGGCTCTGCGTACTGCCGTTGATCTTGCCGCTGCCCAGCAGGTACAGCTTGTTGTCGTGCTTGAGGACACTGGCGTCGATCAGCCAGCCCTGGGCGGCGGCCGGGCCGGGGGTGAGGCTGTCGTCGGTGAGGATGTTCTTGTACGTGTACGTGCCCATCGGGTCGCTGCCGGAGCTCTCCAGCACGTGCGTGCGCTGGGTGTCACAGCAGGTGGCGTCGGCCTGTGCGGCCGAGTAGTACAGGTACCACTTGCCGTCGAGGAAGTGGATTTCCGGCGCCCAGATGTTGGCGTTGCGGCCCGCGGTGGTGTCCGACCATATCTCCACGCTCGGGGCGGTGCTCAGTCCGGCGAGGGTGGGGGACTTCCGCATGAGCAGCTTGTTGGTGAACGTGGTCGTCACCAGGTAGTAGTTGCCGTTGTAGTACTCCAGCCAGGGGTCGGCGCCCTTCTGCGTCTTGACCGGGTTGGTGAACGGCTTGCCGTCGGCCGCGGCGGTGGGCTGCGTGACGACGAGGGACAGGGACGTGACCAGGGACAGCAGGACTGCCCCGAGGATCGTCCACCGACGACTCGACAGTCGAGGGTGCAGGGTGCGGTGCACGGGTGGTCCTTCCAGCGGCGGCTCGTCCAAACGACTCACCTCAGCCACCATTCGATATTACGAACGTTGTGCGGAACTGCGGACGAAAGGTAGAGGTGGGTCAGGAACACCGTCAATAGATCGGACAAGACCGGCATGGAAGCGCTGCCTGCTACCGAGGGCGCGTCCGGTGACGTCCCCGCCCGGGTCGTCGGGCAAGGCGATGGGGAGTGTAAATCTAACGGTGGATCCGACGATCATGGGAGAGACGTCAAGTGACTTACGCCGCCGTGGAGTTGGAGACCGTGGAACCTGTCGAGAGTGCCCCGTTGGGGCAGCCTGCGCCCGTGTCCGACGAGCAACCGGTTGCGATGCTGGTGGAGCGGGCCCGGCCGGAAGGGCTGCAGCTGACCGGGCAGGGCGGGCCGCTGCAGCAGCTGACAGTGATGATGTAGCCCGCGGCACCGCTTGGAGGTCTGACCCGGCAGCTGACCGGCACTTGGGTTGTCCTTGCTTGGAATTGTCGATCTTCCAAGTGGTGTCGCTGCGCGCGGCCGGTCGAGCGTCTGTGACTTCATAGGAG
The DNA here is from genome assembly GCF_000725785.1 of Streptomyces flavovariabilis. Taxonomy (NCBI): domain Bacteria; kingdom Bacillati; phylum Actinomycetota; class Actinomycetes; order Kitasatosporales; family Streptomycetaceae; genus Streptomyces; species Streptomyces flavovariabilis. The sequence goes on along the minus strand of NZ_JNXD01000052.1, from coordinate 2,521 downwards.
CCCGGCCAATGGTCCCATCACTGTCGAGGGCGGTGAAGGCGGAGGCGCCGGAGCCGATCACGGCGGTGCGCTTGCCCGCGTAACGGGCGCGAACGACCGGGTCCTTGAGGTCCGGGACGCGGTAGGTGATCCGGTCGGCGGCGGCCTTCTCACCGAGGGCGGCCAGGCCGCTGCCCCCGGCCGGGGACGGTGTGGTCCAGGTGCCGGAGGCGTCGACGACCGCACGGGCGAAGAGGCGCTCCTCACGGCCGTCGGCGCGGGTGGTCAGGGGGAGGCGAGTACATGAGTGATCTCCCGCAACTTGGCGGCAGTCAGCGAGGGTTGGGCGACGGCGTCGGCCGCATCCCTCCAGTGTGGCGTACTGGAGGCCGCGATGAGGACGTCCGTCACTCCTGGGCATGACGCGACGGTGAGGAGCACGCCTGTGCGGGGGTAAGGCCCGGCCGGATGAGGTCGGCGAGCTCCTGGTCGACCATGCCGGGGAGCTCGCCGCCGTGCAGCGGAGCTGAGGCCATCACCCGCAGGCCCACGCCCACGGCGGCCGGGAGCCGACCGCGGCCGTCCAGGGCCTGGATGCGGCGTCATCATCACCAGGCTGACCGGCAGCTGGACCGCGACCAGGTGGTGGAGCTGTCCGCCCGCGGCTTCGGCGGCCAGGGCGAGCAGCTCCCCCATCGTGAACGCCTCTTCTTCCAGACCCGCCCACGTGGCGACCCCGTACCCGGCCACGTTCCCGACCGCTACCTCCTCCTCCAGGACCATGAAGGCGTCCCGCATCGCCTGGTGCAGGGCGAGACGGTCGCCGGGGTGGGCGCGTTCCGGGCTGTGCAGCAGGACCAGGTCCAGCCGCTCACGTCCGAGCTGCTCACGGCTACGGCGGACCTGCCAGCGCACCCAGCTGCTCGTTCGACGCATACGTGTCCGGGGTCCGGTCGTTCATCACCGACGGTGTGGAGTACCTCGAACTTCACTATCCGGCACTGTCCCAGAACCCGGCGATGCGTTCGCTACGGGAACTGGCGGACATCTGATCGCAAGCATCGACTTCACACCCGACGGTGACATGGATATTCCTGCGGGTGCCGAGCGTGCCTGGCGGGAAGGACTGATCGTGCTCGCCACCCTCAGCGCGACGGATCTGCGCTACGGATGGTTCGCGTACCAGATCGACTTCAAGGTGGGCGGGCACGCGTTTCTGTCCGCGACGCGGGAACCGCTGGTCGACATCATGTTCACCTTGGCGTACACCCTGCAGGAGCTGCGCGCGGGCGGCTCGGCGGAGATCGATTTCACCGAGAACTCCTACGTGATTCACCTCGAGCTCGCGGGCGATAGGGTCAGGTTCACCTCGTCACACCGAGCACCCGCGGTGCCTCCGGAATGCCCGTTTGATGATTACGCCGCAGCGGTGCGCGCCTTCGTCGCCTCCGGCATCGCATGCCTGGTGGAGAACCGTCCCGCTCTTGCGGAGAACCCGGTCCTTGACGAACTCCGGGCGCTCGTGTCGAATCCGCCGGGTGGTGGCACCGGAAACCAGGAATGACGACCGCGTGCACCGCGAGAGGGGACGCGGCACTCGCGCCTTACGTGGCCATGACCGAGCTCGTCATCGCCGGACAGATCGACGCGCTGGAATTCGAGTCAAGGTTCTGGGCCGAGTTCCGTGGTCTGCGGGACATTTCCGACAAGGGCTTCGCCGTGCTGAACGAACTGTTCTACGTGGTCGAGGACTTCGTGGCGGATGTGACCGCGCGGGACCCCGGAGACGTGACAGGGGTCGAGCTGCTGGCCGGAGCACGGGCGATGCCTGCCGGGGGCTATGACCACTAGGGCGCTCTGAGCAGGTGGGCCCCTGTCGATGACTCGTTCGAGTCATCGACAGGGGCCCACCGCGACCTGCTCCGCCTGTCCGGCACAGACACGACCACCTTTCCCTACCGGCGGCAGCTCGGCCGCGCTCCAGTCTGTAGCCGCCGCCCAACAGCTGTCGGCGCCATGGGCACCCTGCCCGTCGACCGCCACTGAGGTGAACGCCGGTGACGAAACTGAGCCCAGTTCCCGCAAGAGCGGTGAAGAAACCAGGCAGATCGACCGCGTGTTCTTCGAATCGCCGGGCACGAGGAGCAACGGAGGTTGATATCTATGGTTCCCCTGCTTCTCGTCCTGCTTCTGGCCCTGGTCCTCTTCGGCGCGGGATTCGCGCTGAAGGCACTGTGGTGGATCGCCGTCATCGTGCTGGTCGTCTGGCTGCTGGGCTTCGTGCTGCGCAGTGCGGACACAGGCGGCCGCAAGGGCCGCTGGTATCGCTGGTAACCCCGCCACGCAGCCACCAGCCTGTGGGCCCCGGGAACACCCGGGGCCCACAGGCATGTCCGGTCTCATGACATCTCCCCGGGCAAACGGTGTAACCACCACCTTCCCGGGCACTAGGTGTATTGACCCGCAGCGTTGTTGACGCGGGTGATGGGTGGCTGGCCTGCGAGTGCGGTGTGGCAGCGGTGGTGGTTGTAGGTGTGGAGGA
>NZ_JNXD01000051.1:0-19380 GCF_000725785.1 Streptomyces flavovariabilis | reverse complement strand
GGGCCAGGACAGTGTCGACGCAGTGTTCGTGCCCGCCCTCCGCGCGGACCGCCCGGAGGCGCACACGCTGACATCCGCCGTCGCCCAGGCCCACGTCCGCGGAGCCACCGTCGACTGGCCGGCGTTCTTCGCCGGCCGCGGCGCCAGGACGGTCGACCTGCCCACCTACGCCTTCCAGCGTGAGCGCTACTGGCTGGGCGGTGGCCGGTCCGCGGCGGACGTGGAACTCGCCGGTCTGGGGACGGCGGACCACCCGCTGCTGGGTGCGGCGGTGGAACTGCCGGACACAGGAGGGCTGTTGTTCACCGGCCGACTGTCGCTCCAGACGCATCCGTGGCTCGCTGACCACGCGGTGATGGGTTCGGTGCTGCTGCCGGGCACGGCGTTCGTCGAGCTGGCCGTGCGGGCGGCCGACGCCTGCGGTTGTGACGAGGTCGCGGAACTGACCCTCCAGGCGCCGCTGATCCTGCCGGAGAGGGGCGGCGTACGGTTCCAGCTGCTGGTGAGCGGGCCGGGCGAGGACGGGCGGCGCGAGTTCAGCGTGCACGCGACGCCGGAGAAGGCGACGGACGAGCAGGTGTGGACCCGGCACGCGACCGGCGTGCTGGTCCCCGTCACCGGCAGCACGGTCCCGCCCGCCGAGCTGTCCGTGTGGCCTCCGGCGGGGGCGACACCGCTGCCGGTCGACACGTTCTACGACCGTGCCGCGCGAGCCGGATTCGGATACGGGCCGGCGTTCCAGGGGCTGCGGTCCGCCTGGCGACACGGCGACGAGCTGTTCGCGGAGATCGAGCCGGCGGACGGCACCGCGCCCGGTGCGGAGGCGTTCGCACTGCATCCGGCGCTGCTGGACGCGGCCCTGCACACGCTCGGGCTGCCCGCGGACGACGCGGCCGGCGCGCGGCTGCCGTACGCCTGGTCCGGGGTCCGGCTGCACTCCGCCGGCGCCGGCGCCCTGAGGGTACGACTGTCGGCCGCGGAGAACGACGCGGTGACACTGGACGTCGCCGACCGGAACGGGCTTCCGGTGGCGAGCGTGGCGTCGCTGACGCTGCGCCCGGTGACCGAGGAGCAGCTCAGGGCGGCCCGGGGCGGCCACCGGGACGCGCTGTTCCGGCTCGACTGGACCGCGGCCCCCGTGAGCACGGCACGGCCGGCCACGTGCGCCGTGGTGGGCCCGGACGGCCTGGGGCTCGCCGACCGGCTGCGGGCGGGCGGCGTCGCCGTGTCCGTCCACCCGGAGAGTCCGCCGGACGCCCTCGGGGAGGGGGCCGGGCCGGTGTTCCTCGACTGCTCGGGCCCGGGGGGCCGGCAGTTGCCGGACACCCCGGGCGCGGTCGCCGCGGCCACCGGCACCGCGCTGGCCGCCGTACAGCGTTGGCTGGCCGACGAGCGGACGGCCGGGGCGCGGCTGGTGCTGGTGACGCGGGGCGCGGTGGGCACGGGGGCGCCGGGCGAGCGGGCGCCGGACCCGGTGCAGGCGGCGGTCTGGGGGCTGGTGCGCTCCGCGCAGTCGGAGCAGCCGGACCGGTTCGTGCTGCTGGACATCGACGAGGACGAGGCTTCCTGGCGGCAGCTGACGGCCTGTGCCGTCAGCGGTGAGCCGCAGGTCGCGCTGCGTGCCGGACACGCGTATGTGCCGCGCCTGGAGCGTATGACCGCTGCGGAGCCGGGCGGACGGGTCTGGGACGGAGCCGGAACCGTGCTGGTCACCGGCGGGACCGGGGCGCTGGGGAAGCTGGTGGCCCGGCATCTGGTGGCCGAACACGGCGTACGCCACCTGCTGTTGGCCAGTCGGCGGGGTGAGACCGCGCCCGGTGCGGCGGAGTTGGTGGCCGAACTCGCCGCCGCCGGTGCGTCGGTGCGGGTGGCCGCGGTGGACACCGCCGACCGGGACGTCCTGGCGCGCCTCCTCGCGGAGATCCCCGCCGAGCACCCGCTGACCGCGGTGGTGCACACCGCGGGCGTGCTGGACGACGGCGTGGTGTCCGCGCTGACGCCGGAGCGGCTTGCCGGGGTGATACGGCCCAAGGCGGACGGAGCATGGCATCTGCACGAGCTGACCCGTGACCTGGACCTGTCGGCGTTCGTCCTGTTCTCCTCCTCCGCCGGGGTCTTCGGCGGCGCGGGCCAGGCCGGATACGCCGCGGCCAACTCCTTCCTGGACGCGCTCGCCCACCACCGGCGCCACCAGGGCCTGCCCGCGACCTCGCTGGCCTGGGGGCTGTGGGAGCAGGACGACACCGGCATGGCCGGCGGCCTGGCCGAGGCCGACCTGGCGCGGATCCGACGGCTGGGCATGTCCCCGCTGTCCGCGGCGGAGGGCCTAACCCTGTTCGACCTCGCGCACGCCGCCGACGAGCCCGTGCCCGTACCGGCCCGGCTGGACCTGACCGGGATGCGCAACCAGGTTGCCCGGGGCGGCGCCGTACCGGCCCTGCTGCGGAACCTGCTGCCCGCGCCGACCCCGCCGGCCACGCAGGAGGGTGCGGCGACGCCGAGTGGACTCGGCGAGCAGCTGGCCGGGCTGTCGGAGAGCGAGCAGGAGCGCACCGTGCTCCAGTGGGTGCGCAAGGAGACCGAGGCGGTCCTCGGCCACCGCGCCCCCGGCGCCTTCGACCCCGAGCGCGGCTTCATGGAGTCCGGCTTCGACTCGCTGACCGCGGTGGAACTGCGCACCCGGCTCGCCTCCCTCACCGGTCTCCGACTGCCCGCCACGCTGCTCTTCGACTATCCGGCACCGCTCGGCCTGGCCCGCCACCTGCGGGCCCTGGTGGCGCCGGCCCCGGCCGACGCGCCGTCGGTCGACGCGGAACTCGACCGGATCGAAGCGGCCCTCGCCGGGCTCGCCGACGACCAGGACCAGCGCGACCGGGTCGCCCTGCGCCTGGAGAGCCTGCTGTCCAGGCTGGGCGGCGGCCGCAGCGCCGCGCAGCCCGACCCCGGGCCGGCGGCCGGTGCCGTCAGCGTCGCCGACCGGCTCGAATCGGCGACCGACGACGAACTCTTCGACTTCGTCGACAAAGACCTCGGCCTCTCATGAGTCGCCAGGTGAACGAAACCCCACGCCTTCCGCACGCCATGAGGAGCCAACGTCAAGTGGAGAATGAGCAGAAGCTTCGGGACTACCTCAAGCGAGCCGTCGCCGACCTGCACGAGACGCGACAGCGGCTGCGCGAGGCCGAGTCCCACGAGCCGGAGCTCATCGCGATCGTGGGAATGAGCTGCCGGTTCCCCGGCGGCGTGCGGTCCCCGGAGGACCTGTGGCGGCTGGTCGCCTCCGGCACGGACGCCGTCTCCGGCTTCCCGGACGACCGCGACTGGGACCTGGACGGACTGTTCGACCCCGACCCGGACCACCCCGGCACCTCCTACGTCCGCGAGGGCGGCTTCCTCCACGACGCCGCCCGCTTCGACGCCGCGTTCTTCGGCATCTCGCCGCGCGAGGCGGTGGCCATGGACCCGCAGCAGCGGCTGCTGCTGGAGAGCTCCTGGGAGGCGTTCGAACACGCCGGCATCGACCCGAGGGCCGCGCGCGGCAGCCGCACCGGGGTCTTCGCCGGCGTCATGTACCACGACTACCTCGCCCGGCTGCACGACATCCCCGAGGAGTTCGAGGGCTACCTCAGCCAGGGCAGTGCGGGCAGCATCGCCTCCGGCCGCGTCGCCTACACGCTCGGCCTGGAAGGACCGGCCGTCACCGTCGACACCGCCTGCTCCTCGTCCCTGGTGACCCTGCACCTGGCAGCCCAGGCGCTGCGCGAGGGCGAGTGCTCCCTCGCCCTGGCCGGCGGCGTCACCGTGATGTCCTCGCCGAGCACCTTCCTGGAGTTCTCCCGGCAGCGCGGACTGGCGCCCGACGGGCGGTGCAAGCCGTTCGCCGCCGCGGCCGACGGCACCGGCTGGGGCGAGGGTGTCGGCATGCTCCTGCTGGAGCGGCTCTCCGACGCCCGGCGCAACGGACACCCGGTGCTCGCCGTCGTGCGCGGCAGCGCCGTCAACCAGGACGGCGCCAGCAGCAGGCTCACCGCCCCCAACGGGCCCGCCCAGCAGCGGGTCATCCAGCAGGCGCTGAGCAGCGCCCGGCTCACCCCGGCCGACGTGGACGCCGTCGAGGCGCACGGCACGGGAACGACACTGGGCGACCCGATCGAGGCGCAGGCCCTGCTCGCCACCTACGGCGGGCAGCGGCGGGACGGGCAGCCGCTGTGGCTGGGCTCCGTCAAGTCCAACATCGGGCACACCCAGGCGGCCGCCGGTGTCGCCGGCGTCATCAAGATGGTGCTGGCGATGCGGCGCGGCGTGCTGCCGCGCACCCTGCACGTGGACGAACCCACCCCCCAGGTGGACTGGACGGCCGGCGCCGTCGAACTCCTCACCGAGAACACGCCCTGGCCCCGCACCGGCGCCCCGCGCCGCGCCGCCGTGTCCTCCTTCGGCGTCAGCGGCACCAACGCCCACGTGATCCTGGAACAGCCGGAGCCCGCCGAGGACGCCGCTCCCGAGAGCCACGAGGACGGTGCGCTGCCCTGGAGCCTGTCCGCCCGCACCCCGGCCGCCCTGGCCGGCCAGGCCGCCCGGCTCGCGGCACACCTGCGGGACCACCCGGCGCTGCGCCCGGCCGACGTCGGCCACTCCCTCGCCACCACCCGTGCCCTGTTCGAGCATCGCGCGGTCGTCGTCGGCACCGACCGCGAAGGGCTGCTCGCCGGACTCGACGGCCTCGCCGCGGGCACCGAGGCGGCCGGGGTGGTGCGCGGTGCGGCCACAGGCGCCGAGGACATCGTCTTCGTCTTCCCCGGGCAGGGCTCCCAGTGGGCCGGCATGGCCGTCGAACTGCTCGACACCTCCGACGTGTTCGCGGCCCGGATGCGCGAGTGCGCGGCCGCCCTGGAGCCCTTCACCGACTGGTCGCCGCTCGACGTCGTGCGCGGCGTGCCCGGCGCACCGTCCCTGGACCGGGTCGACGTGGTCCAGCCGGTGCTGTTCACGGTGATGGTGTCCCTGGCCGCCCTCTGGGAGGCCCACGGCGTCAGGCCCACCGCGGTGGTCGGCCACTCCCAGGGCGAGATCGCCGCCGCCGTGGTGGCCGGCGCGCTCAGCCTGGAGGACGCCGCCCGGGTGGTCGCCCTGCGCAGCCGGGCGCTGACCGAACTCTCCGGCAAGGGCGGCATGGTCTCCGTGGCGCTGCCCGTCGCCGAACTGGAACAGCGGCTCACCCGCTGGGCGGACCGGCTGTCCGTCGCCGCGATCAACGGCCCCGCCTCCGTCGTGGTCTCCGGCGACGTCCAGGCCCTGGACGAACTGCTCGCCGACTGCGCGGCCCAGGAGATCCGGGCCCGCCGCGTCTCCGTCGACTACGCCTCCCACTCCGCCCACGTGGAGGCCATCGAGGAGCGGCTGCTCGCGGCCCTGGCGCCGATCGCGCCGCGCACCGGCGAGGTGACGCTGTGCTCCACGGTGACCGGCGGACCCGTCGACACCGCCGGACTGGACGCCGCCTACTGGTATCGCAACCTGCGCCGGACGGTCCGCTTCGAGGAAGCGGTACGCACCCTGTCGCAGCGCCGCCGCGCCGTGTTCATCGAGGTGAGCCCGCACCCCGTGCTGGCCATGGGGATGCAGGAAGTGCTGTCCGGCATCGACGGCGCGGCCTTCGCCCTGGGCACCCTGCGCCGCGGCGAGGGCGGCCTCGAACGCTTCCTCGTCTCCCTCGCGGAGGCCCACACCCAGGGCGTCGGCGTCGACTGGCGGCCCGTGTTCGCCGGCCGTGACCCGCGGCGGGTGGACCTGCCCACCTACGCCTTCCAGGGGGAGCACTTCTGGCTCCGGGGGTCCGGCCGGCCGGGCGACACCGCCGCCCTCGGCCTCGGCTCGGCCGACCACCCCCTGCTGGGCGCGGCGGTCACCCTGGCCGACGGCAACGGCTTCCTGCTGACCGGACGGCTGTCGCTGTCCTCCCACCCCTGGCTCGCCGACCACGCGGTCGCGGGCACCGTCCTGCTGCCCGGAACCGCCTTCGTGGAACTCGCGGTCAACGCGGGCGACCAGGTCGGCTGCGGCCGGGTGGCGGAACTGACGCTGCACGCCCCGCTGCCCCTCACCGCATCCGCCCCGGTCGACCTCCAGCTGCTGGTCGGCGCGCCCGACGCGGACGGACACCGCCGGCTGACCGTGCACGCCCGCCCCGCGGGCGCCGCCGCCGACGAGCCGTGGACCCTGCACGCGGACGGCGTCCTCGCCGACAGCGCGGCACCGGTCCCGGACGGCCCGACCGCCTGGCCCCCGGCGGGCGCGCGGCAGATACCCCTCGAGGACCTGTACCCGCGCCTGGCCGCAGCCGGCCTGGAGTACGGCCCGCTCTTCCAGGGCCTGCGCGACGTCTGGCGGGACGGTGACGGCCTGGCCGCCACCGTGGCACTGCCCGAGCGCACCGAAACCGACGCCGGGCGCTACGGGCTGCACCCCGCCCTCCTGGACGCAGCCCTGCACGCCATCGGCGCCGCCGGCCTCCTGCCGGACCACGATGACTCCGCCGGGGTGCGGCTGCCGTTCTCCTGGTCGGGCGTGAGCCTGCACGCCGGCGGGGCGTCGGCGCTGCGGGTACGGCTGACCCGGCTCGGCGCGGACACCGTCTCGCTCACGGCCACCGACGTCACCGGCGCGCCCGTCGTCGCGGTGGAGTCGCTGACGCTGCGCCCGGTGGCGCCGGAGGCGCTGGGGGCGGCACAGGACCCGCTGCGGGCCTCCATGTTCCGTGTGGAGTGGACACCGGCCCTGCCCCCGTCCCGTGAGCGGGAGGCCGCGTCGTACGCGGTGCTGGACGACCGCCTCGGGCTGACGGAGCAACTGGGCGTCCCCGCACGGTCGTACGACGGTACGAGCGCCGCCGGCCCCGCTCCGGACGTGGTGCTCGCGCCGGTGCCGGACCACGGCACGGGCGCCGACGCCGTCCACCGGGCCGCACAGTGGGCCCTAGCCCTGCTGCGGTCCTGGACCGAGGACGAGCGAACGGCGGCGTCACGGCTGGTCATCGTGACCCGCGGCGCGGTGAACGCCGAGCCCGGGGACACCGTGCCGGATCCGGCGGCCGCCGCCGTGCGGGGCCTGGTGCGCTCCGCACAGACCGAGCACCCGGACCGGTTCGTTCTGCTGGACCTCGACGAGCACGCCGCGTCGCCCGGCGCGGTCCCGGCCGCGATCGCCACCGGGGAGCCGCAACTCGCCGTACGCGCGGGCACCGCCCTCGCGGCCCGCCTCACCCGCGCCACCGCACCGGCCCACGCCACCGCCCGCCGCGCCGGGGGCGGCGGAACTGGTGGCCGAACTGACCGGTCTGGGCGCCTTCGTGCGGGTCGCCGCCGTGGACGTGGCGGACCGGGAGGCGCTGGCCGAGGTGCTGGCCGGAATACCGGCCGAGCAGCCGCTGACCGGCGTGGTGCACACCGCGGGCGTCCTCGACGACGGCGTGCTGTCCTCCCTCACCCCCGAGCGGCTGACCGGCGTCCTGCGTCCCAAGACGGACGGGGCCTGGCATCTGCACGAGCTGACCCGCGACCTGGACCTGTCGGCGTTCGTGCTGTTCTCCTCCGCCGCGGGCCTGCTGGGCGCCGCCGGTCAGGGGGGCTACGCCGCCGCGAACGCCGCCCTGGACGCGCTCGCCGAGCACCGCCGGGCCGCCGGACTGCCGGCCCGGTCGCTGGCCTGGGGCCTGTGGGACGAAGACGGCTCCGACATGGCCGGCCGCCTCGACGACGCCGGCCTCGCCCGTATCCGGCGCCGGGGCATGGCCCCGCTCACCGCCGCCGAGGGCATGGCTCTGTTCGACCTGGCCGGCGCAGGGGGCGACGACCCCGTCCTCGCGCCGATGCACCTGGACCCGGCCCGGCTGCCCGCCGACGGGGAACCGCCGCACCTGCTGCGCGCACTGCTGCCCCGCCCGGCCCGTCCCACCTCGGCCCGCGCAGCCCAGGCGGACGGCACCCTGCCGGAGGCCGTCCGGCGGCTGGCCGGACTGTCCCCGGCCGAACGCACCCGCGCCCTGGAGGATGTGGTCCACAGCCATGTGGCGGCGGTCCTCGGCCACGTCTCTCCGGCGACGATCGAGCCGGACCAAGCGTTCAAGGACCTCGGTTTCGACTCGCTGACCGCGGTGGAACTGCGCAACCGGCTCAGCACCGCCACCGGCCTGCGGCTGCCTCCCACGCTCGCCTTCGACCATCCCAGCCCGCGCAGCCTGGCCCGGCACCTGGACACCGAGCTGCTCGGCACCGCCGAGGAGACCACAGCACCGGTTTCCGCGACGGGCTCCGACGAGCCGATCGCCATCGTGAGCATGGCCTGCCGCTTCCCCGGCGGCGTGCGGTCTCCGGAGGACCTGTGGCAGCTGGTCGCGGCCGGCGCGGAGGGCATCGGCGCGTTCCCCGCCGACCGAGGCTGGGACCTGGAGCGGCTGCTGCGCGACGCCGACCCCGACAAGCCCGGCACCTCCTCCACCTCCGAGGGCGGATTCCTCTACGACGCCGGTGACTTCGACCCCGCGCTGTTCGGCATCTCCCCGCGCGAGGCGGGCATCATGGACCCGCAGCAGCGCCTCCTCCTGGAGACCTCCTGGGAGGCCTTCGAACGCGCCGGCATCGACACGGCCACCCTGAAGGGCAGCCGGACCGGCGTCTTCGCCGGCGTCATGTACCAGGGCTACGACACACAGATAGCCGCCGCCGTCGACGGCGACGAGGGCTATCTCGGCACCGGCAACTCGATCAGCGCGGCCTCCGGCCGGGTCTCCTACACCTTCGGCCTGGAGGGCCCGGCGGTGACCGTCGACACGGCCTGCTCCTCCTCCCTGGTGGCCCTGCATCTGGCCGCCCAGGCGCTGCGGCAGGGCGAGTGCGAAATGGCGCTGGCCGGCGGTGTCACCGTGATGGCCACCCCCGTCACCTTCGTGGAGTTCTCCCGTCAGCGCGGCCTCGCCGCCGACGGACGCGTCAAGGCGTTCGCGGACGGCGCCGACGGCACCGGCCTCGCGGAGGGAGTGGGCCTGCTGCTCCTGGAGCGGCTGTCGGACGCCCGGCGCAACGGCCACCAGGTGCTGGCCGTCGTCAAGGGCAGCGCCGTCAACCAGGACGGCGCGTCCAACGGGCTGACCGCGCCCAACGGCCCCGCGCAGCAGCGCGTCATCCGGCAAGCCCTGAGCAGCGCGCGCGTGACGCCGGCCGACGTGGACGCGGTGGAGGCGCACGGCACCGGCACCACCCTCGGCGACCCGATCGAGGCGCAGGCCCTGCTCGCGACGTACGGCCAGGACCGGCCGGCGGACCGGCCGTTGTGGCTGGGGTCCGTCAAGTCGAACATCGGGCACACCCAGGCCGCCGCCGGCGCCGCCGGGGTCATCAAGATGGTGATGGCGATGCGGCAGGGCGTGCTGCCGCCCACCCTGCACGTGGACGAGCCGACGCGGCAGGTGGACTGGTCCGCCGGGGCCGTGGAGATCCTCACCGAGGCCCGCGAGTGGCCGGACCTCGGCCGGCCGCGCCGCACGGGCGTCTCCTCCTTCGGCATCAGCGGCACCAACGCCCACCTGGTCCTGGAGCAGGCCCCCGGCGACCCGGCCCCCGTGCCCGCCGTCGCCGCGGATCCGGAAGGCCCGGCGGCGACGCTGCCGTGGCTGCTGTCGGCCCGCACCGAGACGGCGCTCGGCGCCCAGGCACGGAAACTGCACGCCCATCTGCGGACCCACCCCGACGCCCGCCCCGCCGACGTCGGCCTTTCCCTGGCGGTGACCCGCACGGCCCTGGAGCACCGGGCGGCGATCGTCGCCGACGACCGCGACGACCTGCTCGCCGGGCTCGCCGCGCTGGGCGCCGCACGCCCCGGGCCGGGTCTGCTGCGGGGCGTGGCCGGCGGTCGCGGCCGGGTGGGCTTCCTGTTCACCGGGCAGGGCGCCCAGCGCGTCGGCACGGGGCGCGAACTGTACGCCGCCTTCCCGGCGTTCGCGCAGGCACTCGACGCGGTGTGCGAGCGTTTCGAGGGGCGGCTGGACCGCCCGCTGAAGGAAGTCCTGTTCGCGGACGCGACCGCCCTCGACCAGACCCGCTACACCCAGGCGGCCCTGTTCGCGCTGGAAGTCGCCCTGTACCGGCTGCTGGAGTCCTGGGGCGTCACCCCGGACTGGCTGGTGGGCCACTCCATCGGCGAACTGTCCGCCGCCCACGTGGCGGGTGTGCTGTCCCTGGACGACGCCTGCGCGCTGGTTGCCGCCCGCGGCCGCCTGATGCAGGCGCTGCCCGCCGGCGGTGCGATGGCCGCCGTCCAGGCCACCGAGGAGGAGGTCGCCGCCGCGCTGGACGGGCGGACCGACCGGGCATCGGTCGCCGCCGTCAACGGCCCGGCCGCCACGGTCGTCTCGGGCGACGAGGACGTCGTCCTGGAGATCGCCGCCGACTTCGCCCGACAGGGCCGCAAGACCCGGCGGCTGACGGTGTCGCACGCCTTCCACTCCCCGCGCATGGAACCGATGCTGGCCGAGTTCCGCGAGGCCGCGGCGGGCCTGACGTTCCATCCGCCGCGGATCGGGCTGATGTCCGACGTGACGGGGGAGCCCGCCACGGCCGAGGAACTGTGCTCGCCCGACTACTGGGTAAGCCAGGTGCGCCGGCCGGTCCGATTCGCCGACGCGGTCCGCGCCCTGGCCGGGCAGGGCGTCACCACCCTGATCGAGCTGGGCCCCGACGGCGTGCTGTCCGCCATGGCGCAGGAGACGCTGGACGAGGACGCCCCCGCCGACCGCCCCGAGACGGTGTTCCTGCCCCTGCTGCGGGAGGGCCGCCCGGAGGCGCACACCCTGGTCACCGCGCTGTCCGGCGCGAACACCCGGGGCGTGCCCGTGGACTGGGCCCGCTTCTTCACCGGCCGGGACGCACGGCCGGTGGTACTGCCCACCTACGCCTTCCAGCACGAGCGGTACTGGCCGCAGGCCCCGGCGTCCTCCGCCCCGGAGCCCGCCGCGGACCCGGCGGACGCGGCCTTCTGGGACGCCGTCGAGCGCACCGACGTGACGGCGGTGGCCGAGGCCCTGGAGGTCGGCGAGGACCAGCGGGTCCCGCTCGGCGAGGTGCTGCCCGCCCTGTCCTCCTGGCGGCAGCGGCACCGTGCGCGCTCCACCTCGGACTCCTGGCGCTACCGCGTCGCCTGGCGGCCCACCACCGAACCGGCCGCCCCGCCGTTCACCGGACGGTGGCTGGCGATCGTCCCCGAGGCCGCGCCCGGGCCGCGGTGGACCGCCGCCGCCACGGACGCCCTGCGCGCTCACGGCGCTCACGTGGACGTCATCGAGGCGGGCGCGGGCGGCCGTACCGAACTGGCCGCACGGCTGGCCGGCCACGGCGAGCCGGTCGACGGCGTGCTCTCGCTGCTTGCCGCCGACGACGAGCGCGGTGCCCTGCGCACCGTCGAACTGATCCAGGCGCTGGGCGACGCCGGTGTGCCGGCACCCCTGTGGTGCCTGACGCACGGCGCGGTCTCCGTGAACCGCGCCGATCGCCCCGCGCACCCGGAGCAGGCACAGATCTGGGGCCTGGGCCGCGTCGCGGCGCTGGAACACCCGGACCGCTGGGGCGGCCTCGTCGACCTTCCCGAACACCTGGACGAGCGATCCGCCTCCCGTCTCACCGGCCTGCTCACCGGCGCGGGCGAGGAGAGCGAACTGGCCGTGCGGGCCACGGGCGTGTTCGTACGACGCCTGGTCCGCGAGCCCCGTCCGGCCGGGCCCGCGACGGCACCGCGCCTGTCCGGCACCGTCCTGGTCACCGGCGGCACCGGCGCGCTGGGCGCCCGGGTCGCCCGCTGGCTGGCCCGCCACGGCGCCCAACACCTGCTCCTGACCGGCCGCCGCGGCCCGGCAGCCGAGGGTGCGACCGCACTGCGCGACGAACTGACCGGACTCGGCACCGAGGTCACCATCGCGGCTTGCGACGTCGCCGCCCCCGACGCGCTCGCCGAGCTACTGGCGGCCATCCCGGCCGACCGGCCGCTGACCGCCGTCGTGCACGCGGCCGGCATCCTCGACGACGGGGTCCTCGACGGGCTCACGCCCGACCGGTTCACCGCCGTCCAGCTCGCCAAGGCCGACGGCGCCCGGAACCTGCACCGCCTGACCCGCGACCTGGACCTGTCGGCGTTCGTACTGTTCTCCTCCCTGGCCGGCGTCGTCGGCAGCGCCGGACAGGCCAACTACGCCGCCGCCAACGCCTGCCTGGACGCCCTCGCGGAGCAGCGCCGGGCCGACGGCCTGCCCGCCGTGTCCATCGCCTGGGGCGCCTGGGCGGACGCCGGGATGGCCGAGACCGAGGACACCGCCCACCGCCTCGCCCGCGGCGGCGTGACCCCCATGGACCCCGAGGCCGCGCTCGCCGCCCTGGCCCGCTGCTGGCAGCAGGACACGGCCGGCAGCGTCGTCGCGGACATCGACTGGGACCGGTTCACGGCCCACCTGGCCCACCCCCGGCAGCACACGCTCCTGTCCGACCTCCCCGAGACGCGACGGGGCGGCGGAGCGACGGCCCGGACCCCGGGCGCAGGCGCCGACGACCTCGTACGGCGGCTGCTGGCCCTGCCCGCCGACGAGCGGCCGCGTCACGTGCGGGAACTGGTCCTCGATCAGGTGGCGGCCGTCCTCGGACACCGGGCGCAGGGCGCCGTACCGGCGCGCACCGCCTTCCACGAGCTGGGCTTCGACTCGCTGAGCGCGCTCGAACTGCGCAACGCGCTGACCGCCGCCACCGGCCTGACCCTGCCCGCGACCCTGGTCTTCGACCACCCCACCCCGCGCGACCTGGCCGTCCACCTGACCGCCGAACTCCTCGGCGACGCGCAGACCGAGGAGACCGGGCCGGGCACCGCCCTGGCGCACGACGAGCCGCTGGCCATCGTGGCGATGAGCTGCCGGTTCCCCGGCGGTGCGAACTCGCCGGAGCAGCTGTGGAGACTGCTGCGCGACGGCGTCGACGCGATCGGGGGGTTCCCCGCCGAGCCCGCGTGAGGCGCTGGCGATGGACCCGCAGCAGCGGCTGCTGCTGGAGACCTCCTGGGAAGCCTTCGAACGGGCGGGCATCGACCCGACCGGCCTCCACGGCAGCCGCACCGGCGTCTACGTCGGAACCAACGGCCAGGACTACGCCTCCCTGCTGCTGAACTCCGCCGAGGACCTGGCGGGATACCTCGCCACCGGCAACTCGGCCAGCGTGGTGTCCGGACGGCTCGCCTACACCTTCGGTCTGGAAGGTCCCACCGTCACCGTCGACACTGCCTGCTCCTCCTCGCTGGTCGCCCTGCACCTGGCGGCCCAGGCACTGCGCTCGGGGGAGTGCTCCCTGGCGCTGGCCGGCGGTGTCTCCGTGATGAGCACCCCCGGGCCCTTCACCGAGTTCTCCCGCCAGCGCGGCCTGGCCCGCGACGGCCGTGTGAAGGCCTTCGCGGCCGCGGCCGACGGCACCGGCTGGGGTGAGGGTGTGGGCATGCTGCTGGTGGAGCGGCTGTCGGACGCCCGCCGCAACGGGCACCCCGTGCTGGCCGTCCTCCGCGGCAGCGCGATCAACCAGGACGGTGCGTCCAACGGGCTGACGGCGCCGAACGGCCCGTCGCAGCAGCGGGTGATCCGGCAGGCGCTGGCGAACGCCCGGCTGACGGCCGCCGACCTGGACGCCGTCGAGGCACATGGCACGGGGACGACGCTGGGCGACCCGATCGAGGCGCAGGCGCTGCTGGCGACCTATGGCCAGGACCGGTCGGACGACCGGCCGCTGTGGCTGGGATCGGTGAAGTCCAACATCGGGCACACGCAGGCCGCCGCCGGTGTCGCCGGTGTCATCAAGATGGTGATGGCGATGCGGCACGGTGAACTCCCGCGCACCCTGCACGTGGACGAGCCGTCCCCGCACGTCGACTGGTCCTCCGGCGCCGTCGCGCTGCTGACGGAGAACATGGCGTGGCCCGCGGGCGACCGGCCCCGCCGCGCCGGTGTCTCCTCCTTCGGCATGAGCGGCACCAACGCCCACGTCATCCTGGAGCAGACCCCCACGGACCCCGAGCCCGCGTCGGCCGGCACCGGCACCCGGACCGACGGCACGGTCCTGCCGTGGCCCCTGTCGGCGAAGACCCCCGACGCGCTGCGCGAGCAGGCCGCCCGGCTGCGCGCCCACCTGGACGCCCACCCGGAGGCCGACCCCGCCGACATCGGGTACGCACTGGCCACCTCCCGCGCCGCGTTCGCGCACCGGGCGGTGCTGCTGGCCGCCGACCGGGACGGCTTCCGCCGGGCCCTGACCGCCCTGGCCCAGGGCGACAGCGACCCCGCCGTCGTCGAGGGAACCGTCGCCCCCGAGGGCCGAACCGTGTTCGTGTTCCCCGGCCAGGGCTCCCAGTGGACCGGCATGGCGACGGAACTCCTCGACGCCTCCCCGGTGTTCGACGAGCGGTTCGCCGCCTGCGCCCGCGCCCTCGAGGCATACGTCGACTGGTCGCCGTACGACGTGCTGCGCGGCGCGCCCGGCGCGCCTGCGCTGGAGCGGGTGGACGTCGTGCAGCCGCTCCTGTTCGCCGTCATGGTCTCGCTGGCCGAGCTGTGGCGGGCCCATGGCGTACAGCCCGACGCCGTCGTCGGCCACTCCCAGGGCGAGATCGCCGCCGCCTGCGTCGCGGGCGCCCTGTCCCTGCCGGACGCGGCCCGTGTCGTGGCGCTGCGCAGCAAGGCACTCGGCGCGCTCACCGGCCGCGGCGGCATGGTCTCCGTCGCCCTGCCGCTGGACGAGCTGACCGCACGCCTGGAGCCGTTCGGTGACCAGCTGTCCATCGCTGCCGTCAACGGCCCCGGCTCGGTCGTCGTCTCCGGCGAACCGGACGCGCTGGACCGGCTGATGGCCGACTGCGCCGCCGAGGAGATCCGCGCCCGCCGGATCCCCGTGGACTACGCCTCCCACTCCGCCCAGGTCGAGGCCATCCGGGAGGAACTGCTCGCCGAACTGGCCCCGATCAGCCCGCGCTCCGGACAGGTGCCGTTCCTGTCGACGGTCACCGGCGACTGGCTGGACACCGAACAGCTCGACGCCGAGTACTGGTACACCAACCTGCGGCAGCCGGTGCGCCTCGACGAGGCCACCAGGCGGCTCGTGGAAGCGGACTTCGCCCTGTTCGTCGAAGCCGCCCCGCATCCCGTGCTGACGGTCGGACTCCAGGACAGCTTCGACGCGTTCGGCTGCGACGCCCGCGCGGTCGGCTCCCTGCGCCGGGACGAGGGCGGCCCCGACCGCTTCCTGCGGTCGCTGGCCGAGGCCCAGGTGCAGGGCGCCACCCCCGACTGGGACGCGGTGTTCGCGGGCCGGCCCGGCCGGAACGTCGACCTGCCGACCTACGCGTTCCGGCATCGGCGCTACTGGCCGCAGGCCGCCCCGGCCGCGCCGGGCGACGTGGCCGGTCTCGGCCTCGGCGCCACGGGCCACCCGTTGCTGGGCGCCGCCCTCGAACTGCCCGACTCCGACGGTCTGGTGTTCACGGGCCGGCTCTCCCTGGAGACGCATCCCTGGCTGGCGGACCACCTGGTGCTGGGCTCCGCGCTGCTGCCCGGCACGGCCTTCGTGGAACTGGCGCTGCGCGCCGGCCGCCAGGCGGGCTGCGAACTGGTGGAGGAACTCACCCTGGAGGCGCCGCTGGTGGTGCCCGAGCAGGGCGCCGTCGTCCTGCGGCTGACCGTGACCGCCCCGGACGAGGCCGGGCGCCGGGCCCTGACGCTGCACTCCCGGCCCGACGGAGCCGACCCCCACACCTCGTGGACCCGGCATGCCGAAGGCACCCTGCTCACCACCGCCGGGCCACCGCCCGGCACCGCGGGCGGCGTCTGGCCGCCCGCCGGGGCAGAGCCGGTGGCCGTCGACGGCTTCCACGAGCGACTGGCCGACACCGGCGTGGTCTACGGGCCCGCCTTCCAAGGCCTGCGCGCCGTCTGGCGAAGCACCCCCGTTGACCCGTCCGACCCGGCGGCCCGCGCGGAGATCCACGCCGAGGTCGAACTGCCCGCCGGCATCCGGTCCGACGGCTTCACCCTGCACCCCGTCCTGCTCGACGCGGCCCTCCAGGCGGCCGCCGCCGTCGCGCTCACCGGCGCCACGGAGAGCGAGCCGCGGGCGAGCCGCCCGTTCTCCTGGCGCGGCATCCGCGTGCACACGCCCGGCACGACCGGCCCGCTGCGGGTCACCCTCGGCACGACCGGCCCCGACACTCTGTCCGTGCGCGTGGCGGACCCCGAGGGAACCCCGGTGGCCGCAGTCGACGCGGTGATCTCCCGGCCCGTCTCCCCGGCCCAGCTCCCGGACACCGCGATCGGCGACGCGCTCTTCCGGCTCGACTGGAAGGCACTGCCCACACGCCCCGGACCAGGCACAACCCCGCACGCCCTGGCTCTCCTCGGCGAGCCCGGCCCCGCCCTTTCCGACGCCCTCCGCACGGCCGGCACCGCCCTCACCACCCACCCGGACCTGGCCGCCCTCACCGCGGCCGACGAGGCGGGCACCCCGGTTCCCCCGGTCGTCGTCGCCCGGATCCCGGCCGACCCGGCCGACGTCACCGACCCGGCCGAAGCGGCCCGCACGAGCACCCGCCGGGCCCTGGAACTGCTCCAGGCCTGGCTGTCCGACCCCCGTCTCGCCGACTCCCGGCTGGTGCTGCTGACCAGCGCCGCCGTCTCCACCGCCCCGGGCGACGACGTGCCCGGACTGGTGGGAGCGCCGGTGTGGGGCCTGGCGCGCTCGGCGCAGTCGGAGCACCCCGACCGGTTTCTGCTGATCGACACCGACGGCCACCCGGACTCCCACCGAGCCCTCCCGAGCGCCCTCGCGGCCGCCCTCGACCCGGCCCAGGACGAGACCCAGATCGCCCTGCGCGCAGGCAAGATGCTGGTGCCCAGGCTGAGCCGGGCGAACACCGCCGAAGCGGGAACCCCGGCGGCAGCCGCCACGCCCGCCTCGCTCGACCCGGACGGCACCGTCCTGATCACCGGCGCCACGGGCGGCCTCGGGAAGCTGCTCGCGCGCCACTTGGTGACCGAGCACAAGGTCCGCCACCTGGTCCTGGCCGGCCGACGCGGCCCGGCCGGCGACGGCATGCCCGAACTGGGCGCCGAACTCGGCGAACTCGGCGCCCAGGTCACCCTGGCGGCCTGCGACATCGCCGACCGCGAGGCACTCGGACGCCTGCTCACCGGCATTCCCGCCGCCCACCCGCTCACCGCCGTGATCCACACGGCCGGCGTCACCGAGGACGGCGTGATCGACACACTGACCCCGGACGGGCTGGACCGGGTGTTGCGCCCGAAGGTCGACGCGGTGCTCAACCTGCACGAACTGACCCGCGACCTGCACCCGGCCGCGTTCGTCCTCTACTCCTCCTTCTCCGGCACGCTCGGCAGCCCCGGCATGGCCAACTACGCCGCCGCCAACGCCTTCCTGGACGCCTTCGCCCGGCACCGCGCGGCCCAAGGGCTGCCCGCCACCTCCCTGGCCTGGGGCCTGTGGGCGCAGAGCGACGGCATGGGCGGACGCCTGGACGACGTGGACCGCACCCGTATGGCACGCGGCGGAGTCGCCCCGATGCCCGCCGAGTTCGGCCTGGCCCTGTTCGACACCGCCCTTCAGCGGACCGAAGCCGTACTGGTGCCGGCACTCCTCGAGCCGGGCACCCTGCGCCGCCAGGCCCAGGCCGCCGGAACCCCGATCCCCGCGGTCCTGCGCGACCTGGTCCGCGGCCCCGCCCGGCCGGTGCCCGAGCAGACCCCGGGCGGCGCCGGAACCCTCCGCGAACGCCTCGAGGCAACGCCCGAGAAGGAGCGCGAACGTCTGGTCCTGGACGTCGTACGGACCCATGTCGCCACTGTCCTCGGCCACAGCGGACCGGAGGCGGTCGGCCCCGGCCAGACCTTCAAGGAGTCCGGCTTCGACTCCCTGACCGCCGTCGAACTGCGCAACCGCCTGAACGCCGCGACCGGCCAACGGCTCCCCGCCACCCTGGTGTTCGACTTTCCGACCCCGGCCGCCGTGGCCCGCCACCTGCTCGCGGAACTCGCACCCGCGCTCGCGGCACCGGCCGTCCCCCTCCTGGAGGACATCGGGAAACTGGAGTCCGCCCTGTCCGCCCTCACCCCCGACGCACTCGCCGGGACGGATCTGGACGACGCCGCGCTGGACGGCATCACGGAACGACTGCAGTCCCTGCTCGCCACCTGGCGGGAGACCCGCGCCGAGGTGCTGGGCGACACCGCTCCACACGAACTCGACTCGGCCACGGACGACGAGATCTTCGACTACATCGACAAGAAATTCGGAAAAGGGTGACCACGCCACCGGCCTTCCCGCCCTGCCACGTGCCCGCCGTTTTCTCCGCAAGTCTGAATGGATGCTGCTCCCATGGCGAATGAAGACAAGCTTCGCGCATATCTCCGCCGAGTCACCGCCGAACTTGAGGAGGCGCACGACCGGCTGCGGGAGGCCACCGACAAGGAGCAGGAGCCGATCGCGATCGTGGCGATGAGCTGCCGCTACCCCGGAGGCGCCGGCTCCCCCGAGGACTTGTGGCGGCTCCTGGCATCCGGCACGGACGCCATCACGCCCCTGCCCGCCGACCGCGGCTGGGACCTGGAGCACCTCTACGACCCGGATCCCGACGCCACGGGCAGGTCCTACGTCCGCGGCGGCGGATTCCTGCACGAGGCCGCCGAGTTCGACGCCGCATTCTTCGGCATCTCCCCGCGCGAGGCTCTGGCCATGGATCCTCAGCAGCGCCTGCTGCTGGAGACCTCCTGGGAGACCATCGAACGCGCCGGCATCGACCCGGCCTCCCTCAAGGGCAGCAGAACCGCCGTCTTCGCCGGCATCAGCGGCCAGGACTACGCCGCCCTCTTCGGCACCGCCCCCGGCGAAGCCGAAGGCTACGTCGGCACCGGCACCTCCGGCAGCGTCCTCTCCGGCCGAGTCGCCTACACCCTGGGCCTGGAGGGCCCGGCGGTGACCGTCGACACCGCCTGCTCGTCCTCCCTCGTCGCCCTCCACCTCGCCGCCCACGCCCTGCGGAAGGGCGACTGCACCCTCGCCCTCGCGGGTGGCGTCACGGTCATGGCGACCCCCGGCGCCCTCGTCGAGTTCTCCCGCCAGCGCGGCGTCGCCGCCGACGGCCGTTCCAAGGCGTTCTCGGCGGACGCTGACGGTATGGGCATGGCCGAGGGCGTGGGCATGCTGTTGCTGGAGCGGTTGTCGGACGCCCGTCGTCACGGGCATCCGGTGCTTGCGGTGGTGCGGGGCAGTGCCGTGAACCAGGACGGTGCGTCGAACGGGCTGACGG
>NZ_JNXD01000050.1:0-7718 GCF_000725785.1 Streptomyces flavovariabilis | reverse complement strand
GGAAGACCCGGCTTGATCTGGACCACTACCTGGAGGCGCTGGTCCGCAAGCCCGGTGCGTTTCCCGGGGCCACCGCCCTTGAACAGGCCCGTTACGCAGAGAAGTTCACGCCCGTCCATGACGCGTGGTGGCAGGCGGCGAAGACTACCCACGGCGAGCGGGACGGCACCCGGGCCCTGATCGAAGTCCTGCTGATGGGCCGCCACGTTTCCCACGAACACCTTGTCGCCGGACTTGCCTCCGCGCTCAGGGCCGGCGCCCTGACCGCGGACGCCGTCGCCCTGGAGGCACGGAAGGCGGCCGAAGCCGACGAGGTCGCGGCTCCGGCTGTCCGTGCGGAGCCGGAACGGACGAACGTGACCTCGCTGACCGAACGGCGGCTGGCCCAGCTGCCGCCCGACACACGGCCGCCTCCCTCGGTCGCGGCCGACGACCAGCTGCTGCGAGCACGGCAGTCGGCCGACCGCCCCGCCCTCCAGAAAGAGATGCCCTGACACTCAAACGACACCGCGGGCTGACCGAACAGGCCGCCACCGCCGCCGTCGACCAGGCATGCCGCATGCTGAGGCTGCCCACCATCCGGGCCCAGTTCCCCGAACTGGCCGAAGCCGCCGCCCGCGACCAGATGTCCTATCGCGGCTTCCTCGCCGAACTGCTGATGGCCGAATGCGACGACCGGGCCCGCCGCCGCTCCGAACGACGCATCAAGGCGGCGCAGTTCCCGCGAGAGAAGTCGATCAGGGCCTTCGACTTCGACGCCAACCCGAGCATCGACCCAGCCGTCATCCACACCCTGGCCACCTGCGAATGGGTCAAGAAAGGACTGCCGCTCTGCCTGATCGGCGACTCCGGAACCGGCAAGTCCCACCTGCTGATCGCACTCGGGACCGAGGCCGCCATGGCTGGCTTCCGGGTCCGCTACACACTGGCCACCAAGCTGGTCAACGAGCTGGTCGAGGCCGCGGACGAGAAGATCCTGACCAAGACCATCGCCCGCTACGGGCGCGTCGATCTTTTGTGCATCGATGAGCTGGGCTATATGGAGCTGGACCGCAGGGGCGCTGAGCTGCTGTTCCAGGTGCTGACCGAACGCGAGGAGAAGAACAGCGTCGCCATAGCCTCCAACGAGTCGTTCGGTGGCTGGACCAAAACGTTCACCGATCCGCGGCTCTGCGCGGCCATCGTCGATCGGCTCACCTTCGGCGGCAACATCATCGAAACCGGCACCGACTCCTACCGGCTCGCCAGCACTCGGGCGGCACAGGGACAGGACACCGCCACTACCTGATCACTCCTGCTGGCGCCCGCGGTTGCCATCCCCGAGTTGGTGCGAGCTAGTCACGCTGGTTGGTCCGGGCCGCTACTTGGGCTGCTCGCTTACTGCTCGGTGAAGAGTTCGGCGTATCAGTTCGTCCACGCCGTGCCGTGGTACGAGTCCGTCGGCGGCGGCTCGCAGGCCCGTGTAAACGGTGCTCCAGATCATCAACTCTATCCACCTCGCGGGAACTGCCGAGTCGAGTGCACCTTCACGCTGGCCTCGTTCGATCTCGGCGAGGATCAGCTCGTCGACGTCTCGTGCGATACCGGCGTCCGCCTCAGAAGGCGTGCCTTCGGTGGTGGTGAACAAGAAGCTCATCCGATCACCAGCGTGCACCATCGCGGTGATGATCCGTTGGATCACCTCGAGCGCCGAGTCCGTGGCGGGGCCGGCATGCTCGATCGCCGCTCGTAGCGTCATCCACGAGTCGGTGATGAGCGCTGCGTGAAGGACCTGACGGTCGGAGAAGTACCGGTGAATGGTTGCTCGCCCCACGCCGGCGGCGGCGGCAATGTCGCCAAGGCCGACGGTGGGATCGCAAGACCACTGCGCTGCTGCGGCGTCGAGGATCGCCTGACGGGTCCGTGCACGTTGACGGGAGAGGTCCATTGCATCATGATACGTCGACGTCTTATAGTGAGAAGCTATGTCTCATTTAAAGAAGATCCCTCCCATTCTTGTAACCGGGGCCACTGGGATGATCGGCCGCCTGGTCGTCGCAGGGCTGCTTGATGCCGGTCACACAGTGCGTGGAATGTCGCGACACCCGCAACGTGCCTCACTCCCGGATGGTGCGGACGTGGTCTTCGGCGACCTGGACGACCCGTCCACACTGAGGCACGCATTCGACGGTGCCGCGCAACTCGTCCTGATCGCGGTCCCTGAGACCGTTGAGGCGGTCGTTTCTCGCGCAAAGCAGGCGGGCGTCGAGCACGTGGTCGTGGTCTCCTCCGCCGCCGTAACAGCCGGCTACGACACCACGTACAACGCCGTCGTCGAGCAGGCCGTCATGGACTCAGGACTGGATTGGAGCATCGTGCGTCCCGGTGAGTTCGCGACAAACTCACTCCTCATATGGGGACCGGCGATCAAGGCAAATCGCCGAGCTGTGGAGCCCTTTCCTGATCAGATCGGGCATCCCATCCATGAGGCCGACGTTGTCGACGTCGTCCTGGCCAACCTGCTCGACCCACACCGCCTCGGACGGATCGACACGATCATTGGACCGGAAAGTCTCACCAAACGCGAACAGGTTGCAGTGATCGCAGAAGCGATCGGAGAACAGATCACGCTCGATGAGGTCTCCGCCGAACAAGCCCGCGGCTTCTACCGAGCCCAAGGGGGCTTCGCGGCCGCGAACTCAGACTTCCTGTTCGGCTTCGAAAGCTACGACGGCGTCGAAGGCATCACAGATGAACCCCATGACACGAGGGCCCCGGACGACGATGCCTACCTCACACTCGACCAGATAACGGGAGCTCCAGCTCGCACCTTCCGCCACTGGGCGCACGGTCACGCCTCCGACTTCATTTGAGCGATGGCAGGGGCAAGCACTCTCAGAGGTCGCTTCCTCCCGATGATTCATCCCGTAATTGGTCATGGTTATCCGCGTCGCGCCACGAGATGGTGGCTTCGCCGGTTAGGCGGCGGGCCATCAGGCCGGTCATAGCGGGGTGGATCACGACTTCAGAGCGGGCGGGTTCAGGAGCGGTCAGCACCCCGGGACCGTTGCCAGTTCTCATCGACATTTCCGGACTGTTTGATCGCGAAATGCTACCCGAAACCGTCGACAATCGTTGCTGGCTCCGACGTACAAAACCAACCATGCGATTCCCAGAAACGGTCATCTATCCGAGTTGGCCGGGACGCGGCGGTTCCTTTGGTAGAGGTCGATGGCGAGAGCGACGGCGGCGTGGGTGGCGGGGTGGGGGTCCTGCCTGCGCCAGATGAAGTGGACGGGGACGGGTTCGGTGTCGCGCAATGGACGGTAGGTGATGCCGTCGCGCCGGTATTGGGCTGCGGTGGCCTGGGGGGTGATGCCGACGCAGCGGCCGGTGGCGATGGCGGCGAGCCAGTCGTCGATGTCGTGGGTGTACTCGACGGCGGGCCGTTCGTCTTCGGGCCACAGGTCCAGGGTGGTGGTGCCGGTTCTGCGGTCGATGGCGAGGGTGCGGCCGGGGATCTCGCCCATGCGGATACTGCGGCGGCGGGCCCAGGGGTCGTCGGAGGCGAGAGCCACGTACCGGTGTTCGTGGCCGACGAGGGCGTGTGACCAGGGCTTGAGGTCGAGAGGGGCGCGGATGACCGCGAGGTCGCAGAGGCCCTCGGCGAGCCCGCCGGTAGAGGAGTTGTGGCGGATGAGCCGGAGTTCGGTCTCGGGGTGGCTTTGGTGCCAGCGGCGCTGGAATTCGGTGGTGTGGCGGCCGAACGCGGACCATGCGTGGCCGATATGCAGGCGGCTGTGGCCCGTGGAGGCTTCGGCGACGAGTTCCTCGGCGCCGGACAGCAGCGAGCGGGCGCGGGCAAGAGCCTGTACGCCCGCGGTGGTGGGAGTGACCGTGCGGCTGGTGCGGTGCAGCAGCCGCACCCCGAGGATCTTTTCGAGGGCGAGCAAGTTCCGGGAGACGGCGGCCTGGGAAATGCCCAGCTCGATGCCGGCGTCCGTGAAGCTGCCGGTGTCGACGATGGCTACCAGGCACCGCAGGTGCTTCAGCTCCAGCGCAGCCGCCCCGTTCCGCGTCTCGTCCATGCATCCAGCGTATAGCTGAGTGTGTGGATGCATTTTGCGTATACCGATGGTGCGCTCATCGTGGAGGCCATGAAGCTCGATTCCTCCCCCGTCGCATCGCCCCGGGGCACCGCAGCTGACGGGGCCGCCTCTGCCCGGGGGACGGGGCGCGGGGCCGGGGTGGCGCTGATGCTGGTCAGCGGCCTGTCCAACCAGACGGGGGCCTCGATCGCGGCGCTGGCGTTCCCGGTGCTCGGGCCGGTCGGGGTGGTGGCGGTGCGCCAGTGGGTGGCGGCCGTGGTGCTCGGGGCGGTCGGCCGACCCCGGCTGCGGCACTTCACCACGGCGCAGTGGCGTCCCGTGCTGGGCCTGGCGCTGGTGTTCGCGGCGATGAACCTGTCCCTGTACGCGGCGATCGAGCGGATCGGGCTCGGGCTGGCCGTCACGCTGGAGTTCCTCGGCCCGCTGGCCGTGGCCCTGGCCGGCTCCCGGCGCCGTGTCGACCTGGTCGCCGCGGTGGCGGCTGCCGCAGCGGTCGTGGTCCTCACGCGCCCCACACCCTCCACCGACTATCTGGGCATCAGCCTGGCTCTGCTGGCCGCGGCATGCTGGGCCTGCTACATCCTGCTCAACCGAACCGTCGGGGCCCGCCTGCCCGGCCTGGAAGGCTCGGCCGCCGCGGCGGCCGTCTCTGGCGCCCTCTACCTGCCCGTCGGCGTGTGGGTGCTGTGGCACCACCCGCCCACGGCCACGGCGCTGGGTTGTGCGCTGGCCGCCGGGGTGCTCTCCTCCGCGGTGCCGTTCCTGGCCGATCTGCTGGCGCTGCGCCGCATCCCGGCACACTTCTTCGGCGTGTTCATGAGCGTGAACCCGGTCTTCGCAGCCCTGGCCGGCCTCACCCTCCTCGGACAGCAGCTCGATGCCCTCGCCTGGCTCGCCATTGCCATGATCGTCGGCGCGAACACCGTCGCCGTCTCCACCGCACACCGTCCCACCACCCACCGGAGTACGACGTGAAGGTCCTTATCGTCCACGCCCACCCCGAGCCCGCTTCCTTCAACGCCGCCCTGAAGGACACGGCCGTGGCCACCCTCACCGCACAAGGGCACGAGGTGAAGGTCAGCGACCTGTACGCGATGGGCTTCAAGGCGATCCCGGACGCCGACGACTTCACCGCGGCCCGCAAGGACCCCGACCGGCTCCAGATCGACATCGAACAGGAGCACCAGCACGAGACCGGCACCTTCCCGCCCGACGTGGCCACCGAGCAGGCCAAGGTGGAGTGGTGCGACCTGATGATCTTCCAGTTCCCGATCTGGTGGTTCTCCATGCCCGCCATCCTCAAGGGCTGGGTCGAGCGCGTCATGGCCCGCGGCTTCGCCTACGGCGGCGGACGCAAACACGCCAGAGGCGTCTTCCTCGGCCGCAAGGCCATGGCCTGCTGCACCACCGGAACCTCCGCCGACACCTACGCCCCCGACGGCATCGAAGGCGACATCCTGCATCTGCTCTGGCCGGTCAACAACGGAATCTTCCACTACATGGGCTTCACACCCCTGCCCCCTTTCACCACCTTCGCACCCCGCCTGGCCACCGAGCAGGAACGCAAAGAGTGTCTCGACGCCTACGCCGAGCGTCTGCGCACCATCGAGACCACCGCCCCCCTCTTCATGCACCCCCGCGAGGACTACGGACCCGACCAGCGGCTCCTGCCCACCGTCGAAGCCCGCAGCGGCTTCCAGTGGAACACCCGCGCCGGCCAGACCCACGCGGAAGCGGCCACCGGTCACTCCGGCCTCATGCACCGCAACCCCGCCCAGGACCGGTGACCTGCACCGTCACTCCTCGACGCCGTCATCGTCATCCTCGCCCGTGGCCGGATCGCGCAGCGGTCACAGACCACCGCCGCCGGGGGGGAGGGCGGAGCGGAACCTGCAGCAGAGGGTGCCGGCGTCGAGGAAGGGGCGCTGCCGCCACGGCAGCCAGGACGGCAGGGACGGCGGAGGCTCATTCGGCGGGATCAAGCGTTACTGGTTCGTGACCATCGACATCGGGTCGCCAGCGCTTCCTTGCGGCTCGGCAAGAATCTTCCGGGTCGCTCACCGCGCCCCGCACGCTGCTGCTGGGCCGCTACGATCCGGCGGGCCGCCTGCAGTACGTCGGCCGCAGCACCACCTTGTCCCGGGAGGTCGGCCGCGCTGTGGCCGACCATCTGGCCCCGCCGCGCGGCGCGCATCCATGGACGGGCTGGACGTTCTCGGCAGGGTGGGGAACGCAGCGCACCCTCGATGCCGTCCTGGTGCGGCCAGATGTCGTGATGGAAATCGACGTCGACGTCGCCCGCGACAGCGCCGGACGGTGGCGGCACCCAGCCCGCCCCCATCGCATCCGCGCGGACGTCGACGTCCAGGAGGTGCCGCTGTTCGGCGAAGGCGGCACCTTGTCATGAGTCAGGACCGGGCCATGGTCGGCTCCATGGTCGGGCCGACCACGGCGGCCGCGGTGAGCTCCTGGCGCAGGTCCAGGTAGCAGCGCAGCCGTACGCCGGGCTGACCGGCGTCCCGCGTCGTCTGCTCCGCTGTGGCCGTCGCCCACCGGTCGGCGAGCAGCTGCTGGAAGGCGAGCGCGGTGGCGTCGTCGGCTGCCGCGACGTCGACGACGAGCAGGCCCGGCTCGCTCACATGCGTCTCGTGGATCGGGTCCGTGTACGGCACTACGCCCGGCGTCCCTGGGTAAGTTCCGCCGCTGCCGTGTCTTCACCCGACCGAGTGGCGGGCCGTCAGGGACCGTCGCCGCCCCAGTCCCAGCGGGACGGGTCGCCAGGGCGCGGGTCATACAGCACCCGGCCCCGGGGCCGACTGCCCGAGCTCCGTCAGGAGGGAGACACCAGAACTCACGAACCCGAGACAGCATCAGCTGCCATGAGATAAAGCCCCACGACAGCAACACCCACCCCCAA
Source organism: Streptomyces flavovariabilis (assembly GCF_000725785.1). Classification (NCBI taxonomy): domain Bacteria; kingdom Bacillati; phylum Actinomycetota; class Actinomycetes; order Kitasatosporales; family Streptomycetaceae; genus Streptomyces; species Streptomyces flavovariabilis. Next base: position 713 of record NZ_JNXD01000050.1, on the reverse strand, counting down.
TCTCTCACCTCATGACAGTGCCGATCCCGCCCCAACACCTCACTGACCAGCGCTGACACAGCAACCCACCAGACCAGCACCACCGACTCTCACCACTACCGACCCCAAGCCGAGAGGTCGCAGGCGGCCAGGCGGCGGCTCATGAGCATGGTCATCGACCATAGGATGACGCTCTCGCTGGTGTCGGTGCGTCGTTCATAGTCACCAACCAGGCGCCGGCTGCGCAGGAACCAGGCGAGGTCCGCTCGACAACTCAGCGGCGTGGCAGGATTTGGAAGCCGTGGGCGTCGTCGCTGCGGCGGACGACCTCCACAATCAGCCCCAGATGCTGGGCCGCCCAGTCGATGAGGTGGCCGGTGTAGTCGCCGTCGGCCCGATGCGGGCAAGGGCGCCGAAAACGCTCTTTCCCTGCGGGCAGCAGTGGGCGGGCGGCGTCCTGGTCGGTCGTGGAGGCGGGCGTGGCCAAGACGTCCAGGACGAGTTGGAGTCAACGGCGGTCGGCGTGCACGGGATGGGCTCGCAGAACCCTGTTCAACCCCCTTGGCGGCGCCGCCTGTTACGGAGACGCCGCCAAGGATCTGATCGGCAAAGCTTTGACGTTCTGGGGCAGGCAACGCCTAGAGGTTGTCCCGTATGGGGCGTGGGTTATCGGGCGAGGGCCAGGTTGTGTAGCCGGGCGATGCCGAGCATGGCCTGGTGAACGCCGTTGCCCT
>NZ_JNXD01000049.1:0-7950 GCF_000725785.1 Streptomyces flavovariabilis | reverse complement strand
CCGTGCGGTGAAGATTCGACACCTCCACCACACACGGGGGCCTTCGCCATGATCAAGCCCGACCCCGCGTTAACAACGCTCGTGATCAATACAACTAGGGCGCGTATCGAGTCGTGATCAATGGGTGGGCCGGGTGAGGACTTTCATCCAGATCGTCGAGGCGCGTAGGAGCAGGCCGGTGAGGTAGCCGTCTGGCCTTTTTGTCGCATCGGGTGGCCGATGCCGCGGCCTCGAGCTTGTTGATCAGCCGCTCGGTGGTGTTTCCCTCCTCGTAGAGGTCGGCGTCGGCTGACGGGCCGACCGATAGTGCGGCGGAGCCCTTTCCCTGACCCGACCCGGATCTTTTTCGCCCCGGGGCCCCGGTCGCCCCTGAGCGGTCCCCGACCAGACCCGGAGAAGCCCCTGACAGGGGCTCCACATGGTCGACAGCGCACCTACCGTGACGACGGTGACCCGGCCGGGTCCGCACGCCTGACACAACCGCTCTCTTTCACGAGGAGGATCCATGCCGTTAAGGGGAAGATCCGCACTGCGGCGCATTGCCACGCGAGGCACGACCATGGCCGTGGCAGCCACCATGGCCGTCATCACCGGCCTCGCCGCCGCTCCCGCGGTCCCCGCGTCGCCGTCTGCCACCGGGGCCCTGCGGTGGGCAGCGTGTGACGACCCGGAGAAGCGGGGGGCCGAGTGCGCCACTCTTTCGGTGCCGGTCGACTGGACCCACCCGGACGGGCCGAGACTCGACCTGGCTGTGGCCCGCCGCAAGGCCACGGACCCCGGCGCACGCGTCGGCTCGATGGTGTTCGGCCCCGGCGGGCCGGGCGATTCGGGTGTGGAGATGGTGGTGGGCCGTATCAGCCGGTTCAGCCCCGAGGTCCGACGCAGGTTCGACATCGTCAGCTTCGACCCGCGCGGGGTGGGCGGCAGCAATCCGGTGACCTGCTCCGGCGCCCTGCTTGCCGAGCGGCCGTCACCGCAGCTGAAGAGCCAGGCGGACTTCGACGCCACCCTGGCGTACAACAGGCGGCTCCGTGCCGACTGCCGGGCCCGTACCGGCCCGGTGTTCGACCACCTTGACACCGGCCAGACGGTCCGGGACGTGGACGCCCTCCGGGCCGCCCTCGGCGAGCGGAAACTGACCTTCCATGGCAGCTCGTACGGCACGCTGCTCGGGGCACAGTACGCCGAGACCTACCCGCGCCGTGTGCGGGCGATGGTGCTGGAGAGCGTCATGGACCACAGCGTGCAGGCCACCCGCAGATTCCTGCAGGCCGAGGCGGCCACCGCAGAGGATTCATTCCATGAGTTCGTGAAGTGGTGTGACGGTGCCGCGCACTGCGCGCTGCACGGCCGCGATGTCCGCGCCGTCTGGCAGAGCCTGTTGGCCCGGGCCGGGCGCGGCGAGCTGGAGCACCCTGCGAAGCCGGGCACCTCGCTGTCGGCTTCTGACCTAATCAACAAGATCGCGTTCCGGAAGTTCTACGAGGCCGACTACGCGGGCCTGGCCACGGCGATCGCGGGGATGGCGGTGAGCAATCCGCTGCCCGCGTCGCCCACCTCGATAGCGCCGCTGCCTCCGGCCACGCCGGTCTTCTGCTCGGACTGGCACCTGCCAGTGCGCGACTACAAGGAGTACTCCTCGCTCGTCGCCATGATGAACATGACGGCGCCTGACCTGCCTTACCTGCTGCCGATCCACATGGCAGCAGCGTGTCTGGGCGCGCCCACCGCCAACCCGCAGCACCGCCTGGACGTACACGGTGCCCCGCCGATCCTGGTGTCCAACGCGCTGCACGACCCCGCCACCGGCTACCCGTGGGCGGTCTCGGTGGCCCGGCAGCTCGGCCGCAGCGGCGTGCTCCTCACCTACGAGGGCCACGGCCACGGCAGCGTCACCAGCGGCCCGTGTATGGAGGACGCCGTGGACAGCTACCTCACCGACCTGGCAGCCCCACCACGGGGCACCAGCTGCCCCGCCGTGCCATCCTGACAACTCGCCGATCCGGATCCGCCTGGAAGACGGATCCGGCAGGAAGACGGTCGTGACGCGCAGACAAGTTGCCGACGACCAGTGGGAATTGATCGAGCGTTCCTGCCGATTGCCGAGTCTGTCGTAGGACCAGCCCGTGGTAAAGCCGTTCTTGCCTCCCTGGAGATGCGGATCAGCCCTCGCAGTCGTTGTGCTCTCGGCACCGGCGGAAATGCCGCCTCGTCCAAGCGCGCACCGCACACGCCCCCCGCCCGCAGACAACGGACCCCTACGCCATACGAACGAGTGAAGTCCGTGCGCAACCACCAGACCCAGGTGCATGTCCTGCACGAGCGGAACCACCCGCTCAACCTTGGGGAACACCTCGTACACAAAAGCCTCGTCACCCCCGCGGCTGCTGCGGCCGACGCGCTGACCGCCCTGTCCTGCGTGCCCGCACACGCTGGGCGAGTACAGTTCGGCGTTGCAGATCCGCGGAGTTCAGTACGACGCGCCGGGCCGGGACTCCAAAAGCTGCTCCTCGGGCAACACCGACCAGGTATGGCGAGTCTGCGGTAGCAGATGAAGGTGCAGGCGGCGATGTTGGTCGCACCCGCTCAGCCGGCCGAAGTGTCCCGGGTCGTCGCCTCGCATGCTTCGATGAGGGCTCGCTGCCTGAGGTTGCCGCCGAACAACTGCATCGTGGTGGCGGCCAGTATGTCATCCCTGCAGATGGTCCGCCCGTCCCCCCTACGGGTGGGCAGGGCCCGGAGGGAATCCTTGAGGAACGGGGGTGGGGCCGGTTGGCCCGACATCACTGGGGTGACCGTACCGAAGCGCTTGACCCCGCCCTCGCGGACGACCATGGCCGCGTCCCGGGCGAGGTCCGTCAGGAACACGCTCGCGATTCCGTCCAGGTCGCGGACCATCGCTGGGACGGCCGTCACCCCCTGGCTCCGCAGCAGCTCCTTGACCCCAGCCTCGAACCTGTGGGCGCCGACCACAGCACTCGGTTTGCGCGACCTGCTGCGCTTACGAGAAGGCACGATGACACCCTCCGCGTCGTACAAGACACCGGTCATATCTTGAAACGTCGGGCTGTGGTCGTACCACTTGTGTCCCACCTCGAGCTCGACGTTCCGGTCGATCGCCGTAAGAAGGTCCCCGGGAATCAGCTTCTTCCGGGCCTCCCCCGCCGCCGCTCTCCTCGCGCCGTCGATGATCTCCGTCAGCACTGTCCGCGTCACCGACGCGGCGGCCCACGCGGCCGACCGAGAGACGTGCATCGAGGTCACGTCCCTGAACACCGCTTTGACGAGAGAAGGCTTGAACGGCGAGACATCCATGATCAAGGCGGTCTGGGGACCGCTGCGCTCAGGGCGTGCGGGCTGTGTGGTCATCGGAAGAAGACGCTCCCTGCTATCGGAGTTATCAGAGGCCCACACTCCACCACGCAGACCCGCTCTCTTCCCCACCCTCCGTCGAAGCGGCACCCGGTCAAAGGCCTGAGTGCACAGCCACACGGCCGGGCCGATGATTACCGAAGCTCCAGGCGCTCGCCGCCCTCGGGCTGCGTGGGCGGCGGGAAACGTCGGCTGCTGGAGACCGCGCGCAGGGAGTACGAGCGCGGCGCAGGGATCCTGCCGCTTGACGACGAGGACCTCACCGTCATCTTCAAGCAGGCCGTGTAGAAGGCGGGCACGGCACCTACACCGCGCCGTTTCGGCGCGGGTCCCTCCAAGGTGCGGACGGAGGCGCCGCAACCACCTCCACAAGCTGGCGCTCAAGGCGGTCGGGTCGCTCCGTTATGCCGCCACACGCCCCACGCAGAAGACCGTCGGGCGAGTCCCGGCGCCCACACCCACGCGCTACCGACTCTCGTGAGGAAGACTCCGATGACCGAGCTCGCCATCACCCCCGGCCTGCTGCTCACCCTCATGGTGTCGGCGGTTGCCGCCATTGCCGTCCGCACAACCTAGGCCAGTCAGCACGGACACGCCGCAGGCGTTTGGCAGGTCCCTCCAAGGCGAGCCGGTGCGGTACTTCAACACGATGGCTTCCAGGGTGCGACGTGATCGGCCCACCGTCGACCGCGGACCGGATCGGCCGGCATCAACGGCTTGGTCCGGTCCCACATCGCATCAGTGATCACCAATCGGACGGACATGCGAAGTACTGCTAGGTGTTTACCACCAGTCAGTGCACAGCGGGGGGCCGGCGGGTGCCAGTGCCGCACAGGCGCGGAACTTCCAGGAGGACGAGCTGCTTGTGTTCTTGGCGGCGCTGGTCTTCGGGGTGTCTTGAGCTCCGACCACGAAGGGGCCGCACTGCAGCCAGCTGGAACCTCCGTTGGTGGTCCAGTCCATCCACACCTTGTCGCCAGGGAGAGTCCAGCCGTCGATCTTGGCCCACCCTCGCTGTACGCCACCGATAGTGGCGTACTGGATGCTGATCCTGGTGCCGCCGCCTATCGTGCGTTCGATCCCGACCGCACCGCTGAGGTTGTCGGGGATGTCGACGAAGCCGTTCGCGCCGCCTTCACAGTCGGCGGGACTTGCCTGTGCGGATCCGGGGGCGCCAACAACCATCATGCCCGCCGCGACCAACACCCCTGCGACCGTCGTGGACATGGTCCGTGCGATTCTGCGCATCAGTCCCCCTACTGCCATATGTGTCTGCTTTCGGCACGCAACAGTCTGCGCGCGACAACAGTGTGGTCTCGCTCGGGCGTGGAACGGGTTGTTCTGCGTGGGGCGTCTCAGCTGCGCCGCAGGGACGCATGGGCCGCCGCGCCGGTCCGTCCGGAGCCCAGCCGCGTCGGCAAAGCGCCCGCGCCGGGCCAGCGGCTCAATAACTGCGACCCGGGCTGTCCGCGCCTTTGTCAGGACCTCTTACGAGGTGTGCGGCCGGCGCTTCAGTGCTCGAAGACCGCCGTCGCCACCGGCACTGCCAACAGCAGGCTGAGTCCGACCAGGGGGAGTCGGTCCAGCCACAGGATGGCGGCGAATTCGCGCAGTGTCGCGGCCAGCCAGTAGGCGGGGGAGGTCGGCGCGCCCACGACGTGCACGGGCACACCGACGCGGCGGGCCAGCAGGGTCGTGCGGTAGACGTGGAAGCCGCTGGTGACCACCGTGGCGCGGTGGCCGGGAGTGGTCCCGTCCACGAGGGCCGCGCTGAAGCGGAGGTTCTGCCCGGTGTTGACGGAGCGGTCTTCCCGCACGATCCGGTCGGCGGGCACTCCGCGTCCGCGCAGATAGTCGGCCATCGCGTCCGCCTCGGAGCGGACCTCGTCGTTGCCTTGGCCGCCCGAGACGACGAACACCACACGAGGCGTGTCCGGTGCGCGGGCGGCGTCGATCGTGAGGGCGCGCTCCAGCCTGCGGGTCAGCAGCGGGCCGGGCCGTTCGCCGTTGAGCCCTGCGCCCAGGACGACGACATGGGTGGTTTCCGGCAGGGGGGTGCTACGGCCCCGGACGAACACGTAGCCGGCGAAGACGAGGAAGAGCAGAGTGAGGTATCCCGCAGCCGCGTTCACCACGACCACGAGGGCGCCGAACGCCTCGCCGCCGACCGCGTGGAAACCCGCGTCGAGGCCGAGCACCGCCAGCACCGCGCAGCCGGCGGCCCCGGTCGCCAGCAGGGCTGCCTGCGGTCCGTAGCGCCGGACCAGGAGGACACCGTCGGCCAGCAGCAGGCCCAGCGCGAGCGCCAGGAGCAGGGCGGCGACGGCGAGGACGGTGGCGATGGTCGGGTGGGCTGCCGCACTGCGACCGGCCACGCCGAGTCCGCCAGAGGTCACCGCGAGGCAGAACAGGACGGCGGTGGAGAACCGGTGCGGTGCCAGCAGGGCGTTGACGACGCCGCCCGCGGCGAACACGACCGCGGCGACGTACTCCGGGTACTCCGGCATGTGCCACACCGCTCCGCTCTCCCGCCCGCCTCTCGCCGCCCGCGCGTTCCCGGACCCGGTACGGACGGCTGCCGGCCATCCTCCCAGACCCGCTGTGGTGCGCCGAACGCGGGCGGGCGGTGGTGCGTTCGGCGGGACTGGCATGTCGTGCCGGTGGTGCTGCCCGGCGGCCGCGCCGGACGCACAGATGTAGTGGTGCTCCATCTTCTCGATGAAGCCGCAGTGTTCCGCAGGCCACTCCTCGGGCCCCAGCGGCCGGCCATCGTGAATGCGTTGGTTGATCCACGTGGCGGCCTCGTAGGCGCCGGAGGTCCACAGGCGGCACAGGGGCCAGGGAGGCAGTCCCAGGGCGTGGACCACGCTGTAGGTGAGCTCCCAGCTCGGGTAACACTCGATACCGCGCAGGAGAACGGAGATGCGTCCCTTGAAGAAGCCGGTGCGGCGGGCCGGCTCGTGGGGGTGATCCCGTGTGCGGATATTCGGTGGCGCAGGCGCTCAAGCAGGGCCTGCTGGCTGGGGCCGATGTTCTCGGACATCGGCTCCGCGCGACGGCCTCGCCGGCCCGGCCCGAACGTGGCGGGCGCGACGGAGAGCGGTGCATCCGGGACGTCGTCGGCAGCCGGCGGATCCTGGGGGGCGAGGATGGCGAGGAGGTCATCGCTGCGGCTCGTCCTGCCCGGCCAGCTCCAGCGCCGGAGCGCGGACGGGCCCGGTGCTTCAACCGTGGGCGGCGGCGGTGAACTGCTGCACCAGCAGTCCGGGCGAGGGCAGCAGCGCCACGACCGCGGCGAGGTGTCCCAGCACGGTCATCGCCGTGCTCCACGCGAGGACCACCACCAAAAACGGCGACGGTCCACACCTTTCGGCTGAACACTTCACCTTCCCTGTATCGAGGTTGAGGGTCTGGAAGGCCTCCCTCCCGGCGGTGCTCAAGCGGTCACGGAGCAAATACGTTCGATGGACCCTGCTATGAACACCCGAACGCCAACTCCCGCCCCGGCACGGTCAACACCGCGTCGGAACGTCCGCTTCTGATCACCGTTCATGCAGTTGCACACCCACTGTCCGGGGACCGGCACCATGAACGAGACGCCTTGGCGTCACACCTTCCCGTCTGGAAGGCGCGCGGGTTCCCCTCGTGCTCAAGGAACCCCGTGTGGGCCCCGTGCCGCTCCCGTCCGGTACGTCGAACCTGCCGGACGGGAGCCAACACCCCTCCTGTCGTCCCCGGCCACCGCTCCCCTAGCCCGACCTTGCCGAGCCCGGACCGTCACCTGGCCGCCTGCTCCGATCGAGTTGTTCGCCTCGCCCGAGGTGCGCACCTACCTCGGTGGCCCTCGTTCACGCGATGGACTCGGACACGTGGTTTTGTACGTGGGAACGGACACCACTTGTTACTCAGAGCGGGGAGCGCCCGGTTTCGCCCGGAGGGCGATGTCTCTGGGTTCTGACAACACTCGGGGGCTTGCGGTGGGAGCGACCGGCTCCTGGACGAGCACGGGGCGGAGGCGGTGACCTATCCGATGGTGCGGGCCTATGTCGCCGACCGGCGCCCCCAGATCGCCGTTGAGGCCGGCCGCGGGTGGTACACGCGTTCATTCCGCAGTCCCACAGGCCGGGGGCCGAGGCGGAGGTGGACTTCGGCGACGTGAAGGTACGTCTGGCCGGTGAGCAGGTCACCTGCTTCGTGTTCGCGATGCGCCTGTCGTATTCGGGCAAGGCCGTGCACCGCGTCTTCGCCTCCTGCGGCCAGGAGGCATTCCTCGAAGGCCACGTCCACGCTCTCAGCGTGCTGGGCGGCGTCCCGACGGGCAAGGTCCGTTACGACAACCTCCGCTCCGCGGTCTCCCGGGTGCTGAGCTCGCGGTCCCGCGTGGAGAACGAGCGGTGGACCGCGTTCCGGTCGCACTTCGGCATCGATGCTGCGTATTGCCTGCCCGGCATCGAGGGCGCCCACGAGAAGGGTGGCGTGGAGGGGCAGATCGGCTGGTTCCGCCGGAACCATATGGTCCCCGTCCCCGAAGTCGCCTCCCTTGCCCAGCTGAACGCGATGATCGAGCAGTGGGACGAG
>NZ_JNXD01000048.1:0-11966 GCF_000725785.1 Streptomyces flavovariabilis | reverse complement strand
AACGGCTCGATCCACTTCGGATCATCCGCTGAGATCACCCCACCCATGCCCAGCCAACGCACCAACCGCCACACCGGTTACGGGACAACCTCTAGGCAGTTTCGTTTGGATCAGCCGATGGTTGGTCCAGGTGTGCAGTTGACCGACACGCAGTGGGCGCGGATCGAGCCGTTACTCCCGGACCGGACCCCGAAGAGGGGTGGCCGGTGGCGGGAGCATCGTGAGGTGATCGACACCATCGCCTTCAAGTTCCAGAGCGGAACGCAGTGGGTCCACCTTCCGGGAAGTACGGGAACTGGCGAGGCGTCTACAACCGGCTGCGGATGTGGGCCGTCGACGGCACATGGGAGCGGGTGTTCACCACGCGTGAGGCCTGTCAGGTCAGGCCCGCGAGTCACCAGCACCGGCCGGGGCAGCTACGCCGGAGTCGAGCGTGTCACAGGCTGCAACGGGTGTCGGTGGGCGGGGTTACGAGGTCGAGGAGGTATTTGTTGACCGCGTCGTCGACGCACTTGCTGTCGCCGAGGAGGTAGGCGCCGTGCTGCTTGCCGTCGACTGTGAGCAGGCTTCCGCCGAGGGCTTTCGCCATCGCGATGCCGCCCTCGTGCGGCGTCGCAGGATCGCCGGTGACCGATACGACGAGCGTCTCGGGGATGCCTTCGACATCGGAGAGCCAGGGCTCGTCGCGTGTCGGCGGCGCCGGCCACGCCTCGCATTCGCTGTGGTAAGTGCCTGCCGTGAACACGTCGATGTCGAACATCGGGGCGGCCTCCCCGATCTTGCGTGCGAGCGCGGTCTGTTCCTCCGGCGTCGGACGGGGTGAGTCCATGCAGCGCACAGCGATGTTCGTGTCGAAGTCGTGGCCGTAGGCGCCGTCCGCTGTGCGGGCGTAGAAGGCGTCGCGCAGGGCGAGCATCTCGGCGGCGTTGCCCGCTTGGAGCGCGGTCAGGGCGGAGATGACGTTGGGCCATTTCGCTTCGGAGTACAGTCCGCCGCTGATGCCGAGGTAGACGTCCCAGACGCTCAGGTCCCGGCCGCCGGTGGTCGGTGCTGGTGTCTCGACGAGCGGCTGGACGATCTCGTGCAGGCGGTCGTTCGCAGCCGCGGGGTCGGGGCCGAGAACGCAGTCGGGCGATTCTGCGCAGAGTGCGGCGAGGTCGTCGAACCGTGCCTGCAGTCCGGTGAAGGAGGAGAGGCGGAACTCGCTCGCCGTCAGATCCGGCGAGACGGCTCCGTCCAGCACGATCGCGCGGACCTTTTCGGGGTAGGTCGCGGCGTACATGGCTCCGAGCTCGGAGCCGTAGCTGTAGCCGAGGTAGGTCAGCTGGTCGTCACCGAGTACCTGTCGCATGATGTCCATGTCGCGCACGACGTTGGTGGACCCGGCGTTCACGAGGTTCGCGATGCCGCCAGAGCCGTCCGCGCAGCGCTCTGCGAGTTCGGTCGCCTCCTTGGTGCTCGTGATGTCGTGCACCGCGCCGAACCGGGTTGCGTCGCCTGCGTCGTACTTCTCGTCGGTGTAGCAGTCGAGGGCCGGAGTCGACGACCCGACCCCGCGAGGATCGAAGCCGACGATGTCGAAGCGCTCGGCGACGGGACTCACCTGCCACTGTGGCAGGGTGGACGCGACGAAGCTGGTGCCGGATCCTCCGGGTCCGCCCGGGTTGAGCAGCAGTGAGCCCTCGGCGTCGCCCGCAGCGGGGAGGCGCGTGAGCGCGATGTGCGCCTTCTTGCCCTCCGGCTTGTCGTAGTCGAGCGGGACCTCGACCGAGGCGCACTGGAGCGCCGGGTTCGCGAACAGCTCGGCGTCCGCCTTGCTCGTCGCGGTGTCCTTGCACCCGACCCAGTTGAGCTCTTGCTCAAGGTAGACGCCGAGGTCCGGGTCCGCGCCGGAGCCCGGTGGAGGAGCGGCGGGCGCGCATCCGGCGAGCAGGAGGAGGAAAGTCGTAGCGGCCGCGCCGAGCACGGTTTGGCGGTATCGGGATCGAGGGTCTGAGCGCATGCGTTTCTCCTGTGTCGAGCCGCGGTCGTGCGCAAGGGCGCGGCGGTGGTTGACGGACTCTTCTCGGTCGGGGCGCTGAGGTACCCGATAGCGCGGGCAAGTGACCGGTCGGTGCGGGGTGTCAGCTCTCGATCCCGTCGGTCTCGGCGTCCAGGAGCCGGTGATGGCGGAAGGTGAGGGCTCGTTCGATCCCTGCGAGGCCGGCCGTGATGGTGAGAACCGTGTTCGCCCATGCCGGCAGGTCGATGTGCGAGAGGAACGGGGGGAATCGATCAGCCCAGAGTGGCTGGTGGGTGACGAGGTCGAGCAGCTGCGGGGCGAGGAGCAGCAGATTCGTCATCAGCACGATGACGGCGCAGGCGGCGAGGGCGCGCCCGACTCCGGGGTGCCGGCGGGAGAGCTGGGCGCGCCAGTGCTCGGGCGTCCCCGGCGCGGGATCGAGACGCCGCTGGCTGCCGTCCGAGCTGATCAGGTGGATCCGCCGCATGCCGTACCTGCTCGCGGCGACCTCGATGCGGTCCGGTCCGAGCGGGAACCGGACCGGCATGTCGGAGGTCTGCACGTGCCGGTCGTCCCGGTAGAGCGAGGCCCGGCCCGACAGGTGATCGACATCGACCGTTGCCGTCGACGCATCGGGAAGGCTAATCGCGAACCGTGTGCGCTGCAGTGAGAGAGAGGGGCGGAACGGTGGCAATGGCGCGCCCGGCTCCGGGGCGGGCTTCGACCACGCCCCCGCATCGCCGTCGAGGCCTTTGAGCCCGTCGAAGCCGTAAGGATCCTCCCGCGCCGCACGGGTCCAGGGATCGTGCCGGTCGTTCATGTCTCCCCTGTCCGGGGTCGTGGCCGGGCAGAGCACCGCCACGACACCCTTCTAGCATGCCCGTGCTAATAAAGTAGCACGGGCGTGCTAAAAACGACTAGGATGGGGTCATGTCCAAAAGAGCCAACCCGGATATCCGCCGAGAGCAGGTCGCCGACGCCGTGATCGAGGAGATCGCCGCGCACGGGATCCGCTCGGTGACCCTCGCCCGGATCTCCGCACGCACCGGCCTGGCCATCGGGAGCATCCGGCACTACTTCGGCGACACCGTCCGCGAGGTCATGCGCTTCACACTGGGCGTCCTCATGCAGCGCGCCGCGCGCCGCGCCGAGACGATGTCCGACGACCCGGTCGCACGGATCGTGGATGTGATCGCATTCGCCGCTCCGACCACTGAGCAGGAGCGCCGGGAGAACATCGCTCTCGTCGAATACCGTGTCCTGGCGCGCACGGACGCGGAGCTCGCGGCCGACGTCGCGGCTACGTCCCTCGCGGGCGCGGAGGTGTTCCTCTCGTTGCTGCGCGATGCGCTGGCCGACCGCTCGGTCGACGAGGAGGCGCTCCACCGTGAGGCGCTCCTGCTGTTCGCCCTGGTCGAGGGCTTCTCGTTCAGTTCGGCGCTGTTCTCCGCCCCGTTGCGCGAGGCGGACGTCCGTGCAGTCGTGACCGCGGCCCTGCAACGCCTGCGCGACGCCTTTCCGCCTTCATCGGAGGCCGTCGAGGGAGCGGCTGGAACTCCTGAGGCCACCGAGGAGTCACGGAGCCACCGCTAAGCAGTTTCGTTTGGATCAGTTGGTCGTTGGTCCGGGTGTGCCATTGACTGATGCGCAGTGGGCGCGGATTGAGCCCTTACTCCCGGACCGGACGCCGAAGCGGGGTAGCCGCTGGCGGGACCATCGCGAGGTGATCGACGCAATCGCCTACAAGTTCCAGACCGGCACGCAGTGGGTCCACCTGCCGGAGAAGTACGGCAACTGGCGGGGCGTCTACAACCGGCTGCGGATGTGGGCTGTCAACGGCACTTGGGAGCGGGTGTTCACCGCTCTGGTGGCCCAGGCCGACGCGGACGAGGACCTCAACTGGGCCGTCTCGGTGGACTCAACGATCGTGCGGGCTCACCAGCACGCGGCCGGGGCCCGCAAAAAGGGGACCCGGCCGGCGAACCCGACGACCATGCCATCGGCCGCTCCCGCGGCGGGCTGACCACGAAGATCCACCTCGCGGCCGATGCCCGCTGCCGGCCTCTGGCGTTCATTCTCACCGCAGGCCAGGCGGGTGACGCACCCGCCTTCACCGACGTCATGGCCCGCCTGTGCGTTCCCCGTCGGCGAGGACGGCCTCGCACCAGGCCGGACCTGGTCCTGGCCGACAAGGCGTACTCCTCCCGCGCGATCCGCGAGCACTTGCGCAAGCGCGGCATCCGAGCAGTGATCCCTGTTCCTGCTGACCAGCGCGCGCACCGGCTACGTCGGGGCAGCCGGGGCGGCAGGCCACCGGCCTTCGACCGTGAGACATACAAGCAGCGCAACACCGTCGAGCGGTGCATCAACCGCCTCAAGCAGTGGCGTGGCATCGCCACCCGCTACGAGAAGACCGCCACCATCTACCTGGCCGGACTCCACATCGCGGGCATTTTCCTCTGGTCCGCCCGGTGATCCAAACGAAACTGCCTAGGCCGTGTATCGAAAGTAGATCTTGATTGTGGAGGATCATGCGCCATCGGGTGTGATGCGGTCGCGGGCCACGAGCCAGCACAAAAAGCCTAATCACATGGGGTATGCGAGTGTTATCGTCGCCCGCATGCCTGAACTGATCCCACCCACCGGTCGACTTCAGCCCTCATGGCTCGCGGCGCGTGACGAGTGGTCTCCAGGCGCTCACCAAGCCGGTACTGGCTTGGGCCTCATGCCTGAGGCTGACCTCGACGACCCCGCCGTCTTCTCGGCGTGGGTAGAGCAACTGCAGCAGCAGTCGGACAGGTCAGTTGCCCTGGGAGATGGGTGGGTCCACGCCACCCACTGGTGGATCGTCGAGGACGACAGCTATCTGGGAGCCATCAATCTGCGGCACCGTCTGAACGCTTTTCTGCTCCATAGCGGCGGGCACATCGGATATAGCATCCGGCCCTCCGCCCGAAGGCGCGGCCTGGCCACGTGGGCTCTCGGGGCTGTTCTCCCCGAAGCCCGTGCGCTCGGTCTGGGCCGTGTCCTCATCACATGCGACGACGACAATGTCGCATCGGCGCGCACCATCGAGCGCAATGGCGGCGTTCTGGAGGACGTCCGCACCACCGACGAGGGCATCAAGCGCCGCTACTGGATCACACTGTAGGCAAGCGGTGTGGTGGTGCTTTACAACCACTCGTTGATGGCCGCGACCAGCACGGTGGCCTCGTAGCGGACCGAGAGCTTGTCATATCTGGTGGCCACAGCACGTTCTGGTTCGCATCACGACGGCGTCAAAGTAGGTGCGATCGGGGCGCCGATGAGAAATGGCGCCGACAGTCGTCTGAGTACTGTCCGGTGAACGCTGGGCGCGCCTCAAGGGAGATGCAACGGGATGAGACCACTTCGATACTCGATCAACGTCACGCTCGACGGCTGCTGCCATCACGAGGCAGGGCTCCCCCCGGACGAGGAGTCGATGCGCTACTGGACCGCTGAGATGGAGCGAGCCGATGCCCTGCTCTTCGGCCGAGTGACCTACAAGATGATGGAGTCGGCGTGGCGGAAGCCGGCCACGGGCACGTGGCCTGACTGGATGGATGAGTGGCAGATCCCGTTCGCCGAGACCATCGACCGGGCGAAGAAGTACGTCGTGTCGAGCACGCTGAGCGGGGTCGATTGGAATGCCGACCTGGTGCGAGGCGACTTGGAGCAAGCGGTTCAGCGGCTCAAGCAGGAGTCAGGCGAGGGCCTGTGGGTGGGTGGCGTAACGCTCCCCCTGGCGTTGGCAGATCTGGGACTGATCGACGAGTACGAGTTCCTTGTTCAGCCGGTCCTTGCCGGACACGGGCCGACGTTGCTCGCCGGTCTGCGCGAGCGCATCCAGCTCGAGCTCGTGGACCGCCATGAATTCCGGTCGGGGGCGGTAGCCCAGCGATACCGGCCCACGCGAGTTACGGCTTGATGTGATTTGTCCTGGCACGTTGGCCGCTCCCTCGCGACGGAACGACGGCTCGGGGGCACTAGATCCACAGGTCTTGACTATTCCTCCCTACCGGCCTGAATCTGGTTCTGTTGCTCAGGCCGCCTGCACGAGGCCCGGGACTTAGATGTCATTTCACTTGGCCAGTCGGCGGTGACATATGAGGGTCGCGGCGATGGCTGTGAAGGCAAGGAAGTGTTCCGGCTTGCGCTCGTAGCGGCGGTGCAGGCGGCGGCAGCCGGACAGCCAGGACACGGTCCGCTCCACCACCCAGCGGTGCCGGCCCAGCCGCCGGGACGACTCGATGCCCTTGCGGGCAAGGCGGTGCCGGATACCGCGGGAAGCGAGCCATCGCCGCAGGTGGCGGTAGTCGTATCCCTTGTCGCCGTGCAGCTTGGCGGGCCGCCGGCGTCGCGGGCCGCGACGTGAGCGGATGGGTGGGATGCCACGGACCAGTGGGATGAGTGCCTGGCTGTCGTGGAGGTTGGCGGCGGAGATGCCGATCGACAGAGGCAGGCCCTGGCGGTCGACGATGAGATGGATTTTCGATCCCTTCTTGCCACGGTCGGTCGGATTCGGTCCCGTCAGCTGCCCCCTTTGAGGGCCCGGACGCTGACCGAGTCGATCGCGCACCGCGACCAGTCCAGCTCACCTCGGGCACCGAGTTCATCCAGGACCAGGCGGTGAAGCTTGGCCCACACCCTGGCCTCGGTCCACTCGGTGAACCGGCGGAAGGCCGTCACGCCCGACAGCCCGAAGCCTGGTGGCAGTTGGTTCCAGGTGCAGCCTGAGGTGGCCACGAAGATGATGGCAGCCAGCACCTCGCGGTCCCCTCGCCGCCGGTGCCCTCCACCCTGAGGGCGGACCGGTGCCGGCGGCACCACCCGCTGGAACAACGTCCACAGGTCTTCCAGCGCCATCCGCTCGACCAAGCGCAGCAGTCATCACCCCAGACTGCCGCAAGATCACGCCAACTGAAATGGCGTCTAAGTGCCCTGGGCGAGGTGGTAGACGCCCCGGTAGTCACTTTCGCGCTCGGTGAAGACCACATCGAGGTGGCCGGTGACGAGGCGGACCAGTTCACTCGCGGTGTGTGTGCTGGTGCCGTAGGTGTTGTGGTCGGTCATGGTGGCTGACCTTATGCCGCGAGCGTCTCGGGGCGTTCGAGGAGCTCGCCGCGTTCGAAGCGGGCTCCGGCCCTCACCAGGGCGACGAGGTGTGGTGCGTTGACGGCCCGCCATCGTGCCTGGGCGGACTCGACGAGCTTGAACACCATCGCCAGGGCGGCCGCGCGGGAGCCGGCTCCCTTGGTGACCTTCGTCCGCAACCGCACGGTCGCGAAGGTCGACTCGATCGGGTTCGTGGTCCGCAGATGGATCCAGTGTTCGGCGGGGAAGTCGTAGAAGGCCAGCAGCTCGGCCTCATCATCCGTGATCTTCTTGACGGCCTTGGGGAACTTCGCCCTGTACTGCTTCTCGAACCCCTTGACCGCCCTGGCCGCGTGCTCCTTGTCCTGGGCGTTGTAGATGTCCTGGATGGCCTTCTTCGCCGCGGGCTGGGCCGACTTGGGCAGGCAGTCGAGGACGTTGGCCGTCTTGTGAACCCAACACCTTTGGTGACGGGTTTCGGGGAAGACCTCGTGAAGCGCATTCCAGAAGCCGAGGGCGCCGTCGCCGACGGCGAGGACGGGAGCAATGAGGGAATGAACGGAGGAATTGGACGCCATCAGGATCGCCCGGGCGGAAGTCTTGAGTCCGGGTACCGCAGGACATCGATAGTGAGGTGGTCTCCGGTCGAGCAACCGCGATCCCAGCATTCCCGGCAGCATTTCGGTCGGGTATGCGGTGACAGAAGGCCGGCCCAGTAACAGGGCCGGCAGATGGTGAAGCAGTTCCTTCGGGCCCTGGCGCCGCACGGCGCCAGGGCCCTCCACGCGTTCCCCTCCACGCGTTTACAGAGAGGTCAGATGACAGCAGACGATTCCTTCGGGCGTCTCGACGACGACGACTACCCCGCCTACACCATGGGACGGGCCGCCGAGCTGCTTGGCACCACCCAGGGCTTCCTCCGCGCCATCGGCGACGCCCGCCTCATCACGCCGCTGCGCTCCGCAGGCGGACACCGCCGCTACTCCCGCTACCAGCTGCGCATCGCCGCCCGCGCCCGCGAACTCGTCGACCAGGGCACCCCCATTGAGGCCGCCTGCCGCATCATCATCCTCGAAGACCAGCTCGAGGAAGCCCGGCGCCTTGACGCCGAGTACCGCCGCGCCGCAGCCCGACACACGGCCGGCGTCTGATCCGCACTCCACGGCGACGCGCCGGACCGCAATTCCTCCGCCGATTCAAAGAATGAGCGCATGATCGCCGAAGACCCTCAGCCGCCGGCACGCGGTCGGGAGCCCCAGGCGCCCGACGCCCTACGCACCCCGGCGGCAGATGCGCCTGCCGGTGCAACCGGCCGGCTGACTGGCGGGAAGATAGCCGCCGGCCTGGAAGACGGGGTGCAGCGCGCGGCGGCTGCGCTGAAGCCGCGGATGCGTGGCTGGCTGCACGCCGGCGTGTTCCCCCTGGCGCTGGTCGGCGGGATCGTACTGATCGCCGTTTCGCGCTCGGTTGCGGCGGTGGCGGCGTGCTCGGTGTACGCGGTGTCGGCCTGCCTGCTGTTCGGTACCAGCGCGGTCTACCACCGCGGAACGTGGGGCCCGCGCGGGGAGGCGGTCCTGCGGCGGCTGGATCAGCGAACATTTTCCTGATCATCGCCGGCACCTACACCCCGCTGGCGGTACTGCTGCTGCCCACGGGACAGCAGCGGGTGCTGCTGGCCGTGGTGTGGGCGGGCGCGCTGGCCGGCATCGCCTTCCGCGTCCTGTGGATCGGCGCTCCCCGCTGGTTGTACACCCCGTGCTACATCGCGCTGGGCTGGGTGGCTGTCTTTAATCTGCCCGACTTCGCGCGTACCGGGGGCACCGCGGTCGTCGTACTCGTCGTCGCCGGCAGTCTGCTCTACACCGCCGGAGCCGTCGTCTACGCACTCAAGCGCCCCGACCCCTCACCGGCCTGGTTTGGCTTCCACGAGGTCTTCCACGCCCTGACCATCGCCGCCTTCACCGCGCACTACACCGCCATCCTCCTGGCAGCCACATGACGGTGCTGTTTGCGGGGCCAAAGTCGGGTCCGGTGATGCAAGTGACCTGTCCGGTACCGGGCTCGGCACAGGTCTTCCGCGTTTTTCGGGGCGAAGCCCGAACTCCTCAGCGACCTCCAATCCCGCCACGACGCGGCCACCACCCGGGCGAGCGAAGTATGGGACC
Source organism: Streptomyces flavovariabilis (assembly GCF_000725785.1). Classification (NCBI taxonomy): domain Bacteria; kingdom Bacillati; phylum Actinomycetota; class Actinomycetes; order Kitasatosporales; family Streptomycetaceae; genus Streptomyces; species Streptomyces flavovariabilis. The sequence goes on along the minus strand of NZ_JNXD01000048.1, from coordinate 2,684 downwards.
AGATCGAGCGCCTCACCGCCACCCTCACCGAGACCGAAGCGCGCCTTGCGGACCTCAACACCACTCGGAAGGTCATTGCCGAACTCGCACCGCCCGGGAACGCACCGGCTCCACCCGAGACGACCACCGCCTACCAGACCCTCCTGAACGCCTTCAACCAGCACCCCCAGGCATTCCGAGTCCGCGAACTACACGAACTCCTCGGCATGCCCACCGACGACCCGGCCCTGAACGTCACACGTAGCCGCCTCGGACGCCTCACCCGACAAGGCTTCCTCACCCAACCCGGACGAGGCCGCTACCAGAAACGGACTCAACGCCCTCTGAGACCTCCGAGCCCGCCGGTCACCGGTCGGTCAACCGGAGAAGGGCCGACCCGGCCTGTACGGGGGAGAGGCGGTGAAGCGGGTCAGCTCCCATGGGTCGTGTGCGCTGAAGACGGTGATCTCATCCGCGTGGTCGCGTCGGAGAGAGCGCAGTCGGTCGCGGGTCGCGTGACGAGCTGCGACGTCAGTCTGCGCTCCCTGCTGGACCGGCTCGAGGGCGGGATGAGAAAGGGGCGGCGTGTGCTCGAGTTCGCCGTGATACATGTACGCGTCGCCCGCATGCAGCAGCCACCGTCCGTCGCCGTCGCGCACGGCGACACCCGAGTGTCCCGCCGAGTGGCCAGGCAGTGGAACGAGCAGGAGCTCGCATGCCAGCCCCTGTGGCCGCGCCACGCCGGAGAAGCCGAACCACTCTGTGCGGTCCGCCATGGGTGCGGGTGTGAGCAGCGGGTCGTGTGCCCGGTGTGCAGGCATGAAGCGGTCGAGGCTGTGCGGGTGGTGCGCTGCCGTAGGGTCGGTGACGGCCCGGTACTCGTCGGGGTGGACATGCACCTGTGCGTGAGGGAAGTCCGGGAGTCCTCCCGTGTGGTCGCGATGCAGGTGGGTGAGCACGATGTGCCGCACGTCCTGGGGCGCGTACCCGAGGCGGACGACTTGGCGCAGCGCGCTCTGCTCAGGGTTCAGATCGGGCTGGGCGTAGGCCACCCAGGCCGCACCCAGCGACCGGTCAGGATGCTGTAGATCGGCAATGCCGAGACCGGTGTCGACCAGGACCAGCCCGTCCGAGTCCGTCTCGATGAGCAGGCAATGGCAGACAACGGCCCGTTCACGGTTCACGGCGCCGGCCGGAAGTTCTTCGCCGAGTAGTGGAATCTTCCGGAGAGAACCGCAGTTGAGGTGGTGGATGCGCACAAGGCCCCCTGGAGGCAAGTTGGCGGGGTGTTCTCGACGGACGTTAGGAGGGGCCTTCGTGACTCACCAAACCGTTGGACACGCACCGAAGGGTGATCAGGACGGCCCGCTGGCGGACTGCCCGGACAGCGCCCTCGTTCCGCCCGGCCACGAACCACGATGCCCTGTTGACATCACCCTCGCCGCGCTGGGTGGTCGGTGGACGCCGCTGGTGGTCCGCGAGTTCCTACGCCGCGGCGAGGCCACATACTCCGAACTGTCCGCCGCCCTGCCCGCGCTCTCGGACAAGGTCCTCTCGGACCGGCTGGCCCAGTTGAACAGGGCGGGCGTCATCGAGCGTCACCGCACCCCGGGCTGGCCTCCACGCGTCCGCTACATTCTGACCAGCCAGGGACGGGCGCTGGAACCAGTGGTGCGCAGCATGTGGGAGTGGGGCACGGCGCGACGGGACGCCCTTAGGGGTCCTAACAAAGGCGTTGGACGTGGCGGTGAGTGATCAGGCAGGTGGCGAGGCCGAGGAAGGCTTCGTGGATGTCGTCGCGTCGTTCCCAGCGGATCCGCAGGCGGCGGAAGCCGTGCAGCCAGGCGATTGTCCGCTCGACCACCCAACGGAAGACGCCCAGGCCAGAGCCGTGTTCCTGGCCTCGTTCGGCGATCACTGGGGTGATGCCTCGCGCCCGGACAAGGCGCCCGGTACTTGTCGTGGTCGTAGCCCCGGTCAGCGAGCAGGGCATCAGGGCGCCGGCGTGGGCGGCCGACGACACCGGCGACTGCCGGGACCTTGTCGAGCAGGGGCAGCAGTTGGGTGACGTCGTTGCGGTTGCCGCCGGTCAGCGACACCGCGAGCGGGATGCCCTGGCCGTCGGTGAGGACGTGATGCTTGCTGCCCGGACGTGCGCGGTCGACCGGGCTGGGACCGCTTTTGGGCCTCTGCGGGCCGCCCGGACGTGAGAGGAGTCGATCACCGCCCGCGACCAGTCGAGCTTCTTCGCCGCCCGCAGCTTCTTCAGCAGTACCAGGTGCAGTTCGTCCCAGACGACGGCCTCGTTCCATGCGGCCAGGCGCCGCCAGCACGTCATCCCCGAACCAAAGCCCAGCTCCTGCGGCAGGTACTCCCACTGGATGCCGGTGTGCAGCACGAACAGGATCCCGCACAAGGCCTGCCGGTCCGGGACCCGCGGCCTGCCCTCGACCAGCTTCGGGACCCGGCTTGGGCAGCAACGGCTCGATCAGCGACCACAGTTCGTCCGAGAAAATCCACGGACGCGACTCCCTCTTTCCCACGACCAGACCAACGAGCAACCAAGCCGACAGTCACATGATCAACAGCTTCTGTTAGGACCTCTTAGACGGTGTCTTGATTGGTGATCGAGGCGGGGTCACAGCTCCCGCCACTCACCCAGCTCGCCAGGCGCCCTGGTCTGGATGAAGTTGCGAATGAGGGCC
>NZ_JNXD01000047.1:0-14245 GCF_000725785.1 Streptomyces flavovariabilis | reverse complement strand
CGCCGGAACAGTGTCCACAACTCGTCCGGCACCAACCGCTCCAGCAGATCCGTCATGCACGGCACAACGAGCGATCACGCCATCAGAAACGACGTCTTATTCGAAGCGGGCAGACCGGGCCGCCCGGTAGGCGGCGTTTGTAGCTTCATCGGAGCGTTGCTGAGGGGGCTCCCCCGATCCAGTTGCCACAGTCGGAGCCGCGGGTGTTCCAGTAATGCAATGACTGCCGCAGCGAAATCCCAGCACGTGATCCCGGCCCCGAAGGGCCGTCCGAGTACTAGATCGCGTAGATACCGTTGCCCTCGGGGTCTGCCATGACCACCCAGTTTCGGTCTGAGCCCTGGCCCACATCCGTCTTGGTGGCGCCGAGGCCGAGCAATCTGGTCACCTCGTCCTCGGTGCTGCCGTCGATCGGGCTGACGTCGAGGTGAAGTCGGTTCTTCACGGTCTTGCCCTCGGGCACCTGGATGAACAGCAGGGTGGCTGACATCTGACGGACCCGAACATCCTCGACGGTCGGAACCCAGGAGCCGATCTCGACCTTGCCCTCGCTCCGGTCGATCACCTTGAAGTCCAGGACCCCGCACCAGAAGACCTCGAGCCTCTCCGGATCGTGGCAGTCAACGGCCAACTCGGTGAACCTACTTGTCATGACTCTCCCAGATAGTGCGGACGGGGCTCAGAGTATGCCGCCCGTCCGACAGATTTGAGATCTTCCTGACTAGGGACGTAAGACGGGCTTGACCCGGCATCAGATACGCGAGAAGCCCCCAACGTATTGGGTCGCCGGGCGTAGGCACGTCAGCGCAGCGGTCTTCCCATGCGGCTTTCCACGTTCGTAGACCGCGCGCGGTGCGTAGCATGTGAGCTGTGAATCTTCCGGCTCGCGTGCGGCAGGCTCTCAACGAATCTGTCCATCCAGCAGAGTTCGAACGGTGCGCTTGTGCCCTGTTGCAGTCCCGGTATCCGGGGCTGTCGGCGGTCGAGGGCGGCCATGACTTCGGCCGTGACGCAGACATCTACTTTCCCTCTGACAGCAATGACCCTCAGGCACGGGGACGCCTTATGGTCACCACTGGTGATCCGATAGCCAACGTGCGCAACGGCCTGAGTCGGATGCAGCAGGAGGGCTTGCAGGTCGACCTCGTTGTCGTGGCCAGCTCGCGCCCCGTTGACGCTCGCACCCGGAGGGCTCTGGACAAACTGTGCTCCGACCGAGGACTTCCTCCAGCCCACGTGTACGCCCAGGAGTGGTTCGTTCACCAGTTGGTGCGTGATGCGGCATGGCGGCGGAGTCTGTTGGGTATCGAGGGCCGACTCGGCGCCTTGCTCGACGAGCCTTTGGAGGCACCTCTGGTGGCGAGCCCACCGCCGCTGGTGGGCAGAGCGAGCGAGGTTGTGGCCCTGTCGGCTGCCGTGGATGCCTGCCAGGATGTGGTGCTCGTTGGAGTTCCGGGGGTGGGCAAAACTCGGCTCACCGGTCAGCTCGGAGATCAGGTGGTCTACATAGAGCCCGCCTCGCTGGCTCACCTTCACGACGACCTGCTTCTGGTGCTGCCGAGAGCAGTGGTCGTGGACGATGCTCATGCTCATCATGATGCGGTGCGTGTCCTGCGACACACCCGTCGACAGACCGGTCTTCTGTTCTCCGCAGTGGTAACGACCTGGCCGGATCGGCTCGATGAGGTGGTTGGCTGGCTGCCCGGGGCGCTGGTCATCAACGTGGGCCCTCTCGAACGGACGGAGATGAACACGCTGGTCACCACCGCGGGTGTCACCGGTCATCGATCCCGGGCTGCAGTACTCGACCAAGCGGACGGGCGGCCGGGGTGGGCGGTGACGCTGTGCGAGCTGCTCACCAGTGGGCAGGGCGGGGACGTCTTCAGCGGCAGAGCGCACGTAACTCACGTCGAGCGGTACCTGAGTGAGGCAACAACATCACACACCGTGCTGGATGCGCTGGCCTGTGTGGCCGCCCTGGGTGGCGTATCGCCGGAAATGCTGTACGCCCTCGCGCCCCTGGTCGGAGTGGCTCCCGCTGAGTTGTCTGGCATGGTGGAGGGTCTTGCACACAACGGGCTGGTGGAGTCGGTGGAAGACGTTTGGCGTCTGCAGCCGGCCCTGTGCGCGCCGCTGGTAGCGCGCTGGTTCTTCACCAGTCCGGTGCGGCGGCCGTGGGCCACGCTGGTCGATGCCTTCCCCGACCACTCGCTTAACCTTGCGTCCGCAGTGATGTCCGCACTCGAGGTATCCCCTGCCTCGCAGGCGCGGGCACAAGCAGAGAAGTGGATCCACTCGCTCTCGGCGCCCACGTCTTGGGACGTCAGCACCTTCGCCGTCGTGGCGCAGTATGCCCGATTGAACACCCGGGCGGCCCAGTTCGCGGTGAACGGGGCTCTGGCCGTGCTGGCCACTCCTCGCGAACCCGAAGAGCTGTATGGGATGCTCGTTGACCCTCTCGGTGATGCAGCTACCCGCCAACTCACTCAGAGCGCACGTCAGTTCTTGCTGCCGGAAGCGATCCAAGGACTGCTGACCCTGGCGGTAGGAGACAGGCGGCGTCGGAACTCCACTCCGGATCACCCGCTGCGCGTGCTCAGCGATCTGGCCGGCGTGATCGACCCCGACTTCGGTACGTCCCTTGAGATCCGCGCCCGTCTGCTGCGGGCGGTGCTCGACTGGATGCGCCGCCATCGCGCCTCGGGCGAGCAATGGAGCGTGGCCACCGAGGCCCTGGCGGGCATTTTCAGCGTCGAGGTATCAGGGAACTGGCCGGATCCAGGGGCACCGAACACAGTCACACTCGCCCACGGCGTGGACGCCGCAGACAATCTCTCGAAGCTACTCGGTCTGTGGGAGCAGGTAGCGCCGCTTCTGACCTGCGATACGGAAAGCGAGGACAGGGTCCCCTGTCCGCCCGTCGCGCTGGTCGCCCTGCTCGACATGGCGCTGAGATGGGTCCGGCTCGGCTTGGGCGTCGCCCCCCGTGGCCAGACTCCCTCCGCCGAGCAAATGCGGTGGGGGGCCGAGGGAGGACGCCGCATTCTTGCTTCACTCCACCCGTTGCTGCAAAACAGCCCGGGAGCAGCGATGCGCGCTCACCGCGAACTCGCCCGGATCCGGGGCCGGGCTCAAACAGCTGGCCAGAAGCTCCCGACATTCAACGTCGAAGCCGATCTTCAGTCCTTCTGTGAATGGGGAAGCGTCGACTTCACCCATGACTACGAGGCAGCCACCGAGCAAGTACTCACTCAAGCGCAGACACTCGCAAAGAAACTGACTGCTCTGGGGCCTCGCGCCGGAGTGGCCCGATTCAGCGAACTGGCCGAGCAGGCACAGGTCGTCGGTGACTACACCGGCCATCTGACAGCCATCCGCATGGCCGAGCTGATGAACGACCCGGCTGCCTGGTACCAGGCAGCCGCCGAATCAGGTGAAACCCTGCTGCTGGGAACTGCCTTGACGCAATGGCTCACCACGGCTCCCGACACTGTGCCGCCGTCCGTGTTGCTCACGGCCCTCGACGATGCGGCCTCCCGACCCACTGTCATCAGCGCCGTCGTCGCGCGCAGCGTGGTGGATCAGACGGGAGAGCTGGTGATCGACTCGATGCGGGCCGAGGACGCGGCACTCCTCGAGACGCTGATTCGCCACGAGCCGGACGATGTCATGCAACGCCTGCTCGTCCACACCGTCCCTGCCATCGCCGCGAGCGCAGCCATCAGTTTCTCGGTTGGAGCACCACACGGCCCCACCCTGCCAGCAGAATGGCAGACATCATGGCGCCGCGCGATACAAAACCTGCGCATCGATCACCTACCCCCGCACAACCAGTGGCGAGCGGGCAGAGTCCTCGCGTACCTCGCGGAGCATGACGCCGACACCTTCGAATCATGGTTCCACGAGCGGCTGCAGGACATGACCGCCCAGGGCTGGTACGCCTCGCCGCTCCCGTACGACAGCGATCACATCCTCGCTTACCTCCCACGTCCGCACCGGCTACGTCTGGCCATCCACTGCATCGGCCTGCCCCGCGTCGGCCACAGCGCCCTCATCCATCTCGTCGGCTCGGACACCAAGCTGGCCCAGCACCTGCTCGACCAACATGCCGTAAGCCCTGACAAGCTGGTCGACGCCCTCTTCGGGCAGCGCAACACGGCCGTAGAACAGATCGGTCCCCTCCTGTTGGAGCGGGGAGCGGGCGCTGACAGGATCGCGGCGGCTGTCGCCTGGTGCGACTCCTGGTCAGGGGATCGCTCGCGGATGCACTCTCAGCTTCTGGACTACTTCACCGCTCTTGCCGACCGAGAACCTGCGCTGCGCGCGGTCGCCGCAGCGGGCCGCGCACAGCAAAAGGAGCTGCTTGACCAGGCTGAAGAGCGCGAACGTGCCGCACGAGTCCGCGGGCGATGACCACAGATGCCTCTGGTGAGCAGTCAACGCCACTGGAGTAACCGGATAAACGCAACCGCCGTCCTCACCACATGAAAGCCAATCCAACACAGTCTGATGCACGGCACACACTCGAGGCGGCTGAGAAGGGATGAGCGAACTTTGGAAACGGAAGGCCGCGCGATGCTGATCGCCGCGGTCTCGGAGATGGCCGTACTGCGTGCACTTCAACTCGCAGGGAATCGGATCATCGGAGCGCGTGGGCGCTCCGTCCGTGGACCCATGAAGTCGGTTGAACCGTGGTCGATTCACGTGCACCTGCGGGTTGAAGAGCAGGAACTCGACGCCTTCCTCAAGGACGCCTGGCAGATTCCCATCGCAGTCGGCCTCCCCGACGACCTCCTCGATGCACTCGACCTACACACCCGCACCCTGCTGACAGCCGGCATCGAGTTCAACCGCGACGATCTACGGCGCACCCTGTCTCGACTTCCCCAGCAGCCCGCCCTGCCATGGGAGTCCGTCGGTTCGTAATGCGTACCAGCAGCGAGGAAGCGCACACTCCTCGATCGCAGGTCGGGCGGCATGTCGCTTGAGGCATCGGACGCCCCTATAACGCGGGGATGCGGGCAACTGGTCTGACCAGGTTGAAGACTTCGCGGGCGGCATATCGCTTGAGGCATCGGATGATCTCACGCCGGGTCTTGCCCTCCTGGGTGCGGCGTTCGTAGTACGCCTGGGTGCGGGGGTCGTGGCGCAGTCGGGTGAAGACGATGCGGTGCAGGGCGGCGTTGGCCTGGCGGTCGCCGCCGTGGTTGAGCCGGCGCGTGCTCCGACGGCCCGACGAATACTCGACGGGGCTGACTCCGCAAAGGGCAGCAAAGGACGCCTCAGTGTTCAGCCGCTCGAGGTTGTCCCCCATAGTGATCAGCAAGGTGACTGCGCTGTCCGGGCCGATGCCCACCGGTACGAGTAGCTGTGGGGCGTGGCGTTCGACGAGCCGGGTCTGGCGTTGGTTGAGCTCGTCGATCTGCGCGGTGAGCTGTTGCGCTCGGCGAGCATGCGTAACGTCATGTGGGTGGCCTGGGTCACCGCGTCCTCGTCTCCCCCACCATCGGGTGGGCCGAGGCGAGGACGGAGGTGGCCGCGATCAGGACCAGTCCGTCTCCGGCGAGGTCGTCGACACCGTCTCCAGCCGGGCCCCGAAGAGCCCCCCAGACGGCGGGAGCGAAGAGCAACCAACTGCGACACGGGGCCTGCTGCCGCTCGAGCTTCAACACCCGCGAGCTGTCAAAAGGCCCTCCGCTCGGATCGGGTGGCACCCGTAAACCACTTCCCTGGAGGCAACCGCTCAGCTGTACTGGCTATGCTCTGTCAAGTGCAGCAACCATTAGCCACCCCCCTCGCCTACCCGGCGTCCGAGGCTGCCGACGAACGGCTCATGGGCCACCGAGGCGGCGAACTGCCGCCGATCAGCGTAGTCATCCTGGCTGCGGAGAAGGACATGGCCGGGCTGGACGTCTGTATACGGGGTGTACTCGCTCGCTCCCTGAACCCCGTGGAGCTGGTGCAGGTTGTCGCTCAGCGCCTACCGGCGCGGTCCTTCGACGATCTAGATTCGCGCGTCGTCTGGTTCGACGAACGAAGCTGCGCACCCAGCAGCCGGGATGTGCGTGAGTACCTGCGAGGCTTGGGCAGAGATCCGTCCACTGCCTCGTGGTACTTCCAGCAACTGGCGAAGCTGCAGTGTTTCGATGCCCTTCCCGCAGGCACGCCGGAACACGTCCTGGTGGTAGATGCGGACTTCGTGTTCCTGCGAGACATGGCATTCGTCGACGGCCAGGGGCCCTCCGTGTTGCCGTACGGCTATCCCCTCTCCTGGCGCCTGAACACCCGGGTGCACCGGCTGCCGGACCACCACACTGCGCTGGAGGCGGCTGGGCGGCTGATCCCGGGCTGGCTGCCTGTGGACGCCTACAGCGGCATGCAGCACCACATGGTTTTCGATCGCACCATTCTGGGCGAAATTATCCAGCGGGCCCAGAAAGCACACGGCATACCCTTCTGGCAAGCGTTCCTGCGCACCGCCGACCCCTGTAAGTGGACGGGCGCCTCTGAGTACGTCCTCTACCGACACTTCGCCGCGCGTTTCTTCCCCGAACGCGTGCGCCATCGGCACGTCGACGCCGTCGACGTGATCCAGGCACAGGGACACGGCGGCTTCGTCCTACCTGAGGTGGCCGCTGCCGCCGAGGGCTCGTCGCTGCACGCTGTCGGCTGCCACCGTTTCCTCCATTACGCCGAGCGGCTCGCGACCATGGATTACATTCCCGCCGACCTGCGCCGTACCGTGTGCGCCGAGCCGACACCTCTCCAACTGCGTCTGGACGGAGGACTGTTGACCATACGGAACGCGGTCCCGCCACTCACGCTCGCTTGAGGCCGCCTGGGCGCGTGGCCACTCGACTTTCGACGTTCTGACAGGTTTGGGTGCTCACGCGGCGGCGTTGGTACTGGCGGCGGCCCATGCCTGCTGGACGGTGCGGATTTCTTGCTCGGTGGGCTGACCTGGCGGGTGGGCATACATCGGGCGGCGATGATCACCCGGCGGAGCTTGGCGACCATGCCTGACAGCGAGGGGTCGGTCTTGGTGGTGTACCAGGGTGCGCGCTGGCGGTGCTCGGCCACGTCGCCGGGCTGGTGGCCGTGCAGCGCGTACCAGGCCACGGTGATCGTGTAGCAGTACAGCCCGAAGGGCACGGTGTGCTCGACGGCGGCGCGGGTGCGGTTGTGGGCCTGGCCGGTGCCGAGCAGGTGGCGGGCCTCGGCGAAGGTGACCTCGATGGACCAGCGCATCGCGTATCGGGTGATCAGCTCGGCCGGGCTGCTGGTCAGGTCGGTGGTGACCAGGGCGAGGTCGTAGCCGGTGTCGGTGGTGTCGTCCCGAAGCAGGATCACGCGCACAGTGCGGGTATGGAAGGAGCCGTACCACAAGCAGGTGACCTCGGCCAAGTGCACGGTGTCGGTGCGTTGGTAGCGCGTGACCCGCACCGGAGTGAAGTCGGCGGCGGCCGCGAGCTGGGGGGCGTGCCCAACCGCGTGCCCTTGAGCTCGGGACGCCCGCGTTTGCCGGTCGGGGGCCGGGCCAGGGCGAAAAGCACCGAGGACGCGGGCAGCCGGGTGTTGAAGGTGCAGGTCGCCGGCAGATCGCGCAATGCCTTGCCGTGGTAGGCGGCGTCCGCGACGACGGGCCTTTACGCCACCCACACCGCGGGGGTCCTGGCCATGGGCCTGATCCTTACAGCGGGCGGCGGATTCGTCGGGGAGCAACTGCTGGGATGGATGGAGGCAGTCAGAAAGCTCCTGAGCCGGTGGGCTGAGGCTTCGAACGCCCCTCTCCGCAGCGCGAGAGCCTTCGCAACGCAGGCCCCGCACTGCCCCGCCGGTGAGCGGGGCCAGAACGCAGTGTTCCGCGTGCCGGTTCGCCGCGGCGGACGGGCACCGTGGGCAGAGACTTCACCAACGGCGGAGGGCATTTGGCACCATGGTGGCCGCCGGGCCATATCGATTACCTGGATCTCGACTACTAATCTCGGAGCCCATTTATGGCGAACATCAACTACCCGTGAGCTGAAGCACAATAGCCGCCACAAGGGCAGACCGGTTATCACCAATGCCCCGAGTTATTCACCGCCCGGGCGAAGTGTTGCCTGTGGGCTGGTTTGCACCGGTATCGACGGCGCACTGTACGTGGACATGAGCACCCTATGGGTACTCTGTGCGCCCTCCCGGTTCCCTAGGGTGACGGAAATGATGAGCGCACCGCACATGAGCCAGGTGATCCGCGGTCCCCTGTCCCTCGGCCGGGCGGACTGGCGGCGAAGGAGGTCAGGGTGTTGCTTCTCATCTCCCCGGACGGTGTCGAGGAGGCTCTCGATTGCGCGAAGGCTGCGGAGCATCTCGACATCGTCGACGTCAAGAAGCCTGATGAGGGCTCTCTCGGCGCGAACTTCCCCTGGGTCATCAGGGAGATCCGCGAAGCGGTCCCGGCGGAAAAGCCGGTGTCCGCGACCGTGGGGGATGTTCCGTACAAGCCCGGCACAGTGGCCCAGGCTGCGCTCGGCGCGGTCGTCTCGGGGGCCACGTACATCAAGGTCGGCCTATACGGGTGCACGACGCCCGATCAGGGCATCGAGGTCATGCGTGCGGTCGTCCGTGCGGTGAAGGACCACCGCCCCGAAGCGCTCGTCGTCGCCTCCGGATACGCCGACGCTCACCGCATCGGCTGCGTCAACCCACTCGCCCTGCCCGACATCGCCGCCCGATCCGGGGCCGACGCGGCCATGCTCGACACCGCCGTCAAGGACGGGTCGCGGCTGTTCGACCACGTTCCGCCGGACGTCTGTGCCGAGTTCGTCCGGCTGGCCCACGCGTCCGGTCTGCTCGCCGCCCTCGCGGGCAGTGTCAAACAGACCGACCTCGGTCCGCTGACCCGCATCGGCGCGGACATCGTGGGCGTGCGCGGAGCGGTCTGCGAGGGTGGCGACCGCAACGCTGGAAGGATTCAGCCGCATCTGGTGGCCGCCTTCCGGGCGGAGATGGACCGGCAGGCCCGGGAGCACGCGGCCGGCGTCCCCGCGGTGAACTGACCACCGGCATGCCGACATCCGAGTCCGAGCGCGTTCCCGGACGTCAACCCGCGCGTTTCGCCGTGGTCGACCCGGCCACCGGGGAGACCTTCGACGAGGCCCCCGACCAGCGGCCGGACGAGTTGGACGCCGTGGTCGACCGGGCCCACCGGGCCTGGCACGGCTGGCGGGCCGACCCCGTCGTACGCACGACTGCGTTGCGCGTGGCAGCCAACGCCGTGGAGGCGGCCGGCGATGACCTCGCTCGGTTGCTCACCCTGGAACAGGGCAAGCCCCTGGCCGAGTCGCACGCGGAGGTCGCCCGTACGGCGGCTCGCCTGCGCTACTTCGCCGACCTGGCCCCCAGAACCCGGCGGATCACCGACGGCCGGCCCGTACACAGCGAGATCCGCTGGCGATCCCTCGGACCTGTCGCCGCGATCGTGCCGTGGAACTTTCCCCTCCAGCTCGCGGCGGCGAAGTTCGCGCCCGCACTCGTGGCGGGCAACACCGTGGTCCTCAAACCATCCCCGTTCACCCCCCTCGCCACCCGGCTGCTCGGCACCGTCCTCGCCACCGCCCTGCCCGAGGACGTCCTGACCGTCGTCACCGGCCGCGAACCACTCGGCGCCCGCCTCGCTTCCCACCCGGGCATCCGCCACGTCACCTTCACCGGCTCGGTACCCACCGGGCGGGCCGTCGCCGAAGCGGCGGCGGCCTCGCTCGCCCGGGTCACACTGGAACTGGGCGGCAACGACGCCGCCGTCCTGCTGGACGACATCGAGGTGGACCGGATCGCGGACCGGCTGTTCTGGGCCGCGTTCCGCAACTGCGGGCAGGTCTGCATGGCGGTCAAACGCGTCTACGCTCCGGCCCAGCTCCACGCCGAAGTCGTCGAAGCCCTCGCCCAGCGCGCGCAGACCGTCGCCGTCGGCTCCGGCCTGAACCCTGAAACCCGGCTGGGCCCGGTCAACAACGCCCCCCAGCTGGCCCGGGTCGAGCAGGTCACGAAGCAGGCCCTGGCGGACGGGGCCCGGGCGGCGGCCGGCGGCCACCGGCTGGACGGGCCCGGTTACTTCTTCGCTCCCACGATCCTTACCGACGTCCCGCCCGGCAGCCCGGTGGTGACCAAGGAACAGTTCGGACCGGTCCTGCCGGTGCTGCCGTACCGCAGCCTCGACGAAGCCGTCGACGCGGCCAACGGCACCGGCTTCGGCCTGGGCGGCTCCGTATGGGGCACCGATCTCGACCGGGCCGGGGCGGTGGCCGACCGGCTCGAATGCGGCACGGCCTGGATCAACCACCACGCCGAACTGTCCCTCGCCCAGCCCTTCGCAGGCGTCAAGAACAGCGGTGTCGGCGTCGCCGGCGGGCCGTGGGGGCTCTACGGCAACCTCCGGCCGTTCGTCGTCCACCGCCCGCAGGAGGCATGACGGTGAGGTTCCAGGCGGCCGTACTGCGTTCGTACGAGGACCCCTTCGCGGTCGAGGAGGTGACCCTGCACACCGAACCCGCAGACGGTGAGATCCTGGTCGAGATCGCGGGCTGCGGGATGTGCAGGACCGACCTCGCGGTCCGGCGATCGGCCGGCCGCAGCCCGCTGCCGGCGGTGCTCGGCCACGAGGGGGCCGGGGTCGTGGTGCGGACGGGCGGCGGCCCGGACACCGCGATCGGCGTCGGTGACCACGTCGTGCTGAGCTTCGACTCCTGCGGACACTGCCGCAACTGCCGCGGCGCGGCCCCCGCCTACTGCGAATCCTTCGCCTCCCTCAACCTCTTCGGAGGACGCAAGGAGGACACGCCGCGGCTCACCGACGCGACCGGGGGAGCGCTGGCTCCCCGCTGGTTCGGCCAGTCCTCGTTCGCCGAGTACGCGCTCGTCCCGGCCCGCAACGCCGTCCGGGTCGACCCCGCACTGCCCGTCGAACTGCTCGGGCCGCTCGGCTGCGGCTTCCTCACCGGCGCCGGAGCCGTGCTGAACACCTTCAGCGCCGGCCCCGGCGACACCCTCGCGGTCTTCGGCGCGGGAGCGGTGGGCCTGGCCGCGGTGATGGCGGCCACCGCCGCTGGCGCGCTGACCGTGGCCGTCGACCGGCATCCCGGGCGGCTGGCCCTGGCCGAACGGTTCGGCGCGATCCCGCTGCCCGCCGAAACGGCCGGACTGCCCGAGCAGATCCGGCGGCTGACCGACGGCGGCGCGCAGTACGCGCTGGACACCACGGCCTCGTCCCCGCGCATCAACGACGCGCTCCGGGCACTGCGCCCGACCGGCAGCCTCGGCCTGGTGGCACGGCTCCACACCGCGCTGCCGCTCGACCCGGGCACGCTGGACCGAGGCCGCAGCATCCGCCACATCTGCGAAGGGGACGCCGTACCCGGACTGCTGGTACCCCGGCTGACCGGGCTGTGGCAGGCCGGACGCTTCCCCTTCGACCAACTGATCCGCACCTACCCACTGGCCGACATCAACGAGGCCGAACGCGACTGCGACGCGGGCCGCGTGGTCAAACCCGTACTCCTTCCGGCGGGAAGAAGCCGATGAGCGAGGCACACCGCACCGCAGCCTCACCGCATCCGACAAGCAGGCACCTCGCGCCCCCCACTCCCACCAACGGAGGAAACATGGTCGGCACGGCACCCCAGCACACGGAGGCGGAAGGCGTGGACGCAGGCGTGGGGCTGACCGCACTCCTGGTCGCCGCGGCACGGGCGATCGAGACCCACCGCCACGACAGCCTGGCCCAGGACACCTACGCGGAACACTTCGTGCGCGCCGCCCCGGCGTGCGCGGACTGGCCAGTGCGCATCCAGCAGGTCCCGGACGGCGACGGCAACCCGCTGTGGGGGCGGTTCGCCCGCTACTTCGGCCTGCGGACCAGGGTCCTCGACGACTTCCTCCTCCGGACGGTCCGTACGAGCGCCCGCCAAGTCGTCCTGCTGGGCGCGGGGTTGGATACCCGCGCCTTCCGCCTGGACTGGCCGTCCGACTGCGTGGTCTTCGAGATCGACAGAGCGGGCGTGCTGGCGTTCAAGCACCAGGTGCTCAAGGACCTGTCGGCCACCCCCAAGGTGAAGCGCGTCCCCGTACCGGTCGACCTGCGCGCCGACTGGGTCACCGCGCTGACCACCGCCGGCCTCGACCCGGTCGCACCGAGCGTCTGGCTGGCCGAGGGACTCCTCTTCTACCTGCCAGGCCCCGCCGAGACGTACCTCATCGACACGGTGGACCGGCTGACCACCGAAGGCAGCGCACTGGCCTTCGAAGCCAAGCTGGAGAAGGACCTGCTGGAATACCGCGACAGCCCGATCTACACGGCGACGCGAGAACAGATCGGCATCGACCTGCTTCACCTCTTCGACAAGGGACCACGACCCGACTCCGCGGGTGACTTGACGGCCAAGGGCTGGTCCACCTCGGTACACACCCCCTTCGACTTCACCCGCCGGCACGGACGTGGCCCCCTGCCCGAGCCGAACGACGCACTGGAGGGGAACCGGTGGGTGTTCGCGCACAAGCCCTCGCCCTGACGCCCGCAACGCTCACGACGTCCGCCCGCAGGCTAGGGGCGGGGCCCGCCGCAAGGCCCCGCTCGGTGGGACGTGTCCCGATGGAAGCGGCAGTTCGGTCACGTCGTAGCGGTGCCGCCCACGGCCGGAAAGCCGCTGACGGACCGTGTCAGACGGCCCGGGCAGCCACCAACTGGTCGCCCGGGATCCCTGCCATGTCCGGCGCGTAGTAGTCCTTGATGCCGGCGGCCCACGTAGCCACGGTGATGCGGTCCTCAGCATCCGGACCGAAGGCGTCGAAGAGGGCGTGGATATTCGCCTCCTCGAAGCCGATCGCCGTCATCAGCGATACGAAGAGAGGGCGCTCGATCAGGCTGTCCCCGTCGGGGTCGCCGAGTACGGAGAGGGCCTCAGCGAACTCGGCGATCGTGGGACCGAAACGCTCGGGGTCAAGCACGAACGGACGGAACTCGTCCACGGTGATCACACCGTCGCCATTGGCGTCCAGTTCAGTGGCCAGCGTCGTCCAGTAGCGGCGGAACGCGGCCCGGATGGCGGCCTTGGCGCCGTCGTCCGAAGCGTCCGCCGCCTCCAGAACACGGCCCGTCATCAGATCGAAGTCGTCGGAGTCGATGACTCCGTTGCCGTTGGCGTCGAAGAGGGAGAAGACCAGCTCGACCCGCTTGGCGGCCTCGTCTCGCATTTCCATCACCTGTCTTCTGCGACCCGAAGATTCCGGGCCTGGGCCAATGAGGACGTCTGCTCGACCGTGTTGGGACACACGAAAATCTTCTGCCAACTGCACTGATGTAACCCAGCACGTGCAGCGGCCATGCCCCATGGAACCGCCATGACGAGCCACAGGTTCTCGATCTCCGCATTTGACGTCAATAGGACTGCTGAATGAGCGTATGTGACAAGTCAGATGCCTCGCCTGTGACAACCAGGCTGCTTCGACCGATCTCATTCCCCAGCTCCGGACAGCACCATTCGGCGGCGTCTCCTACTGCGACTCCACGGGCATCACCGTCCGCGGACGCGGCTCGCGCCCTCCTGGAAGGCATGGAGACCCTGGCAGGGCAGCGGGCCGCTCACCTGCAGACGGTCGTGGCAGAGCTGCGCTCCGCCACGACGGACCTGCGCCGGTCTCAGCAGGAGCTGGAGCAGCGGCAGCGGGAGCTGCGCGAGGAGGCGGTGATCGTCGAGCCGCTGCAGGAGGTCGGCAGCGTCCTGGCCGCCGAACTCGACCTCGACGCGCTGGTCCAGCACGCGGTCGACGCCGCCACCGTCTGGCCGGAGCGAGGCGTTCGGCGCCTTCTTCTACAACGTCCTGGGCGAGACCGGGGAGTCGTACCTGCTTTACGTGATCTCGGTGTCGACCGGTCTCTCACCGCAACCGCCTCCTGGGATACTTTCCCGGGACACACCCCCGACGACGTGCAGAGCGGCATCGGCGTCGTGCACAACGCGCTCCTCCTGGACGGACCCGAGCGCACCGTGGTCCGGAGCCCGTTCCACCCTGCGCCCCAGGCGCTCCTGCACGGGGTTCAGCTTGATCGGGCGGGCACTCTGGGCACCGATGCAGCACGCCCGTCACTTCCTGACCAACGCTTCCTGTACCTAAGACGTCGTTTCTGATGGCGTGATCGCTCGTTGTGCCGTGCATGACGGATCTGCTGGAGCGGTTGGTGCCGGACGAGTTGTGGACACTGTTCCGG
>NZ_JNXD01000046.1:0-17027 GCF_000725785.1 Streptomyces flavovariabilis | reverse complement strand
AACGGCTCGATCCACTTCGGATCATCCGCTGAGATCACCCCACCCATGCCCAGCCAACGCACCAACCGCCACACCGGTTACGGGACAACCTCTAGGTGTTGCGGGTCGTGAGGTTGTTGACAGGGTGCTGGCGGCGTCCGCTGCTGGCGACCCGCCACTGACATGAGCGCGAGGCGTTACCGGAGAGCTACGGGGGGCGGTTTCCTGTAGTCGTTACTTGTCGGCGAGCCGGGCTTTTTTGACCCTGTTACCGCAGGTGTTCATTGAGCACCAGCGGCGGTTTGTGCCGCGACTGGTGTCGAGGTTGTTGGGTGTGTGACTGCCTGACGGCGCGTCGGGGCAGGGTGGGCTTGGGAGCCGGGCCTGTGGTTAGGCCGTGGTGGGCCGGTCGGAAGCGCCGGTGGTCTGGTCCCAGATCGCGAAGCGGACGCTCATCTCGGCTCGGTGGGCGGCAGCGGTCATCAGGTGGCGGCGGGTCCGGAAGTGGGGCGAGATGCCGCTGAACGCGGACAGGAACCGCTGGGCGCCGCCCACGGAGCGGAAGCCTTTCATCGCCCGTTCGCGCTGCCTGGTTGGCTGGTGGCTGTTCTCGGCCCGGTTGTTGAGGTACTTCGACTGCCGGTGCTCGACGCAGGGCATGACCTCGCGGTGGGCCGCGCCGTAGGAGCGGAGCTTGTCGGTGACGATCACCCGCGGCACCGCGCACGTCTTCTTCATCAGCCTGCGGAAGAAGCGCCTGGCCGCGGCCTTGTCCCGGCGGTTCTGCACGAGGATGTCGAGGACGTGCCCGTCCTGGTCGACGGCCCGCCACAGGTACTTCTGGTCCCCATTGATTTTGATGAAGACCTCGTCCAGGTGCCATTTGTCTCCGGACTGGGGCTGCCTGCGGCGCAGCGCGTTTGCGTAGGCCTGCCCAAACTTGGCGCACCATCGGCGGATCGTCTCGTAGGAGACGACGATCCCGCGCTCGAGCATGAGCTCCTCGACCTCGCGGAAGGACAGAGGGAAGCGGTGATACAGCCACACGCAGTGGGAGATGACCTCGACCGGGTACCGGTGACCCTTGTACGACGGCGGCGTGCTCTCCACGTACGGCCCCTCCAGCGTGATCAATCCGAAGATCATCCCACGCCAACAGTCAACGTGACGGCGCCCCCAGCACCCTTCAAGCCCAATGGCCGGTCAACTCAGCGAACCGCTCGCCGAGCAGCACCGCTGCGGCCCGTGCTGTCGTTGTCCGGGTATGACCTGCGAGGAACTGCGCAACTTGGTGATGCGTCTGCTGGCACAGGACGGACGGCTTGCCGAAGTGGGACCACGCCCCGGGAATCTGTTCGACGATCCGGGCGGGATCCGGATCCTGGTGCGCACTGCCGGGCCCGACGGCTGCGAATACACCATCGAGGTGGCACCGGGCCCCGCCTCCGCGCTGACAGGCAACACCCCCGAGGGAGCGGCGCAGCAAGGGCCGGGCTGTGCCGTCTACCTGCCCGTCGCGGCATCACTGGGAGTGTGGGACGGGGCGATACGGGCTGTGATGCGTTTGCCGACCGGCTCCTGCTCGATGAACAGGTCCTCGGTGACGGCCTTGACGATCTCCAGGCCGTGCTGGCCGATCCGGCCGGGATGGGCAGGCCTGGCTGCGGGCACGGTGTGGTCGCTGTCCCACACCACTACTTCCACGACGCGACCGGTGATCCGCAGCTCCATCAGGACCGGTCCGGGGGCGTACTTGCGGGCGTTGGTGATCAGTTCGCTGACGACGAGCTGGGTGAGGTCACGGGCACGGTCAGGCACGAGCAGGTAGTGGGCGGCGTGGGCCTGGTCGAGGAAAGCGATGGCGTGACGACGGGCGTCGGCGATGCAGCCGTCGTCTGCGTCCAAGGCGTAGCATGCGCGCATCACCTGCTGGTCCGGCGCCCTTGACGGGATTCGTCAGTTCCTCGTTGGTGTGGTCTGCGCTCATCGTGACCGACGCGGACGCGGAGGGGGCCAAGAGCGAGACGGCAGCCGCCGTGGTGACGGCGGACATGATCGCAAGGGGTCGCATGAGCGGCTAACCCGCAGGCCCTGGACTTCGCCGCCGCGATCCATTTCCAGGTCAGCCAACGAGCAGCCGGAAAACGGCTCCTTGATGCCGGGCATCGACCTCCGCGGTCCACTTCGCACCAGCTGGCCAAGAAGCCAAAGTGGAGATCGGCGTCGGCTTCGCCCCCGATACCTCCGGCCGGTGGCGCCAGCTCGCACGCCTGCACCGTGCCCGCACGGCGGCGCAGCGCGACCCCGGCCGACGCGAAACCCGTCGAGCGCGCCCCGGTCCCCGGCAGCGTCCGCGCCGCCCATCCTGTCCTCCCTCGCGGGCGACAGGTATCAGCTGGTGGTGAGCATGCCTTCACGAAGTCGGGCAAGAGTGCGGGACAGGAGCCGGGAGACGTGCATCTGGGAGACGCCCAGGCGTTCGCCGATCTGGGCCTGGGTGAGTTCCTCGACGAACCGCATGTGGATGATCTGCCGGTCGCGCTGCTCGAGTTCTGCGATCAGCGGGGCCAGGGCGTGGAAGTCCTCCACCAGCTCCAGGTCCGTGTCCGGGGTGCCGATGAAGTCCTGCAGCGCGGCTTCGCCGTCCTCGCTGCCGTTGATCGTGGCGTCGAGGGAGGAGGAGTTGTAGCCGTTGGCGGCCAGGCGGGCCTCGCGGACCTCTTCCTCGGGCAGGCTCATCAGCTCCGACAGTTCCTTGACCGTCGGGGTGCGGCCCAGTCGGCTGCGTAGTTCCTCGGTGGCACGGGCCAGCTGAACACGGGCTTCCTGCAGCCGTCGCGGGACGTGCACAGCCCAGGTGGTGTCGCGGAAGAACCGCTTGATCTCGCCGACGATGTAGGGGATGGCGAAGGAGGTGAACTCCACCTCCCGGGACAGCTCGAAGCGGTCGATCGCCTTGATCAGCCCGATCATGCCGACCTGGACAATGTCCTCCATCTCCTCCGGCCCGCGGCTGCGGAACCGGCCGGCCGCGAAGCGGACCAGGGACATGTTCATCTCGATCAGCGTGTTCCGCGCGTACTGGTGCTCCGGGGTGCCTTCCTCCAGGATGGCCAGCTGCTGGAAGAACAGCTTCGAAAGTTCGCGGGCGTCCTGGGGGGCCACCCGGGACGGGTCAGCAACCTCGGGCAGCTCAGTCGTCCGCGTCTGCGCTTCCGCCATGCTCATGGGCGCCATGCTGTTCCCCTCCGAGGTTGATCCCGCCGCGGCCAGCCGAAGCGGCCGACGACGCAGCGCTTACCCCCTAATCCTGCACCCACGCCTTCATCATCCGGCCGCCAGTGGGTGCAGGGGAATAGTCTCGACAAGCCGCTCGAGCAGAAACCGGCATGCGCCGGACTTGGTCATACCGCGACGCTGCAGGCCGGTGGCGGCACCCTCGCACGCGGCACCGCGCTCGCTCTCACCTCTCCCCCGCCGTCGACCGTCCCGTGTGCCCGCCGCTTCACGGCAGGCCATCGGGGAAAATGGTGAGGGCAGGGGGAACGCCGGCTGCTACTGAGGGCGGCGTCCGGTGATGTCACCACCCAGGTCGTCGAGCAGTGCGATGCGGACGGTGATTCGTTTGCCGACCGGCTCCCGTTGCACCTCGAAACCCTGCGCGACGGCCATGACAATCTCCAGGCCGTGCTGCCCGACTCTGCCCGCATCGGCGGCCCGGGCCACCGGCAGGACTGGATCGCTGTCCCACACGACCACTTCCACCACAACGCCGGAAGTGCGCAGCTCCATCAGCACCGGCCCGGCAGCGTACTTGAGCGCGTTGGTGACCAGCTCACTGACCACCAGCTGCGTCAGGTCCATCGCTCGAGCCGACACCGGCAGGCCGTGCTCAGCCTGGACGCGGGCAAGGAAGTCCACCGCGCGGTGACGTGCCTCGGCGATACAAGAGCTGTCGCCGTCCAGGGCGACGGTGGCCTGTATCCGCTGGGCGTCAGGCATCACGCTGCCCTCGCCATCGGGGACTGCTTCCGTCGGATCCACCTCTGTTTCCCCCCGTTCACACGCCTGCGCGTACCCCGCACTATGCCGCACATGTCACGTGAGGACCGGGTAACGGGCCGCACACGTGTTCGCCGTAGCATCGAGGCGGGTTACCGACGCACTATCGTGTCGGAGCCTTAAGCCCCCCATCAGAGAGACAGCCAAGGACAAGGTGACAAACACCCCCGAAGCAGCCCGGCCCGGCCTGTCGATCGACCGCACCACCGTCGACGGCATCCGGGTGATCACCCTGCGCGGCGAGATCGACCACGATGTCAAAGATGTGTTCAGTGAGGCCCTGCTGTCCTTTGGCAGCGTGACGCCGCTGCGGACCGTGGTGGACCTCACCGGCGTGACCTTCATGGACTCCAGCGGCATCAACGTCTTCGTCGCCGTACACAAGAGCATGAGCGACGCTGAGGGGTGGCTGCGTATGGCCGGCGCTCAGGAATCGGTGCTGCGAGTCTTTCAGCTCGTCGGTCTGGACCATGTCATCGGCTGCCATTCCACCGTCGAGCAGGCCCTGATCGCTTAACCCACGCCATGCCCGGCGCGGCGCTCTACCCGGCCTCCGCGTCAGGAGCATCCTGCTGGCGTGAGTGCCGCCGCACGGCCGCGTCCAGTTGCCGCCCCACCGACTCCGTCAGCGGCTGCCCCAGGGCCCAGGCGATCACCATCTCAGCCACCCTGTGCAGCTTGATGTTGGTGTGCTGGGAGACCTCACGCAGCACCTCGAACCCGGCCGCCGGCGTCAGCCGGTGGATCGCGATGAGGACACCGATGGCCTGGTCAACCCTGGCGTGGGAGCCGACGGCGTGCCGCAGCTGCGCGTTCTCCCGCTCCAGGCGGGCGGTCGTGGCGTCATCACGTGTGCCGTCGAGTGAGGGCCGCGGCACGCGGGAAGTTGTCATGCTGGTCTCCAGACAGGGGCAGGCATCCCTGTACGCCTGCCCCCTACCGCGACAGCAAGACACCCCCACCGTGGCACGAACATCACACAAAGGGGAGCTCTTCTCCGTCCTTGGACGGCCAAGAGCTCCCAAGGGGTGTAGACCCAACCCTTGCCTGCCGGGTTGGCCACCGCGTCCGCGCTCACACCCACGGACCGTACAGGCGAGAACAGGCAGCCAAGGCGGGTGCCCCGCAGCCGACTCGGGGATGACTACGGCACCGCCCCGCGCAGCGCCTTGGCGGGGCAGGAAGAACACGCCCCGGGGCCGACCGGTCCAGTGCCCCACCATCCGGCCACCAGGCTGCGCCGATCAGAGTGCCGTAGCGGATCCGCGTGTCACGTACCGGGTGGTGGCTGCGGCCGCTCTGTGGAACGCGAGAGAACCGACAGCCGCCCACCGGCCGGACGGTGAGGTGAACGCCGTGGAGAAACTGGGTTCAGTGCCCGCAAGAGCAGTGGAGAAACCATGGAAATCGACCGTGTGTTCTTGGATTCGCCGGGCACGAGGAGCGACGGAGGTTGATAACTATGGTTCCCCTGCTACTCGTTCTTCTGCTGGCCCTGATCCTCTTCGGCGCGGGCTTCGCACTGAAGGCACTGTGGTGGATCGCCGTCATCGTGCTGGTCGTCTGGCTGCTCGGCTTCGTCATGCGCTCCGCGGACACAGGTGGCCGCAAGGGACGCTGGTATCGCTGGTAACCCGCCAAGCAGCAGCATGCCTGTGGGCCCCGGGTATATCCGGGGCCCACAGGCATGTCCCGGATCAGGACATCTCTCCGGGCAAACGGTGTAGCTACCATCTTCCCGGGAACCGGGCCTCATAGCTGGGGCCCGGTGAGCCGTGGAACCTGCGCCTCCAAACCACCGGACCCCAGCCACCCCGACATCCCAACACCCGCTCACCAGACAGCAATCTGCCGCCGCAGGCCGCGATGTGCTGGATTCCGTGGTGGCTCTGCACCGGTAGCCGCGCCACCGTACGGATGGATGCGCATCAGGTGCGGTCGGTGCCTTCCATAGTCATCCGGCTCAGCTGCCGGTTGAGATACCTCCTCAATGAGACGGGGAGGCCTAGTGATCATCTTTGATACGAATGCCGTGAACCTTCTGCCGCCCGAAGGACCGCGTGCGGACATCATCCGGAAGCTGGGTCAGTCGGGGCACCACAGGGTCGCTGTGCCGTGGATGGTCCTGGAGGAAATGGCCGCCCACCAAGCCCAGCTCGTCGAGTACGGCGGTGACGTCCTCGACTTGACGGTCGATCCGGTAGCTGTCCACGTCGTGGGGTGCATCGCTTCCGCCGTGACCACGGCCATCGATGAGGACGAGGCGATGGCTGTCGGCGAGGGCATCGACGTAGCCGGACCGCCACGTGGTGCGGTCTCCGAAGAATCCGTGCAGCAGCACCAGCGGCAGTCCGCTGCTCACGGTCTCTAAGAGCGTCCGCCAGTAGGTGCTGAACTGAGTGGCGGTAGCAGGGCAGACACGGTTCGCCCGATCATGGAGTTCTCTACGCTTCATGATCATCGGGGGATCCGTGCCTGCCGTCCCATCATGCGTTCTCGACCCGATCCGTGACCAGTTCCTCGCGCTGCTGCCCACGCGTGAGGACCGCCATCCGTGGGGCTGCCACAACCCGCGCATCAATGACGCGGTGGTCTTCGACCGCCTGGTGCAGGTCCTGGTCTTCGGCTGCGGATACGAGCGGGCGGCCGACAGCTCCTGCTCCGCCACTACCCTGCGCCGCCGCCGCGACGAGTGGATCGCGGCTGGGGTGATGGAGACCCTGAGGCTGCTCGTGCTGGCCGCCTACGACCGGATGGTCGGCCTCGAACTCGACCAGCTGTCTGCCGACGGCTGCATCACCAAGGCCCCCTCCGGCGGCGAGTGCGCCGGCAAGAGCCCCGTCGACCGAGCGAAACAAGGCATCAAACGCTCACAGCTGACGGATGGGCACGGCATACCGTTGGTCACCGACCCGGCGCCGGCCAACACCCGCGACCACACGCTGCTGCCGCCACCCTCGACCGCTTCGCCGACCTGGAAGCGGTCCTGGGGCCCCTGCCCGAGCGCCCGCGCCTGAGCCTGGACGCCGGGTACGACTACAGAATGGTCCACCAGGACCTGGAGGCCCGAGGGATCTTTGGTCAGATCGCCGAGCGCGGCGCGAAGACCCTCATCCAGGCTGGCGAACGGTGGGTGGTGGAGCGCACGAACTCCTGGATGAACAACT
The DNA here is from genome assembly GCF_000725785.1 of Streptomyces flavovariabilis. Taxonomy (NCBI): domain Bacteria; kingdom Bacillati; phylum Actinomycetota; class Actinomycetes; order Kitasatosporales; family Streptomycetaceae; genus Streptomyces; species Streptomyces flavovariabilis. The sequence goes on along the minus strand of NZ_JNXD01000046.1, from coordinate 9,819 downwards.
TCGGCAAGCTCCGCCGCTGTACCGAGCGACGAAGAGCCCCAGTCGAGTTCTTCATCGCCCTGGCCAGCGCCATCATCACCATCCGCTGCCTGCTCCGACGCGCCTGGACGCTCTACCGCTGGGGCTCTCGCCCACGAAACCCTCGCATTCGATGACCGGCTGGCGGACGCCCTAATGTGCACTGTCCAGAGACGCGAGGCTTTGCTTGATCAACTGCGTGCGCGAAGCGGGAGGGCACAGGCAGCTGCCCACCGATCTCGCGCAGTTCCCTCGGCCCTGCTGCGGTTGCTCAACTGCCTGACCTACTGCTGACCGGATCAGTCCGCTGCCGGACCCGATGCGGCCTGTCGCCGCCCCGCCCGCGCGGCTCAGGCTTGGGGACATGACCCGAGCACTGATCGTCATCGATGTCCAGGAGTCCTTCCGCGCCCGTCCGCTCTGGGCAACCACCTCCGACCTGAAGATCGCCGACCAGGTGAACCGACTGGTCCGGCTCTCCCGCCAGGCTGGGGACCTGGTGGTGTGGGTACTGCACTCCGAGCCCGGCACCGGCGATGTCTTCGACCCGGCCCTCGGCCATGTCCGGCTGATGGAGGAGCTGGAGCAGGCGGATGGGGAGCCGCTGATCCACAAGACCTCACACAACGCCTTCACCACCACCAACCTGCAACAACTCCTCACCGAGTGCGGCATCCGCGAACTCACCGTCTGCGGCATCCGCACCGAGCAGTGCGTGGAGACCACCACCCGCGTCGCCGGCGACCTCGGCTACCGGGTCACCTTTGTCGTCGACGCGACCGCGACCAATCCCATCCCCCACCGCGACGCTCCCGCCGACCAGAGCGTCGCTGAGCTGCTGGCCGACCCACGCACGCTGCCTGCCGAAGAGGTCATCAGGCGCACCGAGTACGCCCTCGCCGGACGCTTCGCCACCATCGCGACGGTCGACCAGCTGGAGGCCGCAGCAGGACTTCAGGCATGATGACCGAATCGTGAGCCACATCGTCTTCTTCCTGGTGCCGGGAGCCCACTTGCTGGACCTGGCCGGCCCCGCGCAGGTCTTCTCCACAGCCGCCGACTTCGGGCACCCCTACACGCTCGCCTACGTCGCCGAGCAGCCACAGGTCTCCACCGCCCAGGGGCTGCCGCTGGTGGCCGGACTCGACTGGCCCGAGCTCGGGCCCGAGGACCTGATCGTGGTGCCCGGCTGGCGGACAGTCGCCCTGGCCGACGCCCCCGCCATCGGCACCGCCTCCCTGCAGGTCCTCCGGGACCACCACGCCAGGGGTGGGACGGTGGCCAGCGTCTGCGCCGGAGCCGAGGCGCTCGGCCAGGCTGGCCTGCTCGACGGCCGCCGCTGCACCACCCACCACGACGTGCAGGACGAGCTGGCCCTGCGCCACCCAAGGGCGGTGGTCGTCCGCGACGTCCTGTTCATCGCCGACGACCGGGTGATCACCTCGGCCGGCATCGCCAGCGGCATCGATCTGGCCCTGCACCTGGTCGCAACCCGGCACGGCCCAGCCGTCGCCGCCCAGGTGGCCCGGGACATGGTCGTCTACGCTCGCCGCAACGGCCATGAGCCGCAGTCCAGCGCGATGCTCCGGCACCGGTCTCACCTCGACGACACCGTGCACCGCGCCCAAGACCTCATCGACGCCCGCTTCGACCAATCGCTCCCGCTGCCCACCCTGGCCTCGGCCGTCGGCGTGAGCGAACGCACCCTCACCCGCCTCTTCAGCCGCGCCACCGGGCTCACCCCACTGCGCTACCAGCAGACCCTCCGCCTCGAACGCGCCCAACACTTCATCAGCCACGGCGCGACGATCGACGCCGCCGCCCGCTCAGTCGGTTTCGAGGACCCACGCATGCTGCGCCGCCTCCGTGCCCGCACGGCCTGACTGCGTCAGGTAATCGAACGCCCTGGGTAGGCAACTGACTCCCGTGCCTACCTACTGGTGGAGCCTCTAAGGCGATCTGTACTCCATCACCGCCGGTGACCTGCATGGCGACTCGACCTCGGATGCAACAGGAGTTGCCTGGTGGAAGTACATGCGCCAGCCCGTCTCCGTCAGCCGCCACAAGGAGCTTCGCCAGGCCCGACGCCCTTGGTTGTCGGCGAAGTACGTCAGGTGAACGACGCCGGGAGCCAGAACGACCCCGGACACCTCGCTGACCTGCACCGGAGACTTCGATGACACCGTTCCGCCGCTCGTGACCGCGAGGATGGAATTCATGTCCCACCGGCGTCCCGACACGCCGAACTCAGTGAACTCCGGGTGCAAAAGCTCCAACACGCGGGCTGGAAAAGCGCGCACCTCCGGATCAAGCAGCCGAAATTCGGCATCCATAGCTGCTTGCACTGCACGCTCGCTCTCGTCGGTCATGGCGGAACCCTACGGACGCTTCTCGCCCGTGCACAGCGAATAGATCACCTGACGCGAGCCACGGCACAAGGTGCTGTCAGGGGTGGTGAGCATCCCGCATCCAAGCGATCACTGGCTGCCGCCCAAAGCCAGCCGCAGTTCAAGAACAATCACTCACAGCGCCGCGGGCGCCGTTTCGGCTGACGTCCCAGGCCACGAATGGTAGATCCGCTCGTGGCCCTCTGGCCCGTGGTAGAGGCGCAGGTCAGGTCCGGACGCCTGAAGTGCACGGCAAGGCCACCTGCGCGAAATTGGATGTGCCCATTCCGTCTCGTCGGGGCGAACCACTCGACACGGAGGCGGGTGCCATGGCGAGTCATATTGCAGGCAGCCCGACGCGCAGTGAGGCCAGAGGCGGCCTAAGGCCTGACCCGTAATCGCTGGTCACGCGTTGTCAAAAACGCGCTCATGCCGGCTTGGGGGACCGGGGTCATCGCTGGGTATCGATGCCCGGGTCCCGGATGTACCAGTCGAGACGTGTCCCATCCTCGCCGTGAGTGTGCTTGCCGGGGATGAACCCCGCCCGCTGGGCGACTGCGGCAGATGCGGCGTTCTCCGGCTCGACCCGGATCACCGCCTCCTTCCCGCCCTCGCTTGCCGCGTACCAGGAGGACCGCGCGGGTGGCCAGGCCGCGCCCCTCCAGAATGGGTAGAGGCCATAGGCGACATTCACCTGGCCGGGAGCCAGGCCCTCTGCTGCGAACCGCAGGTCGATCGTCCCGCGAGCGCCTCGTCGACGCCCACCCGGATGCCGATTGCGCGGAGTGGCCCGGCCATCTCCCACTGTTCCAGGCAGTGCCGGATGTTGGTATCGACGCCCTCGCGTGTGCCGGGACCGCCGCTGAGCCAGCGAACCAGCGGCTCGTCCTCCCCCGCGAGGTGCGCCTCCGCATCGTCCAGGCGCAGCGGGGACAGAGTGATGATCCCGTCGGGCAGCTTCACTTCATGCATCCGGCGATTCTTGACACCAGTGCTGCGTCGCGCCATCGGATTCCGTGGGACATCGCGCAGAGCCACTCCAACTCATGGGATGATCTTGGAATGGCTGGTGTGATCACGGCGCCGGAGCTTTGACCTGCACCTTCACGGCTTGCCGAAGATCGTTCCCCGAGCGCGTAGTGATCGTTCCCTGAGGCTAGGTCGAAATTCATCGATTCAGGGGCGGGCCGGGAGTCTGGTTGATGGACCGAGGGACCAGCCAGGGCAACACCGACTTCACCGGCCGGAACACCTGATCCCGACGCGACGCTGCAACGAGCGAGGGATCGCTTCTCGCTCTCTCATGAGTGCCGGTGGTAAGCCTTGTTGGCGATGCGCCAACTGTCGTCGACGCGAACCAGCAGGAAGAGGTCGGTGAAGGTTTCCGCGCCGTGCTGGAGCGTCATGGTCGCGGTCGCGATGGTGCCGTGGACGTCGACGGTGTCGATCCGGCGAGAGCGCGTCGGTTCGTCCGGGGCCGAGTGACCGTGGAAGAGAGCGCAGTATTCGTCCAGAGGCCACGAGACGAAAGCGCCGCCCCGGATTCCCTCGATGTGGGCGGTGGGGAGGAACGCGTCGCGGAAGTGGGCGGGCTCGCCGGTGGCATGTCCGCGAATGTAGGCGCGGAGTGGTTGGAGAACGGCGTCCGACACGGCGGGGGCTGTGGCGGCCATGGCGATGTCGGCCTCGGGGGCGGCAGAGGTGTCGGCCAGACCGACGGCGCTACGCAGAGGGGTGTTCGACGCGTCGGCCAGCAGAGTCATGTCCTTGGCCAGCGCACCGATCGTGAAGTCGGCGGTGTCGGCGCGCGACTCACCGTCGAGGAAGGGGCGTTTGCGGGCCACGAGCCCGCCGAGCTGGCCGAGTTCGAGGACGTCCAGTGCCTGGGCGCGCTGTAGGCCGAGGGCGTCCGCTTGCCGCAGTGAGTCGCGCACTGCGAGGACAGCGCCGGCGAGGCTGTTGTTGGCGATCAGCTTGAGCGCGGCGGCGGTGGCGGCGTCGTCGACGCGCCGCACGGTGCCGAGCATTTCCAGAACCGGTCGGGCTCGATCGAGCGCGTCTTGGTCGGCGGCGGCGAGAATCTGCAGGGCGCCCGCGGCGGCAGCCGGCACGGAGCCGAGCACGGGCGCGTGAACGTAGGACGGGCCGAGCTGCCGGGCCAGATTCGAGGCTTCGGCAGGGGCGATGGTGCTGGTGTTCAGCACCATCGTGTCCGGTCGCAGCGAGTCACGGACGTCGTCGAGGACCTGCTGGCAGGCCGGGCCGTCGAACAACGCCAGGAGCACGAGATCGGCCCTTGCCACTGCCTCGTTCGGATCGCTGGTCGTCTTGACGGTGCCTGATGTGCGCCCTGAGCGTGTCCAGCCCACGACGTCCCAGTCCTGGGCAGTGAGTCGAGACGCGATCGCGCCACCCATGCGCCCCAAGCCGAGGACGGCGATCCTGTTCGGTGTGGTCATGCACGCCACAGTGGCGCACCGGGAAGCCTGCGACAAGCGCATATTGTGCAGGCCAGCCATGCGGGAGACGCATGCCAGCTGTGCATACTGACGCCATGGAACTGACGGTGTGGCGCACCTTCGTGACCGTGTGCCGACTCGGGTCACTGTCGGCGGCGGCGGCCGAGCTCAATCACACGCAGTCCGCCGTCTCACGGCAGATCGCCGGGCTGGAGCGGCAACTCGGCGTGCCTCTGGTGGAACGCCATGCGCGCGGTGTGCGTCCGACGCCTGCCGGCGAGGTGTTCCGGCACCACGCCGTGGCCACGCTCAACGAGGCGGACCGCGCTGTTCGTGCCGTACGAGATGTTCGTGACGGGACGTTCACTCGGCCGCTGGCTGTCGGCGCAACACCGTCTCTGGCCGCAGGGATCGTTCCCGAGGCCATCCGGGGGCTGCTCGAGCGAGCAGGATCCATCCGGTGGAACCTGCTGCCAGGCCTGACCGCGCAACTACACAACCGCCTGATCGCCGGCGATCTCGACATCGCTGTTGTCACCGATGCACCGCCAGGGCTGCCGCACGACCCCCGGGTCAAACGCCGGTTCCTCGGCCTGGACGACATGGTCGTCGCACTGCCCGTCGGCCATCCGCAGGCCGGGCGCGGCCCAGTGCACATACAAACGCTGGCCGACCAGATCTGGGTCGAGGACAACGACGGCTCGGCGGCGCTTCTGCGCCAACACGCTGCCCGCGCCGGTGTAAGCGCCCGCATCGGCCTCACCGCAGCCGATCTGGTCGGCAAACTGGCCCTGGTCGCAACCGGTCACGCAATCGCGCTGATACCCGGCGTCCTGACGGGCGCCCTGCGCACCGGAGTCACCACCCTGCCCCTCGTCGATCCCCCGACCCGTGGCATCTACGCGATCACACCACGCCGTGACCCCCACCCCTCCGCAGCGCCCCTGCTCGACCAGCTCGCCACAGCCTTCGCCTCGGTCCGTCCTATCCACACCCCTCATCAGCCGACCGAGAAGGACGACCATGCCGCCGCCCCGAGAGCTGTCTCTAACTGATCGATTCAGAACGAGGTTCGGAGTCAAGCAGATCATGCTGCAGGCGAGTTGAAGCAGTCCGAGGTGAAGGTCGACGCGTATCTCGTAGCGGATCGAGGGAGATCCCGAACTTTCCACCTCTGCCCGAGCATTCGACTCCGCGACGCCACGGGCGCCGAACGTTGAACGACAAGTTCAGGCTCTGTCGCCGAACTTGTGATCCTCGATGCCTTTTCAAGGGGGACTGGGTGCCGTGGGGTGGGCGCGGAATGGGGGCGGTGAGGAGCGGCCCCGATGGGCGCTCAACTCAGGCCGGCGGCGCGGGAAACGAAGTGGGGGGCACAGGGTAAGAGGCTTGTGCGGGCCTCCCACCGTTTCTAATTTCAACGCCCTGGAGCGGCGGGCCGGGGCCCGGTCGTCGTGCCGCCCATCCGCACCGCGCAGCGGTGCGGATCTGCCGCCCAGCCGTCGCAGACGGCCGGGCGGCGCGCAGCGTCTGCCCGGTACCGGGCGGGCCGCCGGTAGGCCGCGCAGCGGGCCCGGCGAGGGTGGAAGGCAGGGCGAGCGTGCGCAGCGCGCGGTCGGGGCGCGCAGCGGCCCGGCGGCCTGGCCCACCCGGGCGTGAGCGCGCACAGCGCGCGGTCTGGGGTGCGCAGCACCCCGGGCACGCCCCGGCGGCGGGCCAGGCCCCGGCCCGCCGCTCCCAACTGGCGCGGGAGCTCAGAGCGGCGGCGAGCTCCGTCCCGTGCTGCGCCGCAACAGTTATCCAGTGATCTTGGGACTCCAGTGCCGGTCAGCGCGTTCCACCAGGGCAGAACCGCCTCCCTGCGCGCCTTCGCCCTCTGGCTGGCCTTCGAGATGACCGTCGACTTCTACATCGCCGACCTCAAGGGCGTCGGCGACTGGCGCGACTTCCTCGGCCTGGCCAGGTCCTCATCCAAGGGCCCACCGACGACCACGTCGCGCAGGCCACCGACATGGTCGAGTGGGGCGTCACCGAGATACAGACCCCTATCGCCCTGCTCGAAGAGTCCGGCGCCACCGACGGCGTCACCCGCGAGATGGCCCGCACAGACCCCCGCTTCCGGGCCCGTCGTCCTCATCGTCGACGAGGCGCAGGTCGCCTACGGCTGCGGCGCCAAGAGTGAGGACGGCCGCCCCTACGGCGGCAGCAAGGCCACGTCCCGCTACTTCCAAGCCGTGAAGAAGATCCACGACCAGGGGCGCGCGGTGAACGTCACCATCTGGGAAGGCACCCAGGACCCCACCGACGGGAACCTGCCCAAGCGGTCCCGCGAGGGCAACCACATCCGCGGCTCTCTCGTCCTCGGCACCGAGTCCCAGGCCAAGATGGCGCTGGGTGAGGCCCCGGTCGACGCTGGGGCCGCCCCGCACAACATCCGGCGCGGCAAGGACCGCGGCACGCTCGTCGTGGCCGGTGAGGGTATCCCCCTGGAGGCCGGCGAGTCGTCCGTCACCGTGCGGACGCACTTCATCTCCGGCGAGGACGCCCTCGTGCTCACCGAGCGCGCCAAGGCCCGCCGCGAGACCGTCGCCACCGTCCACCAGCTGAAGGTCGCCCGGCCCGTCGACCGGACGGCGGCGAGCAGCTGGTCGATGCGCCCACTCCGCGAGCTCCGCCCGGCCGCGTTCGTCGTCGGCTCGTGCTGTGACCGGCAAGGTTCGCCGGGGTGGACGGTGGGCCTGAGGGGATGCGGCGTTTGTGGGTGTGAGCCTTTCAGGTGGCGACGGGCCGCCGCCGGGCCAGACCGCGGTAAGGGCGGAAGCACGGATTGGTTTCGTCCGGTTCGGCCTCGTGTGCGCTAAGGACGTAGAGACGCTGCCCGTCCTCGCTGATGTGGAAGTGCTCAGCGATCAACGCGGTGGGTGCGGCGGCGACGCTCCGGGTGGCCAACGTGTCGGCGAGTTCACGGGCGGTTTCGGAGTCTTCGATGTCGTAGGACGCCGTGGTGAAGTATCGAACGGCGGCCTCGCGCAGGGCGATGGAGCGATAGAGCCTGTAGCGACCGGGCGGGCCGGCTGTGAACAGGCCCTGGATCGCGCTGCCGAGGGTCTGCTGATTCTGTGGGTTGGCAGCGAACGCCCGGTGGGCGTCGCTGTTGGTCCACTGGGCATAGTTGAGGATTGTGCGGCCGTCGGATCCTTCGAGGCAGTAACGCGAGAGATAGGCGGTGGGAAGCCGGGTGTTCTCCCAGACGTCCATGACACCGCTCATGACTCTTTCCTGCTCTTCACGGCCCTGTGTCTGCCATTCGGAGATGAGGACGAGACCCGCGTCCGGACGGGTTGGATCGGGCAGGGCATCTGCGGCAAGCTCAAGATCATTGGCCATGGTGAAAGTCTTGAACCTCAACTGCGGTAGAGGTCAAGGTCACGGGCGAACCTTCCCGGTCACAGAACTAGCACCGTCCTGCCAGCGACCGGACGTTCTCGGCAGGCGCCTTCGCTCACCGAGCGCCTGGCAACCGATCGTCGCTGATCATCCGCGGAGGTAGGTGAGGACCGCGAGGACGCGGCGGTGTCCGTGACCGTCGAGGCGGAGTTCGAGTTTCTGAAGAGTGCTGCTGACGTGCTTGTTGACCGCTGCCTCAGTGACGTACAGCTCGCCCGCGATGGCGGTATGGGTGCGGTCCTCGGCCATCAGTGCGAGGACTTCGCGCTCTCTGGGGTCAGGCGTTGCAGGGGATCACGGCGGCGGTTGAGGAGTTGGCGGACCACCTCGGGATCCACGACCGTCGCGCCCGCGGCGACCTGGGCGACCGCGTCGACGAACGCGCATCTCTTGTCATTGGGCGGAGCGGTGTGTATGGGGTTGCACCTTCCGTAGCGGCATGTGGTCCGCTGGACTTACGTCCCGATGCCTTGAGGAAAGGTCCCTGCTCATGCATTCGTCTTTCAAGCCACCCCGCCAGGTCAAGATCGGTGACGCGGCGGCCTTCGCCGGCAGCACGCCACGGGCGATTCGCCATTACCACGAGATCGGGCTGCTCCCCGAGCCTGAGCGGGGCGGCGATGGCCGCCGCCGCTACGGGTACGAGGACATGATCCGCCTGCTGTGGATTCGCAAGATGGCCGATGCCGGGATCGCCCTGGACGACATCCGTGACGCCTTTACCACCGGCACGGCTTCCGCCGGTGCGGACAGCGGAGAAGGTATCGCGGGCATCCTGGAGCGGTTGGAGGAAACCCTTGCCGAGCAGGAGGCGGAATTGCGGCGGCAGCGGACCGCCGTGCAGCGGATGCGCACCGAAGGCAGGCGGATGGGCCTGCTCTCCGACTTCGTCACCGAACGCCTCAAGAGCCTGCCTGAGGGCTCCCTGCGTCAGGCGGACCTGGACAGTCTGCTGGTCACTGAGCGGATCTTCGGCCCGCTCGGCGCGGCTGTCCAGGCCACCCGCTTCGTCGTCCTGGCCACGCATCCCACTCTGCGGGAGGATTCCGACCGCATCGATGAGGCCGAGGAGGCACTCGATGACAGTGTCGCCGTCGATGATCCACGGGTGGCTCAAGTGGCCGTCGAGCGGCACACCTTCGAAAGCGCCCTGCAGGCCGTCATCGAGGAGTCCGGCCTGGGGGAGGACGACGATGACCTCTTCGACGCCTGGAACACTTTGCACCCCGCCACCGCCGATGACGGCGAGGGCGAGGCCCACCTCAGCTCTGGCAGGCGGGAGGCTGACTCCATGAGCGTGTTCGAAGCCACCGGCAAGATGCCCTACGACTTCTCCCCAGCCCGCCTGCGCTGTATGGAACTGGCCGAAGAACTTTCCGCCCAAGACTCACCCGCTTCCTAAAACACGGCCTAGAAGTCTGATGAAGATCTTGGGTTCTGGCCCTGCCGCGTCAGCGGCAGGGCCAGACTCGTTGTGTGGCGATGGGTGAGTGGGTCGGCGAGATGGT
>NZ_JNXD01000045.1:0-16778 GCF_000725785.1 Streptomyces flavovariabilis | reverse complement strand
CGCCGCTACGAGCGAAAGGCCGAACACTTCCTGGCCTTCGTCGGCATCGCCGCAGCCCTCATCAGCTACCGCCGACTCACCAAGTGAAACAACGTCTAAAGGGCTTGTCCGGGGAGGGCGTCCGTACGTGAGGGACCTGATGTCCGCTTCCGCTTCTGTCACCGCTCGCCGTATCGCCGCCGCCGCGCTAACCGCCGGCGCGCTCGCCTCGGTGGCGACCCTGCCGGCATCCGCCGCCGACCACCCCCGCCCCGACCGGCCCAAGGTCCAGATCATCGCCGTCCAGTACGACTCCCCCGGCCGTGACGACCGCTCCCTGACCCGCGAGTGGGTGGAAATCACCAACACCGCCCGCCGCGCGGTCAACCTCGACGGCTGGACCCTGAAGGACGAGGACGGCCGCACCTACACCTTCGACCACTACCGCCTGGAAGGCCGTTCCACGGTCCGTATCCACACCGGCATCGGCCGCGACACCCGCACCGACCTCTACCAGGACCGCCGCCACTACGTCTGGGACAACCGCTCCGACACTGCCACCCTGCGCAACGACCGCGGCCGCTTCATCGACGACGCCTCCTGGGGCCACCACCGCCACGGCAGCCACCACCGCTGACCAACACCGCGAGCGTGAAGCGAACGCCTCAACCTACGCCCCGATAGAACAACGACGCGCCCGGCCGCCCCGGCCGGGCGCGTCTCGTTGCACCTCTCACCTCATGACAGTGCCGCTCTCACCCTCACACCCCACTGACCAGCGCTGACACACCGCATCCCCAGACCAGTACCACCGACTCTCACCACCACCGACACCACACCAAGAGGCCGCACCCTCCTGACACTGCCGTCGCCGTGACGGCGGCGCAGCGCGGCGGCCCGGCCGACACGCAACACCGGCGAGCGCACTGATGCCCGGCCGCGCTGCCCACCCCGCCCCTCCCTCAGCCCTCAGCCCCAGCCGGGCGGTGGCTTCATCGGCGGCCGGGCCCTGAGGTCGTGCGGGTGGTCAGTGGTGCGGTTGACGAGGTGTTCGCCGCGCGCCAGGGACTGCTCGGCCTCGACGTCGTCGCTGGTGCCGACGTAGCGCGAGAACATGTGGATGCCGAACTCCGACTCACTCCGGGCCTGCTTGCGGCTCTCGCTGCCGCGGGGGGATCCAGGAGATCATCGCCGTGATCCAGAGCAACACCAGGTAAAGGATCAGGGCAGCCCACCAGCCGCCAAGCCGGTTGTGGCCCCACTGGCCAGCACCCGCGAGGACTCCAGCGATTACGGCGACGGCCGTCAGCGGGAACCAGGCCCCCCGGTCCCAGCCGATTTGGAGGACGAGCACGGCAGCGAGGGCATACGCGGCGCCGATGAGAAGGGAGCGACCGAAGGTGTTGAGCTCCGGAGTGTGCAGGTCGCACGTGTTTGCCAGCGCGATGAAGGCGAGCAACAGCGCGAGGAACGTGGGCGGCAGGAGCCAGCGCGCCCCCCGCCCGCGAAGCCTCAAGGTCCAAGCCCCAAGGCCAGCCATGGCGAAAACGCAAAGCGGGATGTGCACGGGCAGAGAGCTCCAGCGCCCCGTGCTGAAGGCGGCTCCGATCCACATTAGGGCCACTGCGGTAAGGGTGGGAGGCGGCGCGAGGAAGGACAGTAGTGGCATTAGACAGACCAGCGGCTTGAGCATCCCCAGCAGGCATCGAGAGAGACGGGGACCGACGGTCTCGCCGGACGGCTGCACCGCAGGCCAGACGAGCAATCCAACCCGTAGGGCGGCCCGGCGCGGATCCCGGACGCGGACCAGATCTGTGACCCTTTCAGTGCCGATCTCCCGGAAGGCGGCCAGGGCTTTGCCGAAGGCATCCTCGTCGCGGAGGGGGACAGGGTCCGACGGAGGTACGGGCCGGTTGCCCGAGCGGATGCCCTTCGTGTGCAGGGCGGCGATCATGGGGAGTTCCTCATCGAGGATCTCCTTCTGGCGCAGTGCGGTGAGCACATAGCGCACCCGGTCCCAATCGGGGTGCGGCTGCTCCTCCAGGTTCTCCTCCCAGAGCGTGAGGAAACGCGAGCCCTCCGGCATCCGGGCGGCGATCTGGACGCCCAGGGTAGTCGCGTCCGCCGCACTGCCGAAGGTGTCGGCGAGGCGTTCGTCGGTGGCGACGACAGAGACCAGGGAGGCAGCAGCATCCAACCGGCCCCAGGTCCAATCGCCGAGCCGCCAGCGGGCGCTGAGGAAGGCGGCGAAGTTGCTGAGCTGGTTGCCGCTGAGCTTGGCCTTGACTAGGTCCTCTTGGGTGCCTGGTCCGTCCGCTCCGAACACGGTGCGGGTGGCCCAGCTGGAGTTTGCGGCGGAAACGGTGTGGAAGTCGATGTGCGGGGCCTCGAGAAGCGGGTCTGGGCGCAGTGGTCCGAGGAGCGTCTCGGCGGCGGTCAGCGCCTTAACCATTTCTGGGCCGGTCTTGCGGGCGGCCTCGTACAGGGCCTGATACGGGGTGTCCTGGCACGATGCGGCCGGGCTCAGTGTTGTGCCGATGTACCTGCCGAGTGCTCCGACGCGCTGCCAAAGTTCTTCATATGGCTGCGACGAGTCAGGCAAGCAATCGGCCGGCAGTTCCTCCGACTCGTCGAGGGCTTGCGCCAGGCGCGCCGACCAGTCGTGCCATCCCGCAGCGTCCTCGCCGCCGGGCAGCGGGGGGCACAGGGTCATCAGACGGCCCGTCGCTTGCCGGTACGGGGCGGTGGCATCAGTGGGGGGCGCGCCCTGTGCGAGAGCCTTCGCATAGCAGCGCAGGAGCAGACGGTCCCGGGCAGCGATCAGGGTGGCGACGGCGAAGCGGCACGCGTAAAGCCGCTGACGGCACTCGGCGGTGGCGACCGGGGCGGGCGGGGCAGGCCCGGCTTCGTGGGCCCTGACCCAGTCCATGAGCAGCCGGACGGCGCGGGCCAGACCAAGAGGGCTGCTGCGCGGGGTGGGTGTCAATCCGGCTGAGGCCTGGCGGATCGCGGCGAAGAGCTGCGCGGAGCTCGGTCCAGCACTCTCGTCCAGCGGCTTCAGTGGACTCGGGCCGGACGGCATCGGCAACGAATCGGGGCCAGTCACCTCAGTCGGATCCTCCAGCAACCGTACGAGCCTTCCGGCCTCGGCCAACCCGACAGCGGCCGGGTAGAAGGCCAGCTGTTCGGCCCCCGCAGCGATCAGGGCTTTAAGCGTCTTAGGCAGCGCCCCGGCGAGCGCTTCCCGCCCTTGGGCGGCAGTGGCAGCCGCTCGCAGTTCGAGGGCGTCGTCGCGAAGGGATTCGAACCCGAATTTCACGGCGAGAGACTTCGCAGCAAGCCGCACTAGCCGAGTGACTCTGTGGCTGCTTTCCGGTTTCGGCGTCAACGGGGAGGGCGGAACCGGCTGGAGGAACAGCAGCCAGCGGTCGACCCGCCGCGTCACGGGGGTACCAGCGATGGCGCGGACCGCCCAGGCGACTGGGATGTTGTCCAGCAGGCCGCCGTCGACCATTTCGGCGCAGCCTTCCAGGTTCTCGTCGGGGTAGCCGGTCTCGCTGCTGATCCCGCGCATGTCGACATACGGAGCTCCGGGCGGGGGAGGTTCGCCGCCGACGTACACACGGCCGGGTTCGAAGGCGGCAGGGAAGGAGGACGACGTACGTGCCGCGTAGGCGAGCCGGTCCAGGGCCAGGGATCGGGCAGGCCCCTCGGCAGGGAAGTCCGTCAGGCCCAGGCGATGGCGAAAGCGGAAGTACGCCTGGGAACGGCCCGCCAGCAGCGGCTGGCCCAGCGTCGGCCGCACCCAATCCCGGCGGGGCCACAGCCGAGTCGCTGTCAGGATCAGCCGAAGCGACTCGGCGCGCTTCCATCCGGGGTCGCTGGGCTTGGCAAGGAGACCGTCCAGCGCTCGGCGCAATTCGCGATAGAAAACTTCGTTGCCCTGCAACAGCGAAATAGGCGGGTGGCAAGGCCTCGAAGGGCGCAGCAGCCCCTCAAGGTCGCCGAGGCGTAGCCACAAGTCGCGCACACCGGAGCCGAACGGCATGCCATAGACCAAATGACACCCGAGCAGGACCCCGTTGAGCCCGCCAGCACTGGTTCCCGCGAGAACATCGATGTCCACGTCTTCATATCCGCACGTTTCCAGGAGACTGCGGTACACGGTCGTGCCTGTACTCCGTGGCCGCTCCTCCCCCCGTGGTCCGGGGGCCGCTGCCCGCAGCCGGGCCACTTCGCAGCAGGCGCCACCCATCCAGACGGCAAGGCTCACCCCACCGCGCATGGCGATGGCCAGGCGCAATTCCGCGCTGCGGGACTGGGCCACGGATGCAGTGCTCATGCCTCCATGCTGCGCGGGGATCAGAGGCGCTGCCGCGTAAGTTCGCCCAGGTGGCCTAGCACTTCCCGGCCCCAGCGGGCCATAGCAGCAGAGCCGCCGACGATCTCTGGGCTCGTGGTTCCGAACGTGATCCAGCACTGCGGCTTCAGTACTCGCCCCTCGATCGAGGTACTGCCCAAGCCAGCACATAGCCGAAGCCGTTGACGGCCCAGTGCAGCGCCACGGGCGCCAGGAGGCTTCCGGACCGGCGCCGCAGCTCGCACAGAACGACCCCTGCTGCGGTCGTGGCGACAACGGCGGCCGCGACCGGCAGCACGCTGCCCGCCGGCCCCGTGCCGAGGACCGCTGCGGCCGCGTTGGCCCGGCTCAGCCCGCGGGAGGGAAGCACATGCCAGAGCCCGAACAGCAACGACGACACAGCCGTGGCCCACGCAGTACCACGCCGCCGCCGCACCATGGCCCACAAGACACCCCGGAAGGCGACCTCCTCCAGCAGCACAGTGCCGACCGGCACCCGGATCAGCACCCGCCACAGCAGCTGCCCAAGAGTCAGGCCCGCGGCGCGCTCGTCCTCGAACGCCTCCCTGGTGGCCGGCAGAGCAAGCCCGACCAAAAAGACGGCAAGAACCGCGCCTACCAGGACCAATGCCCACCACAGCCCTCGGCGCAAGGCAACCGCATCGAGCCCGAGATCGGCGCGGGTGAGACCGTCCCACCGGGCGATCAGCAGCAGCGCGGCAGCCGCGACCACGCAGGTGGGTACGTAGGCGCCGGGCGCGAGCAAATTGTTGAGCAGGTTCGCGCCCACCAGGACGGCAAGGACACAGAACATTCGCATGGTGTCACCAGCATCCCTCGATCCACACCACGAGCCGGGATAACGGGACGAGCGGGCTACGGCTGAGGAGTCCTCCAGGCCAGGCGCTCGCGCCGAAGGTGCGCCCCGGGAAGAGGCCTACTTCCAGCCCACCAGCGACCATGCCCACACTGGCTCACACCTCCGAACAGCCTCCCCACTACACCCGCAGGCGCTGCTTCGCCCCGGCGGGGATTCGTCGTCCTGGTGCTCAACCTCCTGCCCGCGACGGGAGTCCGGGCGGGATAGGCAGGCGCCCCTGCACATGCGCGGCTGTGGTTGCCCTCATAGCCTGGTGTTGCTCGGGGGTAGTCACGGAGGTCTGTCATGCCCCGAAATATTTGGAGCGGCGCGATCAGCTTCGGCCTGGTCACCGTGCCGATTTCCGTGGCCAGCGCTACTGAGGACCACTCGATCCGCTTCCACCAGTACCACCTGGAGGACATGGGCCGGGTGCGGGTGCGCAAGTACTGCGAGATCGAGGACCGCGAGGTCGACCAGGGCGAGATCGGCAAGGGCTACCAGCTGACCAAGGAGCAGGTCATCCCGATCAGCGACGAAGAGCTGCGGGACCTGCCACTGCCGACGGCGAAGGCCATCGAGATCGTCGCGTTCGTGCCGCTGGACTCCGTCGACCCTCTGAAGATCGGCGAGGGCTACTACCTGGCCCCGAGCGGGCAGGTCGCCGCGAAGCCGTACAAACTGCTGCGCATGGCCCTGGCCCGGAGCAGCAAGGTGGCCGTGGCGAAGTACGCCTGGTCCGGCCGCGAACGCCTCGGGCTGCTCCGGGTCCGCGAGGACGCCATCGTTTTGCACGCGATGCGCTGGCCCGATGAGGTCAGGTCGCCGGAGGAACTGCTGCCGCCGCCCGTCGAGCTGAGCGACGAGGAGATCGACGGCGCGCTCGCGCTCATGGACAGCATGACCCGCGAGGATCTTGAGGGTGAGGAATTCCAGGACACCTACACCCAGGCTCTCGAGCAGATCATCGAGGCCAAGCGGGAGCACCGTGAGCCGCCGAAGCCTCAGGAGCCGGAGTCGAAGTCGGGGCAGGTGGTCGACCTGATGGCCGCCCTGACCGAGTCCGTGGAGAAGGCGCGGGCTTCGCGCGGCGAGGACGCCGACGTGCACGAGCTGCCGAAGAAGAAGACGGCGAAGAAGCAGCCGGCCAAGAAGACGGCTGCGAAGCAGAGCACGAAGAACGCCGCGGCCAAGAAGACGTCCGGGCGCCGGCCGCGCAGCGCCTAGTCCACGATGCCGAGCGCCGTGTCCGGCCTGCACTTCGTACACGCCGGCACCTGATGGCGCAGTGCCTCGATCGCCTGCGCCCTGGTCGCAGGTCTCGCCCGCTTGCCCGGGTCCCAGCACTCACCCGTGTGTACGGCGACGGTGTTCTTGCAGTCCAGGTCGCGCTCGATCAACCACTCGGGTGCCGGCGGACGCCGCTCTTCGCCGACGCGCCGCTCAACCTCGCGGCGTTCTTCGTCGGCGATCCACCTGCGGGTGCAGGCCGGGTCGCGCTCCTGCACTCGCTCCACGAAACGGAGCAGTGTGAGTCGCGACGCCACCCCTGAATCGTTCGTACGTTCTATTCTATGATCTGGCGCCACACAGCCCACCCCCACCCCGGCGCAGGCATGAACCACGAGGAGGCCGCCCGCAGGCTGGGGGCGTCGACCCGGCCTCCCTCTCCCCTGCCCCACCTGCGCCCCGCTCCGCCCAGACCTGGGCGCGAATGCAGCAGGAGCCGCCCTGCTCAGCCTGCGGCCAGCCGTCCCGCACCAGCGGCGTACTCCATGACTCGGACCACGGGCCCCGCTGGTTCGACCAATGCCGCGCGTGCTTCCTCTCAACGCCACCGACACTTCGCGTGCCGCCAGCACGATTCCTCGAGGAGTTGCGCGATGCTGCGGCCGACGCGGGGCTGAGGCTGTGCACCTACACCGACGGGGGCGGGTGGGGGGTGAGTGACGTGGACGACGAGCGGTTCCACCTCATCCTGAGTGCGGTCGGCCAGGCCGGTGATGCACGGCCGGTGGGGCAAGCAGCCCTCGGCCGAGCACCAGTACCTGTCGTGGATCGGCTCGTGGGGCAGCATCGACGGCGGCCGGATCGTTCTGACCGAGCGCGCCGACGACGGCGAGCGGGTAATCGCGAGCTAGCCGGAGGGCTCCTGGGGTGCGTTCCAAAAGTGGATCTTGATGCTGCGCTCGCCTTACTTCGGATGTAGTCGTCTCGGCCGGACTGCGCGGGCTAGGTTGGTGATCTCGCCGCGTGAGCAGGGCGCGGACCATACGGAGGGGCCAATCATGTCCATAGCCACATCACCGGACACACGAACCGCGGTTGAGGAGTTACTGCGCACGATCGGTGAGGGCGACCCCCAGCGCATCGCCGAGCTGTATGCCGAGCGGGGCGATTGGAAGCTGAACTGGCCGGAGGCCGAGCACGGTCGTGCTGCCACGCCCTGGATCCGTCATCGGTCCACCCGGGCCGACGCGGCCGCCCACTATCGCGAACTTGCCGAGCACCACGTGCCGGAGCAGGTGGCGACTGAGGTCGAGCGCATCCTCATCGACGGAAACGAGGCGGTCGTGATCGGCGAAATCCGCCAGACTGCTCGGTCCACCGGACGTGCCTATCGCGCGCGGTTCGCTTTGCATCTCACCTTCGAAGACGGCTTGGTCACCCGGCACCATATCTGTGAGGACAGCCTCGCCGTTGCCCTGGCATTCGACACCGAAGAGCAGTGAGAGCCGCCAGGACGACGAGCATGAGGACGCTGGTCACAGCCACTCGTTGATCGCTGCGGCCAGTACGGTCGCTTCGTAGCGGACGGCGAGCTTGTCGTATCTCGTGGCGACCGCGCGGTGGCGCTGAGGCGGTTGATTCCGCATTCCACCGCGTGCCGCTCTTTGTAGTCGGTCTTGTCGAACTTCGGCGGTCGGCCACCTTGGGAACCGCACTTCTTGCGGTGGGCGGACTGGTCGCACTTCTCCGGAACCGTGCATCGGATACGGCCCAGGACCACCTGGAACTGCGGAGAGTCCCCCCGCTGCCCGGCGGTGATCACCAGTGACATCGGCTTTTGGGTCTGCTCGACCGCCAGCTGGAGCTTGGTTGTCAGCCCGCCCCGGGAGCGTCCGAGCCCGTGGTCGTCGGGCTCGGCGAAGGCATCGCCGGGCGGCTCGACTTGCAGATCCCCTTTTGCGGGCACCCGCTGCATGCTGGTGGGCGCGGGCGATGGTCGAGCCCACCGAGACGTCCCAGGTGATCAGCCCTTCCGTATCGGCCCTGGCCTGCAGCTGATCGAAGATGCGGTGCCAGGTTCCGTCCCGCTGCCAACGCCGGAACAGGCCATAGATCGTCTCCCACGGGCCGTACCGCTCGGGCACGTCTCGCCAGGGGGACCAGCGCGAGTGCGCCGGCATATGCCGTCTATCAACTGTCGCTTGGTGTGCACCGGCGGCCGTCCGGGCTTCTTCCCGACAGGGAGCAGCGGCTCCAGCTTCGCCACTGCGCATTCGTCAGAGCATGCCTCCTCATGAAGTAGATCTTGGCCCATCAAGATCTACTTCTGAAACACGCCCTAGAACCCGGCCCCCGCGGCAAGGTCAAGAATGGGAGTGAGGAGGTGCGAGTATGCCGCCACCAGGACTGACTGTCGGGGAAGGCCGCGGCCTTGATCCGCCGTTCCGATCGGCTGCGGGCCCGGTCGTCGCACTCGGCCAGCAGCAGTTCGGCGAGGAACCCCTTGTAGGACATCTGATCGCGCTTCGCGGCCTCGGCGAGGTCGGAGAACTGGCCCCGGAAGGTGGGCAACCGCAGCATCCGGCATGCCTGGTCGATGGCGGTGTCGGCGGCTTGTTCGGTCAGGTCGTGATGGCGTTGGGCACTCACGTCGCTTCTCCCTCGGCGGCAGGGGCACCGCCTGGGCGGCGGTGTCGTAGCAGCTGGTCGTTGGGAGCCACCGAAGGCAGCGGCCGGGTGTCGGCCGGCAGATGCGCGATCCGCCAGTCGGACAGAAAAGTGACCGTCGCCCGCTGCCGCCCAGACGGCTCGGGCAAAGCAACCTGGCCCCTATGCCGCCCGGCGGCCTTCTGTGCCAGGGTCCGCCCCACGGGCGGAAGGTGGTGGCGGAGTCAGTGCGGGTCATTCCGGGTTGTGCAGGTCCAACACGTTGCCAAACTGGGTGAACGATGAGTTCTCTCTGCGCATAGCGGAAACACGCGCTCGTTCACCGGGCAACAGAACAAGGAGCATCAAGGGCCCTGCCACGTCTCGTCTGGAGATCGCCGGTGTCCCGGGGGCGGCCGGTGACAAGTACTCGATCTCGATGAGGTCCGCGTCCCCGCTCACCAGAAGCTCCCAGGTATGGACGAGTTCTCCTTCGTCACCGTCTGGGCCACACCCGGTGTGGACAAGGGACTCGGATTCGGCGACGACGGACATGGAAGCCCCGGCGAGTGCGCCCTCGACCATGGCCGAAGTGCCCAACTCCGCGCCTACGATGCCCCCACTGAGATGGTCCGGGCACTCCCAGTCCCAGTCACCGTCCGCGCGTCGCACGGAGTAGTACAGCTCTTCGGCGATGAGACCGTCGTCCCTGCGGTGCAAGAGCAGGACGCACCCGAGGTCGCCGCTGATCCACACGTCAGCGACCATGACAGTGTCGGCGGGGATGGCCAAGTGGCGTGCGGCCGCCCGGTCGGTTGGTGGGTGCCCCAGTTGGAGGGCGGTCTCAGCGATGTCGGCCATCGGCCTTCTCATGAACTTCTTGCTCCCTCGTTTCTCGGAGTTCCTCGAATCGTCCCTGCGTTCATGGCGACCTGTGGGTGGTTCTGTCGGTAGTTGGTGACGTCAGTTGTTCGTGAAAGCTGACGGCACCAGGTGATGGCCCAGAAAGAAGTTCGCGAATTCTGACGTCACCATCGGGGGTGTTGTGTCAAGCTGGATGTGCTCAGTAAAGGAGCACCCCCGATGCCGCCTGGCCAGTCGAAGGTCGAGTTGTACGCCGCGCTGCGGCGCGACTCCCGCGATGGCATGTCGAACCGGGCGTTGCAGTGCAAGTACGGCGTCACCTGGAGCACGGTCAACAAGGCCCTGACCTCGGCTTGGCCGCAGCCGCGCACGACAACCGCTTCGGCGCGGCCGTCGAAGCTGGATCCGTTCACGCTGCTGATCGACGAGATCCTGCTCATTGATCTGGACGCGACCAGGAAACAGCGCCACACCGTCACCCCAAATCTACCGCCGTCTGATCGACGAGCACTCCTCGTCCGAGGCGTTGCGTTGACCACTTGAACCCGCACCGATGAGAGGGCGCAAGCGTCCTGCGAGCAACCGCGCGGTCCGGCCAGGGACTGAGAGTCCGGTGTTTATACCTTGCTCGCGACCACCATGTAGTTCTCGGCCTCAAGATCGAACGTGCTCAGTTCCGTTTGGAGTCCGACCCGGTGCAGCTCGACTTCGAGTTCCTCGTACCGGTAGGGCCAGCAGGACAGTAGTTCCGAGCGGACAAGAACCAACCCGGTCGAATCAACTTGCGCGATCGCAATCTCGATGTGGTGCTCCTCCTCCCAATGCGGCGCAATCTCCCAGCGGTAGACCACGACGGCATCGCGACCGTTCCGGCGGACGAGTCGGTCACTGATCTCCAGCCGGGAACCTCTGGCCCTCACGAGTTCCCAAGTGCGGGATGTGAGTACCAAGCGCCCGCCGGGGCGCAGAAGCCGTGACATCGACTCCAGAGCAGCACCCCTGCCTGTCGCGCCCGCGGCATGGTGAAGCGAGTTGCCAACGCAGAACACCATGTCGAACGTGTTGTCCTGGAAATGGTCGGGCAACTCTTCCCAGTTCGCCCATACGGCCCGGACGGATGCCCCGAACTCCTCAGACAACTCTGCAGTCCGACGAACCATCGCCTCGCTGGCGTCAGTTGCGACAACCTGCATGCCACGACCGGCGAGGCCAACCGCCAACTGTCCGGTTCCGCACGAACAGTCGAGGACGTGAGCGTTCGACGGCAGGAGATTGAGGACGTCGTCGAACGACGCAGCGAACTCGGCTGGAGGCAACTTTGCGTCCGAGATGAGCCATTCGTACACCTCGGCAAGCACGTCATAGCCTGTCACAACCACTACCTCCGTCACGCGGCAGACTCACGGTAGGACGTCAGTCCATCAGCGGAGCAAGCCGGGCACCAATGGTTTTCGCAAGGATGGCTCTGACGGTGTTTGTGGGCGCGATGGCAGGTTTCCGGGTGAAATACACCCTGGCATCGAAGCTGGCCAACGAGCTGGTCGAGGCCGCCGACGAGAAGATCCTGACCAAGACCATCGCCCGCTACGGCCGCGTCGACCTGCTCTGCATCGACGAACTCGGCTACATGCAACTCGACCGCCGCGGCGCCGAACTCCTCTTCCAGGTCCTCACCGAACGCGAGGAGAAGAACTCCGTCGCCATCGCCTCCAACGACTCCTTCGCCGGCTGGGGCAAGACCTTCACCGACCCCAGATTCTGCGCCGCCATCGTCGACCGGCTCACCTTCGGCGGCAACATCCTCGAGACCGGCACCGAGTCCTACCGCCTCGCTCACAGCCGCGAACTCGCCCGCTAAGCCATCCCCACCCCATCCGGACTGCCGTCAGAATTCACCAACATCCAGCCGGCCTGAGGCCACGAACCGCCGTCAACTTTCACGGCCAAACGACGTCAGCATTCACGGGGTCAAAGCCATAAGGGAAAGATGCGTCGGCGTAGGCCCGACGAGTGCTGCCGCCCCGGCCGTCGTAACGTTTTTCGTCCAGGTGCCGGTCGCGTGCCAGCCGCAGTCCAGCTGGAACCGGTGCCCGCCGTACGCGACCTGGTGCGACACCGCATAAGCCGGACCCCCCGTTGACCTCACTAAATCTCGTCAGCCGCCGCGGTCCTCGCCACAGAGCGGCAAGGCTGGAAGAGTTCACTGATCGTGACCGCTGATGAGTTCACGGACGCCAGACCATGGCCACCGAAGCGGCTCTCCCGTGTACCGTCGGCGCCTGAGCGGCACCCCGTGGAGGCGCGCCGCAGGGCGTTCCAGGAGCTGCTGAGCCGCCGCGAGCGGATCTACGTCATGAGGACGCTCACCGCCGCCGCCAGCCACTTCGGACTCTGGCCGACCGCCACCTCCAACCTCGAGCGCGGACTTCGCCGCGACGACGCCCTCGCCCGCGCCTACAAGGACTGTCTTAACGCCGCTTGATCACACGCGAAGCCATGACGCACCCAGCCCCCCCTTCCGGCCGCCTCCTGGCGCCTGCCAGGCGGGAGATGCAGCAGCTCCACTGCGTGAGGGCATGCACAGGTAGACGGGTGTCCTGGGTAAGCAGACGGTGGAGACCAGGCCGGCGCGTGACAGGCCGGGCCGCTTCCACCCGTTCCTCAGCGGACTTTGGCGGCTCTCTTAAGGCTTCTTGAAGATGACCTTCGAACGGAGGTCTGAGCCCCGGCCGGGTCCTAGGCTCTCGAACACCCCCCACAGGTCCGGTGGCCGCGATCGCGGCCACCGGACACGGGGCCGAGTCAGCCCACCGACCAACCGAGGTGTCCTGCATGGGTTCCCGCCGAGCCGCTCGCCCGTCCCGCTTCCACGCCCGCCCCCGCAGTGGGCCGAAGACGCTCGGTCCCGCGCTGGCCATCGGAGCCGTCGCTGCGATCGCGGGCGTCGGGATCACCCTGGCCGTCGTCAGCGGCGAGAACGGCGACACGTCAAACCGAGTGGTCGCGAACAGCACGGACGGGACGTCGGGCGCCGGGGACGCCGCCGGCAGTACGGCGCCGCTCCCCTCTGCTTCGGCGAGCCCGAGCACCACGGCAAGCAGCTCGCCGAGCGCGAAGCCGAAGCAGAAGCGGAAGCAGTCGGCGAGTCCCACCCCCCGTGCACGGAAGACGGCCGTCCCCGCGTCGAAGGCACCCGCGGGGACGGCGGCGAAGAGCAGCAGCGGCGGGTCGGCAAGCGGTTCCGGCGGCATCCGGCCGGGCGGCACCGGATCGGACTCCGGGTCGGGTTCCCAGTCCGGTGGCGGGACCGAGGCCCAGGTACTCGCGCTGGTCAACAAGGAGCGGGCCGCGGGCGGCTGCTCGCCGGTCACGGCGAACGACCGGCTCACCCGGGCCGCCGACGACTACAGCGACGTCATGGCGAGCAGCGGCGTGATGTCCCACACCGGCCCCGACGGCTCGACGATGACGACCCGGGTCGAGGCCGCGGGGTACCAGTGGTCGACCCTGGGCGAGAACATAGCCCGGGGCCAGGCGGACGCCGCCTCGGTGATGAAGTCCTGGATGAACAGCCCCGGACACCGCGCGAACATACTCAACTGCTCCTTCAAGGAGCTGGGCGTGGGCGTCCACTTCGGCGACGGCGGCCCCTGGTGGACGCAGAACTTCGGCGCCGGTCGCTGACCTCTCTCTCCCCCCGGCCGCCGGCGTCGGTCACCTCACCGCACCGGCCCCTCCCGCATCAGCGAGTACGAACGACACCCGCACCCGGGCGCCGCCCAACGGCGCCCGGGTGATCGTCAGTTCACCGTCCGCCGCGCGGGACGCGCGGGCCACGATGTCCAGGCCCAGCCCCGTCGAACCGCCGACGCTCACACCCCGCGTGAGCGCTGCGTCGGGGTCCGCCACGCCCGGTCCCGCGTCGTCGACCGTGAGAAACACGTGCCGATCCGCCCGCTCCACGCGCACGGCGAAGGCGGTGCCCTCCGGGGTATGCCGGAAGACATTGCCGATCAGGGCATCGATGACGGCCGCGAGGTCGTCCTCGGGGAAGGCGACGGGCACCAGTCGCGGCGTCAGGGAACGCTCGTAGGGCCGTCCTTGCTTGGCAGCGAGGACCGACCAGAAGTCCAGACGCATGGCGACCACCTCTGCGACATCGCACGCCTTCGCCGCGCCGACCGCCGCACGGGCCGAGTGCGCCGACGCCAGCGGTGTACGGGCCGCGGCGATGATCGAGTCCAGTTCGCTCTCCAGCTGGCCGGCCGCCTCCGCGACCCGCCGGGCGCTGGGCGTCGACCCCATCCGGTCGGCCTCCAGGTAGAGAGCGGTCAACGGAGTGCGCAGCCGGTGCGAGAGGTCGGCGACCAGCTCGCGTTCCACGGCGAGCAGGTCGAGGACGCGGTCGGCCATGGTGTTGAACGCCGCACCGGCCTCCTGCAGTTCGGGCGGGCCGCCGGGTTCGACCCGCACGTCCAGGTCGCCGGAGCCGAGAGCCAGTGAGGCACGCTTGAGAGTGCGCGAGGAGCGGACGACGCGGGCGCCGAGCCGGTCGGCCACGAGTACCGAACCGCCGACCAGACCCAGCGCGAGCAGCGCCATGACGCCCCAGGACGCGGCCACGCCCCGGGTGAGATCCGCGGACGGCACGAAGGCTTCCACGACCGCGACCCGGTCGCCCTGCAGGACGACGGGCTGGAGGTAGACCCAGCCGCCGGCGGTGTCCACGGCCAGCGTCTCGCGCCCGCGCACGGCCCGGTCGAGCGCGTCCTGCGGCGCGTGCGGCGTGCCGACGAAGTCGCCGTCGGGCAGACGCACGACGAGCTGGTCGGAGGAGCCGAGCTCGGCGACGGCCTGCTGCACGTCGGCGCGCCGGGTGGTGAGGGCGAGCACCGGAGACAGGGCGGACGCCCGCTGCTCGGCGGCCGTGGTGGCCCGGTCCCGTACCTGTTCGCGCACGAGGAGGGCGAGGGGGACGAGGAAGGACAGAGCCACCATTGAGGTGACGGCCAGGGCGATCCCGGCGAGGGCACGTCTCATGGCGAGCTGACCAACTTGATGCCCAGGCCGCGAACCGTGCGCAGATAGCGGGGCTTTCGCGCCTTCTCGCCCATCTTGCGGCGGAGCGCGGAGAGGTGGACGTCGACCGTCTGGTCCTCGACGTACGGCTGCTGCCACACCTCGGCGAGTATGCGCTGCCGGGTGACGACCTGGTCGGCGTGGGCGGCGAGGTAGGCGAGCAGATCGAACTCGCGGCGAGTCAGAGGCAGTTCCCGGCCGGCCAGGTGCGCGGTGCGCGCCGTCGGGTCGATGCGCAGGTCTGCCACCTGCAGGACGGGCCGCCGGGCCGCAGTCACGTCGGCAGGCACGGACCGGCGCAGCACGGCGGCGAGCCGGGCGGCGAGCTGGCCGCCGGAGAACGGCTTGACCAGGTAGTCGTCGGCCCCCGCGTTGAGCAACCGGATGATCTCGCTCTCGTCGTCACGTGCGGTGGCGACCAGGACCGGCACGCGGGAAATGCCCCGGATCATGCGCAGCACGTCCAGGCCGTCGAGATCGGGCAGCCCCAGGTCCAGCACCACGATGTCCGGCGGGCTCTGGGTGATCTCGCGCAGCGCCTCGAAACCCTGATGGGTGGTCCTGACCGCGTAGCCATGCCCGGTCAGGACCTCGATCAGCGCGGCCCGGATGACGGGGTCGTCCTCGACGACAAGTACGGAGGCCATGAGCAGGCACGTTAGCCGGTCCGTCACTATGGTGTCGTGTCCCGCCTCCTGCGCTACCTGATCATATGGCTGGCCTGCACGGCAGCCAGTGTCACCGCTGTCATCCTCACGATTCACTTCGTGGTGGGGTCGACCCGGCCGACCGCGCCGGTCGCGCAGTCCGCGCCGAGCAAGCCCCTGAAGCCCCCGCGGCCCAGCCCCACCACCGCCGAACCCTCCCCGAGCCCGTCGGCGAGCAGCCACAGGCCCAGCTCGCCGCCCCGCAGCAGCGAGCCGGCGACCGATCCCAGCCCGACGCCCACGCCCACCCCCACCGGCCGCACGAGTTCCCCAGGGGCATCGACCGGCGCGGACGACTCGGGGTGCCAGGAAGGCGGCGCCGGCGTCTACACGGTGCCGTCCGAGGGCGGCAAGGTCACCGTGCGGTTCGGCGACGACGCGGTCTGCCTGATCTCGGCCGTGCCGAACCAGGGGTTCACGGTGAGCACGAGCCGGCCCCAGGCACAGACACTCACGGTGACGTTCTCGGCCAGCCGCCACCGGTCGGAAGTCACCGCCACAACCCAGCCACAGAGCCGAGCCAGCGTCCGCGAGGTGTCGTGGTGACACCCCCTTGCACGAATCCTCTGGAATTCGAGCACGAGCCGGAAAGGACAGGGGGCCTACGTGAACATCACCGATACCCAGCTCCAGACGGCCCGGCTCTCATCCGCCTTGGAGCCACTCCGATCAGACATGAGCGATGAGTTTGGGCAGTCGGCCGGGTCTGCCCTGGTATGACTCGCATCATCGCTGACATCTCGGTCTCTCTGGACGGCTTCGTCACCGGGCCCGACCCCGGCCCGCGCAACGGTCTGGGCACTGGCGGCGAAGCCCTGCACACCTGGGCGTTCTCCGAAGACCCCGACGACCGGCGGGCCTTGCGCGAGGCGACCGCCCGCTCAGGCGCCGTCATCCTCGGTCGCCGACTTTTCGATGTCGTCGACGGGCCAGAAGGCTGGGACGACTCGTCCGTCTAGAGGTTGTCCCGTAACCGGTGTGGCGGTTGGTGCGTTGGCTGGGCATGGGTGGGGTGATCTCAGCGGATGATCCGAAGTGGATCGAGCCGTTCTCC
>NZ_JNXD01000044.1:0-21557 GCF_000725785.1 Streptomyces flavovariabilis | reverse complement strand
GCCGCTACGAGCGAAAGGCCGAACACTTCCTGGCCTTCGTCGGCATCGCCGCAGCCCTCATCAGCTACCGCCGACTCACCAAGTGAAACAACGTCTAAGGCCAGACGCCGTAACCGTCTCCGCTTTCGAATGAAAGCCCGGAAATGCAAACGTGCGTACGGGTCTGTGGCAAGCGATGTCAGACCCCACTGCCACCATCCGCTCATGCCCATCAGCCGGGAGTACGCGCGCTCCCTCTTCGCGGACCTGACGCAGAGCGCTACGGTGCCGCTGGACCCTGGCGAGCTCCTCATGCCTGGCCTGCGACTGCACGGTCACGTCTTCTTCGGTGACATAGCTCTGCGCTGCTACAAGCACAAGGCGCGCTGGACGTATGACGAGCGGGACATCCGCCGCGCCGGCCACGCGTTCGCGGAGCTGCGCCTAGATCCAGGCGACGTCCTCGACGTGCAACTGCCCCCGTTCCGCGACATCCCGGACCGCGACCCGGAGGAGTGGAGCCATCCCGACTGGCGGCGCCAGTTGGTGTCGTGGATGTTCAACCAAGCCCGCCACAAAGCCCAGGACAGGCGCCCCTACGAAGAGTGGAACGACGCCTGGAAGGTGATCGGAGCCAACGGATTGCCGGGCGATCTGTCGTGGGAGGAGCTCATCGCGGCCAGCAGCCGGCACCGGCACTCGCCTCGATTCCCTCCAGCTGTGGATCCGGAATACGAATCGGCTCCAACTCTCCACCATTGGCAGGCTTTGCGGATTCGGGCATTGAGAAGTTCGGCCTCCTACGAGACGTCGCAGAACATCGCCAGCACCCGGCCACTGCAGCTGCTGACCTGGTCCGGGGAGACCTGGCTCCTGCCCCGGGCCTACGTCGAACTGATGGACCGCTGGCAACAGCGGGAGACGGAACTGCTCGGCCGGGCCCGGCTCTGCTCCTGCGGCGCTCAGGGCCCGGTCTGGGGCAGCTGGAGGCGCAACACCAGGGCGGGCTACGTCACCATGTGCCCGCCGTGCTCCGGGGCGTCCTGCCGCCCGTACGCCGGCCACATGCGCGGCGTGCTGTACGAGTCGCCGCGTCGGCGCAACACCCGGGCCGCCGACTACCTGTGCCGGCTGTGCAAGGAGAGCCCGGCGGAATGAGGGAAGTGCGGGGGCGCCCTCGCGCGGCGCCGCCAACGGATTGCACGTTCCTCCGGCGGTATTTCGCCAACGGCTGCGGTGGGAGCTGGTCGCCCTGGCGACGGGCAAGGACGCGGCTCAGGCGGTGAGAACCACGTCGTCCTGCGCGAGGGTTGCGCGGATCGTCTCGGTGAGCCGGTCGGCCGCGATCGACGCGTAGTGCTCGGTCTCTCCCCGCTCGACCATCGCCTCGAAGCCGCCACCGGGCACGACATCGACACCCTGTGGGGAGATATCGGCTTTTGCGTCGCGAAGCAGTGTGACCAGCCAGTCCATACAACCTCCTCGTCCGGGCGCAGCGGTTACAGCCTGCCGTGTCACCCGCCCGCCCGGGCCGCCACCACCGCTGGGCCTTTTCCGGCCGCGAGCAGCGGTCCCCGACACCCTGGGCGACGTGGTCATGATGAGGGCGTGGCTGTACGCCCTGGCTTCCGGCCGGTTCCTGCCCTCCCGATCCCGTCACTGGCGGCAGCCGCAAGACTACGACTACGTCTGCGGCGGCCCGGTCAACGCCGAGGACTGGGGTTACCGACCGTCGGCGGACACAACTGAGGCACCTCACCCGGCCGTCGGCGCTGCCCCTGAGCGCCGCGACGACAAACCGGCTGCCGACTGGTAGGCCGTGGTGTGCCGGTGATGCTGGGTCACCGTTCAGCGAACGCTGCGCCTCGCCCGGCCCTGGCCGACAAGCGGAGTATCAAGCGCTCAGGTCAAGCATCGTCGGCCGTGTCTCGGCGTCCGGCCACCACCGCATCTGGCTTCCGGCTGGTCTCTTCGTCGCTGGGGATGCCGACCAGATCCTCCACATCGAACATGCGGGCGATCGGCACGTCCGTGGAGCTGTGCGCGATGATCGAGAACGCGATGCACACCGCGATCAGCGTGTAGGCCTCCTCGGCCTGCGGAATGCCGGACTGCAGCACCAACAGGCCATAGACCACCGAGGCGAAGCCCTTCGGTCCGAACCAGGCGGCGGTCAGCTTCTCCCGGCGGTTGAAGTGCGTGCCGATCAGGGAGATCAGCATGGATGCGGGCCGGATCAGCACGATCGCCAGCACCACCGCTGCATACCCGCCCAGAGAGAGGTCCCCGAACAGTTGCGGTGTCAGCAGCGCGCCGAAGACCAGCAGCGCGGCGAACTTCGCCAGTTCCGCCAGTGCCTCGCCCAGCGGCTCGAAGGCTTCCTTCGCCTCCGGAGACACCGCGACCAGTACCGCGCCGGCGGAGAAGGCGGCCAGGTAGGGGTTGGCGTGCGTGAGGTGACAGGTTGCGTACAGGATGATTCCGGTGGCCAGCGGCAGCAGGGGCTGCAGCTTCGGTTCCGCGCCCAGCAGCCGGAAGCGGACGAGGCCGTTGACGAGGAGGGGAAGCAGGACGCCGAAGAGGAGGCCGAGCAGAAGCTCCAGGGCGATCTTCCCCAGCGACGCTTCCGCGGTGCCAGCCGTCGGGCCCGCCGCCGCGATCAGAATGAGGACGATCGGCAGGGCGAGACCGTCGTTGATGCCGCTCTCCACGTTTAGCAACTCACGCAGTTTGGCGGGCACTTCCTTGCGGCCCACGATCGCCGAGGCGAACACGGGATCAGTCGGTGCCAGGACCGCGCCGACCAGGAACGACGTCGTCCAGTCCAGACCGACCAGAAAGTGCGTGACGAGCGCCATGAACACGAAGGCCAGCGGCATGCCCAGCCCCAGAGCGCGGGCGGGGTTGCGCCAGTTGGCGCGCAGTTTGGAGAACGAGACGTGCTGACCGTCCGTGAACAGCACCGCGAACAGCGCCAGGTCCGCCGTCGTGGCCACGATCTCACTGTCCGGCGTGATGTGGATCAAGCCCAGGAACCCGTCACTGACCAGGGCTCCGCCGACCAGGAAGAGAAAAGAGGTGGACAGCACCGTGCGGGCGGCGAGCCCGGACAGCAGTACCGCGATCAGCAGTGCCACACCGAAGACAGCGACAAGTACCACGGACAACCCCGATCAGCGACAGAGCACTTCCCTGAATCGCCGACCAGGCTTCCCGGCACACCGCCCATGACCCTACACATTCCTGACGCACCATTGACAGGGGGCCCTGACGGCAGCCATAGCCGGGGAATCCTGCCGGGACGCGGAAGCGTACCGCCTGCGGCTTCCGCGGCAAGCAACCAACTCCGGTTCGTGGAGAGGTGATCGTGGAAGCGGTACGGTCGATCGCAGTTGGGTGAGGTGAGTGGTCCCGCCTCGCTGATATCCACAGGATGTGCACAAGGCGGGCGCTGGGTATGGACGAGTACTGGCAGCAGTTCCTCCGGGACAGCGAACGGGCCATCGGTGAATCCGCTCCCAAGGAGCCGTCCGCACAGGAACGGATGGACCGGGCCGAGCGGCTTCGAGCAGGCGACCGTGATGCCTCTCAGCGGCAGGCCGGGCAGGGACAGATCGAGGCTGTCGGCGAGTTGTACGACCCGGAGGACCCGTGGCGGGGGCCGGCGTGGCAGGACATGGATGCCCGAGCCAGACGCCAGCTCATCGGCCGAGTCCTCGGGCTGGCTACGGCGATCGCCGTGGTCCTGGGAGCGATGTCCCAGCTCTCCGGGGGCTCCGGCAGCGGTGTCAACAAGCCCGGGGATATGCTCTCCACGCAGTCGGACGATGTCCTGGACCAAGTCCCCACGGGGCCTGCCGCCCCGGCCCCGGCACGACCCGCATCACCGCTCGTCACCAAGCGGTAGAGCGCTTATGCGACGGTGCAGCCGGCAGAGGCACGGGCCCGTGCTCACCAAGGCGCAAGGTGTGCACGGGAGCGTTCGAGGAGCCGGGCAGCCGGGGGCAGACGGTGGGGTCTTCACCGACTCCTGGTCTTCGTCGCCGTCCGTGGTCTCACCGGTGTTGCGGGCGCGGACGAACTCCAGCAAGGAGTTGAGCTCGCGCATGACGACCGGTGTGAGGAGGTACAGGCCGATGATGTTGATGACGGCGAGGATGAAGAGCACCGCGTCGGCCATGTCGATCAGGATGTGCACCAGGGCATGACCGTCTCGAAGGCGTCGGAGGCGATCGTGACGCCGCCGATGGAGGGGTCCTCGCGGGCCGCAGCCCAGCTGGCCGGGTTGGCGATGACGATGGTCAGCGCGCGCGTCGTGCAGATGACGACCGTGTCGATGCACGGCTCCAGCAGAGCGACCAGGCCCTCGCTGGCCGCGTGCCTGGTCTTCACGGCAGAGTGGGCGATCGGCGCGGAGCCCAGACCTGCCTCGTTGGAGAACACGGCCCGCTTGAGGCCGATGATCAGTGCGCCGAGCACACCGTCCACGACACCCTCCGGATTGAAGGCGACCTCGATGGTCGTGCCGATGGCGGCCGGGACCTGGCTGACGTGCACCAGGACGACGACCAGGCAGGCAGCGATGTACCGCCGGCCATGGCGGGCACGAGCCTGCTGGTGACGTTGGCGATGGAGCGGATGCCGCCGAGGAGCAGGATGTCTGCCCGGCCCTCCGGGCGGTAACTTGGAGGAGAAGGCCCCAGAAGGAGGGCGATGCGATGCCGTGGTTCGTATGGCTGCTCGCCGCCGCGGCACTGGGTGCCGCGGAGTTCTTCACCCTGACCCTGGTCTTCGGGTTGCTGGCCGGTGCCGCGCTGGTTGCCGCCGTGGTCGCCGGTGTAGGCGTCGGCCTTCTTGGCCAACTACTGGCGCTGGGCGCGGCGGCGGCAGCGGGCCTCGTCCTCGTTCGTCCCATCGCGTTGCGGCATATGGAGCAGCAACCTCTCACACACGAGGGCAGCGACGCGCTGATCGGCAAGCGGGCCGAGGTCATGCAGGAGGTCACCGCGACCCATGGCCTGGTCAGATTGTCCGGCGAAGAGTGGTCGGCCCGCTCGCTCGACGAGAGCCACGTGATCCCGGTGGGAGCGCTGGTCGACGTCATGGAGATCGAAGGCGCCACGGCCATCGTCTACCCTCGCGAGCTTCTTCCGTGAACGGCTGAATGCACAGCATGGAGGCACTGTGGAACCAGTTGTCGTCCTCGCCTTGGTGGCGGCCATCGTCGTCGTCTTCCTCGTGGCCTCCAGCGTGCGGATCGTCCCGCAGGCGCGCCGCTACAACGTCGAGCGGTTCGGCCGCTACCGCCGGACGCTGCAACCCGGGCTGAACCTGGTAGTGCCGGTGGCGGACCGCATCAACACCAAACTCGACGTGCGCGAGCAGGTCTATTCGTCCGACCCCCGGCCGGTGATCACCGAGGACAACCTCGTGGTCAACATCGACACCGTTCTCTACTACCAGATCACTGACCCACGGGCGGCTGCCTACGAGGTCGCCGACTATCTGCAGGCGATCGATCAGCTCACCGTGACCACGCTCCGGAACGTCATCGGCAGCATGGACCTGGAGGAGACGCTCACCTCGCGCGAGGAGATCAACTCCCGGCTGCGCGCCGTCCTCGACGACGCCACCGGCAAGTGGGGCATCCGGGTCAACCGCGTCGAGATCAAGGCCATCGACCCACCGCACACCATCAAGGAGGCGATGGAGAAGCAGATGCGGGCCGAGCGCGACAAGCGCGCCGCCATCCTGCACGCCGAGGGCGAGCGGCAAGCCAAGATCCTCACCGCGGAAGGCACGAAGCAGAAGGACATCCTCGAGGCGCAGGGCACGCAGCAGGCCATGATCCTTCGGGCGGACGGCGAGGCCAAGGCCGTGGAGCTCGTCTTCCAGGCCGTCCATCGCAACAATGCCGACGCGAAGATCCTGGCCTACAAGTACCTGGAGACGCTCCCGCACCTGGCGAAGAGCGACAACAACACGTTCTGGGTGATCCCGGGGGAGCTGACCGAGGCGATCCGGACCGTCACCACCGCGTTCGGCGACCAGTCGACAGCGCCACCTCAGGAAGCAGCCGCCGCTGGCGCTGACCACACGTCGGCCGAAGGCGGGACCCCAGAACTCGACGCAGGCTGGTCGGTTTCGCTCGCCGCCGCCGCTGCTGACGAGGCCGGGAAACAGGCCGCTGCCGCGGTGAGCGACGCCAAGGCGGAGGCCGAGGCGGCGAAGTCGCCCCAGATGCCGCGCCGGGGGCAGACGTCCGGCGGTTGAGTCCACCTTCGGTCATCGCGCCGATGTCCGGGCGGGCAACCCGCCTGCGTCTGGGGCCCAGGGTAGCGGCGCAGCCTGGCTTCGGCACGCCCTGCCGCATCGCGGCGGCCATGGTGGGCGGATGCAGAACAGCAGTGCCGCCGCCGCGGTGAGCAGGTGACGGCGCGGTGGTGGCCAGGTCATCCGCCACCCGATCCGGTGCGCTGGTAGATGTCGGGGATGCCGTCGGCGTCCTCGTCGAGGTTCTCTTCCTCGTACAGGCGCCGGTAGATAGTGTTCCTGCGGCGCAGGAACAGGGCGGCAAGTAGGGCGGCGGTGAGCGAGGCGATCAGGACGGCGGCCTTGACGTGTTCCCCGACGGCCGTGCCGGGGAAGGCCAGCTCGCCGATGAGCAGGGCGACCGTGAAGCCGATTCCGGCCAGGGTCGCCAGGGCGAGGACATCGGCCCAGGCCAGGTCCGGATTGAGCCGCGCGCGGGTGAAGCGGGCGGCGAGGTAGGTTCCGGCGAAGATGCCCAGGATCTTGCCCGCGACCAGCCCGGCGATCACGCCGAGAGGCTCGGGGGTGGTGAACACCTTGCCCAGTGCGTCGCCGGAGATGCTGACCCCGGCGGCGAACAGTGCGAACAGCGGCACGCACACGCCGGCGGAGAGCGGGTGCAGCAGATGTCCGGTGCGTTCCGCGGGTGATTCCTTTTCGTCCCGGTCGCGGACCGTGCGCAGGATCAGGCCGATGGCGACTCCCGCGACGGTGGCGTGGATGCCGCCGTTGTAGAGCAGTGCCCAGATCGCCACCCCGAGCGGCACGTACCACCACCAGCCCCGTACCCGTCGCCGCTGCAGGACGTAGAAGACGACCAGCCCGGCAAGCGCCCCCGCCAGCGCCCAGTAGTTGAGGTCCGCGGTGAAGAAGAGGGCGATGATCAGGATCGCGCCGAGGTCGTCGACCACCGCGAGCGTCAGCAGGAAGGCCCGCAGGGCGGTCGGCAGGTGGGTGGAGATGACCGCCAGGACGGCCAGGGCGAAGGCGATGTCGGTGGCCATCGGCACGGCCCAGCCGTCCATGCTGCCGCCGCCGGCCATGACCGTGACGGCGTAGAAGGCGGCGGGCACGGCCATGCCGCACACGGCGGCGATGACGGGCAGTGCCGCCGTCGCCGGGGTGCGCAGCGAGCCGACGACCAGTTCCCGCTTCAGCTCGATCCCGGCGACCAGGAAGAAGACGGTCAGCAGTCCGTCGGAGGTCCAGTGGCCGACCGAGAGGTCCAGTCCCAGTGCGGGTATTCCGAAGTGGAAGTCGCGGATCGTGGTGTACGCGCTGCTGAGCGGAGAGTTCGCCCACACCAGTGCGACCACCGCGGCGGCCAGCAGGACGAGGCCGCCCACCGTCTCGGTGCGCAGGGCCCGTGCCACTGCCTGTCGTTCGGGCCAGGAGGGAAGACCGAGGAACGGGGTGCGGGGCGGGGTGGCGGCCAAGGCGGCGAACCTCCGGGGTGTCGGCGAAATGGGCATACGGCCCTACGGACGCCGACCAGACTTCCCGGCACACCCCGCGCCCTTCTTGACGCGTTCTTTACACCCTAACCGCAGCGGGCCCGGCGGCCCACCCCCGTCTCGTCCGCCGCAAACGGGCAGGAAGAGATCTCGTGACGTGTCCGGGCGAGACATCGGTGCGGACGGGGTACACACGTGGCCTGGGAGTGATCGCGTCGGGCAGGAGGTCGCAGTGACGCTGTCGGACGTGGTCTACGTCTGTCTGGGCCTGGGGGCGCTGGGGGCTGCTGTGCTGCCCCGGGTGGTGTCCAGGCGGCCGTTGTCCCTGCCCATGGTCTTCCTTGCCGCGGGGGTTCTGATCGAGTTGCTTCCGGTGGGCGTGCCGGCCGTGGATCCCGTTCGTGATCGCCTGTGGGTCGAGCACACGACCGAGGTGTGTGTGATCGTGTCGCTGATGGGCGCGGGGCTCGCCATCGACCGGCCCTTCGGATGGCGCCGGTGGGCCGGTACGTGGCGGTTGCTGGGTATCACGATGCCGCTGACGGTGGCTGTCGTCGCCCTGCTGGCCTGGGGGCTGCTCGACTGGCCGCCCGCTGCCGCTCTGCTGCTGGGGGCCGTGCTCGCGCCCACGGATCCCGTGCTGGCCGGTGAGGTGCGCGTGGGCGAGCCGCTCGGCACCGAGCACGACGAGGACGAGGTGCGGTTCTCCCTGACCAGCGAGGCCGGGCTGAACGACGGCCTCGCCTTCCCGTTCGTCTACGCGGCCATCGCCCTCGCCGCCGCGGCCGGGACGGGGTGGTCGGCGGAGTGGATCGGTTCGTGGGCGCTGACCGACCTGCTGGGCAAGTGCGCTGTGGGGCTGGCCGTCGGGGGTGGGGTCGGCTGGTTGCTGGGGTGGATGTTCTTCCGGGTGCGCGCCTCCGCGCTGCGGCTGTCCGAGCACATGGAGGGCTTCGTGACGCTGGGTGCCACGTTCCTCTCGTACGGCATCGCCGAGGTGCTCCACGGCTACGGCTTCCTGTCCGTGTTCGTGACCGCCTGCGTCATCCGGGCCGCCGAACGCAGCCACGGCTATCACAAGGTGCTGCACGAGTTCACCGAGCAG
Organism: Streptomyces flavovariabilis; assembly: GCF_000725785.1. Lineage (NCBI taxonomy): Bacteria > Bacillati > Actinomycetota > Actinomycetes > Kitasatosporales > Streptomycetaceae > Streptomyces > Streptomyces flavovariabilis. The sequence continues at coordinate 12,707 of NZ_JNXD01000044.1, read as the reverse complement.
ATCGAGCGGCTGCTCACGGCCGTCCTACTGTTCCTGCTCGGCGGCTACCTGGTGGCCGGCGCCCTATCCGCCTTGACCCTGATGGGCGCGGTGGTCGCCATCGTCGTGCTTCTGGTCGTACGGCCGCTGACCGGGTGGCTGGCACAGGCACGGACCACCATGGGGAAGAAGGAGCGTGCCGTGGTCGCCGTGTTCGGGATCCGGGGCATCGGCTCGCTGTTCTACCTGTCCTACGCCTTGGGGCAGGACTCCTTCGGCGGGCTGGAACAGGAACTGTGGGCGACCGTAGCCCTCACCGTGGTGATCTCGGTGGTGCTGCACGGGGTCATGGCGAGCCCTGCCATCGGTCATCTGGACCGGCGGCGTGACAGGGCGGAGCTCGGCGGCCGGTCGTAGGCGGCAGGCGTACGGGCCCGTACTCACCAAGGCGCGAGGTGAGCACGGGCCCGTACAGGAGCCGGGCCGCCGGAGGGCGGTCAGACGGTGGTCTTCACCGACTCCTCGTCTTCGTCGTCGCTGATCTCACCGGCCTTGCGGGCGCGGACGAACTCCAGGAAGGAGCCGAGCTCGCGCTTGACGACCGGGGCGAGCAGGTACAGGCCGATGATGTTGAAGACCGACAGCAGGAAGAGCGCGGAGTCGGCCAGGCTGATCAGCGAGTCGAGGGACATCAGGGCGCCCAGGACCACGAACAGGCTCCAGACGACCTTGAAGACGGTCTCGCTGGCCTTGCTCTTGCCGAACAGGTACGACCAGGCCTTGAGGCCGTAGTAGCCCCAGGTCAGGATCGTGGAGAAGGCGAACAGCAGCACCGCGACGGTGAGCACGACCGGGAACCAGGGCAGTACGGTCTCGAAGGCGTCGGAGGTGATGGTGACGCCGCCGATGCTCTCGCCGGCGCGGGCCTCGCCCCAGCTGGCCGGGTTGGCGATGACGATGGTCAGCGCGGTCATGGTGCAGATGACGACCGTGTCGATGAACGGCTCCAGCAGGGCGACCAGGCCCTCGCTCGCCGGGTGCTTGGTCTTGACCGCGGAGTGGGCGATCGGAGCGGAGCCGAGGCCGGCCTCGTTGGAGAACGCGGCGCGCTGGAAACCGATGATCAGGGCACCGAGCACACCGCCGGCGACGCCGTCGGCCTCAAAGGCGCCCCGCAGGATGGTCTGGAAGGCGTCCGGCACGTGCGTGACGTTGCCCAGGATGACGACCAGGCAGGCCACGATGTAGATGCCGGCCATCGCGGGCACGAGACGGCTGGTGACCGAGGCGATGGAGCGGATGCCGCCGAGCAGCACCAGGCCGACCAGTGCGGCGACGACCAGGCCGAAGAGGACGGCACCGGCGGAGGAGGCCAGGAAGCCGTCCTCGCCGCCGAAGGTCGAGGAGACCTGCGCGTAGCTCTGGTTGGTCTGGAACAGGTTGCCGCCGAACAGGCCGAAGAAGAGGACCATGATCGAGGCGAGGACGGCGAGCACCTTGCCGAGCTTGGCGCCGCCGCTGCCGAAGCGCTCTGCGAGGCCCTTGGGGAGGTAGTGCATCGGGCCGCCGGAGACCGTGCCGTCGGCGTGCACCTCGCGGTACTTCACGCCGAGGGTGACCTCGACGAACTTGGTGGCCATGCCGAGCAGGCCGCACAGGATCATCCAGAACGTGGCACCGGGGCCGCCGATGGAGACGGCGACGGCCACACCCGCGATGTTTCCGAGGCCGACCGTGCCGGAGACAGCGGCGGTCAGGGCCTGGAAGTGGTTGACCTCGCCGGCCGACCCCTTCTCGTCGTACTTCCCGCGCACCACGTCGAGCGCGAGTCTGAACTTGCGGACCTGCACGAACCCGAACCAGCCGGTGAAGACGAGACCGGCGACCACGAGCCAGGCGACAATGAGGGGAAGATCCGTTCCGCCTACGGGAACCGCATAGAAGACGATGTCTCCGAGCCACTTGGCTATCGGTTCGAAGAAATCGCTGACGGCTTCGTCGACGTTCTGGGTGACGGAGTCGAGTGACACAGTGGCTACCTCGATGGTGCGAGCCCGGGGCACGGGGAAGTGCCGCCGGTCGATGTGCGGTCTCTGAACGAACGCCGTTGTCCGATCGGCGACGCTGGGTGGGCCGTCCGTGGATGCGGATAGTGATCACCCGGGTCGTGCTGCAGGTGCATGCCGACCGCTCCGCACTGTGGCGTCGAGTGGTGCCACCTGCGGAGTTGCGCAGTTCTACCACACCCTTTACCAAGTCTTTAGTGAGGCAAGTCACATAACTCACAGTCGCAGTCGAAAATGCCAGCGAGCGATATCGGACCGTTATGCGGGGCCGGAGATCCGTTCACCGGACAGCTGATGAACGTGCATACACATTGGCCATGGCGGCGGCGTAAGAGTTCCGTCATCTCTCGCAGGGGTCATGACGCCTTCCCGACCCGTTGAATGGGGAACTGCGAAAGCTCTCAGGAAATGAGGCAGGGCATGGCACGTGTGCGGATGGTGCTGGGCAGGCCGCTGGTCATCGGCGCGCTGACGGCAGTGGTCGTAGGCGTCGGTCTCGGGCTGTACTGGTTCCAGCCGTGGAAGCTGTGGCAGGACGAGACCGTGCAGGAGGCCCTGCCCAGCGCCGTGGCCCCGACGGCGCCCGCGGCCGGAGCGCCCTCCGCGTCGCCTTCCCCGGCTTCCCAGCCCCGGACACTGGCGGGCGGCGCATTGATCAGCCACGAGCACGCCACCTCGGGCAGTGTGAAGCTCGTACGGCTCCCCGACGGCTCCCATGTCGTACGGCTGGAGGACCTCGACACCAGCAACGGCCCGGATCTGCGCGTGTGGCTGACCGACGCGCCGGTGAAGGAGGGGCGGGCCGGCTGGCACGTCTTCAACGACGGCGCGTACGTCAGCCTCGGCAAGCTCAAGGGCAACAAGGGGAGTCAGAACTACGCCGTCCCCGCCGACGTCGACCCGTCCCGGTACACCAGCGTGAGCATCTGGTGCGACCGCTTCGACGTGTCATTCGGCGCCGCCGAACTGGCGCGCACCTGAACTGGTCCGCGGGGGCGTCAGAGGTCCTGTGCAGGCCAGTCGAGCAGCCGTGCTCCGATCACCGCGGTCTGCAGCATGTAGCGGTGGGACGGATCGGCCGGGTTGGCGCCGGTGAGCTTGTGGATGCGTTCCAGCCGGTAGGTCAGGGCCCGCACGCTGAGGGTTCCTCGAAGTCAGCGGACTGGGCTGACGATTCAGCGGGTGTCACGGGCGGTGGCGGGAGCCGATTCGTCGCCAGGGATGCCGGCGATGTCCTCGACCTTGAAGGGACGGGCGATCGGCACACCGGTGGAGCTGTGGGCGACGATCGAGAAGGCGATGCACACGGCGATCAGGGTGAACGCCTCCTGGCCCTGCGGGATCCCGGCCTGGAGCACCAGCAGCCCGTACACCACGGAGTAAGTGCCTGTTTCACATTTTCGACGGCCGCTGGTCTGTCTGAAGTCTGTTTCGGTCTGTTGTGATGGCGATGTCAACGTCGGGGAGCCAGGAGTCTGAGGGGCGTTCGAGCCAACCCTCGGCTGTGCCGAGGGCTTGAGCGGCGTCGATCAGAGCGCTCACTCCCGGGTGGCGCAGGCCACGGCGCCAGACCATGGAGACGGGGGCGAGGGGCACCGGGTCGATCAACGGGCGCAGGGCCATCTCAGGAACGTCGGAAAAGTTGATGTTGGCCAGAACCGACCAGCTGTGCTTGTCCATGACTCGTCTGAATTCAACTTCGCCCTCGATCTTCGGGAAGGGCGGTGCCAGCTTGATGCCGCGGCCCGCGAACAGGGTGCGCGCGTAGTCCGTCCACTCGGTGGTGTCTTCATTGCCTGCGGCGGCGTAGACGGTTTCGCCTGCCAGCGCTGCCAGCGGCACCTGTGGCAAGGCAGTCAGCCGATGGTCAGGAGGCAGGTGGACGGCCAGCTGGTCGTAGCGGATCAGTTGGTGTTCGAGACCGTCGCGGACAGTTGGCGGCAGCCCGGCGATGCGGCCGAATGAGACATCGAGCCGACCGTCCGCTATCTCGGCCGCTGCTCGTGCCAGGCCGCTGTGGAATCGGGGGACGAATTCCAGGTCGGGAGCTGCTTCACGGGCCGCTGCCAGTACTGGAGGACCGGTGGAACCGTGGAGGGCGACATCCACGATCAAGGGGCGAGCATTTCCGGAAACCTGTGTGTGGTCCAGTTCCTCGCTCAGCTGTGCATGGGCGGACAGGACGCGGCGCACGATGGGCAGCAGGCGGTTCCCCTCGGGGGTGAGGGCGACGTGCCGGGTGTCCCGGTCGAACAAGGCTCTGCCCCACGCCTGCTCCAAGCGCCGGATGTCCCGGCTGAGCGCCTGCTGTGCGACGAACAGCCGGGCGGCGGCCCGGGTGAAGTGCAGTTCCTCCGCGACGGCCACGAACGCGCGTAACAGCCTGGGGTTGATGTCATGGCGCACGCCTCCATTCTCATCAACTCGACTTGATTCACAACAGAATTGCCTAAACGCAGGAGAAACTGGTGTTGGACGCCTCAGCACACCGCTGACGAGGCTGGCTCCATGACAGATTGCTATGCGTCCAAGCCGGACCCCCGCCCCCCGCACGGCCTTGCGCTCGCCGTCCTGGGGGAGACCTTCGTCGTTGCTGCATTACCGGAGTTCACCGAGTCTCCGGCAGACGCCCGGCGTCCCCGACGGCCGAGCCGGTTGTGGCGGGCGCTCAGACGCCTGGCATGGTCCCGGCCGAGCAAGACCGTCGAATGATGGGGACGGAGGCGGTGTGGTGAGGCGTCAGGCGGCGGCCGCAACCGGGAGCCTCGCGTCTCGTCGTCGTATCGGGTGACGGGTAAGGCGGCGGGTCATCAACGTGATGGACGCCCACGTGATGAGCGTTTCACTGACCTGCGGCAGCCGTTCGTGGTCCCGGCAGTGCCGACGTGCTCTCATGATCCACGAAAGCGACCTCTCCACCACCCAGCGGCGGGGCAGCACGATGAAGCCGGACGTGTTCGGCGACCGTCGGACCGTCTTGATTGTGACGTCGAGACGGGTCTTCGCCCAGGTCACGAGGGCGCCTTCGTAGGCGGAGCGCTGCCCTGTGCTGCTACAAGCGACTGGTCCGCCTCACCATATAGGACACCATCCAAGGCCTGCGGCCACCGCACGATCTTCATGAGTCACACAACCCCGGATGATCACGCGGTGGCCGCACTCATTCCCAGCCGAGCCCGACACAAGATCGAGACCAGTCTGGAGCACTAGGCGTCAGTGGTTCGCGCCCCGAGCCGTGACTGGCGGCCGAGGAGTTCGGCCAGGCCCTGGCGCGTCGCGGCGAGTACCACGCGGTCTTCGGGCCGTAGGACATAGCCGGGGTGCAGGTCCCATACGAGTCCGCCGGGACGGTCGGCACCGTGGTGCGCCGGTGTGGCGGCGAGGTCCGGCAGCCGCTCGCCCGGTTCGGCGGTGTCCAGCGCCACAACGCGCCACTTACCCGGACGGAACGACTCGGCGATGGTGCGCCCTTCCAACTGCGGGTGCCCGGCGACACCGAGGGCGGCGAAGAGCAGGACGCGGCGCTCGACGGGTATGGCCCCGAGGACCTGTCGGCCCATCATGGCCCCGGCGAAGGCGGGAGCCGCGAGGGTGGAGACGCTGCGGCTGCGGGTGAGGGCGCGCGGGTGGGCGGTGCGCAGGGTGCGGTAGACAGCGGTGGCGAAAGCGTCGTCGTACAGACGCAGGGCCACCCGCAGGTCCGGTTTGACGGAGCGTGCGTACAGGGCGGATTCGAGGTTGGTGGTGTCGTGGCTGGTGAGGGCCAGCAGGGAGTGCGCCCGGTGGACTTTTGCGGCCTCCATCACGCCCTCCTGGGTGGCATCGCCGAGGACGGTGGGGACGCGCAGTCGGCGGGCCAGTGGGATGCCGCGCGCTTCCGGGTCCTCTTCGACGCACACCACGGGGATGTCGAGCTCCCGCAGACGGGCCAGGACCCGGGTGCCGACCTTGCCGAGGCCGACCAGGACGACGTGGCCGGACAGGCCGCGGGGTGGCCGGCGCAGCGCGGAAGCCGTGCGGAACGTACCCAGCGCCTCCAGGGCAGCCGCGAGCAGGACGGGCATGAGCAGCAGGCCGGCCAGTCCGGCGAGGAGCTGGAGCACCTGACGCGCGGTGGGCTCGTCGAGTGCCGGGTCACCGATCGCGAAGAGGTCGAGAAGAGTGAGGTAGGCGGCGTGCAGCGGGTGGTCGCCGGTGGTCAACCAAGTCGCGATGGCCACCCCCAGGACGCAGCCCAGGAGCCCGGCCAGTGACCAGCGCAGCCGGCGCGAGAACAGGGAGCCGAGCGGCAGTCCGCGCCCTGCCAGCCGTCGCGGTGCGGAACCGGAAGCTGTGTGCGTGACCGTTTCGAGGACCACCGTGCCGCGCCCGGTGGCGCCCGCGACCGTGTCGTCGTCCGGGAGCAGAATCGGTGCCTCCCGGCCGCTGGCGTCCGAACCTTCTGCTCCGGCCGGGTCGTTGGTGGTCGACGACAGCAGGGCCAGGGTGCACAGGCCTGGATCGGCGACCCGGCCATGGCCGGGTGGAGTGCGTTCCACGGCGCGCAGCAGCAGGCCGTCGGCCTGGACGACCTTGCTGGTGCCCGCGACGGCGGTGGCCGCGAGTGCGGGTGCCGCGGTGTCGGCGTCCGACAGGACGGTGGTGGAGGTGTCCAGGGCCTCGGGGTCCAGGCCGGGGACGGCGAGGGTGGCGGCCTGGTCGAGGAGTTCTTCCAGGTGCTGTCCGAGCTTGCGGTTGTAGAGCCGGATGACCAGGCGCAGCCGGGGGTTGAGACGGCGGGCGGCCAGCGCGGCGTGGATGTTGGTCTCGTCGTCGTCATGCACGAGGGCCAGCGCGGCGGCCTCACGCACGCCCAGCTCAGCCAGGGCGGCTTCGTCGAGGACGGCGGTCTCGACGATGCGGGCTGTGCCGGTCGCGCCCGAATCGGCCGAGTCCTCCGTGCGGTTCATGGCGGCCTGTATCCGGCCGAGCAGCGCGGCGGCGCGCGCCCTTCCGCCGGTGGCGCCGGGCCGCTGCGAGGGCGGTACGACCAGAGTGACCCGCTCCCGGTAGACCGTGGCGAGCTCGGCGGCCAGCCGCTCGGCGAGCGCGGCGTCGCCGCACACGATCATGTGGCCCGGACGCGGCACACCAGGCATGGGCTGAGGCAGTGTGATCATGCCGTACGGCACCCCCGGCTCAGGCGGAGGAGGAGCCGCGCAGGGGCGCGTACCGCACTGAGGACGACTCTGAAGACCGTCATGAGCACCACGTCGGGACCCCCGTTCGGCGAAGCTTCTCCGCCTTCTTCCGTCAAGATCGCCGACCAGACTTCCCGGCACACCGCTGGGAACGGTACAGGTTCCTGACGCGGCGTCACAGAGCATCGGCACGGCTTCGCCCGCCGACCGTCCGACTGTTCGGGGTGCGGCATTAAAGCCGCGTAAAGATTGCCGGAATCAGGCAATGTCTCGCCCGGTGTTCGCGTGTGACGATGCCTGCGACAACGGGGGAAGGGCAAGGAGAGGCGGTGTGCGCGGATGGCCTGGTTTCTCGGGCTCGGCATAGCGGGGGTCGTCCTCCTTGCCCTGTCGTTCGTTCTTGACGGCGTACTCGAAGGACTGCTCGACGGAGTCGCCGTGGTGGACGGCCTGCTCGATGGGCTGCTGTCGCTGCCGGTGATCGCCGGGTTCTTGTCCATGTTCGGTTTCTCCGGGGCGATCGTCATGGGGGCAACCGGGCTGGGCCCGGTTGGGGCGACGGTGATCGGGGTGCCGGCCGGTGTCCTCACCGGCTGGTTCGCCTACCGCCTGAGCCGGGCTCTGATTCGTGACTCCTCAGGCGCCGCTCCGCGTGACGCCGACTTGATCGGCGCGTCCGGCTCGGTGGTGACCGCGATCCCCGCCGAGGGCTACGGCGAGGTGCTGGTGCACGTGGCCGGGCAGCCGAGGAAGTTCGCAGCCAAGAGTTCGGTTGCCGTGACCCGCGGAGTTGACGTCTGGGTCGAGCAGGCGCTGTCGCAGTCGGCGGTGTCCGTACGTCCCGTCGAACGCTGACCCGGCGAAACGGTCCTCCTTTCCGGTACCCGGCCGAGGTGCCGTTCTCATCCACACATCCTTTACCGAATGCCGTCCTCTGGGAGGGCTGAGGGGACATCACCATGAGTTCTGTTGCCATCGCGGTGGGAGGAGTCTTCGTACTCCTCGTGCTGCTCGCGCTGGTCGTCGTCAGCCGGTACAAGGTCGCTGGCCCCAGCGAGGCGTTCATCGTCACCGGGCGGCGCGGCAAGAAGGCCACCGACCCGGAGACCGGGCGGGTCTTCACCGACAACAGCGGACAGAAGGTCGTGGTCGGCGGTGGCGTGTTCGTCGTGCCGTTCGTGCAGCAGAGGTTCACCCTCGACCTGTCCTCGCGGCACATTCCCGTCGCGGTGCGCGGCGCGGTCACGCTGCGCGGGGTGAAGGCCAACCTGGAGGGCGTCGCCATCGTCAAGGTCGGCGGTGGCGAGGACGCCATCCGCGCCGCCGCCCAGCGGTTCCTGATGCAGCAGGACGGCATCGTCGGCTTCACTCAGGAGGTGCTCTCCGGCGCGCTGCGCGCCATTGTGGGCCGGATGTCGGTGGAGGACATCATCCGCGACCGGGCCGCGTTCGCCGGACAGGTGGCGGAAGAGGCGGAGGCAAGCCTGTCCGGGCAGGGGCTGGTGCTGGACGCGTTCCAGATCCAGGACATCACCACCGAGGGCTCCTATCTGGAGGACCTCGGCCGGCCCGAGGCCGCCCGCGCGAAGCAGGAGGCCGACATCGCCGAGGCGGTCGCCAGGCGCGCGGCCGAGCAGGCGCGGCTGAAGGCCGAGGAGGAGATCGCGATCGCCCAGCGGACCTTCTACCTCAAGCAGGCCGAGATCAAGGCCGAGACGGACGAGGCCGCGGCCCGGGCTGCGGCCGCCGGCCCGCTGGCGGAGGCTGCCCGGCAGCAGGAGATCCTCGTCCAGCAGGAGAAGGTCGCCGAGCGGCAGGCCGAACTGACCGACCGTCAGCTCGACACTCAGGTCCGCAAGCCCGCCGACGCCCAGCGCTACGCCGCCGAGCAGGAGGCGGAGGCCAAGCGCGTGGCCCGCGTGAAGCAGGCCGAGGCGGACAAGGCGGCCGGCATCGCCGCCGCGCAGGCGGAGGCCGAGCGGTCCCGGCTCACGGGTGAGGGCGAGAAGCAGCAGCGCAGCGCGCTGGCCGAGGCGCACGCGATCGAGGGCCTCAAGCAGGGCGAGGCCGAGCGGTCCCGGCGTGCGGCGATCGCCGAGGCGGTGCGGCTGGAGGGCGAGGCCGAAGCGGCGGCGATCGGCGCGAAGGGTGAGGCCGAGGCCGAGGCGATGCGGAAGAAGGCCGACGCCTTCTCCCAGTACGGCGACGCGGCCGTGCTGCAGATGCTCGTCGAGGTGCTGCCGCAGGTGGTCGCGAAGGCGTCCGAGCCGCTCAGCGCGGTGGACAAGATGACGGTCATCTCCACCGACGGCGCGAGCCAGCTCTCTCGCACCGTCGCCGACAACGTGGCCCAGGGCGTCGAACTTCTCAGCTCGACCACGGGAGTCGACCTCGCCGAGCTGCTGAAGAGCATCACTCAGCGCAATGGCGACGTCCAGCCCTCGACCGCGCCGTCCACCGCCGAGGCCAACGGAAAGATCCAGATCGGCTGAGAGCAGGCAACCGGCACAAGGGCCCGCGCGGCAACGAGCCGCCGGGCCCCGCCCTTGGGCCATTGCGGCAGACGGCGCTGCCGGTCCATTCAGCGGCTACCGGCTCCTCCTGCGGTTCTGCACCGAAGCCCTCCCGAGCACGCCCAGCGCAACACCTCCGAACCAGGAGACGTAGTGAAGAGACGGCGCCCGTATGCCTGACACGCACCCCCGCACGCACATGACGACCGCTCTCGCCCTCCGCGCGACCGCGCGCGCGGTCGTCGGCCACCGTCGGCGGGCCTGGTGCTGGCTCGGTACCGGGATCACGGCCGTCGTCGTCGGGCTGGCCGTCGGTCCGGGCGCGGACGAGGCCAGCATCGGCTGGCTCCGCGCACTCGCCGTGTTCTGTGTCGGATGCGGTCCCGTCGCCGGCGCCGTCGGGGTGGCCGCGCTCGTGAACTCCCGCCGTATCCGGCGTGCCGTGGCCGCCCATGCATGGATGGCCTGCAGTGCGGTCGCCATCCCGCCGAGCCAGGGGCCACCACGGGTGGTGCTGCGCCATCCGGCGGATGGAACTCTGATTCCGCTGTCCGCGCGCACCGTGGCGCCGCGCTACCACCTGGCCAACCCCGAACCCCGGGGGGTGCTGTGGTGGGCCGGAGACCCACGAACCGGTGGGGTCATCGCGCCACCGGGCGGGAAGCATCTGGTCCGGGTGCGCCCCACGCGATCCGACCACGTGCGTCGCCGCGACGTGGAAGCCGCCGTCCGGCACGGGCTGCTGGCCAGACCGGCACCACCCCAGCCGCACCTCACCGTGCTCGAGTCGGCAGATCAGGCCCATGAGTTGGACCTGTCATACGCGGAACTGGCCGAAGCAGCCCGACGTTTCAGCCGTCCCGGCACGGACGGACATCTTGCGCGCAACGGGCCCGATGTCCGGGCCGTGCCCTGGTGGCGGGTGCGCGTGCTGCTGGAGATCTCGAAGGTACGGCCTGCTGCGGTCAGCGCGGCGTTCGCCGCGGTGATGCTGCTGCTGTGGTGGCTCTGGGCGAGGGACCTCCAGAACTACATCCCGTTGCTCGCCGGAATCCTGTCCGCGGGCTACGCGCTTCGGTTCGGGCTGCTGGCGCTGCGGGCGGTGCCTGTGGTGAAGGCGTTGCACCGCGCTGCCCGAGCGCCCGCTCCCGTGCCCAAGCGCTACGTCCTTCTGCCGGGCTTCGACGACGGGCTGGTCCTCGTCCTGTTTCCCGCTCACGGCGGCCCCGAGGACATGCCGGAAGCCTCCCTGGAGGTCAACCCGCCCGGCGATCCTAAACACCCCTGGCAGGGCATGCCGCCGCCGGTCGGCACCCTGGAGCTGCGCGGCTGGTGGGACAGTGCGCCCACTGTCGTGCCCTGGATCGGCGGCCGTCCGCTGTGGCCGCGGTATCCGTACGAGCGTGTGAACCTCGACGACCATCGGGAGCGCGACTACTTCGCTGCCCTGCTGGGCCGGGGTCAGCCATGACGTGCGGGCGGCACTGGGTGAGGTGCGAAGGGGGTTCGGTCGGACGTCTGTCACTCTGGTCTGCTGTGCGTGGGAAACGCCGGCGGAGCAACAACATCGAGGAGGTCGCGTGACGCGGTCAGCCATACCCGACGAGTACCTGGAGGGTTATGCCGGGATCCTGGCCGACGTCTGTGCCACGGGCCGCCGCCTCACCCGGAACGAGCTGGAGTCCCTGCGTGCCCGGGGAGAACGCGCCGCGGAGGCGGGCCTGGGACTGCGTCTTCTGGTCCGCCGGCATCTCTCCGCGGCCCGCGAGCTCTCGCCCGCCCTGTCACCCGCCGGGGCCGACCGTGTGCTCGCCGCCGTGGAGCAGGCGGTGGACGCCTTCGCCGAAGGATACGAACGGTCCCAGAAACTCGCGGTGAGGCAGGAAGAGGCCGCACGGCGGGAGTTCATCGACGACCTGCTCTACGGCCGAAGTGACCTGGGCCGCCTGGCCGAACGGGCGGAACGCTTCGGCCTGCTCCTCTCCCGCGCCCACGCGGTCGCCGTCGCCCAGGGCGCCACGCCGGTCGACGACACGCACCCGGCGACCCGGCAGGTGGAGAGCGCCCTGGTCGCCCGGTTCGGAGAGCGCCGCATCCTGCTCACGACCAAGGACGGCCGCCTGGTCTGCATCGCGCCCGGCGACCAGGACGACGTGCTCGCGTTCTTCGCCAAGCAGGCGCACGCGGCCACCGACGGCGGCCGGGCCGCCCTCGGCCGGGCCCACGCTGGCGCCGGCGGGGTCGTCCACTCCTACGAGGAGGCCCTCAACGCCCTCGACCTGGCGGACCGCCTGGAACTCGAGGAGCCGGTGCTCCGCTCCGCCGACCTGCTCGTCTACCCCGTCCTCACCCGCGACCGGCAGGCCATGGCCGACCTCGTACACAACGCCCTCGGCCCGCTCCAGGCCGCACGCGGTGGCGCCCAGCCCCTCCTCGACACCCTCACCGCGTACTTCGACTCCGGATGCATCGCGGCCGAGGCGGCCCGCCGCCTGCGCCTGAGCGTGCGGGCCCTGACCTACCGCCTGGAACGTATCCACAAGCTCACCGGCACCAACCCGGCCGACCCCGTTCACCGCTACACCCTGCAGACCGCCGTCATCGGCGCCCGGTTGCTGGGCTGGCCCGGCAACGAGGTCTGACCTGGGTGACCGTCTCGGGCCGGACCCGACGGTGTCCGCGCGCCACGTCCCGACGGCACGCCGATCGCTCCCGGGTCGGCTCAGCCGCGTACCCACGCGTGGCGTCCGCCCCGCCGGCTCAAGCCGTCCGACAACGAACCAGGCCACCCCGGAAAACACCGCCAACAGCCCGACGACCCACAGCGGGGCCGTCTACGCGCGGCTGTCAGGTTTAGCCCAATCTCGCTTAGACGTCGTTTCTGATGGCGTGATCGCTCGTTGTGCCGTGCATGACGGATCTGCTGGAGCGGTTGGTGCCGGACGAGTTGTGGACACTGTTCCGGCGGG
>NZ_JNXD01000043.1:0-21657 GCF_000725785.1 Streptomyces flavovariabilis | reverse complement strand
GGCCGGGGTTGAGGGGCAGGGGGCCAGGGGGCCAGGGGGCCAGCGGTGGGGGCGAGGCGGGCCCGGGGTGGGGACGGGGTGGGCCCGGGGTGGAACGTCCCCTTCGGGTGAGGGAGTTGTCCACAGCCCGGCGGTGGGTCCACAGGCCCGAGCGGGCGGTGGCGCGAGGCCTCATCGTGGGGAGCGCAAGCCGGTCCCTCGTCGCAGGTGGTGGTCCCCGTGTCCTTCGCTCGTTCCTCGGTCGTGCCTTCGTCTCCCTCCTGGTCGCTCGCCTCGTGCCCGCCCGGGGCCGAGGTGCCCGCGACCCGTGAGGTACCGCGGTTCGATCCGGTGCGGGTGCGCGGCGGTCACCGCTCCGGCCGGCTCGTCCGGCACCGGCGGCGGGCCGTGGCCGTCGGGCTCGCCGTCACCGCGACGGCACTCGTGGCGGCGGGCCCGCGCGATGCCGACGGCGCCCGTGGTCATCCCCGGGCGCGCCCTCCCGCGCACACGGCGCCGGTGCCCGGGGAGCAGCCCACGCACCCGCGCCGTGCCGTGGGGCCGGTGACGGCCCCGGTCCGGATCTCCGACGCGGCCACGGTCCGGCTGCTGCGGCCCGGCGACCGGGTCGACGTCATCGCCGCCGAGGGGGCGGTGCCGGGCGGCGATGCCCGGGTGGTCGCGCGCGGGGCCAGGGTGACGAAGGTGCCGGAGCCGGTGGAGGGTGCGGGCGACGGCGGGGCGCTCGTCGTGCTGTCGGTGCCACGGGCCACCGCCGCGCGGCTGGCCGGTGCGGGTGCCACGGCGCGGTTGGCGGTGACCCTGTGGTGACGGTCGAGGTGGTGAGGTGCTCGGCGCTCACGGGCGCGGTCCCGCCGAGTCCTTCGTCAGAGGGACCCAGGTGCCCGGTTCGGCCCAGCGTTGACGTAGGTTGCGGAGCGTTTTGTTCCACAAGCTGCTCATGCGAGGAGAGGCCCCCAGGTGAGCGAGAAGAAGGATCCGAGTGTCTTGGACGGCTTCAAGGCCTTCCTGATGCGCGGGAACGTCGTCGATCTGGCGGTGGCGGTGGTGATCGGTGCCGCCTTCACCAACATCGTCAACGCCATGGTGAAGGGGATCATCAACCCGGTCGTCGGCGCCATCGGGACCAAGAACCTCGACCACTACAGCTCCTGCCTGAGCTCGAGCTGCGAGGGCGAGCAGGGCATCCGGATCCTGTGGGGTTCCGTACTCGGCGCCGCCCTGAGCTTCGTGATCACCGCGGCGGTCGTCTACTTCCTGATGGTCCTGCCCATGTCGAAGTACCTGGCCCGGGCGGAGGCCCGCCGGAAGGCGAAGGAGGGCACGCAGGAGGTCCTCGAGGTGACCGAGCTGGAGGTGCTGAAGGAGATCCGGGACGCGCTGATCGCCCAGCGCGGCTCGGGGCACGACCGGCGATAGCGCGGCTGCTTCGGAGGTGGTGGGGCGGTCCGGCCCGGCCGGCTCAGAGGTGGTGGGGCGGCTTCTCGTCCAGGAAGCGCTTGAGGTCCGCCGCACTGCCGCCGGAGTCGGTGCGCTCGCCCCAGCCGCGGTCGGTGTCGTCGGAGGACTGCTGGTCGAGCGGGTCGTCGAAGACCAGCGCGGGCTTCGGCTCACGCGGCTCGGGGCCGGGGACGGTACTCATGCAACCAGGGTACGGTCGCGGAGAAATTCCCCGTGCCTTCTGCTGTGCTGGGACGCATGACGTCCAGCCCCACACCCCCGCCCGTCCCTTCCGACGCGCCCGGCGGCGGCCGGGGACCGCTGCGCGGGCTTCGGGCCCGTGGCCGCGACGAGGCGCACCGGACGGCCTCGCCGCTGGAGCTCTTCTTCGACCTGTGCTTCGTCGTGGCCGTCGCCCAGGCGGGCGTCCAGCTGGTGCACTCCGTCGCCGAGGGGCACGCGGGCCAGGGGATCCTCGACTACGCGATGGTGTTCTTCGCCCTGTGGTGGGCGTGGATGAACTTCACCTGGTTCGCCTCGGCGTACGACAACGACGACGTCCTCTACCGGGTCGTCACGCTGGTGCAGATCGCGGGTGTGCTGGTCCTCGCGGCGGGCGTCTCCCGGGCGTTCGAGGAGCACGAGTACCTCGTGGTCTGGCTGGGCTACGTGATCATGCGGGTGGCCCTGGCGGCGCAGTGGCTGCGGGCAGCCCGTTCCACCGAGGGCCCGGAGCGCACCACGGCCCTGCGCTACGCCGGCGGCGTGCTGGCGTGCCAGGTCGGCTGGCTGGGGCTGCTGTTGCTGCCATCGGGGGCCCGGCCCTGGTGGTTCCTGGTGATGGCGCTGCTGGAGATGTGCGTGCCGCCCTTCGCGGAGAGGGAGCACACCACGTCCTGGCACCCCCGCCACATCGCGGAGCGGTACGGGCTGTTCACCATCATCGTGCTCGGCGAGACCATCGCGGCGGCCACGATCGCGGTGAAGTCCGGCATCGACGAGCACGACGCGCTGGGCGAGCTCCTCCCCATCGCGGCGGGCGGGCTGCTGGTCGTCTTCGCCGCGTGGTGGATCTACTTCGTGGTCCCCGTCCACGGCCATCTGCGGTCCAACCGGCAGGCGTTCCTGTGGGGCTACGGCCACTACCTGGTGTTCGCCTCGGCGGCGGCGATCGGGGCCGGGCTGGAGGTGGCGGTGGAGCAGACGGTCGGCAAGGCGCACATCTCCACGCTGGCGGCGTCGGCGGCGGTGACGTTGCCGACGGCCCTGTACCTGCTCTCGGTGTGGGGCCTGCACGCACGCCACTTCAAGCGGGGCATCACCCAGCAGCTGGTGCTGCCGACGACGGCCCTGCTGGTGATCTGCTGCACGTTCCTGGGTCACTGGGCGGTGTTCGCGGCGGGTGTGGTCTGCGCGCTGTCGGTGGCGGCCGGAGAGGCCCTGGCCACGCGTCCGGCCGCGCGGGAGAGCGGGCCGGCGGCGCAGACCGGGTGAGGGCGTCCGCGATCCGGTCCCCGCGGACGTCCACGGGCTGACGCGGCGCCCACCGGCTCGGTACGCCCGCCGGGGTGGGCGGCTGGACGAGACTGTGCCCCATGACAGTTGACGCACTGACGGATGTCTCCGGCCTGCGGGTGGGGCACGCGACACGCACCGGCGACGGATGGCTCACCGGCACCACGGTCGTGCTGGCCCCGGAGGGCGGGGCCGTGGCCGCCGTGGACGTGCGGGGCGGCGGGCCCGGCACCAAGGAGACGGACGCGCTGGATCCGCGCAACGTGGTGCGGAAGGTGGAGGCGGTCGTGCTGACCGGCGGCAGCGCGTACGGGCTCGACGCCGCGTCGGGGGTGATGGCCTGGCTGGAGGAGCGGGGGCGCGGGATCCGTGTCGGGGCGGACCCGGCGCATGTGGTGCCGGTGGTGCCCGCCGCCTGTGTCTTCGACCTGGGGCGGGGCGGCGACTTCCGGGCCCGGCCGGACGCGGCGACCGGCCGGGCCGCGGTCGAGGCAGCCGCGGCGAGCGAGCTCGGCGCGCAGGTGCCCCAGGGGTGCGTGGGCGCGGGCACGGGAGCGGTGACCGGGGTGGTGAAGGGCGGCGTCGGCAGCGCGAGCACGGTGCTCGGCTCGGGGATCACGGTGGCCGCGCTGGTGGTGGCCAACGCGGCGGGAGCGACGGTGGATCCGGAAACGGGGGTGCTGTACGGGGAGCTGTTCCAGGGGCGGGTGGAGTACCCGGGGGCGGAAATCCACGCGGCCGCGCAGCGGCGTCTCGCCGAGACGGCCGCGAGGAGCACGCCGCCCCCGCTCAACACGACGCTCGCGGTGGTCGCGACGGACGCGGATCTGTCCAAGGCGCAGGCGCAGAAGCTGGCCGGCACGGCGCACGACGGCATCGCCCGCGCGGTGCGCCCGGTGCATCTCCTCAACGACGGGGACACGGTGTTCGCGCTGGCGACGGGCGACCGTGCCCTGGACGCCACGGACCCGCTCGCCCTGAACGAGATCCTGGCGGCGGGTGCGGACATGGTGACGCGCGCGATCGTCCGGGCCGTGCGGGCCGCGGAGCCGGTGGACGGTCCGGGCGGGGCGTGGCCGTCGTACGGGGAGCTGTACGGGGAGCTGTAGCGCGGGCCGCCGAACCGGCCCGCGGCGTACGGCAGATGCACAGCGGAACCGGAATTTGTCGCGGTTCTGTCACGTGACGGCCTTCATGGGGAACGGACGGAACCCGACCGGCTCCCCGGCCCCTCTTCCCTCACGTACTGGAGCGGATCACGCAACACACACGAACTGGGAGCAGCCCGTGACAACGCCGAACATTTCAGCGCGGCGCACACTGGGGGCCTGTGCCGCCCTGATGGTCGGCGCCCTGACGCTCACCGCCTGCGGTGGCAGCGCCAACGCCAAGGACGACGAGAAGGGCGGCAGCGGCACCAAGACGTCCGTCGCGAAGATCGCCATCTCGGCGAAGGACGGTTCGACGGGCGCGTCCATCAACGCGACCGGCGTGAAGGTCAGCGACGGGAAGCTGACCGACGTGAAGATGACGGTGGCGGGCAGCGGTGAGGCCGTTGCGGGGTCGGTCTCCGGTGACGGCAAGGTCTGGAAGCCGAAGGAGCAGCTGGAGCGCGGGACGAAGTACCAGATATCGGCGACCGCCAAGGACGCGGACGGCCGGACGGCCGCGGCCAACTCGATCTTCACGACGGTCACGTCGTCGAACAGCTTCATCGGGACGTACACGCCGGACAACGGCACCACGGTCGGCGCGGGCATGCCGGTGTCGTTCACCTTCGACAAGGCCATCACCGAGCGGAAGGCCGTGCAGTCGCACATCACGGTCACCTCCAGCAGCGGGCAGAAGGTGGTCGGGCACTGGTTCAACGGGCAGCGGCTCGACTTCCGGCCCGAGGAGTACTGGAAGGCCGGCTCCAAGGTGACGATGAAGATCGACCTGGACGGGGTCGAGGGCGCGAACGGCGTCTACGGCGTGCAGAAGAAGACGGTCACCTTCACCGTCGGGCGCTCGCAGGTCTCCACGGTCGACGTCAACACGCAGACCATGACGGTCGTCCGGGACGGCAAGACCATCAAGACGATCCCGATCTCGGCGGGCAGCCCGGAGCACACCACCTACAACGGGCAGATGGTGATCTCCGAGAAGTTCGTCCAGACCCGGATGAACAGCCGGACGGTCGGGCTGGGCGGCGAGTACGACATCCCGGACGTGCCGCACGCGATGCGTCTGACGACGTCGGGCACGTTCATCCACGGCAACTACTGGTACGGCAAGGGCAACCCGCCCTTCGGCCGCCAGGGCACCAGCCACGGCTGCGTCGGTCTCGCCGATGTCCAGGGCGCGGGGGGCAGCACGCCCGCCAAGTGGTTCTACGACAACTCCCTCATCGGGGACGTGGTGATCGTGAAGAACTCCCCCGACAAGACGGTGGCGCCGGACAACGGGCTCAACGGCTGGAACATGGCGTGGAGCCAGTGGGTCGCGGACAGCGCTTCCTGACCGGCTGGGGGAGCACCTGAAAGACCGCCCCAACTGGGGTTTCTGACGGACCGACCGGGTCGCGCGGGAACTTTTCGCGCGGCCCGCGCGTTTTCCCGGACGTACGTTTTCTCGGTTCCCGGACATGATGTCCGACCGAGGGGCTACCGTATGCACCCACAAGGTGACATGCAGCAACGCCGGGAGAAACCTTGAGCGTTCCGTACGAGACGGCAGCGTACGAACCCCACGACTCGCCCGAGTCTCCGGAGGAGCACCTCGCGCGACTCCTCGGCCGCGCCCTGAACTCCTTCGAGCTACCGGACGAGACGATAAGGCGCCTGGACTGCGCGCTGGCCCACGACGGGTCACTGCACTCCGCGCACCACAGCGCGGGCCTGCACCGGGAGACGTACCGGCACACGTGGCTGCTCGCCGACGGTTCGGCGCTCACGCTCTGGGAGCTCGTCCACAACACCGCTCCGGGCAGCGAGCCGCATCACGAGGTGTACGTCGACGAGGAGGAGCTGCGCGCCGCCACCACGCGGCTGCCGCTGCCGGCGGACACCCCGGACTTTGAACTGCCGGTGACGGTACAGCTGCCACCGGCCCCCGCGCCCCGGCACGCGTACGCCGCCGAGAACTCGGCGGACCACGCGCGCAGGTTACTGCGCCGGGCGGAGAACGCGGACCGGCCGGGCACGGACACGGCGACCCTGCTGGCCACGGCGTCCGGGCACCAGATCACCCAGGCCTTCGGCCGGCCGTGCCGCGCGGGCCGGGCGGGGCTGGGCTTCTCGCTCTACGAGCACGCGTTCCTGCTGCGCGACGGCGAGGAGGTCTCCCTGTGGGAGGTCGAGCACACGGCGACGCCGGACGGGCGGCACATGTGCGAGGTGTACGCCAGCGAGGACGCGGCGCGCGAGGCCATGGAGCGGCGGGCGGCGCAGCTCTCCTGAGACGGGCCCCGGACGCCTCTAGACGCTTCTGTCGCCGAGTTGGCGCACCAGCTCGGCGAAGGCGTCTCTCTCCTCGGTGGTCAGTTCCACGGACTCCGACCGGGAGCCCGTCTGCCGCTGTTGCGGGAGGGCGGGGAGCGGGTGGCCTTCGGGCCACCGGGAGACGTGCTCGGGCATTGCCCCAGTAGACACCACGGCCCGGGACTTCGGTCCCGGGCCGTGATTTTCGTGATCTATCTCGCAGGTGGCATGAACCGTTCACACGCCCCGAAAGGGGCGAACCTCACGCCTCCTCAGGCCGCGACGGGCTGCTTCGAATCCGCCGCCCGGTCCGCGCTGCCCTCGCCGGAGGCCGGTGCGGCACCCGGGACCGGCTTGCGCAGGCCCTTGAGGACGACCACCAGGGCCGTGGTGACGCAGACGCCCGCGGCGATGGCCACCAGGTAGAGGAACGGGTTGCCGATCAGCGGGACCACGAAGATGCCGCCGTGCGGGGCGCGCAGGGTGGCGCCGAAGGCCATCGACAGGGCGCCGGTGACGGCGCCGCCCGCCATGGAGGCCGGGATGACGCGCAGCGGATCGGCCGCGGCGAAGGGGATCGCGCCCTCGGAGATGAAGGAGGCACCGAGCACCCAGGCGGCCTTGCCGTTCTCGCGCTCGGTCCGGGTGAAGAGCTTGCCGCGCACGGTCGTCGCCAGGGCCATGGCCAGCGGCGGGACCATTCCGGCCGCCATCACCGCGGCCATGATCTTCATCGCCGAGTCGCTGGGGCTGGTGACCGCGATGCCGGCGGTGGCGAAGGTGTAGGCGACCTTGTTGACGGGGCCGCCGAGGTCGAAGCACATCATCAGGCCGAGGAGGGTGCCGAGCAGGATCGCGTTGCTGCCGGACAGGCCGTTCAGCCAGTCGGTCATGCCCTTCTGGGCCTCGGCGATGGGCTTGCCGATGACGACGAACATCAGGAACCCGACGATCGCCGAGGAGATCAGCGGGATCACCACCACGGGCATGATGCCGCGCAGTGCCGCCGGGACGTTCACCTTCTGGATCGCCATCACCACGCCACCGGCGATCAGACCGGCCGCCAGACCGCCGAGGAACCCGGCGTTGATGTTGAACGCGATCATGCCGCCGACGAACCCGGGGACGATGCCGGGCCGGTCGGCCATGCCGTAGGCGATGTAGCCGGCCAGGACCGGGACGAGGAAGCCGAAGGCGACACCGCCGATCTGGAAGAACAGGGCCGCCCAGCTGTCGGCCTGCAACCACATGAAGTGGTCCATCACCGACGGGGCCTTGTCGACCTTGTAGCCGCCGATCGCGAAGCCGAGCGCGATCAGCAGACCGCCCGCGGCGACGAACGGCACCATGTAACTGACGCCGGACATCAGCCACTTGCGCAGCTTGGTGCCGTAGCCCTCGCCGGAGTCGCCCGCGCGCTCCACCGGGGTGGCCGGGGCGGAACCGGAGGTGACCTCGCCGCGCGCGGCCTTGTCACGGACCTCGGCGATGAGTTCGGCGGGGCGGTTGATGCCCGCCTTCACGCCGACGTCGACGGTCGGCTTGCCGGCGAAGCGCTCCTTCTCCCGGACGGGCACGTCGTGGGCGAAGATCACGGCGTCCGCCGCCGCGATGACCTGCGGGTCGAGCCGGGTGAAACCGGCCGATCCCTGGGGCTCGACGGTGAGTTCGACGCCCGCCTCCCGGCCGGCGTTCTCCAGCGACTCGGCCGCCATGTAGGTGTGGGCGATACCGGTGGGGCAGGAGGTGACGGCGACGATGCGGAACGGGCGCTCCTCGCCATCCGCCGTCTCCTCGGTGACCGTGGCGGCGGCGGGAGAGGCCGCTCCCGCCGACGCCACGGGGTCTTCGGAGACGGCCGGAGCGGGTGCGTCCGGCTCGTCGCCGCGGATCAGGGCCGCCGCGGCCGGCGCGTCGCTCACCGCGCGCAGGGCGTCGGTGAACTCGCTGTTCATCAGCTGCCGGGCCAGCGACGAAAGGATCGTCAGATGGGCGTCGTCGGCGCCGGCCGGCGCGGCGATCAGGAAGATCAGGTCGGCGGGGCCGTCCGGGGCGCCGAAGTCGATACCGGCGGCACTGCGGCCGAAGGCGAGCGTCGGCTCGGTGACGTGCTCGCTGCGGCAGTGCGGGATGCCGATGCCGCCGTCGAGGCCGGTCGGCATCTGGGCCTCGCGGGCGGCCACGTCGGCGAGGAAGCCGTCCAGGTCGGTCACCCGGCCCAGGGCCACCATGCGCTCGGCGAGGGCACGCGCCGCCGCTTCCTTGGTGTCGGCGGAAAGGTCGAGATCGACCAGGTCCGCCGTGATCATGTCGCTCATCGCGGGCTCCTTAGCACGCGTATCGCCCGGTGGGAGGGGTGGGCGGGAGGGGGACGGGGGTGCGGTGGGGGGTGACGGGGGTAAAGGCGGGGCCGGAGAGTAACGGGGAGGAGGCCCGCCGCTCGCGCGCCGGTCCGCGCTGCTCGTCGTACGTCATGACACCGGCTCCTTCAGCGCACGGTCCGCCGGGACCTCGGCCGTGACCGTCACCGCCGCCGGGTCCAGGTCGCCCGGCGTCGGCATCACACTGCCGGGCAGCTGGACGGCCGCCGCGCCGTGCGCGACCGCGGAGGCCAGGGCCTCGGGGCCGTTGCCGCCGGCGATCAGGAAGCCGGCCAGGGAGGAGTCGCCGGCGCCCACGTTGCTGCGGACGGCGGCCACACGGGCGCTGCCGAACCAGGCGCCCTCGTCGCAGACGAGCAGCTGCCCGTCGGCGCCGAGGCTCGCGAGGACGGCCCGGGCGCCCATCTCGCGCAGTTCCTCGGCGGCCTTCACGGCGTCGCCGACGGTGGCGAGAGGACGGCCGACGGCTTCGGCGAGCTCCTCGGCGTTGGGCTTGACCACGTCGGGCCGCTCGCGCAGGGCGGCGAGCAGCGCGGGTCCGGAGGTGTCCAGGGCGATCCGCGCTCCGGCGGCGTGCGCGCGGGCGACCAGCTCGGCGTACCAGGAGGGGGCGAGTCCGCGCGGGAGGCTGCCGCAGCAGGCTATCCAGGCGGCGTCGCGGGACTGCTGCCGCACGGTCTCCAGGAGCAGTTCCCGCTCGGCGTCGGAGAGTTCGGGGCCCGGAGCGTTGATCTTCGTCAGGACGCCGTCGGACTCGGCGAGGGCGATATTGGAGCGGGTGGCCCCCGCGACCGGGACGGGAGCGACCTCGATGCCCTGCTTGTCCAGCAGGTCGGCGACCAGGGCGCCCGGGGCGCCACCCAGGGGCAGGACCGCCACGGTGCGCTGTCCGGCGGCGGCGACGGCGCGCGAGACGTTCACGCCCTTGCCGCCCGGGTCCATCCGCTCCCCGGTGGCGCGGATGACCTCGCCGCGGTCGAGGGACGGCACCTCGTAGGTGCGGTCCAGGGACGGGTTGGGGGTGACGGTGAGGATCATGCGCGCACTACTTCCGTGCCGCCGCGCTCGATCGCGACGGCGTCTTCGGGGCTCAGCCCGCTGTCGGTGATCAGCAGGTCCACATCACTCAGGTCGCCGAAGCGGGCGAAATGCTCCTGGCCGTGCTTGGAGGAGTCGGCGAGCAGCACCACGCGGCGGGCGGCGGCCACGGCCGCGCGCTTGACGGCGGCCTCGGCGAGGTCGGGGGTGGTCAGGCCGTGCTCGGCGGAGAAGCCGTTGGCGGCCACGAACAGCACATCTGCGCGGATCTCGCCGTACGCGCGCAGCGCCCAGGCGTCCACGGCGGCGCGTGTGCGGTGCCGTACGCGCCCTCCGATGAGGTGGAGCTGGATGCCGGGGTGGTCGGCGAGGCGGGCCGCGATGGGGAGGCCGTGCGTGACGACGGTGAGGGAGGCCTCCAGCGGGAGGGCGGCGGCCATCCGGGCCACCGTCGTCCCGGCGTCGAGGATCACCGTGCCCTCGACGGGCAGTTCCGCGAGGGCCGCCTTGGCGATGTTGTCCTTCTCGTCGGCGGCGGTCGTCTCGCGCTCGGCGAGGTCCGGCTCGAAGTCGAGCCGTCCGGCCGGGATGGCCCCGCCGTGCACCCGGCGGACCAGGCCGGCGCGGTCGAGGGCCTTCAGATCCCGGCGGATCGTCTCCGCCGTCACCTGGAACTCCTCGGCCAGCGACACGACTTCCACTCGGCCGCCGTCACGGGCGAGCCGGAGGATCTCCTGCTGCCGTTCCGGTGCGTACATGTCCGTTCGCCTCCGCCTCATGCCCGAACGTGTGGTTTCAGCGGGAGGCTACGCCGAGATTTCCGCAAAGTAAACAGGTTCGGACCTAATCGGGCATGAGCAGAAACGCGTGCGGGCCCGGCACCGAGGTGCCGGGCCCGCTTTCTGTGCTCAGGCCAGCGCCGGTTCCTTCTCCACCGGCAGCTGCTCCCCCTCCACATGCTGCGCGGGCCGCTTCGGCAGCGCGAACATCAGCAGGAAGATGGCGCCCATCACGGCGGCGACCCAGCCGAGCGCGTTCTGGAAGGCGTCGGCGAAGGCCGGGCCGATCTGCTCCGGCCGCAGGTGGTCGGAGATCGTGCCGAAGAACACCACCGACACCAGGCCGAGACCCAGCGCGTTGCCCATCTGCTGCACGGTGTTGATGAGCCCGGACGCCGAACCGGCGTGCTCGCGCGGCACCTCCGAGAGGATCGCGTCGGTCAGCGGCGCGACGATCAGGCCCATGCCCACGCCCATCACGACGAGCGGCAGGGCCATCTGCCAGGGAGTTATGGCGAGGCCGTAGTGCCCGGACTCCCAGATGTAGAGCAGCACCCCGGCCGCCATCACCAGCGCGCCCGCCTGGAGCACCTGGCGCCCGAAGCGCGGAACCAGCTTCTGCACCGACATCCCGGCGGCCACCGACACCGCGATCGAGAACGGCACCCCGGTCAGCCCGGCCTTCAGCGGGCTCCAGCCCAGCCCGAACTGCATGTACAGCGTCCACACCAGGAAGAACACACCGAGCGCGACACCGAAGACGGTCTGCACGGCGATACCGGCCGCGAAGCTCTTGACCTTGAACAGCGACAGCTCGACCAGCGGGGAACCGTCCCGCGCGGCCTTGCGCCGCTCGTACGCCACCAGCGCCGCGAGGACGACGAGCGACCCGGCCATCGAGACGTACCCCCACACCGGCCAGTCCAGCTCCCGGCCCCGGATGAGCGGGTAGAGCAGCATCAGCAGGCCCAGTGTCACCAGCGCGACGCCCACCAGGTCCAGCTTCAGGGCGCGCGGCGCCTTGGACTCGGTGATGAAGCGGCTGCCGAGGATCAGGCCGGCGACACCCACGGGCAGGTTGATCAGGAAGATCGACCGCCACTCCCAGCCGAACAGGTTCCACTCGGTCAGCAGCGCGCCGAGCAGCGGACCGGACACGGCCCCGAGACCGACGACCGCGCCGAACAGCCCGAACACCTTGCCCCGCTCGTGCGCCGGGAAGGTCGCGTGCACGATCGACAGCACCTGCGGCACCATCAGCGCCGCCATGCCGCCCTGGAGGAACCGCGAGGCGACCAGCATCTCCGGGTTCACCGCGAGGCCGCACAGCGCGGAGGCGACCGTGAATCCGCCGATGCCGACGAGGAAGACCCGCTTGCGCCCGTGGATGTCGCCGAGCCGCCCGCCGGTGATCAGCCCGGCGGCGAAGGCGAGGGCGTAACCGGCGGTGATCCACTGGATCTGGCTGAAGGAGGCACCCGCCTCCCGCTGGATCGACGGGATGGCGATGTTGACGATCGTCACGTCGACGAGGTCCATGAAGGCCGCGGTCATCACGATCGCGAGGGCGAACCAGCGGCGGCGGTCGGTCCCGCCGCCCGCCGTGCCGAGGGTGGTGTCGGTGGAGGTCATGCTCCGAAGGTAGACCCTCATTAGGTCAGACTGTGTCCTATTGGTGCGGCATCCTCTCGGTATGACGACGGACACTCCGGCCCGGCTGCTGACGCTCCTCTCCCTCCTCCAGACGCCCCGCGAATGGCCCGGCGGCGAGCTCGCCGGCCGCCTCGGGGTCTCCCGCCGCACGGTCCGGCGGGACATCGACCGGCTGCGTGAGCTGGGCTATCCCGTGCAGGCGACCAAGGGTTCAGACGGCGGTTACCGGCTGGTCGCCGGCAAGGCCATGCCACCGCTCGTGCTCGACGACGAGGAGGCCGTGGCCATCGCGGTCGGGCTGCGCGCCGGGGCGGGGCACGCGGTGGAGGGCCTGGACGAGGCCTCGGTGCGGGCGCTGGCCAAGCTGGAGCAGGTCCTGCCGGGCCGGCTGCGCCACCGCGTGACCACCCTCCAGGCCGCGACCACGCCGCTGACCAGCGGTGACGGGCCGAGCATCGCCCCCGAGACCCTGACGGTCATGGCCTCGACGGTGGCCGGGCACGAGCGGCTGCGGTTCGCCTACCGAGCCGCGGACGGCACCGCGTCGCGGCGCCTGACGGAGCCGTACCGGCTGGTGTCGACGGGCCGCCGCTGGTACCTGGTCGCCTACGACATCGACCGGGACGACTGGCGCACGTTCCGCGTCGACCGGGTCAGCGAGCCGTTCGCCACGGGGGCCCGGTTCGTGCCGCGCGAACTGCCGACGGGGAACGCCGCCGAGTACCTGCGGCAATCGATGCAACGGCAGCAGCGGTCCTACGACTTCGAGGTCACGTTCGCCGCACCGGCCGACTTCGTCGCCGCCCGGCTGCCCCATTGGCTGGGCACGCCCGAGCCGTTGGACGACGGCAGCTGCCGGCTGCGGGGGTCCGTCGGGGACGCGGTGCAGTGGGTGGCGTTCCGGCTGGCGCTGCTCGAGTGCGACTTCGTGGTACACGAACCGGAGGAACTGGTGTCGGCCGTACGGGAGTTGGGGGCGCGGTTGAGCAGGGCGGCCGGCGGGCGGGACGCGGGCGGGGTGTGAACCGTCGCGTCAGGGTCCCCACGGGAAGTCCCGCAGTGCCGCGAGATTGCGCAGGGCGAGTTCCGCCGGGCTCCCCGGGCCTTCCACGGGCCCGTCCCCCTCGGCCCAGGCCTCCAGCGCGGTCCGCACGGCGGCACTGGCGACGGCGGCCGTGAAGCGCGACCGGGGGGCCGCGGCAACGTTGTCGGCGTCGTCCGGCCCCGCGGGAGACCCGGAGGCACCGGCACGTGTCACCCGTTCCGCCAGCACCTCCCCCAGCAGCCGCTCGGACGCCTGGCACACCTCCGCCCACACCCTGCGCAGGGACGGGTTCGCGGCGGCCAGGCGCAGGAGTGTGCGCACCCGCTCCCAGGAGGACACCGAGACGCCGGCGCCCGGGGTGAGGGTGTGGCGGACCCCCTGCTCCAGGGCCTCGATCACATCCACGTCGGCCGGCGCCGCGCGCACCGCCTCCACCCAGCGCTGGGCGCCGGCCGCGTAGAGCGGGGCGACGGCCTCCTCCTTGGTGGCGAAGTACCGGTAGAAGGTACGCGGGGCGATACCGGCGGCCTGGGCGATGTCCTCCGCGCGGGTGGCGCGCAGGCCGTGCCGTACGAAGAGGCCGGCCGCCGCCCGGGCGATCTCCATGCGGGTCTCGGCCTTCCGCCGCTCGGTCAGCGAGGGCGCGGGCGGGGTCGGGGTGGTGCTGCTCACGCCCGGCAGGCTATGCCCCTGTGACACAATCTGCCATCTGGCGGGCCACCCCGTGGTTCAGGTACGGGGTGGCCCGCCCCCCGGAAAGAGAGCCGGGCCCCGACGTCCGGGGGGAAGGACGCCGAAGCCCGGCCTCGGGGAAAGTCCCGGCGCCGGGGGGAGTGCGACGGGACTTGGCTGTTGGGGGTCTTGGGGCGTGGCCCCGGGCCCGAACTGGTGGACCCAGAGGTCTTGTTCCCCCAGTCCGCGGATTGAAGCGGCGTTACAACGCCATGTTTGCGCGGTCTTTCGCCACCCGGCGTACGCGGTGCCCTGCGGGCGCACACGGTCCGTCACCCACTGGCCGTGGGAACGCGTCGTACGCCCGGTCGCTCACCGTGCTCACCGGTGTCGCGCCGCCGCGCGGACGGGGTCACGCCGCCGCGTCGAACCCGGTGCTGCGGGCCAGCTTCTTCAGCTCCAGCAGTGCGTGCTTCTCGATCTGCCGGATGCGCTCGCGGGTCAGGCCGTGCTCCTTGCCGACCTCGGTCAGCGTGCGCTCCCGGCCGTCCTCGATGCCGTAGCGCATCTTGATGATCGAGGCCGTGCGCTGGTCGAGCCGGCCGATCAGGTCGTCGAGCTCCTCGCTGCGCAGCAGCGTCAGCACCGACTGCTCGGGCGACACCGCCGAGGTGTCCTCCAGGAGGTCACCGAACTGGGTCTCGCCCTCGTCGTCCACCGACATGTTCAGCGAGACCGGGTCGCGGGCCCAGTCGAGCACGTCGGTGACCCGCTCCGGCGTCGAGCCGAGCTCGGCGGCGATCTCCGCGGGCTCCGGGTCCCGGCCGTGCTCTCGGTTGAACTCGCGCTGCACACGGCGGATCCGGCCGAGCTCCTCCACGAGGTGGACGGGCAGGCGGATCGTACGGGACTGGTCCGCTATCGACCGCGTGATGGCCTGGCGGATCCACCACGTGGCATACGTGGAGAACTTGAAACCCTTGCGGTAGTCGAACTTCTCCACCGCGCGCACCAGGCCGGCGTTGCCCTCCTGGATCAGGTCCAGCAGCGGCAGACCACTGCGGGGGTAGCGCCGGGCGACCGCGACGACCAGGCGCAGGTTGGAGCGGATGAAGACGTCCTTGGCCCGCTCGCTGTCGTCGACCAGGGCCTGCAGCTCCTCGGGCGAGGCCCCGGCCTTGTTCTCCTCCAGGCCGTCCAGGATCTGCTGTGCGAACACACCCGCTTCGATGATCTGAGACAGCTCGACCTCCTTGGCGGCGTCGAGCAGCGGTGTGCGCGCGATCTCGTCGAGGTACATGCCGACCAGGTCGCGGTCGGCGATCTCGCCGCCATGGGCGCGAACACTGCTTGCCGCGTCGGCCGTCTCGCCGGTGGCGGACTGACGACGGGCGACGGCACGGGTTGCCATGCGAGCTCCCTTGCGATGGTGAGGTCAGCAGGTGGTCCTTCGGACGCTGGACTCCGTCTTCCGGGACTCTCCGGACTCTCCTCGGGTGCCCTGCATCCGATGGAAACAACGACTGGAATCAGGACAGAATTCCCAACCGAGCCCCCGATTTTTCTGATCATGCAGTACCCTGTCCGGCCACATGGGGAGGCGGGATGCGCGCGGAATGTACAGAGGTGCAGGTCAGGCCGGGAGTCGAGGCTGACCTCGACGCTCTCACGGCCCTCTACAACCACTATGTACGTGAGACGGCGATCACATTCGATACCGCGATCTTCACTCCGGAGGAGCGCGGCCCCTGGCTGCTCTCCCACCCTGAAGACGGGCCGTACCGCCTGATGGTTGCCACGGAGCCGGACACACAGGAGATCCTGGGGTACTCCACTTCCAGCCCTTTCCGAATGAAGCCCGCCTATGCCACCTCCGTGGAGACGTCCGTGTACGTCGCCCCGGGCGCCGGGCGGCGCGGTGTCGGCACACTCCTCTACACGGCCCTCTTCGAGGCCCTGTCCGGCGAGGATCTGCACCGTGCCTACGCGGGCATCGCGCTGCCGAACGAGGCGTCGGTCCGGCTGCACGAGCGCTTCGGCTTCCGGCACGTCGGCACGTACGGGGAAGTCGGCCGCAAGTTCGGCCGGTACCGGGACGTGGCCTGGTACGAGAAGGAGCTGCCGTGACCGCGGGCGGTCAGCCGAACTGCACCGACCGCTTCGCCAGCCCCATCCAGAACCCGTCGATCACGGACTTCTGCGTGTCCAGCTCACCGGCCGCGTCCGCCGCGCCCATGGTCACGAACAGTGGGGCGAAGTGCTCGGTGCGGGGGTGGGCCAGCTGCCCCGCGGGCGACTTGCGGGTGAAGTCGAGCAGGGCGTCCACATCACGCGCCTCCAGCGCCCGCCGGCCCCAGTCGTCGAACTCGGCCGACCAGGCGGGGACGCCGCCCTGCCGCAGGGCGGCCAGGTTGTGGGTGAAGAAGCCGGAGCCGACGATCAGCACGCCTTCGTCGCGCAGGGGGGCGAGCCGGCGGCCGATCTCCAGGAGCCGGACCGGGTCGAGTGTCGGCATCGACACCTGGAGGACCGGGATGTCGGCCTCCGGATACATCTCGACCAGCGGGACGTACGCGCCGTGGTCGAGGCCGCGGTCGGGGACGTCCTGGACGGGCGTGCCGGGGGCGCGCAGCAGCTTGCGTACGGACTCGGCGAGCTCCGGTGCGCCGGGGGCGTCGTACTTCACCCGGTAGTAGTGCTCCGGGAAGCCCCAGAAGTCGTAGACGAGCGGGACGGTCTCGGTGGCGCCGAGGGCGAGCGGGGCCTCCTCCCAGTGGGCGGAGACGATCAGGACGGCCTTGGGACGCGGCAGGCCGGCGGCCCAGGCGGCCAGTTCACCGGGCCAGAGCGGGTCATCCGCCAGGGGCGGCGCGCCGTGGCTGAGGTACAGAGCGGGCATGCGCTCCTGGGTGGCGGCGGACATGCTGCGGCTCCTTCCAAAACATGGTTCCCTACAAAACTGTACGGACCATTTGTTTAAACTTCAAGGAGGGGCCGCGTAAAGTGGAAGGCATGAAGGCACCCGCATCCGCACCGACACCGGGCTCCGTCGCGGAGCCGCATGAACCGCGCTGGCTCACCGACGAGGAGCAGCGTGTCTGGCGTTCGTTCATGGAGGGCGTCACCCTCCTCGACGACCATCTCGACCGTCAGCTGCAGCGCGACGCGGGCATGCCGCACGTCTACTACGGCCTTCTGGTCAAGCTCGCCGAGGCGCCGCGGCGGCGGCTGCGGATGACCGAGCTCGCGATGCTGGCGAAGATCACCCGGTCCCGCCTCTCGCACGCCATCGCGCGTCTGGAGAAGAACGGCTGGGTCTGCCGGGAGGACTGCCCCGACGACAAGCGGGGCCAGTTCGCCGTCCTCACGGACGAGGGCCACAAGGTGCTGCGGCAGACCGCGCCGGGCCATGTGGAGGCCGTGCGCCAGGCGGTCTTCGACCGGCTCACCCGGGAACAGCAGAAGTCCCTCGGCGAGATCATGCGGATCGTCGCCGAGGGACTTCAGCCGGCCGAAGCGGGTGCGGACCTGCCCTGGCTCCGCTGACGCGGGAGCCGGGGCAGGTCCTGGATTCCGTAGGTACGAGGCGTCCCCTTCCTCGTGCCTGCGGATGGCCCGAAGGAGTTGTGGTGCGCGGCCGTCAGTGGGCGACGACCGGGATCTTCACCTCGTCCGCCGCGTCCTCTCCGGAGGACGCCACCGCCGTACCGCCCGGCCGGCCGGCGTTGACGAAGGTCAGGGCGATCGCGGCGGCCGCCACGAGGATGCCGACGGCGAACCAGATGGCGCTCGTGTAGCCCTCCACCATGGCCTCCAGCTGGACCAGCTGCTGCTGGGACCGGCTGGTCGCACCGGCGATGTGGTCGGCGACGTACGCCGTGGTCGCCGAGGCGGCGATGGTGTTCAGCAGAGCCGTACCGATCGCGCCGCCCACCTGCTGCGAGGTGTTGACCATCGCGGAGGCGACACCGGAGTCCCGCGGCTCGACGCCCTGGGTGGCCAGCGACATGGCCGGCATGAACGCCGTACCCATGCCGAGGCCGAGCAGCAGCATCGCCGGCAGCAGCAGAGCGGCGTACGAGGAGCCGATCTCCAGCTGGGTCAGCAGCAGCATGCCGAGCGCGGCGACCAGGAAGCCGGGGCCCATCAGCAGGCGCGGCGCGACCCTGGTCATCAGGCGGGTGCCGATCTGGGTGGAGCCGGTGATCATGCCCGCGATCATCGGCAGGAACGCGAACCCGGTCTTGACCGGCGAGTAACCCTTCACGATCTGCAGGTAGTAGGTCAGGAAGAGGAACAGGCCGAACATCGCGATGATCGCGAGACCGAGGGAGAGGTAGATCCCTCCGCGGTTGCGCTCGGTGATCACGCGCAGCGGCAGCAGCGGAGCCTTGACCTTCGACTCGACGAGCACGAAGGACGCCAGCAGCACGGCCGACGCGACGAACATGCCGACGGTGACGGAGTCGCTCCAGCCGTCGGACTCGGCGCGGGTGAAGCCGTAGACGAGGGCGACCAGGCCGAGGGTGGACAGGATCACGCCGGGGATGTCCAGGGCGGAGCGGTTGCGGCCGCCCTCGGGCTCACGGATGACGAAGTAGGCGCCGGCCGCGGCGACGATGGCGAACGGGATGTTCACGAAGAACGTCCAGCGCCAGTCCAGGTACTCGGTGAGGAAGCCGCCCAGGATCAGGCCGACGGCGCCGCCGCCACCGGCGATCGCGCCGTAGATGCCGAACGCCTTGGCGCGCTCCTTGGCGTCGGTGAACATCACGGCGAGCAGCGAGAGCGCGGCGGGCGCGAGCAGGGCTCCGAAGACGCCCTGGAGGGCGCGGGCGCCGAACATCATCGCCTCGTTGGTGGCCGCGCCGCCGAGCGCGGAGGCCGCGGCGAAACCGCCCAGACCGACGACGAAGGCCTTCTTGCGGCCCCACAGGTCGGCTATCCGGCCGCCGAACAGCAGCAGACCGCCGAAGGCGAGGGCGTAGGCCGTGACGACCCACTGCCGGTTGCCGTCGGAGATGCCCAGGTCCTGCTGGGCGGAGGGCAGGGCGATGTTCACGATGGTGGCGTCCAGGACGACCATCAGCTGGGCGAGCGCGATGAACACGAGCGCTTTCCAGCGGTTGGCGTCCGGTTCTCTGGCCGGTGCGCCGAGGGTCTTCGAGGCTGTTTCAGACATGGGGATACCCACTTCGGGACTTCGTGACGGAAAAGGGTGACGAAAGGAAACGGCTCGCCTGCGGGGACGGCCGTAGGGACTGTCGCCTGGTCTTCAGACGTCTTCTTCAGACGTACGGGAACGGCTGAACTAATCGGTCAGGGACTCGTGGTCTGGACTAATCGGTCAGGGGCTCATGGGTCTGGGCTGATCGGTCAGGGGCTCATGGATCTGGGCTGATCGGTCAGGGCCGGCGCAGATCCTCCAAGGTCACGGCCGCGCCCGGGAGGGCGGAGCGAGCGGGAGCCCGCAGCCCGTCCAGGAGCAGCTGAAGATGGCGGTGGACGAAGCGGTCGGCCCGGAAGCAGTCCGTGCCGGCCGGGGGCCGGCTGAGCTGGGCCACGGCGATCATGACGTCTCCGACATCCACGTCGGAGCGGAGCTGCCCGGCCGTCCTGGCCCGGTCCATGACCTCCGCGATCATCCGCTCGACCCGTTCGCGCGCGGCCTCCAGGTCCGGGTGGTGCTGGTCGAACGTGCTGGAGACCATCGGGCACAGCGCGCTGATCCGCTCGTCGGCGGCGGCGTGCACGAAGCGCTCCAGCGCCTCGAACGCGTCGCCGGTCTCGGTGAGCGCGGTCTCGGCGGCCGCGGCCGTACGGTCCATGACGGAGCAGACGACCTCGCGGACGAGCGCGTCGCGGTCCGGGAAGTTGCGGTACACCGTGGCGTTGCCGACGCCGGCCCTGCGGGCGATCTCGTCGAGCGGCACCTCGGGGCCGTGCTCGACGAACATCTCCCGGGCGGCGGTGACGATCCGCTCCCGGTTGCGCAGGGCGTCGGCGCGAGGCCGGGGCACCTTGCGCGCTTCGGGGCTGGCGGTCTGCACGGTGTACTCCTGATGAGTGAGGCGATCCGGGGATTGGATCCCCGTTTCGGTCGGACACATGACTAAACGGGGAGTGCGTCCCCGGTATTTCCCGCTCTCGCGGAATTTGTTTGTGACCTGACTCACATACCCCCGGACGCCTCCCGGCCCCTACCGACGGGAAACCCACGATCGGTCTCCTCCAGCGCGCATCCCCTCACCCCGCGACGCAGGGTGATCGAAAGGGTGCAGCCGGAGACCGGAGGCTGCCGTGGCGCGGGAGGTCCCTTGCAGGTCCCTTGCATCCAGCCGCAGCCCCAGCGCCCCCGCCCGGACGGCACGGGGCCGCCCGGCCACCGGATACCCAGGCGCCGTCTGGCCGCCCTGGCCTGCGTGACCGCCCTGACCTTCACCGTCAGCACCTCGGCGGGCACGGGCCGGCTCACCCCGGGCGCCAGTACGGCGGGAGCGGGCCCCGTCGCCCTGTCCCACACCTCCGCACACGGCCCCTGCATGATCCGCGGCGCCCGCGAGGTCCAGATGTCCGAGGGCATCCCCACCTCCACCGGCTACACCCGCTCCACCGGCACCGTCCGCGCCCTCACCCTGATGATCGACTTCTCCGACGCCCCCGGCGAGGGCGACGCCCGGGACCGCTTCCGTGAGTTCTTCCCCCAGACCCGCGAGTGGTTCCGCACCAGCTCCTACGGCCGCCTCGACTACCGCCCCGAGACCCCGATCCCGTCCTGGCTGCGCATGCCGAAGTCCTTCCGCGCATACGGCATAGGGCGCGGGGCGCCGTTCGAGCCCGGCTACCGCGCGCTGGTCCAGGACCTCGTGGCAGCGGCCGACCCGAAGGTGGACTTCCGCGCCTACGACCTGCTGAACGTCCTGGTCACCCCGAACGCCGGCCCCTCCGCCCTGGACACGGTCCTGTCCGTCACCTTCGCCGGCAACCCGGAGGCACCCAGGGCCGACGGCATACCCGTGGCCAACGCCTCCTTCGTCTACTCCCGCCAGGACGACGGCTCCGGCTCCTACGACCGCACCGGCTACCGCGTCCTCCCCCACGAGAACGGCCACGTCTTCGGCCTGCCCGACCTGTACACCGCGGAGGGCGGGGGCGCGGTCGGCCACTGGGACATCATGAGCGAGGACTGGGGCGCCAACAACGACTTCCTCGGCTGGCACAAGTGGAAGCTGGGCTGGCTCGACGCCGCCCAGGTCCACTGCGTGGCGTCCCCCGGCACCACGGAGTACACCCTGACGCCCCTGCCCCTCGCCGGTGGCTCCAAGCTCGTCTTCCTCCCCCTCGACGGCAGAACCGGCTACGCCGTCGAACTGCGCACCCGCGCCGGCAACGACGAGGCGGTGTGCCGCCCGGGCATCCTGATCTACAAGGTCGACGCGGAGGTGGACACGGGCATGGGCCCGGTCACCGTCTACGACTCCCGCCGCGACAGCGGCGGCTGCACGCGCACGCCGAACGTCCACGCGGAGCTGTCGGACGCGCCGTTCACGCCCGGGGAGACGTTCCGCGACGCGGGGAGCGGGATCACGATCGAAGTGGCGGGGGTGGGAGCGGGAGCGGCGGGGGCCGGGGTGGAGGGGGGGTACCGGGTGCGGGTGACGAGGGAGTAGGGG
>NZ_JNXD01000042.1:0-24792 GCF_000725785.1 Streptomyces flavovariabilis | reverse complement strand
AGCGATTGGCCAGCGATCGCACGCTCGACACGTGCAGGTTGAAGCCCTCCAGTGTCAGGAGCGGGAAGAACAGGAATGCCTGCCAGCGGCCGATCAGGCCGGCATCGGCGATCTTCCTCGACAGCCGGGCGAAGTCACTTGAGGAACTTGTTCTGGTCTTCGCTCGAAAGCTCTGGAAACCCTCCAAAACCTCCTTCGCCGCCTGCTCCCCTAGGTTGGCGGAGTAGCCGGAGGGTGTGAAACCCCCTGAGCGTTTCCGTGCAGCTTGCGCGTTCCCGGCCGACGCAAGGAGCTCAATTGCGACAGCTGTTGCTGTCAACACACCAGTTGCGCGGCGGCTGCGGAAGCAGGTGCAGAAGTTGCGGTTGTTCACTTACCGATTCCCCACGATTTTGGTTTCTTGCGCATGGCAATGACCCGCTCCTCAGGGACAGTTACAGCGCGACAGGCCGGCTCTTCGGTCCGGCTCCACTCAAGTTGCGCGCCCAGTGGTGGGTGTCACGGTCGAGTACGCTGGCACGGCTGCGTGAGGGGACTCGTTTGCGTCCTGCTCCGGTATCGGTAGGTCGGGCTGTGGAAGGTCGTCCGACGGCATGTCAGGCTGCACCTCCGAGGTCCGTGGCTCTGCCGTTGACGGCGCGAGTCAGAACTGTGGGGAAGTGGCGTGGCAAAGAAGCCGGTGCGAGCAGCTGTCGGGGATGTGTGGATAACGTGTCAGGTCTGTCGTGGGGCGATGTTCCGGGAACGGCCCGTCCTGCTCAACAGTTCCAGTATGGAATTCATGAAGCTAGCTTGGGCCAATGAGTCGGCCACCGGGTTGATCTGTTGGCAGTGTGGTTTCGTTCATCTCTTCGTAAACTCGGATATGAAGCTCTACCCCGCCTGAGGGGTCCTTCTATTGCGCTTCACACCTCGTGATCGACTACGAGGTGGACGAAATGCAGTCGCTAGGTGGATGCAGCTCGATCCGCACCCCAGACCTGACGGCCCAGAGACGGCCCAGCCCCACCAAGAAGCCCCCGCCCTGCAAAGAAACCGCAGGTCGGGGGCTCACTGGTGTGGGGTTACTTCTTCTTGCCCTGGTTCTTGACCGCCTCGATCGCCGCTGCCGCCGCCTCGGGGTCGAGGTACGTGCCGCCCGGGTTCAGGGGCTTGAATCCGGCGTCGAGCTCGTAGGAGAGCGGGATGCCCGTGGGGATGTTGAGGCCCGCGATGTCCGCGTCGGAGATGCCGTCCAGGTGCTTGACCAGGGCGCGGAGCGAGTTGCCGTGGGCCGCGACCAGAACCGTGCGGCCGGTCAGCAGGTCGGGGACGATCGCGTCGAACCAGTACGGGAGCATGCGGACGACGACGTCCTTCAGGCACTCCGTGCGCGGGCGCAGCTCCGGCGGGAGGGTGGCGTAGCGCGGGTCGGAGAACTGGGAGTACTCGGCGTCGACGTCGAGCGGCGGGGGCGGGGTGTCGTAGGACCGGCGCCACAGCATGAACTGCTCCTCGCCGAACTCGGCGAGCGTCTGGGCCTTGTCCTTGCCCTGCAGGGCGCCGTAGTGGCGCTCGTTCAGGCGCCACGAGCGGTGGACCGGGATCCAGTGGCGGTCCGCGGACTCCAGCGCGAGCTGGGCCGTGCGGATCGCGCGCTTCTGGAGGGACGTGTGGACCACGTCCGGGAGGAGGTCGGCGTCCTTCAGGAGCTCGCCACCGCGGACTGCCTCCTTCTCGCCCTTCTCGTTCAGGTTCACGTCCACCCAGCCGGTGAACAGGTTCTTCGCGTTCCACTCGCTCTCGCCGTGGCGGAGGAGGATCAGCTTGTACGGTGCGTCGGCCATGCCCCAGAGCGTAATCCACGCTTTCGCCCGTTCGCGTGGCTGCCCGGCAGGCGGACGTTTGACTGGATCTGCTAATTCGGTGGCCGCCGAAGATCGCCCACTTGTAACGTGCCGCTATCGCGAGCGCCACTTACATCGGGGGATTCATGCCGTACGCCCTGCGTGCCCGACGTGCCGTCCGGGAGACGGTCTCCGGCCTCCCCCGCGAGTTCTGGTGGCTGTGGACCAGCACGCTGGTCAACCGGCTGGGTGCGTTCGTCGCCACCTTCATGGCGCTGTACCTGACCCTCGACCGCGGCTACTCCGCCACGTACGCCGGTCTGGTCGCCGCCCTGCACGGGCTCGGCGGGGTCATCTCCTCGCTGGGCGGCGGCGTGATGGCCGACCGGCTGGGGCGGCGGCCGACGCTGCTGATCGCGCAGGCCTCGACGGCCGTGTCCGTCGCGCTGCTGGGGTTTGTGCGCGACCCGGTCGCGATCGCCGGTGTCGCCTTCCTGGTCGGCATGGCGAGCAACGCCTCGCGACCCGCGGTGCAGGCGATGATGGCGGACATCGTCCGGCCCGAGGACCGTATCCGCGCCTTCTCCCTCAACTACTGGGCCATCAACCTCGGCTTCGCCGTCTCCTCCACGGCCGCCGGGTTCATCGCCGAGGTCAGCTATCGGGCCGGGTTCCTGATCGAGGCGGGGATGACGATGGCCTGCGCGATCCTCGTCTTCCTGAGGCTGCCGGAGTCCAAGCCCGCCGTGACGGCGGTGCAGGCGGCCGGCCCGGACGACTCCGTGAGTCTGCGCACCGTACTGCGCGACGGGCGGTTCATGAGCGTCGTCGGGTTGTCCTTCCTCGTCGCGCTGATCTTCCAGCAGGGGTCGGTGGGGCTGCCGGTGGCGATGGGCGAGGCCGGTTTCACTCCGGCCGAGTACGGCATGGCGATCGCCGTCAACGGCGTGCTGATCGTCGTCCTCCAGATCCCCGTCACCCGCTTCATCGAACACCGGGATCCCCGCCGGCTTCTGGTCGTCTCGTCCGTCCTGGCGGGGTACGGCTTCGCGCTCACCGCGTTCGCGGGGTCGGTGGGGGTCATCGCGCTCACGGTGTGCGTGTGGACGCTGGCGGAGATCGTCAACGCGCCGACACAGACGGGACTGGTCGTACGGCTGTCCCCGGTGCACGGGCGCGGGCGTTACCAGGGCATGTACACGATGTCCTGGTCCGTGGCCGCGCTCGTCGCCCCGCTGCTGTCGGGGTTCGTCATCGACCGGTTCGGGGCGGAGTGGCTGTGGGGGTTCTGCGCCGTGGTGGGGACGGCGGCCGGGGCGGGGTACGCCGTGTTGATGCGGCGGGTGGCGGGGGATGCGGAGAAGGGGGAAACGGCGGACGGGTTCCGGGCGCTGCCGGACGGGCCGGGCAGGGGGGCACGAACGAGCGGGACGTTGTGACCGGGCGGTGCCGTAGCGCCGGCGCGCACGAGACGGGCTGCGCGGCCGGCGCTGGCAGGTCTCCTCCTGGCCATCGACGAAGCCCGACCGTCGGTTGGGTCCCGGACGACTTCTCCGGGCCGCCCCCGACAGATCGGGGATGCAACCATTCCCTGCAGAGCTGGAACCCCCGGAAGCCGGCCGCGCGCTCGCGACCATAGCGCCGGGCACTGACAACGGGCTTCGGGCGTCGGCGTCCCGGCCGCGGGCGGCCGTGCTACCCGTCCACGAAGCCGAGCTCCGTGTCCGGCCGGCACTGCGGGCAGGCCTTGACCCCGTCGGCGAGGGCGCGGCGGGCACGGTCGCGGTCGACGCCCTTGCTGCGCCGGCCCGCGTTCCAGCAGCCGCCGACGTGGACGTACACGGCCTCCTGTCCGGACAGGCCGCGTTCGATCAGCCAGTCCGGCGCGGGCGGCCGGGCCAGGAGACCGCGGCGGCGTTCGGTCTGGCGGCGCTCCTCGTCCGCGATCCACCGGCGGGTGCGTGCCAGGTCGCGCTCCTGTACGCGCTCCAGGAAGCGGAGCAGCGCGAGCCGCGACTCTGGATCGTTCATACGTTCGATTCTAGGGGTTACCTCCGAGGTAATCGACGCTCCCCGGCTGTCCCGGCAGGCTGGCTCGCATGACTCCTGCCGACACCGCGGAAGCAACCCGCTCGACCGTCCAGAAGTTCCTCGGACTCCGGCTCGCCGGTGACACAGAAGGGCTCGCCGCGCTCTTCGCCGACGAGGTCGACTGGATGCTCGCCGAGAATCCCGTCGTGCCCTGGATCAGGCCTCGGTCCACCGCCGCCGAATGTGCGGCGCAGGCCGAGGAACTGGCCCGGTACACCGTCCCGCAGGACGCTCGCGCGTCCGTGGACACCGTCCTCGTCGACGGGACCGACGCCGTGCTGATGGGGCACCTCTCGGGAACCGTCCGGGCGACCGGGAAGTCCTTCTCGGGGCCCTTCGCGCTGCGGCTCACCGTCGAGGGCGGGCGGATCACCCGGCACCACCTGTACGAGAACAGCGTGTCGATCGCCGCGGCCTGCACGCCCTGACGGCGACGCCGCCTTCGAGGTCACCCGCCGGCGTCACCCGTCCGCGTCACCCGCCACGACCCGGACGTACTGCCGCTTCTCCTCGTCCCGCACGACCACCCCCAGCCGCAGCAGTTCCCCGCGCAGTTCCCGGGCCTCCTCGGCGCTGCCCTCGTCCTTGCGGACCTGCGCGCGGGCCCGCAGCAGGGCGTCCGCGCCCGTGGGCAGGCCGGGGGTGCCGGGGACCCAGCGGCGGAACTCGGCGTGGTGCGGGTCCTCGCGCGCCCACGTGTAGCCGTGCTCGGTGAGGGCGTCCGCGAGGCGCTGCCAGTTCAGGCCGCAGTGCTCCCGCGCCAGTTCGAGGCTGTCCGGGCCGAGCAGGACGAGCTGTTTGCCGTCCCGGAAGAACACGGAGATCTCCTCGCGGGCAAACTCCTGGTCGCTGTCGCGGATGGTCAGGGTCACGTGGGTGTCGCGGACGCAGACGGACAGCGACTCGTGCGCCGCCGTGAAACCGAGCAGCAGGCCGCCGAGCACGCCCACCGCGACCGTACCGAGCGTGAGGGCGGGTTCCGGGACCGACGTGAGCAGTTCCACCGGGCCTTCGAGCGGGGCCCACGGCAGGGCGAGCAGCAGGCGGGCGAGGACCGGGAGCAGCGCGCCCGCCACGGCACCGCAGGCGACGCAGAAGAGCACGATGGCCCAGGCCGATTCGGCGAGTTCGGTGGCCTTGCCCTGCTGCGGCCGGGGACTCTTCCGCATGTACACGTTCCTGGCTTCCTCCATGGAAGCAGTCTCACGAGGAACCGCCGCCCTGTCGTCGGCCGTTGGTCTACGCGTCCGCGACTTTGGTCGTCCTCCCGCCCGCGCCCGCGCTCACGGGTGCATCCGCGCTCCCTTCACCACCTTGTCCACCGCGTTCTTCGGTCCGTGAACCGCGAGCCCCACGAGGTCCAGTGCCGCGGTCGGCACAGCCCGTACGGCGGCGCGGTTGTCACGGTCGTTGCCCGTGGAGAAGAGGTCGGAGGTGAAGACCGCGCGGGGCAGGGCGCGGGAGAGGGCACGGGTGTGGGCGGTGGTCAGGGTTTCCTTCGTGGCCTCGAAGACCATGACCGGCTGGCGGAACATGGGGAGGTAGGGCACGCCGTCCGCGTCCTCGTACGGTTCGCCGATCACCTCGGGAAGCTGTGTTCCCAGGCCGCTGACCAGGAACGATGTCACGTTGAGGCGCTGCCATGGCTCCAGGTCGGCGCGCAGCAGTACGGCGATCTTCGTGTCGAAGCGGATCGGTGCCGGGGCCGGTTCGGTGTGCGTGTCCATGGTCCGAGCGTGCCCGGCGGTCCCCGCCGGGGTCTTGTACGTTCTTTGCATGGCCTCCCCGCCGACGCGCACGAAGCACACGCGTGCGAAGCCCACGCGTACGGAGCCCACGCGTACGAGCGGGCCGGGCCGGCAGCGGGTCGTCTCCGCCTGGCGGCCCGCCGTCCCGGGTGTCGTCGAGGTCTTCCACGCGCGGTTCACCGAGTACGCGTATCCGATGCACGTCCACGACGCCTGGACACTCCTGATCGTCGACACCGGCGCCGTACGGTACGACCTCGACCGGCACGAGCACGGCACCCCGCACGACACCGTGTCGCTGCTGCCGCCGCACGTGCCGCACAACGGCTCCCCCGTCACCGCGGAGGGTTTCCGCAAGCGGGTGCTGTATCTGGACGGGACGCATCTCGAGGACGAGTTCATCGGGGCCGCCGTCGACCGGCCCGATCTGCGCGACCCGCTGCTGCGGCGGCGCGTGGGGCAGTTGCACGGCACGCTGGGGCGGCCCGGTGAGGAACTGGAGGCCGAGAGCAGGCTGTTGTTCGTCGGGGAGCGGTTGCGCGGGCATCTGCGGGACGACCCCGCTTCCCCTCGGCCGGCCGATCCCGTGCTGGCGCGGCGGCTGCGCGAGTTGCTGGACGAGCGGATCGTCGAGGGCGTCGTGCTGAGGGAGGCCGCCGGACTGCTCGGCGCCCATCCCGCCCATCTCGTACGGGCGTTCAGCACGGCCTACGGCATCGCCCCGCACCAGTACCTGACGTCCCTGCGCGTGGGGCGGGCCCGGCGGCTGCTCCTCGAGGGGCGCTCACCGGGCGATGTGGCGGTGGCGGCCGGGTTCTACGACCAGTCGCACCTCACCCGGCACTTCCGCAGGCTGGTGGGCGTGCCACCGGGGCGCTACCGGGCCGGTTAGCGCTCGGGGCGCTGGGTGAGGTGGGCGAACGCGTCCAGGTTGCGCGTGGACTCCCCCCGCGAGACCCGCCACTCGTACTCCTTGCGGATCGCCGAGGCGAAGCCCAGCTCCAGCAGGGTGTTGAAGGCGCCGTCGGAGGCCTCCAGGACCTGGCCGAGCAGGCGGTCGATCTCGTCGGCGGTGACGGCGGACAGGGAGAGGCGGCCGGTGACGTAGACGTCGCCGTGCTGGTCGACGGCGTAACTCACGCCGTAGAGCTTGAGGTTGCGTTCCAGGAGCCAGCGGTGGACGCCCTGCTCGTTCTCGTCGGGGTGGCGGATGACGAAGGCGTTCAGCGACAGGGAGTGGCGGCCGACGATGAGGGAGACGGTCGTCTTCAGCTTGCGGGTGCCGGGGAGCTGCGCGACGTACGTGCCGGGCCGGGGGCTCTCCCAGTCGAGTTCGGCGTCCTTCAGCACTCCCTCGACGACCTGGGCCGCACGCTGTTCCTGATCGGTTTCACCCATACAGCGAGCGTACGCGACGGCGGTGCGCCTGCATCGCGGCCGTGTAGACGTCCGCCGTGGCGGCGGCCGACGTGTCCCAGCCGAAGGACTGGGCATGCCGGGCGGCCTGTCCGCCGAGCCGGGGCGCCAGCTGCGGGTCGTCGGCGAAGTCGCCCAGCACGCG
This sequence comes from Streptomyces flavovariabilis, assembly GCF_000725785.1. Taxonomy (NCBI): domain Bacteria; kingdom Bacillati; phylum Actinomycetota; class Actinomycetes; order Kitasatosporales; family Streptomycetaceae; genus Streptomyces; species Streptomyces flavovariabilis. The sequence goes on along the minus strand of NZ_JNXD01000042.1, from coordinate 17,566 downwards.
CGCGTAGTCGGCCGGATCGTGCCCGCGGACGAGGAAGCCGGTGTGCCCGTCGCGCACGGCGACCGGCAGGCCGCCCACCGACGCGGCGAGCACCGGGGTGCCGGCCGCCTGGGCCTCTATGGCGACCAGGCCGAAGGACTCACTGTAGGAGGGCATGACCAGCACGGAGGCGGCGCGGAACCAGTCCGCCAGCTGCTCCTGGCCGACCGGCGGGCGGAACCGTACGACGTCCGCGATGCCCAGGCGCGCGGCCAGCTTCTGCAGGCCCTCGGGCTTGGCGAGGCCGCTGCCGGAGGGTCCGCCCACGACGGGCACGAGGATGCGCGAGCGCAGTTCGGGGCGCTCGTCGAGGAGGACGGCGACGGCGCGCAGCAGGACGTCCGGGGCCTTCAGGGGCTGGATGCGGCCGGCGAAGAGCGGGATGAGCGCGTCCTGGGGCAGGCCGAGGCGGGCCCGGGCGGCGGCGCGGCCGTCGGCGGGCGAGAAGCGGCTGAGGTTCACACCGGGGTGGACCACGGCGACCTTGTCGGTCTCGGCCGCGTAGTGCCGTACGAGTTCGTCGGCCTCTTCGGTGGTGTTGGCGATGAGGCGGTCGGCGGCGTTGACGATCTGGGTCTCGCCGATGACGCGGGCGGCCGGTTCGGGGGTGTCGCCGTCGGCCAGGTTGGCGTTCTTGACCTTGGCCATGGTGTGCATGGCGTGCACCAGGGGAACGCCCCAGCGCTGGGCGGCGAGCCAGCCGACGTGGCCGGAGAGCCAGTAGTGGGAGTGGACCAGGTCGTAGTGGCCGGGGCGGTGACCGGCCCAGGCCTGCATCACGCCGTGGGTGAAGGCGCACAGCTGGGCGGGGAGGTCCTCCTTGTTGAGGCCCTCGTAGGGGCCGGCGTCGACGTGCCGGACGAGGACGCCGGGGGCCAGCTCGACGGTCGGGGGGAGGGCGGCCGCGGTCGCGCGCGTGAAGATCTCGACCTCGATGCCGTGCGCGGCGAGGCGCTGGGCGAGCTCCACGATGTAGACGTTCATGCCGCCGGCGTCGCCGGTGCCCGGCTGGTGGAGCGGGGAGGTGTGCACGGAGAGCATGGCGACGCGGCGGGGCCTGCGGTGCAGCCGGAGGCGCGCGGGTGATGACGCGGAGCGCCGCCCGAGCCTGCCGATGTACTGGCTCACGTGGCGTTCCTCCTCGCTCCGGGCGTGCCTTTCGCAGGGCGCACGGTGCCCTCCGACGGTGTGCAACGCCGGAAGGAGGCGCTCCATTTCCCGATTCGGGAGTTTTACCGAATCATTACCGCTTGTCGCTCAACCGTTCGAGGGTGTGGGTGGTGGGGTCCGTCGGCCCCGGGAGCCTGACTAGGAGGTGAACCCCGCGGCCCACGGCGGGGACCACGACGACCAGCTGTACGGCGACAGCGGCGACGAGGGCGGCCCCGGGCGGGTCACCGCACCGATGAGTTTCCGCGCCCCGCGACGTCTGCAGGAGTGGCGGTGCCGATCAGGAGGAGAGTGGTGCGTGATGAAGCTGGTGGTGCAGCAATTCCTGTCGCTCGACGGTGTCTCCCAGGGGCCGGGCGCCCCGGACGAGGACACCAGTGACGGCTTCGAGCGGGGCGGCTGGTTCGTACCGCATCTGGACGAGGAGTTCGAGCGGCTGGCCGGCGGCTGGCTCGGCGAGGCGGACGCGCTGCTGTTCGGGCGCCGCACGTACCGGAACTTCGCCCGGGACTGGCCCGCGATGACCGGCCATCCCCTCGCCGGGATCATGAACGGCCTGCCGAAGTACGTCGCCTCCCGCAGCCTGACCGAAGCCGGGTGGAACCCGACCACGATCCTGTCCGGTGACGTCCCCGCCCAGGTCGCGGAGCTGAAGCGGCGGCCCGGCCGGGAGCTCCAGGTCCACGGCAGCGCCCGCCTCGCCCAGTCCCTGCTGGCCGCCGGGCTGGTCGACACACTCCGGCTGGCGATCGCACCGGTCGTGGTCGGCCGGGGGCGGCGCCTCTTCCCGGACGGCGGGGCCCCCGCAGGGCTGCGGCTGACCGGCCACCGGACGACGCCGGGCGGTCTGTCGGTGCATGTCTTCGAGTCGGCGGGGACGCCCGGGTTCGGGACGTACGGGGGCGGCGAGTAGCCGCCGGGGCCGGGCCGGGCGCCCGGAAAGGGCGGGCGACGAGCACGCGGGATCCCTACCCTCACAGGCATGACAGGCACACGGCATCGCCCCGCATCGCCGCCTCCGCCCGAGGAACCGCTGCTCCCCTGCCCGTGCTGCGGCCACCGGACCCTCGGCGAGCTGTGGGCCTACGAGATCTGCCCGGTCTGTTACTGGGAGGAGGACCCCTTCCAGCTCCGCCACCCGACGGCCGGCGCCGGCCCCAACCACGGTCTGAGTCTGATCGAGGCGCAGGACAACTACCGGCGACTCGGGGCCGTGACCGAACAGATGCGGCGTCACGTGCGGCCACCGCGGGACGACGAGCCGCTGGACCCGGGCTTCCGTCCCGCCGACCCGGGCCGGGACCCGTTCGAGCAGGGGCCGGCCGACGACCCGATGCCCGGCGACCTCACCGTCCTCTACTACTGGCGTCCCACCTACTGGCGGCGGCACCTCGCCCCCTGACAGGGCCGGGGGGCGCTTAACCTCGTACGTATGACACCCCGCGCGGCCGCCCGCCCCTTCGGAACGGTGACGCGCGGGACGACCAACCCCAACCGGCTGCGCCGCATGGACCGCTGGATCGCAGCCACGCACGGCGCCGTCCTGCGCCGCGCCGCCGACCCGGTGGCGGTCGACCTCGGGTACGGCGCCGCCCCCTGGACAGCCGTCGAGCTGTTGCAGCGTCTGCGTACGGTCGCGCCCCGCGCGCGCGTGGTGGGCGTCGAGATCGAACCGGCCCGGGTCACGGCGGCGCTGCCCTACGAGCGGGCGGGACTCGTCTTCCTGCACGGCGGCTTCGAGATCCCGATCCCGCAGCGGCCCCTGCTCGTCCGCGCGGCGAACGTGCTGCGGCAGTACGAGGAGGGCGAGGTCGCGGCCGTGTGGCAGCGGCTGTGCGCGCGGCTCGCACCGGCCGATCCGGCGACCGGGTCGCGCGGCGGACTGCTGGTCGAGGGAACCTGCGACGAGATCGGGCGGCGGCACGTCTGGGTCGCGCTCGGCCCGGAGGGACCGCGCACGGTCACCTTCGCGACCCGTCTGGGCTCATTGGAGCGCCCCTCGGACCTGGCGGAACGCCTGCCGAAGGCGCTCATCCACCGCAACGTCCCGGGCGAGCCGGTGCACGCCTTCCTGCGCGACTTCGACCGCGCCTGGGCGGCCGCCGCACCCTATGCCTCCTACGGCGCCCGGCAGCGCTGGATCCGTGCGGTACGGGACCTGGCAGCCGACTGGCCGGTGGCGGACGGGCCGGTGCGGTGGCGGCAGGGCGAAGTGACGGTGCGGTGGGAGGCATTGGCGCCGGGCGCCTGACTCCTGCGGTCCGGGCAGGGCCCGTTGGGAACGATCTCTTTGAGTCGTTCGTCACACAGGCGGGGAGATCGTCACGCCGGGGCATACCGGTGAGGGGGCGGCGGGAAGTACTACCTCTGTCGCTTTCCCAGCCGACGTGGCAGCATCCCCGGGCGAGCCGCAAGTTACTGACGGTTAACCAGTTGGGAGCTGAGGTATGGGAACGGGCAAGCGTGGCCTGATCGCGACGGCGGTGGCCGTGGTCTGCGCGGTCACGGTGCTGGCGGCACCGGGCACGGCGTTCGCGAACCCCACCCCCTCCCCCACTCCGAGCGCGGGCTCGGCCCTCGCGTCCGGCAAGGACCTCGAAGCCGTCCGCAAGAAGCTCGACAAGCTCTACCGCGCCGCCGGCCGCGCCACCGACGAGTACAACGCCGCGGAGGAGAAGGCGGACAAGCAGTCCGCCGAGGTCGTCGAGCTGGCCAAGAAGATCGTCAAGGGCGAGGCGAAGCTCAGGAAGCTGAAGGACCGCGCGGGCGCCGCGGCCGCCGCCCAGTACCGCGGGGGCGGGCTGCCGCCCGAGGCCCATCTGGTGCTGAGCGACGACGCCCAGGACTTCCTCGACGGCGCGGGCCGGGTCCGCGAGGGCCACCACGCGACCAAGGGCCTCCTCGGCGAACTGACCCGCACCCAGCAGGACTTGGAGCAGTACGCCAAGGATGCCTCCGCGCAGTTGAAGAAGCTGGAGGCGGGCCGCAAGGCCAAGGCCGCCGCACAGAAGAAGATCGAGAAGCAGATCGCGCAGGCGGAGAAGCTCGAGTCCGCGCTGCAGGAGGAGGAGCAGGAGCGCCTCGCCGAGCTGGAGAAGGAGGCCGCGAACAAGGCGCAGACCGCCTGGCTCGACTCCGGCATCCTCGACGAGATCGACGAAAAGGCCTCGGAGCAGGGCAAGAAGGCCGTGAAGTACGCCACGGCCCAGATCGGCAAGCCGTACCAGTGGGGCGCCGAGGGCCCGAAGACCTACGACTGCTCGGGGCTGACGTCACAGGCCTGGGTGTCCGCCGGGCGCGGCATCCCCCGCACCTCGCAGGAGCAGTGGAAGCGGCTGCGGCACATCGACATCCAGGACATGCGGCCCGGCGACCTCATCATCTACTTCGGCGACGCCAGCCATGTCGCGATGTACATCGGCGACGGGACGATGGTGCACGCGCCGCGACCCGGCCGGACGGTGACGATCGCGGGGGCCGGATCCATGCCCATCCTCGGGGTGGTACGGCCGGACGCCGACGCGGGCGCCAACTGAGCGCGGGCGGTGGCAGGACGACGGCACGCCGGATATCGGACACCCGCGGTGACCTGGCCCACGTGACCCACTCCACGGCCCACCGAGAACAAACCGTGCGTCGACGTGACGTTCGTCATCCCCGCAGCATCTTTGAGCTGTCCAACTGCGGTACATATCGCGGCATATGACACTGGCCGGTGGCGCAGCGGCGTGGCTCACACCATTCCAATGCGGCGCCGACACCCGCTATGGTCCCCGTCGGTGGGTCGAGGTCCCTCGCCCCACCGTGCCCTCGGGGGGAGGGAAGGAACCCAAGACGATGCCCGTACCCATACCGCGGCAGAGAGCGATCCCGGCCGTGGAAAGTGGTCAGGCGCAGGCCGCGTCTCCGCGCGGCGGCTCGGCCGAGGAGTCCGTGAAGGACGCCTCGCCCGCGGGCCGCGCGCCGGACACCGCCGGGAACACCACGGACAAGGTGGAGAACAACACCGCCCACACCAACCTGACGCTGCTGCTGATCGAGGACGACCCGGCCGGTTCGCCGATCGTGCCGGACATGCTCGACCAGGCAGGCAAGCCGATCCGCGTCCGCACGGCCCGCAACCTGACGGAGGCCGGGCGGCTGCTGACCGACGACGTCCACTGCATCCTGCTGGACCTGGCGCTGCCCGCGCCGGGCCACAGCGACTCGGAGGACGAGCTCGCCGTGCTCCGGCACGTGCTGGAGCTCGCGCCCCGGCACGCCGTCCTGGCGCTGACCGCGTCCGGCGACGCCGAGCGCGGCGCCGAGGCGGTGCGCGTGGGCGCCCAGGACTACCTCTTCCGCGACGAGCTGGACGGCAGGCTGCTGAGCCGGGCGATCCGCTACGCGGTGGAACGCAAGCGTTCCGAGTCGGCCGAGCGCCGGCTCGCCGAGGGCCGGCTGCGGGCGCAGGAGAACCGCCGCCTGGAGCGCGGCCTGCTGCCGACGCCGCTGCTGGAGGGCTCCCCGCTGCGATTCGCCGCCCGCTACCGCCCGGGCCGCTCGCGTGCGCTGCTCGGCGGCGACTTCTACGACGTCGTGCGGACACCGGACGGCACCGTGCACGCCATGATCGGCGACGTCTGCGGACACGGCCCGGACGAGGCCGCCCTCGGCGTGGAGCTGCGGATCGCGTGGCGGGCGCTGACGCTGGCGGGCCTGTGCGGCGACCAGCTGCTGGGCACGCTCCAGCAGGTGCTGGAGCACGAGCGGGCCGACGACGAGATCTTCGCGACCCTGTGCACGGTGGACATCGCGCCGGACGGCCGCCGCGCCGGCCTGTGCCTGGCGGGCCACCCGTCTCCGCTGCTGGCCCGCCCGGGCAAACCGGCCCGCCTGCTGCCGTACGACAACAACGGACCGGCCCTCGGGCTGCTGCCCGGTGCCCGCTGGCCGCGGATGCAGGTCGAGCTGGGCGCCGAGTGGAGCCTGATGCTCTACACCGACGGCCTGATCGAGGGCCACATCGGCCAGGGACGGGAGCGGCTCGGCCAGGACGGCATGACGGAGATGGTCCGCCGCCAGTTCGCCGAGGGCCTGCGCGGCGAGCAGCTGCTGCGGGCGGCGGTGAACGAGGTGCGCGACCTCAACGGTGGCGAGCTGACAGACGACGTGGCGGTACTGCTGCTGGACCGGGTGCCGTAGCGCGTGGCCCGGGCTCCAGGGCCGGCGGGGCCTTACCGGCCGCCGTTCCAGGGGCCGTACGGGCCGTCGCTGCTGGAGCCGCGCTGACTGCGGCCCCCGCCCGGGAGGGCCCGGATCGCCGGCCGTACGTCGACCATGTACACGATCGTCGCGATGAGGCCGATGATCGGCAGGAACGACAGGATCGGGAAGAGCAGGTTCACCACGAAGGCGATCCCCAGGATGATCAGCCAGAAGGGCTTGGTCTTCTTGTCGGCCGCGCGGTAGGCGTCCTCCCGGCGGACGGCCGCGTCGAACAACGCGAAACCGCTGAAAATGATCAGGGCCATGCTCAGAAGCCACATAAACCCTGCGAAGCCCTGCATCAGCACAACGCCCACCACCTGACTCGGCTCGTCCCTACGCGGTCACCGTACCCGTACAACGGGCCGGACACCCCCAGGGTGCCCGGCCCGTTGCCCGTGATCGCTCCGCGGTCCTACTTGGCCGGCGGGGTGGTCTTCTTGGCGGTGGTGGTCTTGCGCACCGGGGCCTTCTTGGCCGCAGGGGCCTTCTTCTCCTGGGCGGCGGCGGCCGGCTTCGCCGGCTCCTCCTTGACCTCGACCGGCTGCGGCTTCGGCTCGACGGCCACGGCCAGCTCCTCGACGCCCTCGGCGACGTCCTCGATGCTGTCGGCGGCCTCGCCGCGCCAGGTCCGCACGGTCTGCTCGCCCCGCTCGGCGACCTTCTCATAGGTCTCACGGGCCTTGACGGCGTACTCGGCGGCCACGCCGACGCCGCGCAGCGCGAAGTCCTGGGCGCTCTCGCCGATCTTCTTCAGGTCCGCGTCGATCGTGCTGCCGAGCTTCTTGATGTCGACGTCGATCGAGCCGATGAACTCGGTGACCTTGGTCTGGAGGGTCTCCTGCGTCTCCTTGACGCGGGCGGAGGCCTCCTTGGCCCGGGCGGACGCCTTCTCCTGGACGGCCTTGGTGTCGGTGTTGCGTACGGCGTCGATCCGCGCGGGGGCCTCGGAGCGCAGCTGCTCCACCAGGGCCGGCACCTTCTTGGCCTGCTGAAGGGCGAGGTCGGCGGTGCCTGCGGCGAAGTAGAGCGGAGTCGGGTCGCTGAAGGTCTTGCGCAGGTCGTCGGTGATGGCCATGGTGATGGTCCTCCCGGATTCTGTCTCGCTTGAGGGTTCGGCTGAGGGTTCTGTGTGATCCGCGGCGGTACGGCCGGCGCCCTGGTCCGGCTCAGCCGGCCGTCTGCTGCGGGTCGATGTCGCTACCGTCGTTCTTCTTGGCGTTCTTGCCGGTGCTCTTGCGGCTGCGGCGCCGGGCGGGCTGAGCGCCGTCGCCCGGGCCGGTCCGCGGTATCTCGGTGCCCGCGTCGGGAGCGTCCCCGTCCACGCTCACCGCGCCGTCACCGGGGACGACGCCGATGACACCGGCCCCACCCGCGACGCCCGCGCCCGCCAAGCCGTCCGAGGCGTCCGAACCGTCGCCGGTCCCGAATCCGTTCTCCTTGCGGAAGGACTCGTAGATCTGCAGCAGCACCTGCTTCTGCCGCTCGTTCAGCGTCGGGTCGGCGAGGATGACGGCGCGCGTCTCCACCTCGTCCCGGTCGCGCTCGGCGTCGAGGATGCCGGCCCGGACGTACAGCGTCTCGGCGGAGATCCGCAGCGCCTTGGCGACCTGCTGCAGCACCTCCGCGCTGGGCTTGCGCAGCCCGCGCTCGATCTGGCTCAGATACGGATTGGACACCCCGGCGGCATCGGCGAGCTGCCGGAGCGACAGCTGCGCGGTGCGCCGCTGTTCGCGCAGGTAGTCACCGAGATTGCCGACGTTGAGCGATGCCATGCCTCCACAGTGCAGCACTCCGCTAACTATTGCAAGCACCCGCTTGCAAAAGTGCGCCACGCCACCTGTGCGGAGGGCTCATGCACGGTGATGTCCGTTCCCAACGAAACTGACAGAGTCCCAGGGGACCTGCCGCACGAGTTGAGCGGGTCCCGCCGGATCTGACATCGCCATTTGACCCACGGCGCGTCACGCCGAGGCAGCCGCGCCCGTCGACGCCCAACCGCGCGAACCGTGGCTCCCTACGCGCCCTATCAGAGTAATGTGCACACGGAGCCGCGCGAGTCGACCCCTCCCTCGCGCGCTCACGGCGCGGTAGGCCATCCATAAGCGTAGGGACGTGCTCCATGACCAACTTCCGAAGCGAGATCCGCGAAGGCGACATCCGGCGCCTCGAAGAGAAGGTCGCCTCGACCAACTACGGGGCTTACCTTCGCCGGATCACGCTGAAGCGAGTACGCGGGTTCAAAGATCGAGTTGTCAGCTTCGACTTTCCTGTCACCGCAGTAGTGGGACCCAACGGCGGCGGCAAGACGACCATCCTCGGAGCTGCGGGCATCGCCTACAAGGACATCGCCCCGGGCGAATTCTTCGCCAAGAGCGGCAAGTACGACGCCAGCATGAAGGACTGGGTCATCGAGTACGAGATCATCGACAAGAAACTCAACCCACGCCTTCCCCTGCAACGGACAGCGAGTTTCCCGCAGCTGAAGTGGAACCGCAAAGCGGTCGTACGTCCCGTGCTTCTCTTCGGAGTGTCGCGCACAGTACCCGCTACCGAGCGTAGGGAACTCGTCAAGGCCGTAGGCAACAAGTTCGTCGCTGAAAAAGAGGTAGCTCTTTCGGCTCCGGTAGTCGCTGCAGTGGAGAAGATCCTCGCCAAGGAGATGCAGGGCTGCAACCGCCTTTCGATCGACGCGCAGGGACGGGCAACGATGTTCGCGGCGCGAAATTCCGACGGCAGTGAGTACTCCGAATTTCACTTCGGGGCCGGCGAAGCCAGTGTTATCCGGATCGTCTCGGCCATCGAGGAGGCGCCCGATGGAGCCATGATCTTGATCGAGGAGATCGAGAACGGACTGCATCCCATCGCCACTCGCCGAATGGTCGAATACCTGATCGAAGTGGCCCTACGCAAGTCGTGCCAGGTCATCTTCTCAACGCACAGTAACGACGCCTTGGAGCCACTGCCGTCTAAGGCAATTTGGGCCGCCTACAACGGGGAGGTTCTCCAAGGGAAGCTGGACATCAAAGCGCTTCGAACCATCACTGGCCAGATTGATGCCAAGCTTGCGATCTTCGTTGAAGATACGTTTGCCGAACTCCTGGTGACAACTGCACTTCGTTACCACGGAGGGATCGAGATCGATGCGGTCAAAATCCATGGAATGGGAGGAGCCGACCCCGCGATCAAAGTCAACGAGCAGCACAACCTTGACCCAACTTCAAGTTTCCCGTCTGTTTGCCTCGTCGACGGGGACCAGGCACACAAGACGGATCCCAATCGCCGAATCTTTACGCTGCCTGGTGAGGGAGATCCCGAGGCCCATATCTTTGACGTCGTACTAGGGAGACTGGAACACATCGCTGCAAGGCTTACGGTCTCCATGCAGCTCCCGACCAGCGCGCAGGAGCGGGTCAAGCAGGTAGTTTCCGATCGAGCCTTGACTAACCGCGATCGCCATGTCATTTTCGAACAGATCGGCGAGGATTTGGATTTCACAGCTGGAATGGTCGTCGCTAATGCATTCCTCGCCATCTGGGCACAGGAGCGCCCAGATGAAGTCAGCACCCTCGTAGGGAATTTCGATACCCTCATCCCCAAAAGGTGAAGCCAGCCAACGACACCCTCACAGTCGCATACGTGGAAGGTTCCTCCTACCGCTAACAGGAATTGCGTAATCGATCTTCCCTGAGTCACTCACACGAGCGGTTTTATCAGGAAGGATCTGGCACAGTCCCAGCGGTTCTGCACAGTGATCTACATGAAGCAGGGTGGACTTGCGGATACCGCACTGCCAAGAGGTGACGACTTCGAGGTCAGCTGGCGGAATGCCGATGGTGAGCACCGATGTCCGCTGACCGAGGCGGACACCGTCGAGTTCGAGGCGGGGCTACCAGTGCGTGGGTTCCCGTCGTACCGGGGACAGCGGCACTTCCCGGGCTTGTACTGGTCGGCAACGACCGGCGGGCACGTGGGGTTCGAGTCCTGGCTGGAGCGGGATCACGCGATGCTGCTCGACTTCACGCCGCAGGTGACGGGGCTGCTGTCGCAGCCGTTGTGGCTGTTCTGGGAGGACGATCAGGGTAAGCGGGTCTCGCACGCTCCGGATTACTTCGCTCGGTTCGAGGACGGGCGCGGGCTGGTGGTGGACTGTCGGCCGTTGGACCGGATCGACGCACGGTCGGCGGCCAAGTTCGCGGCGGCGCAGGCGGCTTGTGAGGCGGTGGGGTGGGGATACCGCGTCGTCGGCGAGGTAGATCCGGTGCGGATGGTGAACGTCCGCTGGCTGGCGGGATACCGGCATCCACGGCACGGGGCCGATGACGGGCTCGCGGCCCGGTTGCTGGCGCTGTTCTCGGTGCCATCGCCGCTGGTGGCGCGGGCTGCGCTGCTCGGTGATCCGATCGCGGTGTTGCCGACGGTGTTCCATCTGCTCTGGCTGGGACAGCTGACAGCGGATCTGTCGCACCCCCTGTCGGATGCCACGCTGGTGTCGCGGACGGAGGCTCGGTGAGCGGGCGCCCAGGGGCACGGACAGCGTTAAGGGTCGGGGATCAGGTGCGCATGGATGACCGACTGCACACGGTCGTGGGCCTGTCCGGGACGGCAGTGCGGCTCCTCGACGAAGCCGGGTCGGTGAGCCTGGTGTTGCTGTCGCATCTGCTGATCTCGGAAGGCTTTGAGCTGATCGGCCATGGTGCCAATCAGGGCTGCATGCCGCCGTTCGCTCTGTTGGACATCGTGCCGGAGCGGGAAGCCGAGAAAGCGGTGGCCTGGGAACGGCATGTGACCGAGGTGGAGTTCGGCAGGCCGCTCGGTGCTGATCCCACGGCCCTGCCTCGTCCGGAATACGACCCGGCCCGCCACACAGTGGAGGAGCGGGTGGCGGCCAAGGCGGTGGAACTGCGAGCCATCGGCTGGCAGGCAAGTGTGGGGACCGTTCAGCGGATGCGCAGGCGCTACCGCGAGCAGGGGCTGTGGGGCCTGGTGGATCACCGTGCGACTCGTCTGTCCTCACCGACTGGACGGGCCGATGACCGGGTGGTGGCCGCCATCACGGAGATCCTGGCCGCGACGACGCACGAGTCCACTGGCACCCGCGGCCGACTGCGTCGGCGGGTGGAGGCGCTGCTGGCGGAACGGCATGGGCCGGGCACAGTGGCGATGCCGTCGAAGTCGGCGTTCTACCGGCTCGTCGAGGCGATGAGCGAGGGTACGCACGCCTTCGGCGAAGCCACATCCCGCAGGTCAGCGGCTCGCCGCCCGCCAGGAGCGTTCACCCCTTCCTCGGCCTGCCGCCCCGGCGAGATGGTGCAGATCGACACGACACCGCTGGACGTGCTCGTGGTCCTGGAGGACGGAGTGAGCGGACGCCCAGAACTCACGATCGCCGTCGACGTGGCAACGAGGTCGAGCTGCGCCGCGGTGCTGCGCCCGGCAGGGACCAAGGCCGTGGACGCCGCGCTGCTGTTGGCCAAGATGCTGGTCCCGGAGCCGTTGCGGCCCGGCTGGTCGGACGCGCTGGCGATGTCGGCGACGCTGATCCCCTACCGAAGGCTGCTGGACATCGACGCCCGCCTGGAGCAGGCGGCCGCCAAGCCGGTGATCGTGCCGGAGACGATCGGCATCGATCACGGCAAGGTGTTCATCTCCGACACCTTCCGGACCGCCTGCCGGTCTTTGGGCATCTCCGTCCAGCCGTCCCGCCCGGCCACCCCGACTGACAAGGGAATCGTCGAGCGGACATTTTCGTCGATCAACACGCTGTTCTGCCAGCACATCGCTGGTTACACCGGTTCGAACACGACTCGCCGGGGCGCCGGGGTCGAGGCCGTATGGACGCTCGCGGAACTGGACGACCTGCTGCAGGAGTGGATCGTGGCCTGCTGGCAACAGCGGCCACACGAAGGACTGCGCAGCCCGTTCCTACCGGGCCAGCCCATGCCCCCCAACGATGCATATGCCCTGCTGATCTCCCGCACCGGCTACCTGCCGATGCCGCTGAGCGGCACCGACTACCTGGAGTTGCTGCCGGCACTCTGGCGTTCGGTCAACGACTACGGCATCCGCATCGACCACCGCACCTACAACTGCCCCGGACTGAACCCGCTACGGCGCCGCTCCTCGGGAGTGACCGCCAAAGGCGGGCTCTGGGAAGTCCACTACGACCCCTACGACCTGTCCCAGGTCTGGGTACGCGACCCAAGCACCGGAGAGTGGACCACTGTTCCGTGGACACACCGGCACCTGGTCTCCGCGCCATTCGCGGACTTCACATGGCGCCGGGCCCGGGACTTGCTCGCGATGCGAGGGCGGGACGACACCGACCAGGCCGCCGTGGCCGCCGCAGTAGACCAGTTGCTAACCCGGGCAGAAAGCGGGCCGGACCGCCGAATCGCGGCTCGCACCCGCGCCGCCCTGGAGCCCGCTCGGCCCGTCGCCGCGCTGCCGCAGGCACCTGCTTCGGATGATGTCGAGGACGAGACCACCGCCCTGGAGCAGCCGTCGAACGTCATCCCCTTCGGCGTCTTCGACGCCTTCACTGACGGGAGCCGCCTGTGAGCCCGACCCCACCACAGGACATCGCCAATCCGCAGGCGTCGCTGACCACGAAGGAAGGCTGGCGGGCGTTCGTCGACGAGAACCCGGAGCCCCCGCCATCCCTCCCGTCCGGCGCCGTCCTGGACAAGGAGGAGCTGGAGTCCTACAAGGAAGCGCGAATCGACTACCACACACGGTCCGTCATCGTGAACACCCCCACGATCCGCGGTGTCGTCACTACCGGCCGCAAACGCATCGTGCTCAACCGGCACCAGGTCTCCGCCCGCCGCGGCCTGATCGTGTCCGGATCGGCTGGCACCGGCAAGACCACAGCGATCACTCAGCTGGGCAAGAACGTCGAACAGATCACCCGACGCCGCAACGCCGCTGCTGTCGGCGGACTGCCGGTCGTCTTCGTCACCGTACCCCCGGCCGCCACCCCGAGTTCGCCCGATTCCTCGGCATCCCGCTGGAGTACCGCATGAGCCAGGTCCAGATCACCAATGCCGTCTGTGACCTGCTCGGCAAGCTCGGCACCACGCTCGTTCTGGTCGACGAGATCCACAACCTCGATCTGACGACCCGCAACGGAGCCGAGGCGTCCGACCAGCTGAAGTACCTCTCGGAGCGGATCGCGGCCACTTTCGTGCTTGCTGGTCTCGACGTCGAGACCAGCAGCCTGTTCCAGGGCACCCGCGGGCAGCAGATCGCCGGCCGCTACACGGTCGTCCCCTCCCGGTCCTTCGGCCACAAGAACCGCGCGGACAAGGAGCACTGGCAGGCCCTGGTGGCGACCATGGAGGACTCCCTGCGACTGCACTCTCACCGTCCCGGCACCTTGGTTGCCATGACCGGATACCTCCACGAACGCACCAGCGGGTTGATCGGCAGCCTTTCCCAGCTCATCCGGGAAGCCGCAGTCGACGCCATCGACACCGGCACAGAAAAGATCACCAAGCACATGCTCGACGAGATCGAGCTCGACCACGCCGTCCAGCAGCCCCAGCCTGATCACCTCCGCGCCAAGCGCGCCCGCAGGCCGAGAGCGGCCTGAGCGATGGAGCCCTGGGAAGCCCCGGTCCGGCTCCTGCCACTCCCTCTGCCACCGGTCCGCGGGGAGGTCTTCGGCTGGTATCTGCACCGTCTCGCCGCCGCCAACCAAGTCACGGCGGGCCAACTGGCTAAAACTCTGACGCCGTTCAAAAACGCGCAGGTGGGCAAGCGGACAGACACACTATGGCGCTGGACTCCGATGGTTCTGCCACGGCTGGCCATCCTGACGGGTCTTGCACCCGAGACCCTCCGGATGCTGCTACCAGCGATCGCCCGGATTGAGGCGCGCACCGCAGGTGACGTCGTCCGCTACCGTCGGCGTCTCTACGTCGCCTGCTCACACTGCATGCACCGCCGCGGGATCACCGGGCCCGTCCTCGCCCACCGCCCCGCCGATCTCCAGCTCTGCCGCCGACACGGCATCTGGGTCGACGGCAACCGCCACTACCGCGTCGGCCACCTCCCAGAGCTCGTCACCGCTGAGCACCGACACAAACGGATCGCCCGCCGCTTCCCCGACGCCCTGGAAGCAGCGACGAAGGAAGCGCAGCACTTGGTCCGCTCCTGGCTCCTGAACAAGAACCAACCTCATCTGCTCTCACGCTGGAATGACCGTCTCGCCCAACTCCCCGCCAAGGAAGCCATCTACGGGAACATCATCAGACGACGCGTCGACGAGCGGGAGTACATCGCCACCTATCCAGAGTTCGTCACGCTGCTGGGCATAGTGGCCGATCCTGCTTGGCGGGCACTACGGGCGCCTCGCCGATGGGCGAACCTCAGCCAGCATCGGCGCACAATCAACGCCGTCTACACAGAGGCCGAGCACCGGCTGAACGTACCTACTCTTCGCGAAAGGCTCCACTCCCACGCCTTCTCCAATGATGCTCTCTTTCGCTGGACCGATTCCTTGGGAAGGTCTCTGATGCTGGTGAAGACGCCTGATGACTACGGCGCCCTACGGGATGAGTCCCACCAGAACTGAAAACACCGGGCTGCGGCCATGCCGTTCGACAAAACAAATGGGACCGTCTCAGCTCGTGCTCAAGTAGACCTCGTTCGTGGTCCTCGATTCTCAACTGGCCGTCGATGCCTCGGCTTCGGCCTGCCGGGCGCGCCGCTGCGCGCGTACGCCGGTGCCAGGCTTGTCCTCGGCCGACCAGTCCGGCTCGTCCCCGGGATCCTTCGTCGCCACCTTGGTCACCTTCAGCCCGGCGGCCCGGCCTCGGGTGTGCTGGCTTGTATCGCACGTCAGCAACCGAACCTCGCGGCCGGCCAGGCCCTGGATGGCCACCGTCCGGTCGATGATCTCGACATCGGGCCGGTCCAAGCGCACGTGACCGGGTGCATCGAGGATGATCTCCACGTTGACTCTGCCCCGTGTCTCCCCATCCCGAGCGGTGTACTCCCCCTCACGCAGGATCCCGTGGGTGCCGCCGTTGAGAACCTCGTCGAGGCGACCGAGCGTGTGGGCGGCGCGCCAGCGGGCCCGTTTCTTGCTGGCGTCCTTGAGGTCGTCCAACTCGTCGACCACCACGATCGGGAACAGCAGGCGCACGTACTGCCAGCGCGGCACGTCGAGCACTTCGTGCAGGTCGACGTCGGCGAGCTTCATTTCGTTCTGGATGTAGAAGCTGGAGTCGGCCACGACGAATTCTTCCCGCTGGCTCCACCGGCCGATCCGTGTATCCAACGCGGCCACGGCCGCCTCGAACGCCTCGATCCGTTCGGCAACCTCAAGTTGGACCAGGCCGTTCACGAGGCGCTGCTGGGCGGTCCCCGCGAGCGTGCCGCAGCTGCCCAACAGCGCCCGATAGCGGTCAGTGAACACGAGCTGGTCCAGGTCCCGGTCGCTGATCTGGGAACGCAGCATCCGCGCGGACTCCGTGGCCCACTCCAGATACGTCAGCAGCCCCTCGAAGGCGCTGTCGTATGGCCGCCGCAGGTTCATCGCCGTGGTGTGGACGCCGCTGAGAGCCTGCCGGATGTTCTTCCGGTCTGCGCCGGGGCGCGGTGTGATGAGCATGCTGTGATCCTGCCAGCGCGGCCTGCTGGTGCGCCTTGAGTTTCCGACGGTGCGGCCACCACCAACAGCACGACCGCAGCTGAGTAGTTACTCAGCACTACGCCACTTGGCGGTAGCTGTACGAGAACAGGGGCAAATCCCGGTGAGTTTCCGGAAACTGAATGCTCTCCGTCTGAACCCGACGACGGGTTGCCATGTGCGGAGGCTGTCGTGCTCACCGAAATAATCGGCACAGATGTGTCGGACCCTCGTGGTACGACTGCAACTAAGCACGGTTCCAGCAGATGGGCGGTCAGCAGTGGGGCGACAAGAAGAAGCGATCCGCGTTGCGGACGAGCTCTTGGCCGACATCGAGCTCAAGCGGTTGAAGGCGTCCGAGGTTGTCCTGAAGGCGAGCAGGCTCGCCCGACTGGTCGGCCACACCGAGTTGATGGAGTTTCTCGGGTTCGAGCGCAACGGATACCCGACCGACGGTTCGGCGACGACGTGGATCGGACGGGCGGGCCGCTGGGCCGACCGGGAGAAGAAGACCTTCTACACCCACTCGATCGCGAAGGTGGAGGCCCAGGTTGAGTCCGCCCACCAGGCCATCGACGCCATGCGCGGCGGGGGCAATTATTCGGGCGACGCGGCCCTGATTGCGGCGCGCGACCATGACACGCGAATCCTCCAGTCCTCAGCCAACCTCAGCACGTGGACCGGGATCTGCGGACAAGTCGTCGCGACCGTCTACGACATGGCTACCGAGATCTACCACGAGCTACTGTTCAGCGAACTCCAGGCGAGTCTGTTTGCGGACACCCAGCAGAAGGTCGACGGGGCGTTGGCGGCAGCGAGCGGGACTGCTCTCGAAAAGATCGAGCGCATTTCTGACCGCCTCCGGGACGGCGACACCGAGTCTGTCAGCCAGGCCCTGACCACCTGCCGCCGGTTGATCGACTCGTCTGCGGACTACGTGTTCCCGGCCCGGGACGAGCTGTACAAGATCGGGGACGAGGTCGACCTGAAGGTTGGACCGCAGCAGGTGCTCAACCGGCTGCAGGCCCACACCCACGGCTGCGGGGCGTCCAAGAGTCGCAGGGACCGGCTACGTCGGACCCTGGCCGATCTCTACGCCCGGTGCTCCGCAGGCACTCACGCCGAGGTCACCTTCGACGAGGCCCGCTTCATCTTTCTGCAGACCTACATCGTCCTCGGCGAGATCCTGACCCTGAGCGCGCCAGAGGACTCCAAGTCCTGACACCACATCAGGTTGCAGGACGAACCCTGACAGCACGTAGGTCTCGAACCGTTCCGGTTCCTCTGCGGACGCGGGCACCAAGCGCTCATACAGGTCCGTACGACTGCCACCGCGGTCGATCCGAGCCTCCCCTGACCACGGGGCCAGGAACACTTAGACGTTGTTTCACTTGGTGAGTCGGCGGTAGCTGATGAGGGCTGCGGCGATGCCGACGAAGGCCAGGAAGTGTTCGGCCTTTCGCTCGTAGCGGC
>NZ_JNXD01000041.1:0-24834 GCF_000725785.1 Streptomyces flavovariabilis | reverse complement strand
TGGCAGACTTCCTCCACACCTACAACCACCACCGCTGCCACACCGCACTCGCAGGCCAGCCACCCATCACCCGCGTCAACAACGCTGCGGGTCAATACAACTAGCGCTTTGACCGGGAAGGTTCGCCGGGTTGGAGGTTGGGGCGGTTGGATGGACGGTGACGTCCGTTCCGACGGCTGGAGGCGAATGTGGCCGAGCCTGTGCGGGTACGCAGACTGACCGATCAGGAAGGACAGAAGCGACAGCACGACGCTGCTGCAGCGAAGGAAGTGTTGTTCCGCCTTCGCCTGTTGCACCCTGAGATCACGATCGTTTCGGCCGACTCCGCCTACGCCGGCAGACTCGTCGACCAGGCGAAACGGCACCTCAACCTCACCATCAAACCGGTCAGCCGCCCAAAAGACGCCTCCGGCTTCGTCGTGCTGCCCCGCCGGTGGGTCGTCGAACGCAGCCTTGCGTGGATGATGCACGCCCGCGGCCACGCAAGGGACCGAACGGCTCGTCCAACACCCTGAGACGCTGATCACCTGGGCAGCCATCACCCTCATGACCCGTCGGCCCCCGGAGAGGTGCCACCCCCCCAGCTGGCCAAGGAAAGACCCAGCGACGACGGCCAGATGACTACACCGTCACGCACTACCAACGGCTCGGGCTGGTGCTCTTCGCAGAACCGGGTCCATCCCAGGTGGACGCTGCCATCGTGGCGCCGGTGAAAATCACCGACCTTGGTCGCCAGCCAACTGAGGAGTTCGCCAGTGCGTTCGAAGTCGTCGGGGTGGATCTCCTGTCGGCTGGTCAGAGCCCAGGTACCGAACGAGGGCTTCTGCCTGCGCAGCAGGATCGAGACAAGTGCGCCGTCCACCTTGGATGCCTCGCCGCTGCCGCCCAGAAGAGGATAAGGATCCTCTTCGATGACGAGCTTTCCGTGATCATCCTCCACCGCAAATGGAAAATCCGTGACGATACTGAGGGTTTCCGGCTTGGGGCCCAGCCCGAGGTGCCATCGGAGCTCAGCGACTTCCTCCTCCGACAATTCGTCGCGCAGGTCCAGCGTGAGCATGAGTTCAAAGATGTCAGCCACAGCCGCACACGCTAGTACTCACGTCTGACAGTCCGATCCTCGTCAGCTGGTGGGCCTCCCCACGTGGACAGGCAGATCGGCTTGAAAGCAAGTTTCTGAGGGGAGGCGGGACGGGCCGGACGGCCTGCCGGGGGATCGGGGCGTGCTTTGCGGGGTGCCGCCGGCGTCGCGGGCGACGTCGGTGCCGATCTCGCCGACTAGGTCGGGCTGCGCGAGCGTGACGGCCAGGGTCTCTCGGGTGCCCCACCCGGCGGATTTTCTGTCGAGTTCAGCATGTTGACGGGCAAGAGCCCACCCGCCGGCTCAACCGATGACCGGGCTGCAGCGTTCGACGGAACCCGGTTGTTCGCCGAACGAGTCGGCCCGGGATTGCGTGCACCGGAGACGTCGCCGTTCCGCTACTCGGTGATACCGTATAGCGGTATTCGGTACCACGCAGTACCGGCCAGGGCTGAGGAGCACCCGCGATGGACGACCTGACGGAGATGTTGAAGGGCACGCTTGAAGGGTGCGTGCTCGAAATCATCGGCAGCGAGGAGACCTACGGGTACGCCATCACTCGCCAGCTGAACGAGCTCGGCTTCGCCGACGTCATCGAGGGGACGGTGTACACGATCTTGCTGCGGCTGGAGAGGAACGGGCTCGTCCAAGTGACGAAACGTCCATCCGGGGTCGGTCCGCCGCGCAAGTTCTACGCGCTCAACGACGCCGGGCGCGAGGAACTCACGAGGTTCTGGGCGAAATGGCAGTACCTCTCATCACGCATCGACAGGCTTAAGGAGGGCGAGAGATGAACTTCTGGGAGAAGGTCACAGGCAGCGATCTCACCAGGGACTGGAAGGCGTTCGGAGCCCGGGTTGAGGCTCTGCCGGACGACTATCGGGAGGCGTGGGACCAGATCGTCGCCCACCTCTTCCCCCACGGGGACTTCACCGGCCGCAACCTGACACCGATCCTCGACTCCGCCCTGGGGCTGCTCGAAATGTCAGCAGCGGACGGGCAGAGCGTCCACGAGGTGCTCGGCGACGACATCCAGGGCTTCTGTACGGCGCTGGCCGGCGGAGCAGGGGCCCGGACTCACCGCGACCGGTGGCGCGAGCAGTTGAACAGGAACGTCGCAAGGAAATTGAGCCGGCTGGGAGGCTGACGTGAGCATCCAGGGCATTATCGAAGGCAAGAAACAGTGGCGGGCGCACGTCGCCCGGGTCAAGGCACTCCCGCCCGACTACCAGATCGTCTACAAGGAGATGCAGAAGTACCTGTTCAAGGTCGGACCGGTCAGCCTGTCCGACGGGCCCCTCCTCCCTGGAATCGTCGACTTCTTCGAGGAGGGCGTGGCAACGGGCAAGGGAGTTTTGGAACTCATCGGCACCGACGTCGCCGCGTTCTGCGACGACCTGATCAAGGACACTCCTACCTACGCGGATGCCTACCAGGAAGCCATTGGTGGGGAACCCGGCGCGGCCAGGAAATGACAGCCGCCGGACCAGTTCGCGACGCTGCCGGGTTCCACCACGGCGGGGTTCATGGCGTCGTCTGCGTCGGCAGCAGGTGCTCTTTCGCGTCGGCTGCCTGAGCTCCTCGGGCTGCCGGACCTGCTGGCGCAGACGCCGCTCGCTGTCCGGCATCCCTCCCCGGCCCGGGTGCAACGTCTTCATAAGCACCCAGAACACACCCCCCGGCATTGCCCCTGACGAGCGTGATGAACAGTCGTTGATCTCGTCACAAGTGAGCGGTATCAGCTCGTCGGGTGAGGGATGACCCTCGTGTTCGTTCGCGCGGAGGACAGCGAGGAAGGCATGCGCGAGCATGGCCAGGGTGACCCAGCGGGACCAGGACGGGTAGCGGCGGATTTGGTGCTCGTCCAGGGCCGCCAGGCCTTTGCCGGACTGGAAAGACTCCTCGACCCGCCACGTTGATCCAGCGACGCGCACCAGGGTGGTCAGCGGCACTGTGGCAGGTGAGTGGCAGCGGTAGTAGGCACGTTCGCCGGTGTTGCGGTTGCGGCGGATCAGCAGCTGCCGGCTCCCGGGCCGGGGATCGGTGAGGTCGATGACGGCCCAGTCGTAGAAGCGGTGGCCCTTGGCTCCGGCCCCATCGGAGGTCCAGGAACGCGGAACACAGAGTTCCCGGTCCACTGCGGCGTGCCCGCGGCGGCCGGCGTAGACCAGGCAGACGGCGACCTGGGCGTTCTCGATCCTGCCCGCGGTGCCGGTGTACTGCCGCTGGACTCCAACGGTGTCGGTGCCTTTCTTCACGTCGCCGGTCTCGTCGACCACCAGCACCGCCTCGTCGTCGTGCAGATGCTCCACCACGTAGTCACCCACCTCGTCGCGGACCTGGTCGGCGTCCCACTTCGCCCTCCCGAGCAGGTGCTGCATGCCGTCCGGGGTCCTGTCCCCGGCCCACTCGGCGATGGTCCAGCAGTTCTTGCGCGGCAGGTCCGACAACAGGCCGAGTACCAACGTCCGGGCCCGGCACCGGGATTCGACCCGTGTGAAGCATCCCGCTATCCGGCTCATCAGGCCCTCGAACGCCTCCTGCCAGCAGGCAGGGTCTACGCTGTGACCTGCGGCCACCGCATGATCGTTTGTCTTCACGCACCGATGATCAATGGCCGCACCCGTCTCGACACCGCGTCAGGTCGCGCAGCGTCTGCCTGCCGTCCTGTGTATCGGAGGGCTTGTGCAACGTGGCGAAGTCTGGTGGGTCCAGTTCGACGAGCGGAGGTTGGTCGTACTGCTGTCAGGAGACGACGCGTCCGGGTTCCAGGTGATGCAGGTCGTCGCTCCGGCGGGCCTCGACATCAGCGGTCTGGGCATCGAAGTGACGGTCGGCGCCGGTGAAGGGCTGCCGCTCGAAGGCGTGCTGCGGCTCGCGTTCCCGCGTCCAGGCTTCACCCCGTGCACGTGGCTGACCACCGTGTCCCGGGACGACCTGATAGAGCGGGCGGCCGTCCTGTCCTCCAGGAAGCTCAGCGAGATCGACGATGCCCTCCGACTCGCTGAACAAGCACAGGAGCGGACCCCGGCAACGACCGCGAAGCTCAGCGAGATAAGGGACGCCCTCCGTCGCGGTGAACTCGGGTAGACGGAGAAGGAGCCGACGCCCGCGACGGCATGGGCGATCTCGGGCGAGATGATCCACACTGGACACCTGCCGCCTCGACGCCCCTCTCCATCGAGATCACGATCTACGGCTGGAGTACCAGCAACATGCGAAGCCGGCCGAGACGTCCTCCGCTCAACCGGACCGCAGCCTGATGCACGCGTTCACACTCCGCTCCTGCGTAGAGATCAAGGAGTGCCGGGGCGCTCGCAGCGTCGCTGTCCGGAAACGTGGTGTCGCAAAGCAGACGTGTTGCAGGTGACACTGCCATGTCCGTCATCCTGCCCATCGCGGAGACTGTCGACAACGGCCAGGTTCGGTCGGAGGTTAAACGACTTCCCAATGAGGATGTCAAGCAGCCCTCGTGACTGGTGGTGCTGCTTGATAGCACGCTCCGTCGCGGATCATGGCCCAGAGAACGTTGGCCCTTCGACGGGCGAGGGACAGCACGGCCTGCTTGTGTCCTTTTCCTCGGCGCGCTTTCGTTCGTAGTACGCCCGTGAGGCGGGACACGACCGCAGGCTGGCCATGGAAGACAGGTAGAAGGCCCGCAGGAGGCCGGGGTGGAAGCGGCGAGGCCGGCATGTTGCCGCTGACGTGACCGGAGTCGCGTGGCACCGGTGACAGGCCGGCGAACGCGGCCAGGCGGTCGGCCGTGCCGAAGGCATTCATGTCACCGCCGGTGGCGGCGATGAAGGTGGCTCCGAGCATGGCGCCCATGCCGGGCAGACTGCGGATTACGTCGGCGTGCGGGTGTTCGTGAAACCGGGCCTCGATGAGTGCATCGAGCTCGGCGATCTCCTCTTCGAGGGCCATCACCCCCTTTGCGAGGCGGGCCACCATTGATGCGGCCAGCGTCTCGCCAGGCAGTGACGTGTGCTGGGCCTGAGCCGCCTCGACGGCGGCCTGGGCGAGCGTGGCGGCACCTTTGACCTTGCGGTTCTTCAGCCAGGTCTCGATGCGCTTGACGCCGCTGCGGCGGATGGCTGCCGGCGTCTGGTAGCCGGTCAACAGCAGCACGGGCCCCTTGTTCGTCAGGATGAGGGCCCGCTCCAAAGCCGGGCAGATCTCCAGGAGTTGCTCCCGGAGTCTGTTGATGTGGCGGGTGCGGTCGTTGACGAGGTCGGTGCGGCGCCTGACCAGGATCTTGAGGTCGACGGCTATCTCGTCGCCAGGTCGCAGAGTGCCGAGGTCCTTGCGCATGCGGGCCTGGTCGGCGATGACGAAGGCGTCCTTGGCGTCCGTCTTCCCCTGGCCACGGTAGGCGGCTGATGCCTGGTGAACGGCGAGCCCGGTGAGGTAGACCATCGGCTGGCCGTGGCCCAGAAGCAAGCCGATGAGCAGGGCGGCACCGCCGTGGTTGATGTCCACCGCCCACAGCGCGTCCTCGGAGAACGCGAGGACGTCACCGATCAGTTCCAACAGCGCGGACTCGTCGTTCAAGACCCGCCGCGACAGAAGGCGTTCGCCTTGCGCGTCGATGACCACGCAGTGGTGGTGTTCCTTGCCGATGTCCACCCCGGCCCAGATCTCGGGCACGGTCACCTCCGCCAGCTCGTCGTCCAACTGCAGTCCCGCAGACGACCTCGCCGACGTTGTCCTACACAGCGATCGAGTCGCGTATCCCAATTAGCGGTCGAGTCGTCGCGGGGCTCCGGGCGGCCAAGTCATTTGAGCCATCCAACGGCGACAAGCTCACAGCCATACCCGGAACCCCTGGGTCCGACGATCCTACGAGTGACCGTCTCAGACCCATGCTTGGAAGGTAGGACAAGCTCACGGTGTTGCCGTCGGCGGGGCCGCCGCGCCCGCGCCACCGTCAGTGCGGCGACGACGACCAGAGCGGGGCGTCGGCGGGGGAGAGGTCAGGGCGGGCACGGTGTGCAGGCGTGCGGGGTGGCGCCACCGGCCGGAGGCGTCGCGGGCGACGTCGACGCCGACTTCCACCCGGGGCGTCCAGCGTTTCCGGGCTGCCCCACTCGTCGCGGAACGACCAGCCTGTCCACGATGGCCACGCCGGGCCGGGTCGAGCAGGCTGGCGAGCGTGCCGTTGGCCGCCTGGATGCCGCCCCCTCACCGCCCGGCGATGGCATGTGAGGGTTTCTTAGCCCAGCGGTGACGTTGACGATGCGATACCGGGGCACATGAATCCGGCACGGTCCATGCGGATGTCCGGCAGGAGGAGCCAGTGGCCGGTCATGAGGTCTATGCCGCCAGCGCATTGTCAGTGATGGCCGCGATACTGCTCGCGCGCTGGTGCCTGGCGGGCCGAAGTGGCAGGCCGCGCACGGCTGCGGTATCCCGCCGGGCCTCGCGCTGGACGGCGCTGAGGGATGTCCGGCGCACGGGCTCCTCCGCGGGCCAAGCTGAGCAACGCCTGCCGACGGACGCGCCATGCGCTCAGCGGGCGGTGCAGGAGGCCGAAGACCTCGTGCACGGCTACTGGCGCCGGCTCAGTCCCCTCTACCTGTCCACGCGCGATCACCATCAGCACTGAGCCGATCGGGCAGCGCATGGCCGGTACGGGGAGGTCAGTCGCTGAGTGCTTGGTGGAGGGTTTCACGGCAGTCGATGACGGCGTCGACGCCGACGATCTGCAGGGTGCGCATCACGGCTTCGCCGGGTGCGGCCAGGCGTATCCAGCCGTCGGCCTCGGTGAGGTTGCGGTGGGCGGCGATGAAGATGTTGATGCCGGTGGAGTCCATGAAGGTGACCCGGCTCAGATCGACCACGATGCGGGGGCGGGGAGCGCCGGATGAGGCGTCCAGGGTCTGGCGGAGCGCCTGGCCGGTGTCATGGTCGATCTCCCCGGCCGGGGTCAGCACGCGGATGCCGTCGGTGGCGGTGGAGACGACCGACAGCTGACCCGGCTGCTCAGCTTGTCCGGTGTCCGCCATCTTTCCCTCAGCCATGTCGGTGATCCTGGCACACCAAGACCTTCACCTGCAGTGCTGCCCTGCACAGAGCGGGTAATGCCTTCGCGACCAGGGCGTAAAGCGTGTACCAAGCATGCGGGTACGTGCGGGGTCTGAACGGGGTAGGAGAAGCGAGCCGCGAGGGAACCACCCCCGGTGGGTGAGGACAGCGCGGTACCGGATGAGCGAGCCATACACCCCACGGTGGCCCTGGAAGGCGACGGCACGTCCATCGCCCGCGCCCGCCACCTCGCCGCCGGCTTCCTCACCCGTGTGCAGGCCGAGTACGGCCTGCCGGCCTCGCAGCGTGCCATGGACCTCACCCAGCTGGTGGTCAGCGAACTGGTCACCAACGCCCGCAAGTACGCACCGGGCCCGGTACTGATGGACCTGCGCATCGTCGGCGACGCGGTCGAGGTGGTGGTGTGGGACTGCGATCCGGTGCTGCCGGTGGCGAGGGCCGCCGACGCGGGACGGGTGGGCCAGCACGGTCTGGAGATCGTCATGGCCGTCGCCCAGGGCTTCGCAGCGCAGCGGGAGCCGGTCGGCAAGCGCATCACCGCCCGCATTGCCCTCCTGGACGACCCCGGCGGCGCCATCGCCGCACGCCGGCCCCTGTAGGACCACGCGGGCCGCCCCCAGTCAGACAGGGCGTGAGGCGGCGTGGCGGGCCAGCGCCGCGTGCAGTTCTCCGAGAAGGACATCGGGCAGCGCCGCGCCCTGACCGTGTTCGAGGACCTGTTCAGCGACCAGGGTCAGCAGAAGCGGTTGGAAGAGGAGATCCGCGTTCTCAGGCGGGCTCTGTCCGGATCGCCCGGCACATCGTGCCAGTCGGGCCGCTCCGGACCGACCGTGCACAGGGTAGTGGCGTGGGGAAACGGTTCACCACGACCAAGGCGCCGCTGGGAGGTGGCGGTGTCAGTGGGTGGTGAGCATGCCCTTCCGGAGCTGAGCCAGGGTGCGCGACAGCAGTCGGGAGACGTGCATCTGGGAGACGCCGAGCCGTTCGGCGATCTGGGCCTGGGTCAGTTCCTCGACGAACCTCCAGTGCAGGATCCTGCGCGAGCGCTCGTCGAGGTCGGCGATCATCGGGGCGAGGGCGTGGAAGTCCTCCACCAGTTCCAGCGCGCCGTCGTCGTTGCCGATGAAGTCGGCCAGAGCCGTTTCGCCGTCCTCGCTGTTGCCGATGGCGGCGTCCAGGGAGGAGGAGCGGTAGCCGTTGGAGGCCACCCGTGCCTCGATGACCTCCTTCTCCTCCAGGTTCATCAGCTGGGCCAGTTCCGCCACGGTCGGTGTGCGGCCCAGGCGGCTGCTCAGCTCCTCGGTGGCGCGCGCCAGCTGGACGCGGGCCTCCTGCAGACGGCGTGGAACGTGCACGGCCCACGTGGTGTCACGGAAGAACCGCTTGATCTCGCCCACGATGTAGGGGATCGAGAAGGAGGTGAACTCCACTTGTCGGGACAGCTCGAACCGGTCAATGGCCTTGATCAGACCGATCACGCCGACCTGGACGATGTCCTCCATCTCCTCCTGGTCCCGGCTGCGGAAACGGGAGGCCGCGTAGCGGACCAGGGAGATGTTCATCTCGATCAATGTGTTGCGCGCGTACTGGTACTCCGGCGTGCCCTCTTCCAGCAGATCCAGCTGCTGGAAGAACAGGCGGGTGAGCTCTCGCGCGTCTTTCGGAGCGACCTTGGAGGGGTCGGCCACCTCCGGCAGTTCAGCGCACTGCGCCTCAGCCGTCGTCACTGCCGTATCCGTAACCATGTGTCCCTCTCCAGTCGGCCATGCCGACCCCACTTCAACTCGCCGCTGCCGCGCTTACCCCTTCCCCCCGCCTTCATGCCTACTCCATCCGCGGGGTCGAGGACGCCAACGTGGCGGGCATCGTTACGGACCACTGCGTGCCACCTCGCTGGGCGCCGTGATGGCAGCCTTCCGCGCTCGGATACGCCTGGACTACTCGGTCGGAGTCGCCCCGGAGACGACAGCCGCGGCCGTCGATGCCAGCCCAGGGGCCCGTCCGGGGTATCGACTGCACCGGAGCCCGCCGCGCGCGTTCCGCCATTCGGGCCCATGCTGAAGCCGGGCCACGAAGCCCACAGACCGACCTGCCGGGAGGTTCTGTGATTCTGCTTGCCCTGCTTCTACCTGCTGTGATGATGGCTTTCCTTTTCGCTGCAGACGCGCTCGAGGACCTCTTCTTCCCTCGTCCAGCAGCCCCGGACGAAGTCGCTCCTGTGAGCGACAGCACCGGATCACCGCACCCTGACGGTGCGGGCTGATTGAGCTCTTCATGTCGGACCAACGACGGGCACCGGGGCAAGCCGTCACCCATCTGGCGCGCCGGGTGAACGGCCATGACACGACATCCCCCTGCTGCGGGCGCCTTTCGCCGGTGACGGTCGAGTGCGACGATCGACGTCCCCTCGCCCGTGACGCTCACACCAGGGGCCGGTTGCGGCCGACGTCAGCGTCCGGTCCCCTCGGAACGTTGCTGGTCCTCGTCGACATTTGCGGGCTCCGCGATCCCCGAGCGCTATCCGAAACGTCGATAAACGTTGCTCGCTCCCACTTGCAGATCCAGGCCTGTCTGCCACCTGGATACACTGCCCCGTCGGGTAGGACTTTTTCCTCTGCCCGGGCCGGAAGGGTCGGCAGGCGGTTTGATGTGAAGGAGTCCGAGCGTGGATGCCCCACATGCGGTGGGAAGACCCGCCCCGGCGGAGCCCGGGAGGGCCGCGTTGGAGGTGAGCCCGTTGCCCGGTCGTTCCGGGATACGAGCCCGCGGTGAGATCAGCTCCCTCACTCGCCCGTCGTGGGAGCAGGCCCTGTCCGAGCTGGCCCGGCGGCACGCGGACGTGTCGTACGTGGAGCTGTCGGACGTGGCGTTCGTCGACGTGGCCGGGGTGACCGCGCTGGCGGTCACCGCCATGAACCTGCCCGACGGCAGGGTTGTGGTCGAGAATCCCCCGCCGCAGCTGCCGCGGGTTCTGGAGATGTTCTGGCCGGGCCTGGACCGAATCGAGGTGGCTCTGTGATGAGCACGGTGACCACCCACGAGGCGTTCGTGCACCCGGCCCTCTTCTACCGCACCGAGCAGGAGTACACGCAGCAGACGGTGGCCTTCCTGCGCGGGGGCCTGGCCAACGGCGAGCCGATGGCCGTGGCGGTGCCCGGCCCCAACCTGGAGCTGATCAAGACAGGTCTGGGCGGGGACGCCGAGGGCATCCTGTTCCTGGACATGACCGAGGCCGGCCGCAACCCGGGGCGGATCATCCCCAAGGTGCTGCGCGGATTCGCCGACGCCCACCCGAGGGGGCGTGTGCGGATCATCGGCGAGCCGATCTGGGCCGGGCGCAGCGCGGTGGAGTACCCGGCGTGCGCGCAGCACGAGGCGCTGATCAACGCCGCGTTCGAGGGCCGGGCGGTGACGATCCTGTGCCCCTACGACGAGGTGCGGCTGGATCCGCAGGTGATCGCCGATGCGCGGGTTACCCACCCGACCCTCATCAGCGGGGATGGACGTGAGTCGGTCAGCGACGTCTACGACTGGCAGGCGGTCGTCTCCCGCTATAACCAGGAGCTGCCGACGGCGCCGGACGCCGCGGCCTTTTCCTACGGTGGTGAGGACCTTCCGGCGGTCCGCCAGTTCGCTCTCGCTCAGGCGATGCGGCTGGGCCTGGCCGGGGAGCGGCTGATGGATGTGGAGCTGGCGGTCGCGGAGCTGACGACCAACAGCGTGGTCCACGGCGGAGGCCGCGGGACACTCGCGGTCTGGGCCGAGCAGAGGCAGCTGGTGTGTGAGGTCCGCGATGCGGGCCGGCTGGCCGATCCGCTGGCCGGCCGCCGCCCGCCGGAGCGCGGCCAGTTGGGCGGCCGGGGCCTGATGCTGGTCCACTACGTGTCCGACCTGGTGCGCGTGCATACCGGCGACGACGGCACGACCGTGCGCTTCTACCTCAGCTTGTGACAGCGCGGGCGGCCACCTGTCCGGGTGGCCGCCCGCCCCGCTCGTCTCGCGGCCCTTGTATTTCTGCTCACCTCAATGGACATGCGTCTGGGCGAGCGGCGGTGTTCAGTACGAGCTGGGCTGGGCCCCCGGGTGGTCGTCGCTCACGGCGACTACGACATGAACTCCATGGGCCCGTTGGCCGAAGCGTTGCAGACGGCCGCCCAGAAGCATTCCCGGGTGGTCCTGGACGCTTCGGGCGTCACGCTCGCGGACTCAACACTCCTGAACCTGCTGCTGCACATCAATCCCATGACGAGCCTGCGTGTGGCCGCGCCTACGCCACAGCTCAAGCGGGTGCTTGCGATCACCGGAGCCGACACTGTCCTGGACATCCGTGACAGCGTCGCGGACGCCACCTCGGACTAACTGATCGTTTCAGAATGAAGCGCTTGGCCAGAAGTGTCGGCTCCTGCGGCTCGCATAGGCTGGCCGGTCTCATCCGACGCACCGCGACGAGGATCAGCCCATGCACAACAGCACCAGGATCCGTCTGATCGAGCCCACCGACGCCGCCCCGATCGCCGCGCATCGGGTGCGGGACTTCGAGGCTTTCCGGGCGTGGGAACCGGCCCAGCCGGCCGACTTCTTCACCCCGGAGGGCCAGACGGAGCGGATCGACAAGCTGCTGGCCGGATACCGGGCCGGCACGGTCTGGCCGGGCGTGGTACTCGCCGACGGCCAGGTGATCGGGCAGATAACCGTCGGAGGCATACTGCCGCAGCCGCACCTGCGCCGCGGTTCCGTCGGATACTGGATCGCCAGCGTCGCCCAGAACCAAGGGCACGCCGGCCACGCCCTCGGGCTTGTACTCCAGGTGATGACGGACGAACTCGGGTTGCACCGCGCTGAGGCGTCCACAAATCTTGCGAATCTGCCGTCGCAACGGGTGCTGCGCCGCAACGGGTTCAGCCCCTACGGCGTCGCGCACTCCTCGATCTTCCTCGACGGGAGCTGGCAGGACGGGCTGCTGTGGGAGCGCATCATGAGCGACTGACTGATCGTTTCACAACGACGTCCGCAGGCGGCGGAGGCATATGAGGCTGCAGGCCAGTTCGAGCAAGCCTTGATGGAGGTCAGCACGTCTTCCGTAGCGGATGCGGAGTCGTTTGAACTGGTGAAGCCAGGCGAAGGCCCGCTCGACTACCCAGCGGACCTTGCCAGTCCGGAGCCGTGGGCGGCACCGCGTCGGGCGATCACGGGTTTGATGGCGCGTTTCCACAGCAGGCGGCGGTACTTGTCGAAGTCATAGCCCCGGTCGGCATACAGTCGCCGAGGCTTGCGCCGAGCGTCCCCGCTGGCCCCGGATCGGGGGAACCGCGTTCAGCAGGGGCAGAAGCTGGGTGACGTCGTGCCGGTTGCCGCCGGTGAGCGTGACCGCGAGCGGGGTTCCGTGCCGGTCGACGATCAGGTGGTGCTTGGAGCCGGGGCGGGCCCGGTCGACCGGTGAGGGACCAACGTGGTCCCCCCTTTAGACGTCATCTCAATTGGCTGGCTCGGTAGGCTGTCAGTCGTGGTGGGGATCGTTGAGCGACTGGTGCCGGATGAGTTGTGGGATCTGTTCCAGCGTGTGGTGCCGGAGGCGCCGTCGCGGCCTCAGGTCGGCGGTCGCCGCCGACCTGGCGACCGGGAAGTACTGGCCGCCATCGTGTTCGTGGCCTTCCCTGTCAAGTTCTTCTGTTCAGACCTGCTTGATGTCCGGGAACAGGCCGGGGCCATCCCGGTTTGAGCCCCGGAGGGCAGCTTGCTCTGGGCCCAGGACCGGGGCCTGTAGGCAAGGCATGCCGGCCCGTCGGTCGGTCGGTAAATGTGTCGCATGGTGCTGAGGGAGCCGGGATACTCCCTCGGTGACCCTTACTGCACTGCCTCAACCGCTTCGACCTCGCGCCCTGAGGCCCGGAGATCTCGTCGTTATCGCATCGCTGTCCGGGCCGCTCCATGCCGTCTACGAGCCCGACCTCGAGCAGGCGGTGGTCGTGCTCGAGCGGATGGGATTCCGTGTGCGTCGGGCACCACTCCTTGAAGGCGGGCGGCACCGTTGGTGGAGCGCGGCTCGGCCGACGGAGATCGCCGAAGAGCTCAACGCTCTTCTGCGGGATCCCGAGGTGCGCGCGATCATCGCGCATGACGGCGGCCAGACGGCGCTCGGATACCTCGATCTGATCGACTTCGAGGCGATCACTGCTGACCCCAAGCCGATCCTCGGCTTCAGCGACATCTCGCTGCTGCATCTGGTGCTCTACGCGCGCACGGGTCTGGTCGGCTTCCATACCGACCTGGCCACCCCTGGACTCGGCGGACACTGGCAGCGCGCGACTGCGGCACGCCAAGCGGAACTCGAGAAGCTCTACTCGACGCTGCTGACCGGTACCGAGCCGATCGGCGCGCTGCCGACCACCCCGACGTGGGAGTGCTGGCGTGCCGGTCGCACCGAAGGCCGGCTGATCGGCGGAGTGATCAACCGCATCGTGCTGAACCAGGCGACGCCCTACGCGCTGCCGCTCGAATGGTTCGACGGCGCGGTGCTGTTCTGGGAGGAGGCGGGAGGCCTGGCAGCGTATGTGTGGAGCTATCTGCAGGTACTGCGGCACGCCGGCATCCTCGATCGGATCTCCGGCATGGTCGTGGGCATCCCGGACGGGATCGACGGACTCGACTCGCCCGACGCGTCCCCGACCCTGCGCGAGATCGTCCTCGATGTCCTCGGCGACCGTGACATCCCGGTCCTGGGCAACGTCGAGTTCGGACACGCCGGCCCGAATCTGCCGATGCCCGTCGGGATCCGTGTTGCTCTCGACGCGCAGCAGCGGACGTTGTCGCTGCTCGAACCGGCGGTACGCCCGCTCGCGTTGACCGGACAACCGGGCGTCTGAGCAACGCGGATCAGCGAGCCGACAGCCTCGGCAGCACTCACCCCCGGCGCGCCACATCCACTGTCCCACCGCAAGACCCGGGGTGGGGCCACTTCACCTCGCCACCACCCCCAAGCACGCGCCGTCCTAGCCATGTCAGGGGGTGGGAGGACGGAGGGGGACGACGTTGTTGGGTGCCGTGGAAGGTTCTGTTGCTGCGTCCCGCTGTTGGGTGAGAACCGCGCCGGCAAGAGCAAGTCGGGTCACCTGCTGTCGGAGCCT
The DNA here is from genome assembly GCF_000725785.1 of Streptomyces flavovariabilis. NCBI lineage: Bacteria > Bacillati > Actinomycetota > Actinomycetes > Kitasatosporales > Streptomycetaceae > Streptomyces > Streptomyces flavovariabilis. The sequence continues at coordinate 10,584 of NZ_JNXD01000041.1, read as the reverse complement.
CTCAATCTGGTCTCCTGGCTCGCCGGATGCCGAAGGCTGCACCGCCGCTACGAGCGCAAGGCCGAGCACTTCCTGGCCTTCGTCGGCTGGCTCTGTCCACGGGAGCGGACAGCATTTGTTCACCGCTTCGGGCAGCAGACGGCGGTGGGTGCGAAGCGAACATTCACCAGTTTCGACAGCACCTGCACCGACCCGCCGGGTACTCAACGGCGCCTGGGACAGGCCGCTGAGCGACGACCACCTGGCTGCCCCCGTTGCGCAAGCGCCGCTGGACGCGGGCTCAGAGGCCCTTTCGCATGAGAACGCATATCGTCTCGTGGCGACGGATCGACCCGTCGGGCCCTTCCTCGTCCCAGGCTTCCGGTTTGCGGCCGTGTGCGACGTAGCCCAGGCGCTCGTACAAGGCGCGCGCCCGGGGGTTGTCCTCCTCCACCGCGAGTTCGGCCCTACGCAGCCCGCGGTGCCTGATCCGCTGTTCGGCAGCGCGGACGAGCAGCGTTCCCAAGCCGCAGGACTGCAGCGCCGGCAGCACGGCGAGCTGCCACAGGGTTCCGGCTTCCTCGGCGACCTCGTAGTCGATGCCGCCGATCGCCACCGGCAGATCCACGGGAGTGCATACAGCCAGGTAGTCCACCTCGCCCGACGCAGCTCGCGCCAGCTCTCGCTCTACGTGGCGTAGGTGGGTGGCCGAGCCGGACCAGGTGCACGCTGGCAAATCCTGGGGCAGCAGATCGCGCACGGTGACAGGCATGGTGACGGTGGCATCGGTGGGGTCGTCTTCAGTGGTCACGGTCTGAAGCATGCGACCGCGTCGATGGCACGACAACGGATTTTCTACCGGCTTGGTGCTGTGCGTCGGCGCCGACCGGGCTCGCTGGCGTCGCTGCCGCTTGTGGTGAACATCGAACATGACGTGGCTGGAGTGCCTCCCGAAACACTGAGCAAGTGCTGTCGAAGCTGGTGAACAAAGCCAGTCGGCATAGCCGCAGCCCTCATCGGCTACCGCCGACTCACCAAGTGAAACGACGTCTGAATGCGTACATCTCGCTCTGGAAGCCGGAACGGTCCGCCGCAGGTCGCGACGATCACGGCCAGGGTTCCGTCGCAGTAAATCCGGTATTTACTGCGGCAGTTGTGAATACGTCTCCGCGATCGCACAACTGCCCGAATGCGGTTCTGCTGTGAGGGCTTGAGGGGAGGAGACTGTCAGTGCGCGACGCTGACCAGTCCTGGCGCCAGCATGCTCGCCTGGGTCATGCCCCCAGGTCCTCCGTCACGGGCAGGCACTCGGCGAGCAGGTCGACGACGTCGCGCCAGGCTCGCTGCGCGTGCTGTGGGTGGTAGCCGACACCGGGGACCACGGGGTGGTCGACCGGCGGGTGGTGGAAGGCGTGCAAGGCACCGCCATAGACCACCAGGCGCCAGTCGACGCCCGCGGCCTGCATCTCAGCGGTGAACGCGTTTCGTTGCGCGGGCGGCATGATCGGGTCTTCCGACCCGACCCCGGCCCACACCGGGCAGCGGATGCGCGCTGCCTCACCCGGTCGGCCCGTGGTAGTTGCGTTGACTGTCCCGATCGCGCGCAGGTTGACGCCGCCTCGCCCGAGTTCCAGCGCGATGGCGCCACCGGTGCCGTAGCCGATGGCGGCGATCCGGTCGGGGTCGGTCCGGGGCTCGGTGCGCAACTCGTCGAGTGCCGCGTGGCCGATGCGCCGCATCCGGTCGGGATCAGCGAGCAGTGGCATGCAACGGGCCAGCATCTCCTCGGGGTCACCCAAATAGCGCCCGCCGTGAAGGTCGAAGGCCAGCGCTACATATCCCAGCTCGGCGAGAGCATCGGCCCGGCGGCGCTCGACGTCGCTGAGCCCCGTGCCCTCTGGCCCGAGCAGCACTGCGGGCCGGCGGTCGACACCGGCCGGGAGCGCGAGGTGCCCGATCATCGTCAAACCGTCGGCCGGGTACTCGACCGTACGCGTCGTAATCGTCGCCATGAGACTGGACTGTAGTGATCGTCGAGCCCGGTCCGACCGGTGTTCTGCCGCTGGCAGAACAGCGTAGGTGTCCCTCTGAAATAGGGGACGGGCCCGGCGCTCAGGGCTTCAAGATCACCCCGTTGCCCCTTTGGCGCGTATCTCGGTCACACCCCGTCAGAGTCCATCAGGGGCCGCCCTGTCGGCTCTGCCGCGTCACAGTTATGCCGATACCTGTGACGGAACGAGCGCGAAGCCGCCGCGGAGTGGACGGTGCAGATCAGCATCAACGGGCACACCCCGGTCGCGGTGCACGTCGGCGCGTGTTCCATGGGCAGGAGCAAGGTCCGCAGCAACGCGATCAGCCGACGAGACATGCTCCACGAGGCCGACGGCTTCCACGTCCTTGACCCTGGGGCCCCGCTCGACCTTCAACTGCCCATCGGCCGGCTCCGCTACCCGGCAGAGCCGTCGATGCGGCACTTGGTGCGCCCGCTCGCCGGGCACGTGTCATACGAGCACGGCGCTCTCGCGGGCCTGCTCGCCAGCCAGTGACGCCGGCCAGCCCCGAATGCCACACCCTGACATCTGTCAGGGGCGCGATGTCCCTGGCGCGGTCTACGGTTCGAGGCGCTGGCTCGGGGACCTCTTGGCCGCTACGGCGGCTGGAGCAGGAGCGCCGTGAACGCTCCGGTCGGATCACAGCAGGATGGGGCGCGACGCCCCCTGGTGCCTCGCGCGGTTGCAGCCTCCTCGACCCCGCCAACGCCCGCGCAGCGCACCGCCGCTGCAACAGCGCTCGCGGCAACCGCAGTACGAACGCAAAGGTGGAGCGACGCTCACCCGGGTGGTGACATCTGATCTGCCTCAACGCGCCTTCGCGCGTCTGCCTGCAGCCGTTCGATCTCTTGGCTCAGAGCCTGACGTTGATCACCTGACTTAGAAACCCGCCTCAAGGCAGCAGCCACAGGTACGGCCGTCACAATGATGAAGCTGCCGCAGAGGGTGACGAAGCAAAACATGGCCTCACCGCTTGACCTATCCTGCTCATCGCCGTGGGCTAGCCATGCCAAGGCGATCACCAGGGAGCTCAACAGACATGTGGTGACAACTGACCAAAGGGCGTGGAGGGGCAGCAGCCTCCTCGGTGGTCCCAGGGTCTGCTGCTGCGTCTCAGTCCACTGATGGGCCAGTATCTCCGCATCGCCCGCACGTTTGAGCCCTTCAACGGTCTGAGCCAATAGCACTTCACCCGCGTTGTAAGCCTCGAACGTCTGCTTAGCGACCTGGTGATACTCGACAGCACCCACAAGCCACACGACAGGGGCTACTGCGGCAACGGTGGTGGCGAAGGGCTCAGACATCTGCATGACGTCAGTGTGCGGCGCCTCGCGTCGCTCAGTTGCGATTTCCCGGAGACGGGATGCTGTACGTCATCCCAGCTCACCGGCTGCAGACAAGTCCAGCTGGATCACCACACGCCCGGGCCACGGACATCGTCATTGACCTTGACCGCCTGGCCCTCTGAAAGGCGAAGGCGGTGCGGGTCGTCGGCGGCCGCGACGTCGAGGACGACCAGCCCGGGTTCCGCCAGATGCAGTCGTTGATCGGCTCCATGTTGGGCACGACGCGCTAAGGCCGGTTCGACGAGAAGCTGACTGTTGTTATCGTGCTGGTTTTCGGCGTACTGGTCGCACCGACAGCGTTCGGGCAGGGGATCTTGGACGTGGTCGTTCAGGCGGTGCAGGGCGTTTCCCAGTCAGGCCGCTAAAGGTGGCCCGGAGTTCGGTCGGCAGGACGGGGCCGGCCCGGATCCGTGGCAGGCCGCGTGCCACCTCAAGTGCCGCTGAGCGTCCTGTGACATCGCATCTTGAGCGTGTGCCACCGAACCTCGCCCGATCCCGGAGAAGAGCGTAGGGAAGTCTGAGCGGTAGACGACACCGAGGGGCGTCAGGGGGGAGCGCGCTGACAGCCCACGACCACGCGGCTGCCCGAGGCCGTGTTCCGCGGGATAGGTAGGTTTGGGGCACCGTCTAAGGAGATGCACGATGCCCGAGCGCCCCAGAGTTCTGTTCGTGACCGACCTCGCCTACCAGGCCCGGGGGCGACGCTACTGCGACGAGGACATCTTCTTGACCTCCCGGCTGCGCGACGGCTTCGACATCGCCCTGTGCCACCCGCTGGATGCCGCCGCCCTGATGGACGCCTTCGATGTGGTCGTGGTCCGCAACAGCGGGCCCGTGTTGCACTACCAGAAGGAGCACGACGCCTTCCGGGAGCAGGCCGTGGCCCGTGGCATCCGGGTCTACAACCCGCTGTCCGGCCGGGGCGACATGGCAGGCAAGCAGTACCTGCTGGACCTGACCGCCGCCGGATACCCGGTCATCCCCACCATCGACCGGCCCGAAGACCTGCCCCTGCTGCCCGAGGCAGGCCAGTACGCGGCCAAGCCGAAAGCGGGCGCGGACTCCATCGGCCTGACCTTCGTGCCCCGAGAGCAGCTGAGCGACCTCGTCTACGGCGACATCCTGGTCCAGCCGCGCATCGACTTCCGCTACGAGGTGTCCTTCTACTACGTCGACGACACCTTCCAGTACGCCCTTCACGCCCCCGACCCCGAGCGGCGCTGGGTCCTTGAGCCCTACGAGCCCACCGACGCCGACCTGGCCTTTGCTCGGCCCTTCATCGACTGGAACACCCTCGACCACGGCATCCAGCGCGTGGACGCCTGCCGCACCTGGGAAGGCGAGCTGCTCCTCGTGGAGCTGGAGGACCTCAACCCGTACCTGTCCCTGGACCTGGTCTCCGACCGGACCCGTGAGTCGTTCGTGGCGAGCATGACGGCCTCCCTCCACCGGTTCCTGGACGCTCAGCCCCGCGTCTGAGGTGGCATACGAGCCCTCAAGAGCGATCGCGGCCCTGGGCAGACACGCCCGACACGGGTTTAGAAGTCATCTCACTTGGGCTTGCAAGGCTGCTCGCGTCACGGGCGGGGCTTGATCTCCTTCATGGTCAGGCGGGATTCGAGGCGGATGCCGACACCCAGCTCGCCCACGCCGCCGGAGCCATCGTCATCGGCAGCGCGAGCACCCCGGCAGGAGCCGACCTGGTCCGCGCCGCCGGGGCCGCGCACGTTCTCGACCACGGATCGGCCGGATACCTGGACGAACTGACGCGCATCACCGACGGTCAAGGCCCCTCGGTGATCGTTGAGATGGCAGCGCACCTGAACCTGGAAAAGGATCTGACCGTTCTGGCCACCGCAGGCCGCGTGGTGATCGTCGGCAGCCGCGGCAGCCTTAACTTCACTCCCAGACTCGCCATGGTGAAGGAAGCCACGATCCTCGGCCTCGCGCTGTGGAACGCCACCCGGCGGAAACGACCGACGCCCTCACTGGGGTGGCGGCACGCCTGCGCGAAGGCGCCCTGGTCCCGGTCGTCGGCGACACGCTGCCGCTGCGTGAGGCTGCCGCAGCCCACCGCTGCGTACTGGAGCAGGGGACCCGAGGAAAGCTCGTACTGATCCCCGAATGACGCCGGCCTCGCCCGGCCCGCGCCACACGTCCCGCTGACCGGCACAGGTCAGCTCATACAGCTCATACCTCTACCGAAAGGTGAGTTCCATGGAAGACCCCCTCAACGCCGGCGCTTCCGGTACCCGGGCGTCGTCGGCTCGATGACCGGCGGGTTCTGTGCGGCATCCTGTTCGTGCTCTACACCGGCATCCCCTGGCGCTACCTCCCGCAGAAACTCGGCTTCGGTTCCGGGATGACCTGCTGGAGGCGACTGCGGGAGTGGAACGAGGCCGGGGTCTGGCAGCGCCTGCACGAGCTGCTGCTGGCCGAACTGCGGGCGGCCGGCATACTCGATCTCTCCCGGGCGTCAGTCGACTCAAGCCATCTGCGGGCGATGAAAGGTGGTGCGGCCACCGGCCCGTCCCCGGTGGACCGGGGCAAGACCGGCAGCAAGCACCACGTGATCGTCGAGGCTCACGGCATCCCGCTGGCCACCACGCTGACCAGCGGCAACCGCAACGACGTGACCCCGCTGACCCCACTGATCCGAGCGGTCCCGCCGATCCGAGGCAAACGCGGCCAACCTGCGCCGCCCGAAGCACCTCTACGCCGACCGCGGCTACGACCACGAGAGCTACCGCGACCAGGTCCGACGGTTCGAAATCACCCCGCACATCGCCCGGGGCGGCACCGAACACGGCTCCGGACTCGGCGTACACCGCTGGGTCGTGGAAGGCGCCATCGCACTAATGCACTGGTTCCGCCGCCTACGCATCCGCTGGGAGATCCGCGACGACATCCACCAGGCCTTCATCACACTCGGTTGTGCCGTCATCTGCTGGCGACGACTGAGGAGCCCGCTCTGATTCCAGGCCAAAGTAAGGTGGAATCCCGTGTCGCAACTAGCGCAAGGAGGCGGAATGCTCGCCAACTCGTCGGCGCTGGCGGCCGGAAGGCGTCATTCGGTCGGACGACGCTGCGATGGAACCGTTCTCGCCGTGGGCAATACCGCAGCCGCTGAAAGTCGTGTCGAGCGATGGGAAGACGTCGTCGCGGTGGCAGCTGGCAACGTCCATACCGCGACGAACACGGGCAGGTCTCATACTGTGGGACTCCGGTCGGACGGCACGGTGCTGGCAACGGGGTGGAATGGCGATGGGCAATGTGATGTCGCCGGATGGCGAGGCGTTACGGCCGTGGCCGCAGGCTGGCGCCGCACGCTCGGGCTACTCGCGAATGGCCGCGTGCTAGCAGTTGGCCGGAGTTCAGAAGGACAGTGCGACGTGGAGTCCTGGCGCGACATGGTCGTCGTCTCGTGTGGTGACTGGCACTCGGTCGGCGTCCGGTCAGATGGTTCTGCACTGGCCGCGGGGAACAACCGACGAGGGCAGTGTGACGTTGAAGGGTGGCGTGACCTGGCCGCCATCTCGGCCGGGTACCTCCATACCGTCGGCCTCAGAGCCGACGGGCGGGCAGTAGCGACCGGAGACCGGGTAGCCGGGGCGTGCGAGGTCGATGAATGGGAAGACGTGGTGGCGCTCGGCGCGGGCAGCTACCACACCGTCGGGGTCACTGCGTCCGGGCGGGTCCTCGCAGTGGGTGACAACAGCTACGGACAGTGCGAAGTCGGCGATTGGCGCGACATCGTCGCCGTGGCGGCCGGTTCAACGCACACCCTCGGTCTGCGTGCCAACGGCACAGTCGTGGCCGCAGGGAACAATGACGACAGACAGTGCGAAGTCGATGCTTGGTCCGGAATCCAGCTTCCAAAGGCCCCCGGGCCGCGCCAAGGCGAACTGACACGCCGTCATTTCCGATCCCCAGAGACCTCATTCTGATTCCAGTCCCAAGACCGCTGACGAGATCCTCGACGAAGTCGCCGCATACTGCCGACGAATCTCTGACTCAGGTCACTAGGGCGTTGTCAAAGTTCTCCCTCCGCTCGCCCCGACCGGCTGGAAGGATCGGCGCATGCTCATCACGCCCCACCCCGGTGCCGATCGCCGCAACATACGAGAAGCGCTCCGCAACGCCCACACCGCGGCCATCAACCTCGCGGGTGCTGCCGGGCCGGAAACGGCGTTCTCCCGGCTCATGCGCTATCTGAACTGGATTACCGACACCGCTGGCACGCTCCGCCACCAGATCAGCAGCAAGGACATCGACCGCCTCCTCCTCACCCCTCGCTACCAATTGCTCCTCAGCAGCTGTGGCACGCTCGCCGGCAGCGCCCAGGAGCGCCTCGTCAACGGGCTGACCAACCTTGAAGTGACCGAACGCATCCAGGCTTTTGAAGAAGCCCTCGAAGCGCTCACCGTCCAAATAGAGCGCTGGACAGGACGGGAGCTGTTCGTCGTCGCCGACTCCAGCTTCTACGTCCAGAACCCTGACAGGCTCTCCGAAGTCGACCTCCACCAGGTCCTCAAGCTCCCTCCGGACGCCGACATTCGGCTGCTGTTCCCGATCGTCGTAGTCGACGAGCTGGACGGGCTGAAGGAGTCGGGAAAGCACCGATCGCGCTGGTGTGCCCTTCACACGCTCGGTCACCTGGATGAGGTCCTCAACGGTTGCACCTTCGGCGTCCTGCGCGAGGCGGACAAGAGCGGTGAGCCGGCCAGTTGGCGCGGGGAGGTGAACGTGGAGATCGTCCTGGACCAGCCCGGCCATGTCCGTCTTCCGATCGCCGATGACGAGATCATCGACCGGGCGGTGGCGGTCCAGTCCCTCGCAGCGCGCGAAGTACGGCTGCTGACGTGCGACACCGGGCAGCACACCCGCGGGCGGGCTGCCGGGCTACAGGTGACCAAGGTAAAGGCGAAGGACCCTGGCCCGGAACCGGACTGGGAGGCCGAGAACAAGTCGGGTACCGGTACCCGTGCGAAGCGTCGTGTGCGGCAGGCTGAACGAGCGACGCAGCCCGAAGGCTGATCCAGCCAGCCAGCCAGCCAGCCAGCCAGCCAGCCAGCCGGATCGGGTCGGAGACGAAGGTGCCGTTCGTCAGCGAGCGGCTTGGGGCCTGTCCGGTGAGTCGGCAGGGTCCCCTTGCCTGCCTTCTAGGCTGGCGCCATGGACAACGGGCTCGCTCACGAGGAAAGCGCCTTCATCAACTTTCGACGTTACGTCCCGGATCCGAAGGAGCACGGGTTTCGGTGGGTTGACATCAAGCAGCTCTGCTTCTCTGCGGAGTCAGTGGCCGATAGAGGGCTGCTTGCCGCACTGATTGGGCATGAGCAGTTCCGGGACGACTATGCAGGTGGTGGAGTGCTGCCGGACGGGCCCCGGCACGGTCCGTATTGGCTGCGGTTGATCACTCCCGACCTGTACGAGTCCATCAGCCAGGAGAAGGCCGTGCAGATGCTGCGGGAGTGGGTGGATCCGCTCTGGGACGTGCCCACCGAGCTGGAGGCAGATCTGCAGGGGGAGGTGTTCGCCCGCCTGGCCGCAGCCGATGGCATCTACCACCTCAGAGAGTTCGGTGATGAGGCGATTCATGACTGGGGACGCGTGCACGACTACTTCCACGAGTTCGTGCTCATCGACCGCTCGGCTGGGCGGATCACGCTCATCGTCGCCGCCGACGACTGAGGAATTACCGGCGCATCCGCTGCGGTGGCTGACATCAGTAGCGGAGCCACAACCGAATCGCCGCAAGAGTGACCGTGCCGTGGAAGACGTAGGCCCTCTTGTCGTAGCTCCTGGATCCGTTCAAGGCGACGATCGACCGGATTCTGCGGGATGACTTGGATGCGCCGCGCAAGCAGCGGCACACCGTCAAGCGGGTATTCGACCGGCTGATCGACGAGCACGACGCGCAGGGCGTGACGAATTCGATGGTCCGCGCCTACATCGCCGTGCGGCGTCCGGAGATCCGCGTTGAGGAGGGCCGCGGGCCGCCGCAGGCGTTCGTGCCGCAGACTCACCGCCCCGGCGACGAGGCGGAGGTCGACTTCGGGGATGTGTGGATCCACCTGAACGGCGTGTCCACCAAGGTGTTCCTGTTCTCGCTACGGCTGTCGTTCAGCGGGAAGGCCGTGCACAAGATCTTCGCTTCGTGCGGGCAGGAAGCTTTCCTCGGGGGCCACGCCCACGCGCTGCAAGTGCTGGGCGGCGTGCCGCGCGGCAAGGTCCGCTACGACACCTTGCGCGCCGCGGTCAGCCAGGTGCTGGGCCGCACCCGGGGGCCGGGTGGAAAGTGACCGCTGGACGGCGTTCCGGTCCCACTTCTTGATCAACAGTTTCTACTGCAATCCCGGCATTGAGGGCGCCCACGAGAAGGGTGGCGTCGAGGGGCAGATCGGCTGGTTCCGCAGAAACCACCTGGTCCCCGTCCCGAAGGTCGCCTCGTTGGCCGAGCTGAACGCGATGGTGGAGCGCTGGGATGAGGAGGACGACGCCCGACGGATCATGCAGAGGGCGCTGACCATCGGTGAGATGTTCGCCGTAGAGCGCCCGCTGCTGGTCCCGCTGCCCGAGGAGGAGTTCGAGACCGGGCTGGTGTCCTCGCTGCGGGTGAACCGCTACAGCCAGGTCAGCGTGCGCACCAACCACAACTCGGTGCCGGTGCGACTGATCGGCCGGATGGTGCGGGTCGTGCTGCACGCCTCCGAGCTGGTGGTCTACGACGCGCACCGGGAAGTCGCCCGCCACGAGCGGCTGATCGCCAAGGGCGGCTCCCGACTGAAGCTGGACCACTACCTGGAGGCGCTGGTCCGCAAGCCCGGCGCGCTGCCCGGCGCGACCGCGTTGGACCAGGCCAGGTCGGCTGGCAAGTTCACCCCGGTCCACGACGCCTGGTGGCAGGCAGCCTGCAAGGCCCACGGCGACGCCGAGGGCACCCGGGCTCTGATCGCGGTCCTGCTTCTGCACCGGCACATGGTCCACGAGCACGTGGTGGCCGGGATCGCGACCGCGCTGCGGGCCGGCGCGCTGACCGCCGACGCGGTCGCCTTGGAGGCCCGCAAGTGGGGCGAGGCCGACCAGGGCGCCGAACAGCCGGCCGACTAGAGGTTGTCCCGTAACCGGTGTGGCGGTTGGTGCGTTGGCTGGGCATGGGTGGGGTGATCTCAGCGGATGATCCGAAGTGGATCGAGCCGTTCTCC
>NZ_JNXD01000040.1:0-27208 GCF_000725785.1 Streptomyces flavovariabilis | reverse complement strand
TCCTCCACACCTACAACCACCACCGCTGCCACACCGCACTCGCAGGCCAGCCACCCATCACCCGCGTCAACAACGCTGCGGGTCAATACACCTAGTGCCGCATCAGGCAACGTTCGCCTTGGACGGTCTGCGACGATGGCGCCATGGACGAGGAAGTCATTCCCATTCTCCGCGTCGAGGACGCTGCGGCGGCGGTCGCGTGGTACGAGCGACTGGGCTTCGCCAAACAGTGGGAGCACCGCTTCGAACCGGGACTTCCCGCGTTCGTCGAGGTCGCCCGGGGCGGGGTGCGGTTGTTCTTGTCGGAGCACACGGGCGACGCCCGCCCCGACACATTGGTCTATCTCCGCATTCGTGATGTCGAGGCCGTCGCTTCCGAGTTCGGTGTGCAGACGAAGGACGCTCCGTGGGCGCGTGAGATCGAGCTGCGCGACCCTGACGGCAACCGGCTTCGGATCGGCACACCGACGGAATGACACTCGCCGGCAGCGCGCGGCAGAGAAGCAGTGCTGGTGGCTGATCCAGTACGCGTCCGCGAGATCGATGATTGTCTGACGCCCGGGTCAGTGGAGCGGGTAATGCCCTGGGTCAGTCACGCTACAGGCGACACATACGGTGACATCAATTCATTCCCGTAGACGGATTTGCGACTTTCAGCCGTACCCGGAGCGTGCTGCGCTCGCCGTCCTTGGTGACGGCCATGATGATGATGCCCGCCGCGGACGACTACCTGCTGAACGTCAAGATCCCCATGGACGGGGAGGCCTGCTCCTGACTGACGTCGGGGGATAGACTCCTGCGCCGGAGGGGATCACGGGGTGAGTGACGCAGACTTGGTGGCGCCCGCAGCGCCCGGTCGGCTGCGCCGAGCGTTGCCGCACAGCAGGCGCGGCCGGTTGTTGCTGATATCCGCGCTGGTGCTCGTGCTTGCGGGCACCGGGCTCGGCACGTGGGCGGCGGACACCTGGCCGTGGCCGAGGGACCGCTACTGCTGGGGGGCGTGGCAGGAAGACAGCGGCCCAGGCTTCCTTGGCGACGAGGCCTTCGACGACGTTGACGACGGGTCACGCACCGGCAAGCAGACGGCGCCCACCCGCGAGCGCCCGACCGGCAGGTGTGACGTCACCATCACCAGCAATTACAAAAGCAGTTACGACGGCGACAAGGTCTCCACCGACCAGCAGGTGTCCGTCGAGTACGGCCCGGTCCCCAAGACCGCGGAAGCCCGGCTCGCGATGGTCCATGATGGTTTCCTGGGCGGCGACATGGTCCCGCTCCCGGACGGTCTGCCGGGTACGGTGAACGGGCGCGGTGGCTTGCTGGTGCTTCCCGAGTCCTGCGATACACAGGACGGTCGGCCGACCGTCGTCACGATGCAGGCGTCCGGCACATACACCAGCGGCCCCTCGTACGTCCAGAACGACCCGGCCGATCTGGGCGGCGCCCGTCAGGCGGCGGAGCTGCTCGTCGCGGCGGCCAACCGTGGGATGGCGGCGGCCGGTTGCGCGCCGGACGAGCCCCTTAAGGTCAGCTCACCCGTCTACGACCTGCCGGGCGACCGGGAGCGCATCTTCAGCACCTCTGACGACGTCTGCGGCATCCGCGGCCTGCACCCCGGCACGGAGGACATCGAGTACCAGACCGGCGCTGTCACCCGCGACCTGCAGACGTGCAGCGTCCGTGGCGATCCCGACGGCGTGCCGTATCTGCAGCTGGCGATGGTCGCGCAGCCCCGGCTGGCCGCGGTGTTCGACGGCATCGCGGGCGAACGCCCCGCGGCCCGCGGCTGGCGCGGCACGGGCACCATCGGCGAGGAGCACGCGATCGTACGAGCCGACTGCGCCGGCCGGACCACCGTCTTTCTGATGGGCGCCTCCACCGACCTCGGCCACCTCGCCGCCTTCGCGAACGCAGCCACCGCCCGCCTGCGCTGCGCCCCCATCGCCCCCAAGGGAGCCGCCCGGTGAGCAGCACTGCGGACGAGCCGAACCGATTTGAGCAGCCCCTGTCCGCCGAGCGGGAGCTGCTCAGCGAGCGGCGTCTGCACCGGTGGCACTGGCGCAGACTGCTGCGTGGCCGGGTCCGGCCGCTGCTGGCCGCAGGCCTTGCCGGGGTGCTGCTCGGCGTCGGCGGCATGGCCTGGCAGACGCAGACCGGGCCGTTCGCGCCGGATGAGGTGTGCTGGGGCGCGCTGTCCCGCGATGACCTCGCCCTGACGTTCCGCAAACCCGAGGACGTCAAGGCGGTCGAGGCGCCCGTGCTGCACGGCGGGCGCTCCATGGACGGCCCCGTCGGCAGCTGCCAGTTGACGAACAGCGACGGCGACGGATGGGCGCTCACCGCCCGGGTGCACCAGCTGGACGACCGGGCTGGCGACGACGGCAAGTGGGCTGACGAGTTCCTCTCCGCCCGTCTCACCCCGCTCGGCGGCGGCCTGTTGGGCATGGCCTCGGACAACCGCGCCTGGCTCGCCATCCCGGACGGCTGTTTGGGCCGCCCGAGCGACTTCGACGGGCCGACCGTCGTGGACATCGCCCAGGGCCGCTGGATCACCGACTTGGAGCCGCGTACCAAACAGCGGGACGGGATGGCCCGCATGGTCGTGAAGCTCGTCAACAAGGTCAGCGCGGACCTCGACTGCGCCGGCACGATCGCCGATCCGGTTGAACGCCTCCCGAAGGCCGCCCACTACACCCGCACGGAGAAGCCGGACGCGCTCTGCGGCATCAGGGGGCTGGCCCTGGGCAAGAAACGCAAGCCGTACCACGACCCCATGATCACTGACGGACACGGCCCGGTGCGCACCTGCGACCGCGACATCACCGGCTCGCAGCCGAAGCAGCGACTGATGACCGTCGAGGACCCGCGGCTGGCCGCGATCTTCACCAGGATGGCCCTGAAAGAGGGCAACCGAGTGCGCTCCGCCGCCGGCTACGGCGGCCTTGGGCCCAATCTCGGCGTCTTCCAGGCCCGTTGTCAGGCGGGCGCGACAGTGTTCCTCGTACAGGCCAACGAGAGCGGGAAGGCCGCGGACGTGCGTACCCTCTTCCCTCGATACGTCGAGGCCGAGGCTGCCCGCCTCGGCTGCGGCCCCCTGAAACTGAGACTGCCACGGCAGTAACGCTGCGAGTGGCGCAGGTGGTGCGATAGATCTGCCAGCGATCATCAGATGGACGATGGGCTGGAGCAGTAGTCAGGACCTGCGCCTCCTTGAAGTTATCGTCTGTCTGTAATACGCGGCCGATTTGAGCCATGACTCCCGTGGTTCCAGACACTTCACTCAGAGGTTGCCCTGCCCGCCGCCCCCAGAGCGATTCGCCGCCGAGGGTGTCGCGCACGGTCGTCAGCCGGGCGGCGATGTCGCGTAGGGCAGTGTCCCAGTCGATCGGGGTGAAGCTGCCGTCGTTCTCCCGGCGCAGTGGTGTCGTCAGCCGGGCGCCGCCGTCTTGGTAGTGGTCCAGGCGCAGGGCCTTGTTACAGGTGTAGCGGCGGTGGCGACGTGCTCCTTGTCGCCGCGGATCTTGGCGAAGCGGCGACCGTCAGTCTGGATCTGGATGCCGCAGAGTGGTCGCCGGGGCCCGGCGCCTGGAAGTCCAGTAGGTACACCAAGCCATAGAAGACGCCTCCGGAGACCAGGACCGCGGCCAAGAAGGTGACGGACAGGGCCCGGCCGACCCTCCACAGTCGCAGCTCTCGATCATCCGCGGTTGATCGCGGCCGCCGGTTCAGTGTCATGACGGTGGAGACAAGGCTTCGAGACCTGCGGTTGCAGTTGGTACGGGGCATCGTCCGCGACCCACGGACCGGAGCCGGAAGGACAACAGCGAGACGTCCCCCCACGCTCAGGCTGATTCCCACCCACCGCCATGAGAGCGAGAAGGGACATGGGGATGCCGATCATCACGGTGACGCCCACTCCCGCACCGCTTGCCATGAGCAGAATGGTGCGGTGACTCCCCGGCGCCGCCAACTCGCCCGGTCCGGAGGCAGTCCCCGACAGCCCTGGTACGCCGTCCCGGACGTCACCGCACTCGTCGCGAAACGCTCCACGGCCAAGGCCGCTTGACCGCAGGTCAGCCGCGTGTCACGAACCCGGTGTACAACGAGGCTCGTCAGTTCCTTGATCACAGCGTGGCGCGCAGGTGGCTCACCGTGACGAAGTGGAAGCCCTCTGCGGTGAGGGTGCGCAGGATCTCGGGAACGGCTGCGACCGAGGTGGCATGGATGTCGTGCAGGAGGACGACATCGTTGGGCTGGGCCTTGGTGATGACGGTCCGGGCCACCTTGGCGGGGTCGCGGTACTTCCAGTCCTCGGTGTCGACGTCCCACAGCACCGGCGAGAGGGCGGTGGCGGCCCTGACGGTTCGGTTGACGGCGCCGTACGGCGGGCGGAAGAGCGTGGGGGGCCTGCCCGTGGCGGCCTTGATGGCGGCGCTGGTGCGGTTGAGCTGGGAGGCGACCTGCTGCGGGGTGAGCCGGGTGAGGTCGGGGTGGTTCCAGGAGTGGTTGCCGATCTCGTGGCCGGCCTTCGCCTCGGCACGGACGAGGTCGGGGTGGGCGGCGACGTTCTGGCCGACGGTGAAGAAGGTGACGCGCGCCTTGTACCGGGCGAGATGGGTCAGCAGGGTCGCGGACTCGGGGACGGCGGGTCCGTCGTCGAAGGTCAGGGCGAGGCACTTGACCTTCCTGCAGTCGGTGTCGTCGTCGCCGGAGGCGGTGTGGGTGGGGACGGCCGGGGCGGGGACGTGGGGCGCGCCGAGGTCGAGTGAACGGCTGGGGCTCATGGTCTGCCGCTGGGCGCGCTTGCCGAAAGCGGACAGCCATGGCGTGATCGTCTTCTGGGGAATGGTCACCGTCTGGGCCCCGGCGGCCGGAACGCCCACGTCGCCGCGGTCGAAGTGCACCCGCAGTCCGCCGTCGGCGGTGAAGGCCATGTCGTGCAGGGCGGTGTCGCGCGTGTCCGGGTCGGAGAACGTGTCGTCCAGAGCGGCCGCATCCACGCCCTGCCGGTCCTTGAGCTGCTCCTTCAAGGCGGCGAGGAAGGCGTCCCGGGAGCCGTCGGCGACAAGTCCGAGTGTCGTGCGGTACGCGTCGGCCTTGCCGTCGTACCAGTACGTCCTGGCGGACAGTCCGTCGCCCGCCGAACTCTGGTCCTGGGTGGTGAGGCGGACGCCGAGGACGTCGCCGGAGGCGACCAGGAACTGGTGGCTGATGTTGAGCTCGCGGCCGTCCGCTCCGCCCGGATCCGAGCACGCCCCCGAGCGGAAGGTTGCCAGGCGCCGCTCCACGTCCTTCTTCATCGCGGCCGTCATCGCCTCCGCGCCGGGCACGTCGGGGTAACT
Organism: Streptomyces flavovariabilis; assembly: GCF_000725785.1. Taxonomy (NCBI): domain Bacteria; kingdom Bacillati; phylum Actinomycetota; class Actinomycetes; order Kitasatosporales; family Streptomycetaceae; genus Streptomyces; species Streptomyces flavovariabilis. The sequence goes on along the minus strand of NZ_JNXD01000040.1, from coordinate 21,866 downwards.
GGTCGCGAAGGGGCAGGAGCCGTTCTCGCTGCTGTCGCTGACGATCTCCAGGCCCTTGATCCTTGACGGGTCGACCGTCCGGGCCGGGGACGGCGACGCGCCGGGCCGTGCGCCGTCGGCTGCCGTGACCGGCGGTTCGGACGTGCCGTGCGCACAGGCCGCGGTGAGCGAGCCGAGCAGCACGAGGGCGGGGAGCAGGGTGTGAGAGCGCATGTGACCAGAACCTGAGGAGAGGAGACCTTCCGGGCGTCGCGGACCGGACGCCGGGCGGCCGCCGCGTCCGAGGACGCCGACGGCCGTTGTGATCTCCGATCGTTCTGGTCAGGGGCGTTTTTCAGCGAGCCCCGGGGTCACCGTGAACAATTTCAGGGCCGGATCCGGCGGTACTCTGTCCCCTTTTGTGTACGTTCAGTGCGCTGCTTGGCAGACCTGCCGGTACGGCGCGTCGGGGACGTACCGCCGCCACTGCGCCCGGGCCAGTCCGCCCCCGGCGCGTTCGCAGAGGGCGCGGACGGCCGCGTCGGGGGCGATGGGGCGGCGTTGCAGCACCACGTTCGGGCCGGTGGCGTAGAGCATGCCGTCGTTCCTTCCGAAGGCGAGCGAGCGGATCTCGTCCCCGGGCGTGGGCAGGTCGCCGCCGAGCAGCCGCTGCCCGGCGGTGTCCCACAGCCGGAGGGTCCCGCCGGCTCCTCCCACGGCGAGGGTGCCGCCGTCGGAGGAGAAGGCCAGTGCGCCCACGGCCTCGGTCCGGCTGCTCGGGGCCGTGTCGGCGGTGCCGGTCAGGACGCCCGTGGTGTGCCGCAGGTCGCCGTCCCAGAGGGTCACGTGCCCGGTGGTGTCGCCGACGGCGAACCGGGTGCCGTCCGGGCTGAAGGCGAGCGCGGTGACCTCGCGGCCGTCGGCGAGCGCCCACCCGGTGACCTTTCCGGAGGACACGTCGGCGTACCGGTCGGCGGAGCCGACGAGCAGCCGTCCGTCCGGCCGCACGGCCACCGCCTGCCCGAAGAGGCCGTGCAGGGTTCGGGACCTGCGGTGGGTCCGGGTGTCCCAGGCCTCCGCCGCATCGCCGCCACTCGCGGAGCGCGCGGCCAGCAGCGTGTCACCGCCGGCTCCCAGGGCGAGCGCGGACACGGGGCGGTCGGCTGCTCCGGAGGTGGTGAAGCTCGTACGGACCGTGCGGTCCCGTACGTCCCACACGGTGAAGCGCAGCCGCAGGGAGCCGCCCGAGGAGGTGGTGTCGGCGACGGCGAGCGTGCGGCCGTCCGGGCTGAAGGCCAGCTGCGGGGTTTCGTCGCCGGTGTCGCTCGGCAGGGGACCGAGCGTGCTCCGGGCGAGGACGGTGCCGGTGCCGGTGGAACGCAGCTCGAAGCGGTAGCCGTGCCCGGACCGGGTGGCGGTGGCGAGGGTGGTGCCGTCCGGGCCGAGGAGCGTGGCGTCGGCCGGAGTGCTCTGCCAGTGTGCGGCGAGGCGGTCGGTGAGGTCGAAGGTGTGGACGGTGGCACGGTCGAGGTAGCGCAGGATATGGCGCCCGTGGTCCGGGGTCCACGTCAGCCCTGTGACCTCCGCGCCGGCCAGCGGCCGGTGGAAGACCTGCCCGCCCCCCGACGCCACCTGCCATACGGCGATCTCCTGGTCGTCTGTGGTGGCGAGGAACTCCCCGTCGGGCGAGAGGTCGGCCTGGGCGAACCCCGTCGTGCCGGGGCTGGCGAAGTCGGCGACGACGCGCCCGCTGCGGACGTCCCAGACGGTGGCCGCTGTCCCGTGGACCGAGGCCAGCCGCCTGCCGTCCGCGCTGAGGCGCAGCAGCCTGTCGCCGCCGTCGGCTCCCGAGCCGGTGCCGCACACGGTTCTGTCCGACTTCTGCCAGGCGCCGGGCAGCTGCCTGCCGTGCACGGTGTCCCACACCTGGGGCGCGCCCTCGGAGGGGCAGAACGCGGCCAGGCGTCCGCCGGGGCCGAGGGCGGCGCTGGTGAGGCTCCGGGAGACCCCGGTGGTGAAGAGGAGCTTGCTGTCGTCCGTCCGGAGGACCCGGACCTGACCGGACTCGTCGATCGGCTGGGTGAGGAACGCGTCTCCGTCGGGCGCGGTCGCCCTGAGTTCCGCGTCGCCCAGATCGGCGGCGGACCTCCCCTCGGGGAGGTTCCACAGGGTGTCGCTGCCCTCCCCGGTCAGGACGAGGAACCGGCCGCCGGGGCCGACGTCGGACGCCTCCGCGCCGCCCGGCAGGTGGTAGGCGCCGGTACGGCGGTGCTCGGCCACGTCCCAGGCGGTGACGCGGCCGCCCTCGGCCCTCAGCAGGGTGCGGCCCTGGTCGGTGAGGAAGCGCCGGACGTCCTGGCCGGTCTGCGGGTCGGTGAAGGCGTCGCGTTCCGGCTGGGCGAGCGCGCCCAGCAGGGCCGAGCGGGTCTCGGTGAGCGGGGCGATCCGCCATGCGGCGGCGCCGAGCAGGGACGCGGTACGGGGGTCGGTGGCACGCAGGCTCTCGGCGACGGTGGCCAGTCGGCGGGCGGCGGCCTTGGCGGCCTCCTCCTCGCCCACCCGGTCGCGCTGCCAGGCGACGAGTCCCGCGGTCAGCGCGAGCACGAGGAAGACGGAGAGACCGACGCTGAGCGCACGCGTGCGGCGGGCGGTGCGCGTGACGGCGTCCCGTTCGGCGTCACGGGCCGCGGCCGAGGCGGTCAGGAACGCCCGCTCCGACCCGGTGAGGTCGTCGGTGTCGTCCTTCTCCCGCTGCTTGCCGAACAGCTCCTCGGCGCGCTCCAGCCGTGACCCCCGGAACAGCGCGCCGGGGTCACGGTCCAGCTCCTCCCAGGCCCGGGCGGCCTCGCCGAGGACCCGCTGGGCGCGCAGCCGGTCCCGGCTCTCCTCGATCCAGCCGGCGAGGCGTGGCCACCCGGTGATCAGGGCCTCGTGGGCGAGTTCGACGGTGTCGCCGTCCAGCGTGACCAGGCGGGCGGCGGCAAGTCGTTCCAGGACGTCGAGCGCACCCGGTCCCGGTTCCGAGCGGGACGCCGGGCGGCGCGTGTCGGCCGTGCGGTCCCCGGGGGCGATCAGCCGCAGCAGGATGCGCCGGGCCGTGCGTGCCTGGGCTTCGTCCAGGTCGCCGTAGACCTGCTCGGCGGTGGCGGCGATCGCCCCGCGTACGCCGCCCGTCTCCTCGTAGGCGGCCAGCGTCAGCGTGCGGCCCCGGCGGCGGCGCCACGTCTCCAGCAGGGCGTGCGAGAGCATCGGCAGCGCGCCCTGCTGGTCGCCCACCTCCTCGATGATCCGCGCGGTCAGCACCCGCTCGACGTTCAGCCCCGCCGCGGTGGCCGGGCCGGTGACGACCTCCCGCAGCTCGTCCCCGCTCATCGGGCCGACCAGCAGATTCGCGTGACTGACCGCCTCGGCCAGCTCCCGGTGGGCGGCACAGTGGCCGTAGAAGTCGCCGCGCACCGCGACCACCACCCGCAGGCGGCTCTCCGACTCGCGTGCGCCGAGCAGCATGTCGAGGAAGCGGTCCCGCTCGTCGCGGTCGTGGCAGAGGGTGAACAGCTCCTCGAACTGGTCGACGATCACCCAGGTGTCCAGCTCACCGTCCTGGGGAACGAGCGCCGGCCCGTGCGTGTGGGCGGGCCGCTCGCCGGGGGTGAGGACCCGGAGCACCGCCGGTCGGTCGGCGCCCCGGCCGTCCCGCAGCAGCGGGATGAGGCCGGCCCTCAGCAGTGAGGACTTGCCGCTGCCGGAGGGCCCGAACACCGCCGCGAACCGGTGCGCGCGGGCCAGGTGCAGGAGTTCGTGGGCCAGTGCCTCCCGTCCGAAGAAGAGGTCACTGTCGTCCGGCTCGAAGCGGGCCAGCCCTCGGTACGGAGCCTGCTCGTCGGCCGCGGGAGCGCGGAGCTCAGCGTCCGCCTCCCGCCAGCGGACCTCCCATTCGTCCGGGTCGGCGTCGAGCGCCTCCACGTACGCGCGCACCACCCCTAGCGTCGGCAACTGGTCGCCTGCTGCGGCCTGCGACAGTGCGGTCGTGGAATAGCCCGCCCGCTCGGCCATCTCCCGGTACGGCGGCTTCCCGGCCTTCTCCCTCAGCAGACGCAGGTCGTGCGCGAGGCGCTGCACCGGACCGGCACTGGGGTCCACCGGCTTCTCTCGTCGACCCACCTGGTGGAACCTTTCGACCCTCGAACAAGAAAACGGAGCTCAACCTACGTTTCCGCCCGTCCGCAGGCAATCCCGGCCCACCGAGCGGGAACGCCCCGCTCAGGTCAGCAGCTCGATGGCGTCGTACGACACCCCGGGGCTGAGGCAGGCGGTGCCGCCGGAGCCGCTGACGATGTCGATCGTCAGCTCCTGGTAGGCGTCGGCGGACTTGGTCCAGGCGCTCGCCGGGACGGCGTAGCTGTAGGTGTGGTTGTTGCCGCGGTAGGAGCCGAGGGTCAGCGAGCGGGTCGTGGGTTCCTTGGCGGTCTGGGGGACGGCCGAGAGCCAGTCGTTGACCCTGACTCGGGGGCGGCCGTTCGCGCAGGCGGTGGTGATGCCGATGTTGAGCGTGTGGCCAGAGGCCAGCTGCTGCCGCGTCAGCCTGAAGCGGATCTTCAGCTTGTTGTTGATGTCCGCCCACTGGTAGCAGGGGAAGTCCGCCGGGGACGAGGAGCCCACCGTGTGGACGCCGGTGGCCCAGGGCCTGGCCCGGGCATCGGAGGGGTGCATGGTGGTCATCAGGGAGGCGTTCTTGAAGCCGCCGGGGGTGCGGTCCAGTCGCCGATCCGCCAGATCGCGGGGTTCCAGCTCGGGTCGGCGGTGATCTTCAGCGTGTGCAGGGCCGTCGTCCTCCCGGCCGTGACGGTGACGGAGGTGGTGTGGACGGCGAGCTCGTCCTTGAACACGGTGAGCGTGTAGGTGCCCGGCAGCATGTACGGGGAGACGAAGTGCCCGGTGGCCGCATCGGCCTTCGCCCAGTACTGCGCGGCGGCGTTCGCGAAACCCACGGTGTAGGCATGGCCGTCGCTCCGGCCGCTGATGCCGACCCCCGCGACCCGGCCGCGACCACTCCGGCCGACCCAGCCGACCAGGCCCAGACCGTCGACCCACGAGGTGTCGATGACATCGGGACTGAGCGAGCGGGCGGGCGCGCCGCCGTCCGTGAAGGCGAGGGCGTAGGGCCCCTGGAGGCCGAAGCGCATCGAAACGTCGCTGCCCTCGTCGACCTCAGCCACGCCTACATCGACCACCTGACCTCCGTCGGCAACGGCTTCCTGATCAACGTCGCGAGCATCCTGGGCTACCAGCCCACCCCGTACCTGAGCGTCTACGGCGCCACCAAGGCATTCGTGCTCAGCTTCACGGAATCGCTGTGGGAGGAGACCCGCGGCAACGGCCTGCGCGTCCTGGCCGTGTGCCCCGGTGCGGTGGAGACCGAGTTCTACGACGTTGCCGGCAGCCAGTCGGCGGACTACGGATCGAAACGGGCCACCGTCGACCACGTCGTGAAGACGGCCCTCGACACCCTCGACCGCTGCTCCGCACCGCCCTCGGTCATCACCAACGGCCGCCCCCTCGCCCTCGCCAGCAAGTTCGTTCCCCGGCGCCTGGTCGTCCGCGCGATGGGCTGGACGGCACGACGCGCCATGCACGCGTAGCTCCACTCATCGCCAGTCCGCCACGGTCGTGGGGATCATCGGTAGCGCCGTTGCGCTCGGCACTTTGGGCGCCGATTGGGGGCGCGGACCTGGACACGGAGTTCCTACGAAAAAGGAGAGCGGCATGACCGATCGCCTCCCGCAGCGGACCTGCGGAACCTCGTCGCCGCCCTGCGCGCCGAACGCACCGAGATGCTCGACTTCACCAGCAGCCTCAGCGATGAGGAATGGGCGGCACCCAGCGCTGCAGCGGGATGGCGCATCGCCGACGTCGTCGCCCACATCGGCGCGACAGCACGGAACTTCTACACACCCCCCCGGACTGGACACGCTCCGCGCCAGCAGCCTCGAACAACTCAACGAAGGCCCCGTCGACCGGCGACGCGGCTGGAGCCGGGCGCAGGTCATGGCCGAGTACACCCGCACCACCCGCCGAGCGACCACGCTCCTCGACCTCATCCGACGCACCCCCGCAACCCGGCTGCGCATACCGCTCGTCGAACTCGGACGCTACCCCCTGGGCCTCTTGATCGGCGGCGCCCTCGTCTTCGATCACCACACCCACCTGCGCCACGACATGGCCCCAGCACTCGGCCGGCCCGCGCCGGCCACCGGCGCCGACCGGATGCGAGCCGCCCTGACGTGGATGCTCGCCGTACTGAGCAACCAGATCGGACAGGCGCCGGTCGCCGGGCTCGACGCCCGTGTCGCCCTGACGCTCACCGGCCCCGGCGGCGGAACATGGTGGATCGACGAGGCAGGCGTGCTAGGCGGTTTCGTTTGGATCATCCAGCGGGCAGACGAAGATACCCACAACGTGCAAGCCGGTCAGTCAGACAGCTGCAAGTCTTCTCGCAGCGGGTTGCGATCCCGTGCCACCGGTTGATGCACCGCTCGACGGTGTTGGACTGCTTGTGTGCCTCCCGGTCGAAGGCCGGTGGTCTGCCGCCATCGCTGCCTCGGCGTGGCCGAGGGCCATCGGGTGCTGCCTTCCTGCCCGCTGCTCGCGGAACGGCGCGTTTCCCAGATCGGAAGGCGGAACACACGAAGCCGGTCATTTGCCCGGTGCGTAGCCCCGTGGCGTGAAGGTGAGCTGACTCAGGCTCCGCTGGGCTTGGGCGAATTCCTCGATCAGGCGCCGTGCGTCGGTCTGTAGTGAGCCGTAGACGGGCCACTGGTCGGGGCCGTCGAGTTGGCGGCCCGTGCTCTGCTCGGCGAGCTCGATGTAGGCCGTGCGCGCCCGGTCGACAGCCTCGCTGAGTCGCTCGCCGTGTTCGGTGTCCTCGGGGCGGCGTAGTCCCTCCAGCACACGCACCGCCTCAGCCAGGACGTCGAGCAGCCGGCTGTAGGCGACGCAGAAGTGATCGTGCTCCTGCTGTAGGGGGTCGTCACTGAGCGAGATACTGGTCAGAGAAGTCATTGCGGAGAGCAGCAGCCTGCTGGTTCGTTCCAGGGCGTTGATGATGACGCGGTGGCCCTCGTACGAGCTCGAGCTGCGCTGGAAGACCCGGCGTGGATTGAAGCGCATCTGCTCGGCCACTGTCTCGACACCCTTGCGGGCCTGGCTCACCATGTCCGGATACCAAGTGGCGCGTTCGCGCCATTTCTCGGCCTGTTCCTGATCGGGGACGCCCTCGGCCATGCCCTTCGAGGCGTCGGTGAGCAGTTCGGCCATAGCCCCTGACAGGGCGCCGATGCCGTACTCGGCGCTGCGGTAGCGCAGCGGCGGCACGATCAGCAAGTTCGTGACCACGCCCGTGAGGCAGCCGAAGACGACCAGGCCCACGATGCTCGCCAGCTTGACGAAACCGGACGTGGAGGTGCCGGACTGTGTGAACGCCGCGAAGGCGAACAGCGCCGCCACAGCCATCTGGGGCCCGTACGGGGCCAGTTTGCGCCACCGGCCCAGGGCCGACGTGAGCAACACGATTCCCGCGAAGGTTCCCGTCGACGTACCCAGCAGAGGCACCATGAGACCTGCCAGCAGGACTCCGGACACCATCGCCCCCGCGAAACGGACCGAGTCCCTCAGCGACCCCGAAATGGTTGCCTGCACCATCAGCAACGCGGAGAACGGTGCGAACGTCGGCGATGGCGCGCCCACCAGGTCGTTGGCGATGATCCACGCGGCCGTGGCGGCGATCACTGCCTTGAACAACAGCAGAATACTGTCGCGCTTCGCGCTGGCCCGGACGGCTGCTTTGCCGGCCAAGTCAGCCACCTGCCGCAGCCCGCCCTGCAGCACCTTGGACGAACGCACGGTTGTTGGCCCTTCATGGTGATCATTACGCACTGACATTACGGAAGGCACCAACGTCGCGTTCCCTCTGCAGCCTCTCCGAATCAGAGCCGCTGCCGCCCGCCGGCTGGGCAACGGGGGCGATCCTCGGCCGGCATCAGTGGTGCAATCCCTCGCCAACGAGGACCCGGACCAGACTCAGCCGACCCGCCGGAGTCAGCGGGGCATCGCGGTGGGACACGAGGGACTCCTGGCGGTCGGCGGTAGACGTCGCAACCCGCACCGAACCCAGAAGGCACTCATCCGCTCAAGCACCGAGCACGCGTGTCACCAACGATCCGGAACAGAATATCGTCTAGAGGCTCTCGTTTGGATCACCGTGCGGACCACAGAAAGATGCCTGCGATGTGGAGTCCGGCCAGGTAGATCGTGGCTGTCTTCTCGTAGCGGGTGGCGATGCCGCGCCACTGCTTGAGGCGGTTGATGCACCGCTCGACGGTGTTGCGGTGCTTGTAGGTCTCGCGGTCGAAAGCGGGCGGCCTGCCGCCTTGGCTGCCGCGTCGAAGGCGGTGTGCCTGCTGATCGGCCGGGACGGGGATGACCGCGCGGATTCCGCGTCTGCGCAGGTGCTTGCGGATGGCACGCGAGGAGTACGCCCTGTCGGCCAGGACGACGTCCGGGGTGGTGCGAGGCCGGCCACGCTGCCGTGGCACTCGCAGGCGGGCCATGACCTGCTCGAAGGCGGGTGCGTCACCGGCCTGTCCAGCGGTCAGGACGAACGCCAGGGGGCGGCAGCGGCCGTCGGCCACCAGGTGGATCTTCGTGGTCAGTCCGCCGCAGGACCGGCCGATGGCGTGATTGTCCGGCTCGCCGGCCGGGGCCCCTTTTTGCTGGCCCCGGCCGCGTGCTGGTGAGCGCGCACGATGGTGGAGTCCACCGAGACAGCCCAGTTGAGATCCTTGTCAGCGTCGGCCCGGGCCATCAGCGCGGTGAACACCCGCTCCCAGGTGCCGTCGACAGCCCACATCCGCAGCCGGTTGTAGACGCCTCGCCAGTTGCCGTATTTCCCCGGCAGGTGGACCCACTGGGTTCCGGTCTGAAACTTGAAGGCGATCGCGTCGATCACCTCACGGTGGTCACGCCATCGGCCACCCCGCCTCGGCATCCGGTCCGGGAGCAACGGCTCGATCCGGGCCCACTGCGCATCAGTCAACGGCACACCCAGACCAACGACCAGATGATCCAAACGAAACGGCCTAGCCCCGTCCAACGGCCCGGTCGCCGCGCACGTCACCGCACCCGCGCTGACCTTCCCCGACTGGGGCACCCAGCGGTCGTCGTGGCGCGACCACGACGTGACCGTCACCGGCGACACCGAACTCGCCACCCGTCTCCTCGATGTCGTCAACGTCATCTGACCGCGTCGTCCGGGTTGACTCGGTCATGGAGACTCCATCGGCTCGTCGTGTTCGCCTTCACCTCGGTAAGACCGTCGATGGCCGACTGGTTCACACGGATCGTCAGAAATCCACGCTTTGTCTCAAGCGCAGCGTGACGGCGCTGGCGTATGCGGCGCACAAGCCCACCGAGCCGCTCGACACTCAAGGGGCGACGGTCAGCGCAGCCGTCGCACGTAGGCGTCCGCTTTCGGGCTGCGCGGGCCCGGGGCGAGGTTGTCGGCCGTGGAGGAGAAGGCCACCGTCCGGGCCCGGGCGTCGAGCGGCCGGTCCCCGGTGCCGGCCTGGACCGGCGTGCCGGCGGCGTCCGTGATCGCCACCCTGGTGCGGCCGTGACGCAGGTCGCGCAGGTACCAGGTGCCCGGGTCCGACGTGCCCGCGAACGCCCGGAAGAGCAGGTACCGGCCGTCGCGGCTCAGCGCCCCGTCGGCGGTGGACAGGGCGGGGTCGGGCGCCTCGACGATGCGCAGGGCGTCGCTGCGCAGGTCGCGGACGAAGACGTTGGAACCGTCGCCGTTGGTGTCCTCGGGGCCGAGGTCGGTGGACGTCGAGGTGAAGGAGGCGTAGCGGCCGTTGCCGCTGATGCCCGCCTGGGACACCCTGCCGTTGCCACGGGCGCCGTCGGGCCTGGTGTGCAGCGACCGGTGGGTCCCGGTGAGCGGGTCAGCCACCTTTGCGTCGGAGGCCGGATTGCCGTAGGGCCAGTAGCTGCTGTTCGTGTACACCATGACGCTGCCGTCGTCGCTGAGCAGCGGCCTGGTGGCCCGGTGCAGGGCGTACGGATGCTTAGTCAGCTTCCCGGTGCGCATGTCGCGTACGGCGACCGACGCGCCCGGTCGGGGGACCATCTCGCTCACGGCGAACGCGACATACCGGCCGTCGGCGCTGACGGACGCGTGCAGCGCCCGCGTCAGGTCATTGCCGAGGTCGTTGCCGACGTACTTCACTTCCCCGGTCCGCAGGTCGCGCCAGTAGACCGACTGCTTGTCGTGGACTTCACCCGGAACCAGGTCGGTCGAGGCCGACACGAAGACAACGTACCGTCCGTTCGTGCTGATGGCTCCCTCGGTGCCGCCGAGCCCGGACTGGCCTCCAGCGACGTCGGTGCTGACACGCTGGGTGCGGCCGGTCCTCAGGTCCCGCAGGAAGACGTCCGGGGCACCGTTCGTGTCGCCGGGGACCAAGTTGGAGGCCGACGACGTGAAGACCGCGTAGCGGCCGTCGGCGCTGAGTGACGGGGCGTCCGACGCGCCGTCGGCACCTTGGCTGAGGCGGACGGTGTGCCGGGCGCCCGGCTGCTTCCCGTGGTGCTCGCGGGGCGGGTCGTTCGGTGCCGCCTGTGCCCCCGTGGGCGCCAACAGCACCGCCGCGCACACGCAGGCGGTGACGGCCACGGCTGGGACTCCGAGTCTGCTTCGCATGGATGCGTTCCCCCTTGACTCGTGCAGACGTGGACGCCGCCCGGGCTCGGTGTGCCCCGCACCAGGCGTCGGCGGCGGCCGTGGTCGTCGACCGGGCGCTCACCGGACGTCGCGCCGGCAGGCGGCGAGACCCGATCTAATTCCAACTGCCGCCCCTGAGCAATCCGATGAATGCTGTACAACCAGGCGGCGAGATCAGCGGTCCGTACGCGCAACGCCCCGGTGTGCGGCAGCTGGTACGAGATGGGCTCGAGATCGCTGGCCTGAACTCGCCGACGGCCCGAAGCACCCCGCGCTCCCGGCACAGGCCGGCCCACGGCAGCTGCAGAAGCCGCCCGAGCCCGACGCCCAGGCCGCCGCCACGCCCGCGGACTTCCTCACCGACGCATGGCGCACCACGGCGACCACAGCCAAGCCCGATCCGGCCCGGGCTCCGGCAGCCGACACGACTTCGTCGCCGACGCCTGGCTGCAGGCTCTCGGTGTTGTGTCGGTGGTGCTGGACTGGGGATGTGGTGCATCAGCGCTGTTCAGCGGGGGTTGTCGCGGAGGATGCCGGGGAGGCGTTCGTGGGCGGGCAGGCGGGTGGCGTTGCAGGGCAGACAGAGCAGGCCGCGTACGCAGCGGCCGCAGGAGCGGCCGGACGGGCAGCAGCGATGGTCGTGGTCGTGCCAGAAGCTGGGAGCGTCGGGGGAGGGCTCGACCGAGGGGCCTGCCTGGCACAGGGCGCAGACGTGTGAAAGCCGATAAGGACGACGCCGATGTCGCCTCTCAGGACGCCCCCGATGCGGAAGCCGACCGGGACCAGGGCGCACCCGGTGCAGAACCGCCGCCCTCGTCCTGTCCACCGCCGCGCTCTTCCTCCTGGCCCCCGATCGGGCCGGGGCCGACGGCGAGGGGCCTCCGACGGTGACGCCCGTCGGCGAGACCCCCGCCCTCTACGACGACGGGGCGGGCGGCAACTCCGACGCGGACGATCCGGCGATCTGGCGCAACACGGCCGACCCCGGCCGAAGCCTCGTCATCGCGACCGCCAAGGAGGGCGGTCTACGTGTATACGACCTGCGCGCCCTGGTGCAGTCGCTTCCGGCGCCTCGTTCGCCCGCCCACGACGACGCCCCGGGCCGGTACAACAACGTCGACCTGGTCACCGGTCTGCGCACCGCCGCCGGCCGGGTCGACGTGGCTGTGGTCAGCGACCGCGGCAACGACCGGCTGCGGATCTACCGCATCGACCCGTCGAAGCACGGCGGTCCGCTGACCGACATCACCGCCCCGGCCGTCGACCCGGTCTCTCCTTGCGTCGGCGGGTCCACCGGAAGCATGATTGATTTGGTCATGCAGCTCAGTATCCAGAACTTTTCCGCCGGCATAATGGCGTCCGCCCCCTGACCTGGGTGGAGTTAGCTCCACCGTGGTCCCGGGGGAAGACCGCAGCCAGGACCGCCGACCGGCATCCGCGTGGCGGATCGCAAGCCGGCTCGTCCAACCGCCGCGCCGGAACCCGTGATCGGGCCCCGGAGTCGGCCGGGGAGTCACCCGGTCAGGTGGGTGACCACCGAGCGCATCGCATGGCGCAGGGCCGGGAGCGTGTCCTCTGGTGCGTCGAGGGTTTCGAACCCGTGGTGGCCGTTGGGGACATCGACCAGTTCGAGTCGCGCCGCGCAGTCGTCGGCCGCGGTCACGAACGCCTCGACGGTCGCGGCGATCTCGGGGTGCTCTCGCCCGGCACGGAGGAGGACGACGGGCAAGGGTCCCGCCTGATCGACCGCCCTGGCGGGGTGGAAGCGGCCGCCGGCCATCCCCCAGGCCGGAAGGGGAGCCAGGACGGGGTAGGAGGCGGCCAGGCAGCGCAGCCAGGCAGGGGGCTCTGCCAACCAGTCCGTGATGAGGAGACCACTGCCGGAGAAGAACCACAGGGCGATCCGGTCGGCGTCCACCCGGTTGTCCGCCCGCACCAGTTCCACCCCGGCGGCGATGTCAGCGGCGGCGCGCTCGTAGTCCGCGATGTCGTGGAGGCCGTGGTCGAGAGTCGCGCCGACCACGCCCTCGACGGCGGCCAAGCGGGCGTAGCCCACCAGGGTCGGCCACTCACGCGGGAGCGGCCGCGCACCGGCGGGCACCGGACCGCCGTGCACGAAAACCACGGCCGGTCGCGGGCCCTCACCGTCGGGAACGTACAGATCGACATGACCTCGGCGGTCGCGAGGCAGTTCGGGGACGTCCAACGGGAACGGCCGCAGGTGGGCAGGCGCCGGGGCGTCGTCGCCGGCCGGCCGCAGGTGGTGTCCCTCACCGGCCGCGGCCCGCAGCAGGACGTCTGCCAGTTCGGCGGGGCAGGACAGCATCGGCCAGTGCCCGGTGGGAAGCTCGAAGAAGGTGACCTGAGGTTCGGTCAGGACGGCCAGCGCGGGGTCGCCGAAGTCGACGAGCCTCTGCACTTGGTCGATACCGGCGCCGTTCCGGGCGCACAGCACGCCGGTCACGGGAACCGCGGCCACCGCTCCGGTCAGCCGCAGCGGCTGAAGCAGCGTGTCCAGCGGCTGGGGCGCTGCCAGGGCGGTCAGCCGCTCCAGCGCCGCCTCGCCGACGCCGGCGGTACTGCCCCAGCGCTCCCACTCGTCATGGGCCGGTGGCGCCAGCACGCCCTCGCGCTCGCCTGCCTCGGCGCGTTCGGCCAGCTGCGCGCGCAGCACCTGGTCCGGTACGGCGGCCAGCGCCGGGACACCGTTCTGCGGCATCCCGCAGTCCAGGTACACGACGCGTGCGATCCGCTCCGCCCGCCGATCAGCGGCGCCGAGCACCGGGTGGATCCCGTAGTCGTGACCGACGAGCACGATCTCCCGCCCGGACGTCACGTCCACCGCGTCGATCGCCGCGAGCACGTCCTCGATGTGCGTCTCCAGACCGACGTGCGCCGGCGTGGCGGGCCGGGCCGGGTCGATACCCGTCAGCGGGACCGCGTGCACCGCGCCACCCGCCGCGGCCAGCCGCGCGGCCGTCTCCTGCCAGACATGGGCCCCGGTGAACACACCCGCCACCATGATGAACACCTGCACAAAGCCCTCCCCGGACTCGTCACATGACGCCACGCCGGTCGCGTACGCCATCGTCCGCGGGCCACGGCGTCTGCCCGGCCCGCGCACCGGTACCGTAGGAACTCCCCCTAAGGGAGGTTCAACTGTCCACTTCGCCCCAGCCGTTGTGGAGCATCGGGGAACTCGCCGAGCGCGCCGGTGCCACCGTGAAGACCGTCCGTTTCTACTCCGACCAAGGCCTGCTCCCCGAAGCAGCCCGCAGCAGTGGCGGACACCGCCGCTACGGCCCCCAGGCACTGGAGCGTCTGCAGCTGATCCGCTCCCTGCGCGCCCTCGACCTCTCCCTGCCAGAAGTACGCCGCATCATCGAGGACGAAGACGCAGCCGGCCCCGCACTGGAGAACGCCGTCGACAGCCGCCTGCGTGAGCTCGGCCATGAGCTGAAAGCCCTGCGCTGGCGGGAAGCGGCACTCCAACTGGTGCGGGACTGCCCGCCGGCCCAGCGCGCCGGCCGGCTGAGGCTGCTCACCGCACTGGGCACGCCGCCGAGCACCGCACCACTGGCCAGGTTCTGGCGCACCTGGCTGCCACCACGGATGCCGCGCCCGGCCACTGCGGCATTCCTGGAGGCGGCCGTTCCCCAGCCGCCCGACGAACCGCACCCGTCCCAGGTACTCGCCTTCGCCCGGCTGCACGCGATGACGACGGCTCCCTGCCCGAACGGTCGGCAGCCCCAACCGGAGGTGCACCGAGTGGCAGGGGCCGGGGGCGCCACCCTGCTGTACGCGGGCCTCATCGAGGCATTCGAACTCGCTGCTCCACATCTGCGCCGGGCACACGAGCCGTGTCCGGGCGAGGCGCTGGATGCCTACGTCGCGGCGTACGCGAGCGCCTACCGCAGCCGCGACACCCACGATTTCCGTCGCTTGCTGGCCGCGCGCCTGACGTCCGAGCCGCGCCTGGACCGGTACTGGGAACTCGCCGCCATCGTCCTGACTCCGCCGGGCGGCCGCCCACAGCCGACGCCGGGCTCAGCGGACGACTGGCTGCGCGCGGCACTGCGGTTGGACAACGACGAAGCAGCGTGAGTCACGTCCCCTGAACGCTTGGCGGATGGTCTGGGACCGGTCGCCGCCCGAGCTGCGGCCGCATCCCCCGGGACACGGCGAGCTTGGGGCTGTACGACCTCGTGGGCTACGCCCGATGGGTTCTCGCCCCGGGCACCGCACACGCGGCGGTCCCTCCCGGTAGTCGTCCGCGGTTGTCGGCCACGAGTCGGTAGAGGCCGTGGGCGGCCCAGCGCACGGGCGGCAGGGTGAGGACCGCTCCAACGACGGCCCATACGCCGCCCCCGCTCAGCAGGATCTTCGCCACGGCCTGCGCACCGCCGTACACCCGCCCGGTGGGTGTCACCCACAGGGCCTCGTGGCGGGCCCGCTCCGCAGTCACGCCGAGCGATGCGAGACCCGCGTGCTGCCATGCCACGGCCTCGCACCGGGGCCGCACCAGACGCTGGACGAGGCCCACCGACGTGGTGCAGAACCCGCAGTCCCCGTCGAAGATCAGTACTGGTCGCATCCGCACCCCTCCAGCGTGCCGCATCCGCCGCGGGTCCGGCCCCTGCGGAGCGCCGGCCGGCAGGCGCGGAGAGGGCCGGCGCGGCGCCCAGCAGGGGCTCGTGGCTAGGGGCCGGCGTGGCTGGTGGCCGCGGCCACCAGCCACCCGGTCTCCCTCGTGGTGAGGCCCGTCAGCGGCGGCTCGCTACAGGGGTCACAGCTGAATGTTGCGGAAGCGGACCTTGTTGCCGTGGTCCTGGAGATCTGCTCGACGGCTTCGGTGCAGGCGTCGGAACTCCTCGCCTTCCAGGTCGTCGCGGGCCATACTCTCCATGAGCGCCAGGGCGCCCTCGATCTTCTCGTCGCTCAGCTCGACCGGCGGCTGCAGCTGCTCCTCCGGCGACCTGATTTCGTCGTGCCAGCGCATGGCGTGCAGCACGATCGCGTCGTCTCGCACTCGCAGCAGACCGAGCCGCTCACGCCCGGACCACGCGTACTTCGCGACGGCCACCTTCGCCGAGCGGCTCAGATCGTAACAGTCAGTGTTCGTCTTCGGGACGATCCAGGTCTGGGGGCGAGGGCGGTCGGGGACCGCCCTCGCGTCTGCGGCCCAGACAGCCCCTGGTGGTGTCAGGCTCTGCGGGATCGCCTCCCGCTACCTTCTCTTGGTGCTTGTGCACTCAGGCGCCGTTCGCCGCCAGGTCCATCACCTTGGTCTCCAGCAGAGCGGCGTCCTCGTCGCTGATCACGATGCCGAAGATGTCGTCCAGCAGCTTGCGCACCTCTTCGGCGCGTACCGTCTGGGTCTCGGGTGGGACACTGCCGTCCGCCAACTGTGTGGTCCAGGTCAGCCCGTCGAGGATATGCAGCCGGTCGGGGAGGATCCGCTGGATGAATGGACGGGTGACGAACGGGGAGCGGCTGCTGGAGTCGACGAAGTGGTTCCCTACGGCGAAGTCGATCGGGTACTGCGGGTTGAGGGTCGTCGCGTGCCGGCTCAGCCACCTGTCGGGGCTGTCACCGCTCCGCTGGTACACGGCCCATCCGTCGGCGCCGGGGGTGAGGAGACCGTCGTGTGGCACAGCGAAGAGCTCGACCTCGACCCTTATCGGGCACACATCGGGTACGACAGCGACTGCACACCGACCCTGGGCACCCTCCGCACCTTGCAGCGGGCGCACGTCCTCTCCATAGGCTGGGAGAACCTCGACGCGGTCCTGCACGGCCACGTGGCGCTGGACTTGGCAACCATCTTCGCCGCCGCCCTGGAGGCCCTGGGCTACCGCTTCACCGCCGTCTCCGGCCGGATACGGATGGGCTCCGACAAGATCCTTCCGGCGACGCACGCCATGCTCGTCGTCGAGCTGGAGGGGCGTCGCTGGCCCGCGCGTACTCGTACCGCCTCCGGGGCGGATCTCTGTCGGTCGCTGATGGCCGCCCATACGCCAACACGCGGCCCCACGGCCGCATTCCTCTGGCCTCCCCGCGGAACTCGACTCGCGAGGCCGTCTGCACGCCCGGCACAGGCCCGTCGACGCCCCGGGCAGGCTTCCGGTTCCCACCCGGGGCGCAGCACCGCGCCAGGGCGCAGCACAGCCCCTTTTCCGGGGTGGGTGGGCCGGGGCACGGCACCGGTCGCCGCCTGCCACGCGGCAGGGGCACCGGGCGTCCGCTGCGCTCCCGCCCTCGCTGCGCGGCCCTTGCGGCGCTACGCGCCTTGAGTCGTCGGCCTCATCGGTGCCCTCAAGGCACAGAAGGAAGCAGTACGAGTGAAGAAGCCTCTTCTGTCGTACGCGCCGAAATCGCAGCAGGCGATCGGCATGCGGGCCCTGGCCCGGGAGGTGTCGTGAGCAAGGCCGACAAGCTGGGCGCCGGCCGCTTCCGTGGGGGAGTACGTCTCGTCAGCGCACGCCGGCGGCCGTGGCTGCCGTGACCGGGGCCCCCACCGACTGTGTCGCAGCGCCCACGGAACTGCCCCCTCACTGGATCAACCTCAACCCTGACGACCCCCGCTCCAGCCTCGGAGACCTCACCGACTTTGCAGGCAGCCTGCTGACCCACGGGCAGAAGCAGGCGATCACGGTCATGAACCGCGACGCCTACATCAAGGCAAACCCGGAGCGGGAAGCCGACCTCGAACCGGACACTACCCACGTCGACGGCAGCAGCCGACTCGCAGCCGCACGCGACGCCGACGTGTCCATCCTCAAGGTGATGGTCAGCGACGACCTGGGCGCCGACTCGGAGGAACTCCTCGAATCCGCCCTCGTCGCCAACACCCACCGCCAGGACCTCGAGAAGCTGGACGAAGCCCGTGCTCTGCAACGACTCCTGGCCATCCACGGCAGCCAGACCGCCCTGGCGCAGAGGCTTCACCGCTCCCAGGGCTGGGTGTCACAACGCCTCGCCCTGCTCAGCCTCACCCCCGAACTACAGGCACACGTCGGTAAGGACCCCATCGACCTGTTGCGTGCCGTGGGCAGCATGCCCCCTGAGCAACAGGAGGCAGCCCTCGAAGCGCTCAAGCAGGAACGAGCGCGCAAAGAGACAGAGAAGCAGGGAACGCAAACGCAAGAGGCAGACCAAGACTGACACTCCCGCCGCCCAGAACGCCGGGAAGGCCAACGGCTATTACGACGTAATAGAGGGCGGCGGCACGGACGAACCGTCCTCCACCACCCCAGGACCCCAGACCACTGACGCACGCAAGCAGGCCGTACCAGAGCCACGATCAGACCACTGGGGAGCAGGCCTCGACAGCAGCCCTGAAGGCACCGAAGACGGAGAGCAGCGCGTCCGTAAGGTGCCCTTCGGCCAGCCAGGCGAGCTCGCGATGCTCATTGACCACAAGGTCGAATCCGACGACACCTTCTTCGGCCTACACCGAGCCGCGAGACCGCCCGGACAGGTCCTGGGCCCGAGGCGGTATGTCGCTGACACGCCGGAGTTCGCCGTGGCGTCGGCCAGCCGCTTGGAGACGGTTCTCCCACATCCACTACGCCAAGAGGTCAGCCCGTCGTCCGGCATCCGGTTGGAGGATCCAGGGTGGGCAGCGGCGGAGGCGTGTCGGCGGCATGGCGTGCTCGCGTTGTCGGTGCGCAGACCGGGGCCATGCCCTAAGGCTGCCCGCAGTGCTCTGGACATGCATCATCCCACGGTCGGCAGGAGGCTGGTTATGTCGGTACGGTCACGCGGCCCGAGGAGATCATCATGGACACCGCCACCCTGGAAGACATGCGGACCACGCTGCGGGGGCCGGTGGTCGGCCCGCAGGACGCGGGATACGACCAGGCGCGCAAGATCTACAACGCGATGATCGACAAACGGCCCGCCGCCCTCGTGCCCTGCGCGGACGCCGCCGACGTGATGGCCGCGGTCGCCTACGTCCGCGACCACGGCCTGGAACTCGCCGTGCGAGGCGGTGGGCACAGCGGTCCCGGCCTGTGCTTGGCGGACGACGGCGTGACGGTCGACCTCTCGCCGATGCGCTGGGTGCGGGTCGACCCGGAGGCCCGCACCGCCGAGGTCGGCGGCGGCAGCCATCTCGGCGACCTCGACCACGCCACGCAGGCCTTCGGACTCGCCACCCCCACGGGCATCATCTCCATGACGGGCGTCGGGGGCCTGACCCTCGGCGGCGGCCACGGCTACCTCACCCGCAAGTACGGGCTGACCGTGGACAACCTGATCGCCGCCGACGTGGTGCTGGCCGACGGCGGTTTCGTCACCGCGAGCGAGACCGAGCACCCGGACCTGTTCTGGGCACTGCGGGGCGGCGGCGGCAACTTCGGCATCGCGACCTCCCTCACCTACCGCCTGCACCCGGTGGGCACGGTCGGGGCCGGGGTGACCGTCTGGCCCATCGACAGCACGCAGGAAGTGCTGGCGTGGTACCGCGAGTTCCTCCCGCAGGCGCCCGAGGACGTCTACGGGTTCTTCGCCGTCCTCGTCGTCCCGCCCGGCCCGCCCTTCCCGGAGGAGCTCCACGGGCAGAAGGTGTGCGGCATCGTATGGTGCTGCACGGATGACCCGGACGGGGTCGCCGAGACCCTCTCGGTGGTGAACGACGCGGCCCGGCCGGCCTTCCACTTCACGACGCCGATGCCCTACGACGCGTTGCAGGGCATGTTCGACGAGCTGATCCCGGCCGGCTACCAGTGGTACTGGCGTGGCGACTTCTTCGACCACATCCCCGACGCCGCCCTGGACGTGCACCTCGAATACGGCCGGAACAACCCCACGCCGCTGTCGCTGATGCACCTCTACCCGGTCGACGGCGCCGCCCACCGGGTCGGCCCGGACGACACCGCGTGGAGCTACCGGGACGCTCTGTGGTCCGGTGTCTTCGCCGGCGTAGACCCCGACCCGGCCAACGCCGAGACGATCAAGCAGTGGTGCGTGGGCTACCAGGAGGATTTGCACCCGTTCTCGATGGGCGGCTCGTACGTGAACTTCATGGGCTCGGGCGAGGGCCAGGAGCGGGTCCGGGCGACGTACCGCGACCACTACGACAGGCTCGCCCGCATCAAGTGGACCTACGACCCGGACAACCTCTTCCACGGCAATCAGAACATCGAACCGGCACGAGGATGACGGACACCGCACGCGTCTTTGGGAGGCCCGGCATGGGACGGATGGTCGACGCCGACGGCGTGGAACTCTGGGTGGAGCAGCGTGGCGAGGGTCCCGACGTCCTGCTCGTCGCGGGGCTCGGGGACCCCGCCGAGGCGTGGCAGCCACAGCTCGACGGGCTCGCGGACCGCTACCGGCTCACCGCGTTCGACAACCGCGGCGCGGGCCGCAGTCCGCTGCCCGACGGCCCGCTCTCGGTGGCGGGGATGGCCGACGATGCCGCGGCGCTGCTGCGCGCGCTCCAGGTTCCGACGGCTCACATCACGGGCTTCTCGGGCGGCAGTTTCATCGCCCAGGAACTCGCCCTGCGCCACCCCGGCCTGGTCCGCAGCCTCGTCCTCATGAGCACGATGGCCCGCCCGGATCCCTATTTCCGCACCATGACGCGCTTCTGGAACTGGATGGTCGAACGCGCCCCGGACGAACGGGCCATGCTCGATGCCTTCTTCCTGTGGGTCTACACCCCCCGCGCCCACGCCGACGGCATGGTCGACCGCTTCATCGACGAGGCCCTGGCCTTCGAGCATCCGCAGTCCGCCGAGGCCTTCCAGCGCCAGCTCGCGGCGTTCGCCGGTCACGACACCCTCGACCGCCTCGGCGGCATCAGCGTCCCGACCCTCGTGCTCGCCGGTGAACTCGACCTCGCCACACCACCGCGCCTCGGCCGCACGGTCGCGGAGAGCATCCCGGGCGCCGTGTTCGAGGTGCTGCCCGGGGAGGCGCATCAGCCGTTCCAGGAGGTGCCGGAGGTGTTCAACGCGCGGGTCGGAGCCTTCTGGAGGGAGGTGGAAGCGCTGGCCGGCGGGAGGGCCACCCGGCATCGCTGAACATCCTGGGCGGGCCGTTCACCGGCCGGTGCCCGCCGGAGGGAGGCGGCGGGCACCGTGCGGTTCCGATGGGTCAGGCCGCGGCGAGCAAGGCGACAGCCACCACGTCTCTGAGCGTCCGTCATGAGGACAGCCTCTCAGCCGCGAGGGCGCGGAAACTCAAGGTCAACAGTCGTTCGGATCCTGCGAGGCTTGCCATACTTCCCACGTGGAGGTGCAGGCCGCGGAGGCGGCGCGGCGTTGGCTGGCTGAGCAGGGCGTCAGCCAGGTACGCGATGGGTGGGTGAGCGACGCGAAGCCGGAGGTGTTGCTCACTGCCAACCAAGTGGCGCATTCCTGGGCCGGTGATGTGTTTGCGGAAGACCTGGATACCGCCGACCAGCTGCGGTTGGCCTTCGGGCTGCTGGATTTGCTTGATGATTACTGGGTCACGTGCGAGATCCGGTTCGCGAACGAGGGCGCGGAGGGCCCCCTGCCGGCCGACGTGCTGTGGGACGGCTACCGCCGGCGGTTGGAGGCGGACCGCGACGTTGAGGCCGTCACCTACTCGCTGTGGGTGGACTGGTTCGAGGACCACACCACTTCCGTGGTGGCGTTCGCCGAGGTCCTCGGCAACGATATCGACCGAGTGGTCGCCGAGCGGTCGGAAGCCCTGCTTCGCCGCGCCCGACGTGTTCTGGTGTGCTCAGGACCGGTGCGCTGGACAGTGAAGGAGCCGACGTACCACGCCGCCGTGCGGCTTCAAGCCCTGCACTCAGCCGTCTTCCACGGCCTCCGGGCGAGTTTCCACGATGTCTACGGCGACCTGGAACCGGCTGCCGCACTCGCCCTTCTCGACCGGCTGGATCTCCCCACGAACACCCAGCACCTTGCCGAACTGCGCCACGTACTTGCCACAGGGCACAAGAACCACTACCGCAGCCCTGGCGCCTGGGACGATGCGGTCCGCTCCTGCTCCTGAGCGATACACATCCCGGGCACTAGGTGTATTGATCACGAGCGTTGTTAACGCGGGGTCGGGCTTGATCATGGCGAAGGCCCCCGTGTGTGGTGGAGGTGTCGAATCTTCACCGCACGGA
>NZ_JNXD01000039.1:0-28341 GCF_000725785.1 Streptomyces flavovariabilis | reverse complement strand
CCGCTCCACGAGCAGGGGCAGCGGCTCACTGCTGGTGACCAGGTCCCGCAGCGGATGCCGGGCCAGGACCTCGTCCACCTCCGGCGTCAGCGCCGCCGCCAGGCGAGCCGCCGCGGAGCGGCCCTCGTCCCGCAGGGCGTCGACGGCGGTGAGGATCACGTCGCGCAGTCCCTCCTCCTCGGGCACCCCGGCGGCCGCCCGCTCGTACAGACGCGCGCCCTCCTCCAGGACGACGTCCGTGTCCATGCCCGCCGGGATCTTGATCTCGGCGTGGTGGCGCCAGGTACCGACCGGGTCCCCCCATGCCTCGACGGTGAACGTCCACAGGCCGGGTTCCCCGGCGGTGACCGTGGCGCCCCACCGGTCCGTCCCCGGGGCCAGCTCCCGCAGGGGCGTCCACGGGCCGGGGCGGCCCTCGGGGTCCTTCAGGACGACATTGGCGGCCACGGCGTCGTGCCCCTCGCGGAACACGGTCGCCGAGATCTCGAAGGTCTCGCCGGTGACGGCCTTCGCCGGCCGGCGCCCGTGCTGGACCACCGGGCGGACGTCCAGGACGGGTATGCGCCCGACGGCGGTCGTGTCGACCACGGGTGGTGGGGGCGGGGCCGGCGGACCGGCCTCGGCCGGGCGCGCGGGGCGTGCTTCGCCGCCGGGGGCGCGCGCCCCGGTGGTGCGGCGGTTGGGGGGTGCTGGCGAGTGGTGCTTGGCGGGCATGACCGCTCCTGTCCGCGTCAACGTGGGTAGGCGGATGTCTGTGGGGAGGTGGGTCCTGCGTGGTGCTCCTGAGAGGGGTACCCGCAGGAGCCTTCCCACCCTATTCGGGTGGGCAATCCGGCACTTTGTTAACTACTCACGCGTATGTCGACACACAAGACCGGCCTCGTCCGCGACGGACGAGGCCGGCCCCAGGCGTGGCTGCTCCTTCGCCCTACACGCGCGGCACCCGCAGTAATTTGTCCGGCGAACCGATGCCCCGGCCGGAGACCTTCCCGGTCGCCGCTCCGGCGGTCAAGGCCCTCCCGACCTGCGCCGGAGTCGCCTTCGGATGATCGGCCAGATAGAGCGCGGCGGCTCCCGCGGCGTGCGGAGACGCCATCGAGGTACCCGAATGAGTGGCTCGCGCGGTGTCGCTCGCGGCGGAGGCCGAGGTGATGCCGACGCCCGGGGCGAACAGATCGAGGGCCGGACCGTGGTTGGAGAAGGCCGGTTTTGCATCCTTGCGGTCGGTCGCACCGACCGTGACGGCCTGCTTGACGCTCCCCGGAGAGGACAGGCCGGCCGGCCTGCCGTCGTTGCCCGCGGCGACCGTGTAGGTGACACCGGAGGCGATGGAGGCCCGCACGGCGGCGTCGAGGCGGTCGTTGCGGGGGCCGCCCAGGCTGAGGTTGGCGACCGCCGGCATCTTCGCGTGCCGGGTCACCCAGTCGATCCCGGCGATCACCCGGGCCGTGGTGCCCCCGCCCGCGGCGTCGAGGACGCGCACCGAGACGATCCGGGCCCGCTTGGCGACGCCGTGGGACGTCCCCGCGACCGAGCCGGCGACGTGCGTGCCGTGGCCGTTGGCGTCCGCGGCGACCCGGTCGTCCCCGACGAAGTCCCAGCCGTGGCCCGCCCGGCCGCCGAAGTCCTTGTGGGTGGTCCGCACGCCGGTGTCGATCACGTACACCGTCACCCCCGCGCCGGCCGACCGGGGCCAGGTGTAGCTCCGGTCCAGCGGCGGCTTCGGCTGGTCGACGCGGTCCAGCCCCCAGGACGGCGGATTCCTCTGGGTGCCGTCGAGCCGCACGCGGGTGTCCTGGGCGACCGAGGCGACCCGCGGGTCGGCGGCGAGCCGCCCGGCCTGTCTCTCGTCCGCCCGGACCGCGTAACCGTTCAGGACGGTGCCGTAGATGTGGCTGATCTTCACCCCGTACCGTGCGGCGAGCCCCTCTCCGGCCGCCGACCGGGCCACCGTGCCCTCCTTCAGCGTCACCAGATAGCTTCCGGGCACGGAACCGGGTGATCCGGCGCCCTGTATCCGCCCCTGCGGTACGGCGTGCGCGGGCAGGGTGACGGCCGAAAACGCCGCGGCACAGATCGCCGCCACCAGGCCCCCCGTCCGGCGCAGGCGCCGCTCGCGCGTCCGAGCCATGGTCCGAGTTCCCCTCCTCGACTCGGCGCACCGCTGCCGCGCGCCGCTCGCGGCGGCGCGCGGGGCCGGTACGCCAGAGGCAACCTCTCGTGGCGGGTGAAGCACCACAAGGACGCCTATGGGGGCGGAATCGGCCATATCCGCGGATGGTGCTGTTCAGGCCGATCGGGGGTCGGGTAGCGGAGCCTCAGCGGCGGAGGCGCCGACGCCGGTACTGTCGTAGGAGACGTCGTCGAAGCCCTGCGAAATCCAGCGAACGCGCCGAGGTGGAACCCGTGAAGGCGATCCGTCGATTCACCGTCCGACCCGTTCTCCCCGACCCCCTCAGGCCGCTCAGCGATCTGGCCCGCAACCTGCGCTGGTCCTGGCACGCGGAGACCCGTGACCTGTTCCGGTCCGTCGACCCCGAGCGGTGGGCCGCCTCGGGCGGCGACCCCGTCCGGCTGCTCGGCAGCGTGCCGCCCGCGCGGCTGGCGGAGCTGGCCGCGGACGGCCCGTTCCTGCGCCGCCTCGCCGCGGTCGCGGGCGATCTGCACGACTACACGACCGGCGAGCGCTGGTACCAGGCCCAGCCCGACGAACTGCCCGCCGCGATCGCCTACTTCTCACCCGAGTTCGGCATCACCGCCGCCCTGCCCCAGTACTCCGGCGGCCTCGGCATCCTGGCCGGCGACCACCTCAAGGCGGCCAGCGACCTCGGTGTCCCGCTGATCGGCGTCGGCCTGCTCTACCGGCACGGCTACTTCCGCCAGACCCTGTCCCGGGACGGCTGGCAGCAGGAGCACTACCCCGTCCTCGACCCGAACGAGCTGCCCGTCGTCCAGCTCGAGGAGCCCGACGGCACCCCCGCCCAGGTCGCCCTCGCCCTGCCCGGCGGAAAGCAGCTGCACGCCCGGATCTGGCTGGCGCAGGTCGGCCGGGTCCCGCTGCTGATGCTGGACTCCGACGTCGAGGAGAACGACCTCGGCGAGCGCGGCGTGACCGACCGGCTCTACGGCGGCGGCAGCGAGCACCGGCTGCTCCAGGAGATGCTCCTCGGCATAGGAGGGGTCCGGGCGGTACGGACGTACTGCCGGCTGACGGGCCACCCCGAGCCGGAGGTGTTCCACACCAACGAGGGACACGCCGGGTTCCTCGGCCTGGAGCGCATCGCCGAACTGTGCGCGGAGGGGCTGGACTTCGACTCCGCACTGGAGTCGGTCCGCGCCGGGACCGTGTTCACCACCCACACGCCCGTCCCGGCCGGCATCGACCGCTTCGACCGCGAGCTGGTCGCCCGCCACTTCGGCCCCGGCGCCGAGCTGCCCCGCATCGACGTCGACCGCATCCTGCGGCTCGGCATGGAGAGCTACCCCGGCGGGGAGCCCAACCTGTTCAACATGGCCGTGATGGGCCTGCGCCTCGCCCAGCGCGCCAACGGTGTCTCCCTGCTGCACGGCAATGTCAGCCGTGAGATGTTCTCCGGCCTGTGGCCCGGCTTCGACGCCGACGAGGTGCCGATCACCTCCGTGACCAACGGGGTGCACGCCCCCACCTGGGTCGCCCCCGAGGTGTTCCGGCTCGGCGCCCGGCAGATCGGCGCCCAGCGCGCCGAGGACGCGCTGACCGTCGGCGGCTCGGACCGCTGGGACGCGGTGGCCGACATCCCCGACCAGGACATCTTCGAGCTGCGGCGGGTACTGCGCGAGCAGCTCGTGACCGAGGTGCGGGAGCGGCTGCGGGCCTCGTGGCGGCAGCGCGGCGCCCATACGGCCGAGCTGGGCTGGATCGACGGCGTGCTCGACCCGGACGTCCTCACCATCGGCTTCGCCCGGCGCGTCCCGTCGTACAAGCGCCTGACGCTGATGCTGCGCGACCGGGACCGGCTGATGAACCTGCTGCTGCACCCCGAGCGGCCGGTGCAGATCGTCGTGGCGGGCAAGGCGCACCCAGCGGACGACGGCGGGAAGCGGCTGGTGCAGGAGCTGGTGCGGTTCGCGGACGATCCGCGGGTGCGGCACCGGATCGTGTTCCTGCCGGACTACGGCATGGCGATGGCGCAGAAGCTGTACCCCGGCTGCGACATCTGGCTGAACAACCCGCTCAGGCCCCTGGAGGCCTGCGGCACCTCCGGCATGAAGGCGGCGCTCAACGGCTGTCTGAACCTGTCCGTCCTCGACGGCTGGTGGGACGAGTGGTTCCAGCCCGACTTCGGCTGGGCGGTCCCCACGGCGGACGGCGCCGGGACCGATCCGGACCACCGTGACGACATAGAGGCCGCGGCGCTGTACGACCTGCTGGAGCAGCGGGTGACGCCCCGCTTCTACGAGCGAGGGCAGAGCGGGCTGCCCGACCGGTGGATCGAGATGGTCCGGCACACGCTCAGCCTGCTCGGGCCGAAGCTGCTGGCGGGGCGGATGGTCCGCGAGTACGTGGAGCGGCTCTACGCGCCCGCTGCGCTCTCCCACCGGTCCATGGGCCCGGACGCGGCGCGCGGTCTCGCCGAGTGGAAGGGGCGGGTGCGGGGGGCGTGGCCGGGGGTCACGGTCGACCATGTGGAGACGTCGGCGGTGGCAGCCCTGGCCGAGCTCGGCACGACGCTGGGGTTGCGCGTACGGGTCGCCCTCGGCGATCTCGGGCCGGATGACGTGGATGTCCAAGTCGTCTCCGGGCGGGTGGACGAGGAGGACCGCATCGGTGACGCGACGGTCGTGCCCCTGAAGCCGGTGGGGTCTCCCGACCAGGACGGGCGCTGGGTCTATGAAGGGCCCTTGTCACTGGATCGCACCGGGCCTTTCGGGTACACGGTGCGGATCCTTCCCGCGCATCGGCTGATGGCTTCCAGCGCGGAGTTGGGGCTTGTGGCCGGGCCTTCCGAGGAGCTGGTGGCGGCTGCGGGGCTGTTGATGCGGTGAGTTCGACGTCTGCGGGTGTGCGGGGGCTGAGCGCGCCCACGCGGCGGGGGCCGTACATCGATACGGCCCCGCGCCCCTAGGTCGGCTCGCCGCCCTGCGTTGCCAGGTTGCGTAGGACGGAGCCGCAGCGGCGGGCGTAGGCGTGCTGGAAGCCCCTGGTCGCCGGGCCGCCCGCCTTCGCGTACCACTTGGCCGCGCGGCTGAAGGCGTTCACCGTCAGCCAGACCGTGCCGTCTCCCGTGCGGTCGACCACGAAGGACTCCTCGCCGCTCTCCGGGTGGCCGGGCAACGTGCCGTAGGCCCAGCCGGCGCGGCGGGGTTCCTCCACGGTCCACACCACCCGGCAGGGGGCCTTGATCATGCCGGCGAGGGTGACCGTGACGTCGACGCCGGGGGCGGCGCGGTCCCCGGCCGCGTCGATGCCCACGCCCATCGCCCGGTGCATCTCCCAGGTGAGGACCGCCTCCGAGGCCCGTCGGAAGACCTCCTCGCCCTCGCCGAGGCGGGTGCGTACGTTCATCGTGTGGAAGCCCGGCGGGCAGAAGCCCTGGTCGCGGGTGGCGCCGACATCGGCGTAGGTGAAGTCCTTCGGATCCAGAGAAGACACGGTCACCAAGAGTAGGGCGGTACCCGGACCTGCCTTCGCTCCGGGTACCGCCCGTGGTCGTGCTTCGGTCAGCCGACGTTGACGGCCGACCAGGCGGACGCGACCGCCTTGTACTCGGTGCTGGACGCGCCGTACAGCGCCGAGGCCGCGTTCAGGGTCGCCGTGCGGGCCTGCGCGTACTTGGTCGTCGACGTCATGTACGTCGTCAGCGCCTTGTACCAGATCTGCAGCGCCTTGGTGCGGCCGATGCCGGTGACCGTGGAGCCGTTGGACGTGGGCGAGTTGTAGGTCACGCCGTTGATCGTCTTCGAGCCGCTGCCCTCGGACAGCAGGTAGAAGAAGTGGTTGGCGGGACCGGAGGAGTAGTGGACGTCCACCCCGCCGAGGCTGGAGGACCAGCTGTCCTTGGACGAGCCGTCCTTGCTGGGCTTGTCCATGTGGCGCAGCGGGGAGCCGTCGCCGTTGATGTCGATCTCCTCGCCGATGAGGTAGTCACCCACGTCGGAGGAGTTGTTCGCGAAGAACTCCGCGCCCGCGCCGAAGATGTCGCTGGTCGCCTCGTTCAGGCCGCCGGACTCACCGCTGTAGTTCAGGCCCGCCGTGGCCGAGGTCAGACCGTGGCTCATCTCGTGGGCGGCCACGTCGAGCGAGGTCAGCGGGTTGGTGTTGCCCGAGCCGTCGCCGTAGGTCATGCAGAAGCAGCTGTCGGACCAGAAGGCGTTGACGTAGTTGTTGCCGTAGTGGACGCGCGAGTAGGCGGCCTTGCCGTCGTTGCGGATGCCGCTGCGGCCGAAGGTGCTCTTGTAGAAGTCCCAGGTGACCTGGGCGCCGTAGTGCGCGTCGGCGGCGGCGGTCTCCAGGTTGGAGGGGTTGCCGGTGCCCCAGATGTCGTCGGAACCGGAGAAGAGGGTGCCGGTGCCGGAGGTGCCGCGGTTGAGGTTGTACGTCTTGTGGCCGCCGCGCGTGCCGTCCGTCAGGTTGAAGGACGACCCGGACTTCGTAGTGCCGATGGTGACCTTGCCGCTGTACGTGGTGTTGCCGGTGCCGGTCTCGATGCCCTGGTACTCGTAGAGCTTCTTGCCGGTGGCGGCGTCCGTGACGACGTGCAGCTCGTTCGGCGTGCCGTCCTCCTGGAGTCCGCCGACGACGGTCTCGTAGGCGAGGGTGGGCTTGCCGTCGGCCGCCCAGATCACCTTGCGGGGCGCGGAGTCCGCCTCGGTCTTGGCCGAGCCGGCCGCCTTGGCGAGGGTCACGGCCTGCTTCTCCGCCTTGGCGGCGGTGACCTCGGGTGTGAGCGAGGCGACCTTCAGGGCCGCTTTGGTGGCTCTGGTGACGCCCTTGCCGGCGCCGGACTTCGACTCGTGCACCACGAGATCGCCGCCGAGGACCGGCAGGCCCGCGTAGGTGCGTTCGTAGCGCGTGTGGACCGAGCCGTCGGCGTCCTTCACGACGTCCTTGACGACCAGCTTCTCCTGGTCGCCGAGGCCTATCTCGTCCGCGGTCCGTGCGGCGTCCGCCTGCTGCTCCTGGATGAGCGCGGTGCGGGCGGGCGCGGAGAGCAGGACGGGGGCGGCGGCGAGGGCCGGCTTGCTCGCGGAGTCGGCGGCCACGCTGCTGCCGGAGGTCAGGCCGGTGGTGAGCAGGGCACCGGCGGCGACGGCGGTGGCGATGGCCAGCGTGGTGCGCTTGTGACGCGCGTAGAGAGGGGTGGACACACAAGCTCCTCGGTGTGGGGGAAGTGCTGCGGTGCTGTGCGGCGTGGGGGAAGAGTGGCACTTGGGGCGCGTACATGTCAGGAGTGGCTGTGATGTTGGCCGGAAATCGCCGACGAGGTGCAGCGCGCGGACACGTCAAACGGACGCCGCCCCGGGGGATTCGAACCCACCGGGGCGGCGCCCTGACTTGAGGCCTGCCGGCTACGGACCTGTGGCCCTACGGACCTGTGGCCCTGTGGCCCTACGGGCCTGCGGACCTACGGGAAGGTCAGCTTCCAGCTGTTGATGTAGCCGGTGTCGCGGGCCGCGTTGTCCTGCACCCGCAGCTTCCAGACGCCGTTGGCCACCTCGGAGGACGCGTTCACCGTGTACGTGGTGTCGATGTTGTCCGCGCTTCCGCCGGTGCCGTATCCCTTCAGCGTGTACGCCGTGCCGTCGGGGGCCACCAGGTCCACCTTGAGGTCACCGACGTAGGTGTGGACGATGTCCACCGCGACCTGGAGGTTGGACGGCGCGTTGCCCGTCCGGCCGGAGACGGTGACCGACGACGTGACCGCCGCGCCCCGGTCCGGGATCGCCACGTCGGCGGCGTTCTCGAAGGACGTGCCGCCGCCGCCTCCGCCGCCGGAGCGGGCGCCGACGTTGATGCCCGCCCACGCGTCCTGGACCGCCTTGTACTCGGCGCTGTCCGTGCCGTAGAGCTCACCGGTGGCCGCGAGGGTGCCGGTGCGGGCGCCCGCGTAGTTGGTGGTCGAGGTGAACTTCGTGGTCAGCGCGCGGAACCAGATCTTCTCCGCCTTGTCCCGGCCGATGCCGGTGACCGGAAGGCCGTCCGAGGTGGGCGAGTCGTACGTGACACCGTTGATGGTCTTGGTGCCGCTGCCCTCGCTCAGCAGGTAGAAGAAGTGGTTCGCCGGGCCGGACGAGTAGTGCACGTCGATCGAGCCGATGCCCGAGTACCAGGCGTCCTTGGACGCGCCGTCCTTGCTCGGCTTGTCCATGTAGCGAAGCGGTGTGCCGTCGCCGTTGATGTCGATCTCCTCGCCGATGAGGTAGTCACCGACGTCGGAGGAGTTGTTCGCGTAGAACTCGACGGTCGAGCCGAAGATGTCGGAGGTGGCCTCGTTCAGGCCGCCGGACTCGCCGGAGTAGTTGAGGCCCGCGGTGTTCGAGGTGAGCCCGTGGGTCATCTCGTGCGCCGCCACGTCGATCGACGTCAGCGGGTTGGCGTTGCCCGAGCCGTCGCCGTAGGTCATGCAGAAGCAGCTGTCCGACCAGAACGCGTTGACGTAGTTGTTGCCGTAGTGGACCCGGGAGTACGCGCCCACGCCGTCGCCGCGGATGCCGGAACGGCCGTGCACGTTCTTGTAGTAGTCCCAGGTCAGGGCGGCACCGTAGTGCGCGTCGGCGCCCGCGGACTCCAGGTTGGACGGGGTGCCGTTGCCCCAGACGTCGTCCGGGCCGGAGAAGAGGGTGCCGGTGCCGGAGGTGCCGCGGTTGAGGTTGTACGTCTTGTGGTTGCCGCGGGCGCCGTCGGTGAGGTTGTACGTCGCCCCGGACTGGGTGGTCGTGAGGTCGACCGTGCCGGAGTACACCGTGTTGCCGGTGCCGGTCTCGATCGCCTCCCACTCGTACAGCTTCTCGCCGGTGGTGGCGTCGGTGACGACGTGCAGTTCCTGCGGGGTGCCGTCGTGCTGGAAGCCGCCGACGACCGTCTCGTAGGCCACGACCGGCTTGCCGTTCGCGGCCCAGATCACCTTGCGGGGCTCACGGTTGATGCCGGGGTTCTTGGCCTCGTCGGCCTTGCCGGCGGTCAGGGCCTGCTGCCGGGCCTTGGCGACGGTCACCGCGGTCTTCGTCGTGGCCGGCTTGATGGCGGCGCGGGTGGCCTTCACGACGGCCGTGGTGGCGTCCGCCTTCGTGCCCTGAACGACCAGGTCGCCGCCGAGGACCGGCAGGCCGTCGTAGGTGCGCTCGTAGCGCGTGTGCACGGTGCCGTCGCGGTCCTTCAGGACGTCGCGGACGACCAGCTTCTCCTTGGCGCCGAGGCCCAGGTCCTTCGCGGTCGCCGCCTTGGCGGCGTCGGCCTCGCGGATCAGCGCGGCGCGCTGGGCGGGGGTGAGCTTGACCGACTCCGAGCCGGGGTTCGCCTTGCTCGCGGCCGACGGTGCCTTCTCCGGGGCTGCGGTGGCGGTGCCGCTCTGAACGGCGGCGGCGATCAGCGCGGCGACGCCGGCGAGGGCCACGGCCGCGGTGCGGCGGGGGGTGTGGGGAGTGCGTCTGTGGGAGGTGCCTCTTCGTGAGGAACTGCTTCTCAACACTGACTCCTTCTGCGGGACCGGGGGTCGCCCGGCCTGGGGAGGTGGAGGTGTTGCTGTGGGGTTCCTGTGGAGCAGTCGTGGGAAGCGTGGCAGGCGACTGCGCTTTCTGTCAGGACCGCGTCAAAAGTATGGCCGGAAACGGTTCGTTGTCCGGAAGTTCATGTTCGATATGCGGACGATTCACCGTCCTCGGGCAGGCCCCGTGGCAGCCGTCTCGGCGCGTCGACGCCCGCCCTCCGCCGCCGTCCTACGCCAGACTGTCCCGCCAGGCCCGGTGCAGATCCGCGAACCTGCCGGTGCCTTCGATGAGTTCGGCCGGTTCGCCGTCCTCCACGATCCGGCCGTGCTCCATCACCAGGACCCGGTCCGCGACCTCGACGGTCGACAGCCGGTGCGCGATGACCACGGCCGTACGGCCCTTCAGCACGGTCGTCATGGCCCGCTGCACCGCACGCTCCCCGGGGATGTCCAGTGAACTGGTCGCCTCGTCGAGGATCAGCACGGCCGGGTCGGCCAGCAACGCCCGCGCGAACGACACCAGTTGCCGCTGCCCGGCGGAGATGCGGCCGCCCCGCTTGCGTACGTCGGTGTCGTAGCCGTCGGGCAGGGCGCTGATGAAGTCGTGCGCGCCGATCTCCTTCGCCGCCTGCTCGATCTCCTCGCGGGTGGCGTCCGGGCGGCCGATCGCGATGTTGTCGGCGACCGTGCCGGAGAACAGGAACGCCTCCTGCGTCACCATGACCACCCCGCGCCGCAGTTCGGGCACGGCGAGGTCGCGCAGGTCGACGCCGTCCAGCAGCACCCGGCCGGGGCAGGGGCCTCCCTTGCCCGAACGCGGTCGAGAGCCCGGGGAAGGGTCGTAGAACCGGGCCAGCAGCTTGGCCAGCGTCGACTTGCCGGCGCCCGTGGAGCCGACGACCGCGACCGTCTGCCCGGCCGGGATGGTGAGGTCGAACGTGGGCAGCACCTCGCCGCCGGTGCGGTAAGCGAAGCGGACGCCGTCGAAGACCACTTCACGGCCGGGGTGTTCGCTCTCGAGCGGCGGGAGCTGCCGGGGAGCGGCCGGCTCGGGGACCGACGGGGTCTGGGCGAGCAGGCCGGCGATCTTCTCCAGGGAGGCCGCCGCCGACTGGTAGGAGTTCAGGAACATCCCGAGCCGGTCGATGGGGTCGTACAGCCGCCGCAGGTACAGCACGGCCGCCGCCAGCACACCGAGGGCCAGGGTGCCGTCCGCGACCCGGGAGGCACCCCACAGCACGATCGCCGCGACCGCCGTGTTGGCGACCAACCGTGAGCCGGTGACGTACCGGGCCATCTCCAGGAGCGCGTCGCCGTTGGTCCTTTCGTGCCGCCGGTTGAGCTCGCCGAAGTCCGCGTCGTTGGCCGCCTCGCGGCGGAAGGCGCGCACCGGGCGGATGCCGTTCATCGTCTCGACGAACTTGACGATGACGGCCGCGATGGCGGTCGACCGCGCCCGGTACACCCGGCCGGCCCGCCGCTGGTACCACCGCACGAGGGCGTAGAGCGGCACCAGGGACGCCACCGCCACGCCCCCGAGGCCCAGGTCGAGCCAGAGCAGCATCGCCGAGATGTAGACGAAGGAGAGGATGACCGTCACGAGTTCCTGGAGGCCCTCGTCCAGCAGTTCGCGCAGCGACTCCACGTCGGCCGTGGAGCGGGAGATGATCCGGCCCGAGGTGTAGCGCTCGTGGAAGTCGACGCTCAGCGCCTGCGCGTGGCGGAAGATCCGGCCGCGCAGATCGAGCAGCACGTCCTGGCTCACCCGGGCCGCGGCACCGACGAACGCGAACTGCAGTCCGCCCGCGGCCAGGGCGCACGCCAGATAGCCGGCGCCCACCGCGATCAGCGGCCCGTGGTCCTGCGCCCGGAACGCCGGTACGGCACGGTCGATGGCGTACGCCACGAGCAGCGGGCCCGCCTGCACGACCGCCTGCTGGAGCAGCAGCAGGAGCGTCGTGACCGTGACCCGGGCCTTCATGGGCGCGAGCAGGGACCGCAGCAGGGCTCCGGTGGCTCCCGGCGGTGTGGGCAGGACGTCCCGGTCGAAGGGATCGCCGGTGGCGAGGGGGAGATCCTCGGGCCGGTCGTCGGGTTTCTTGCCGGCCGGTGCGCTGGTGGCCGCCGTCATCGTGCGCCCTCCTCTTCCCCTGACATCAGATGCGCGTACTCGGCGTTCGTACGCAGCAGTTCGTGGTGGGTGCCGACCGCGGCGATCCGGCCCCCGGACAGCAGCGCGACACGGTCGGCGAGCAGCACGGTCGAGGGGCGGTGCGCCACGATCAGGGCGGTGGTGTCCGCGAGGACCTGCCGCAGGGCGGCCTCCACGGCGGCCTCGGTGTGCACGTCCAGGGCCGACAGCGGGTCGTCCAGGACGAGGAACTCCGGCTGCCCGACGACGGCCCGGGCGAGCGCGAGGCGCTGGCGCTGACCGCCGGAGAGGCTGAGGCCCTGCTCGCCCACCTGGGTGTCCGCCCCCTGGGGCAGGGCGTGTACGAAGTCGGCCTGGGCGACGGCGAGCGCACGCTCCAGGTCGGCCGTGCCGGCGGTGTCCTTCGCCCCCATGAGAACGTTGTCGCCGACCGCGGCCGAGAACAGGGTGGGCTCCTCGAAGGCCACGGCGACCTTCGTGCGCAGCGCTTCCCTGGACAGGTCGGTGATGTCGACGCCGTCGAGGGTGATGCGGCCCGAGGTCAGCTCGTAGAGGCGGGGGATGAGCGCGGTGAGGGTGGTCTTGCCGCTGCCGGTGGCGCCGACCAGGGCCATGGACTCGCCCGGGCGGATGTGCAGGTCGATGTGCTGGAGGACGGGCGGGGTGCCGGGCGGGGCGTCGGGGTAGCGGAACCCGACGTCGTGGAAGCGGAGCCCCTTGTCCCGGACGTCCACCGAGCCGGTGTCCGGGGCAGTGCCCGAGCCGGTGTCCGGGGCGGCGGTGGTCCCCTCCACCTCCTCGTCCATGACCTCGAAGTACCGCTCCGTCGCCGTCGCCGCCTCCTGGCTCATCGCCAGCAGGAACCCGATCGACTCCACCGGCCACCGCAGCGCCAGCGCCGTCGACAGGAACGCCACCAGCGTCCCCGCCGACAAGGCACCGTCGGCCACCTGGACGACCCCCACCACCAGCGCCGCCCCGATCGCCACCTCCGGCAGCGTCACGATGACGCCCCAGATCGTCGCCAGCAGCCGCGCCTTGCGCAGTTCCGTGCCGCGCAGCGTCTTCGACAGGTCGCGGAACGCCCGCGCCTGACTCCGGTGGTGGCCGAAGCCCTTGATGATGCGGATGCCGAGCACACTCTCCTCGACGACCGTCGTCAGGTCGCCGACCTGGTCCTGGGCGCGCCGGGCCAGCGCCGCGTAACGCTTCTCGAAGATCACGCAGGTGACCAGGACGGGCACGGCCGGCCCGAGGACGACCAGGCCCAGCGTCCAGTCCTGAAGCAGCATGATGATCACGCCGACGAGGATCGTCACCCCGTTGACCAGGAGGAACGTCAGCGGGAAGGCGAGGAACATGCGCAGCAGCATCAGATCCGTCATCCCCCGGGACAGCAGCTGCCCCGAGGCCCACCGGTCGTGGAAGGCCACCGGCAGCCGCTGGAGGTGCCGGTACAGAGCCGCCCGCATCGACGCCTCGACACGCGCGAGCGGCCGGGCCACCAGCCACCGCCGCAGCCCGAAGAGCAGGGCCTCCGTGAGACCGAGCAGCAGCAGGCACAGCGCGCCGAACCACACCCCCGCCGGGTCCCGGCCGGCGATCGGCCCGTCCACCATCCACTTCAGCACGAGCGGGATCACCAGGCCCACGCAGGAAGCGAGTATCGCGACGAACGCGGCACTGAACAGCCGCGCGCGCACGGGCCGCACGTACGGCCACAGGCGCAGCAGCGCACGGACGGCGGAACGGTCCTGGGCGGGGGCGGGTGTCGTGGCCATCAGCAGCGAGCCTACGGATCGCCACTGACACTGCCCACCGACTTTCCGCCGGACCCGGATCGGCCGTCGGTCCTACGACCTGGGGGTACCTCCCTGCCCGAGCGAAGCGAGAGCGTGGGGGAGCGTTGGACGGGCCGTACGGTGGCACGGGCCGAGTCGTAGGGCCGCATCAGCCGATCGGCCGATGCCCGTTCGAGCGCGACGGCCGATGTGGCGGACCCCGCCTCGCCGGGACCCTCTTCGTATGCCGACCGCACCTGTCATCGAAGTCACCGAGCTGCGCAAGAGTTACGCCGGCCGTCTCGCCGCCGACGGGGTCTCCTTCGCCGTGGAGGAGGGCGAGATCTTCGGGATCCTCGGCCCGAACGGCGCCGGGAAGACCACCACCGTGGAATGTGTCGAGGGGCTGCGCGTGCCCGACTCCGGCCGCGTCCGCGTGACGGGCCTCGACCCCGTCGCCGACCACGAGCGGGTCGCCCGGGTCCTGGGCGCCCAGCTCCAGGAGAGCACGCTCCAGCCGAAACTCACCGTCCGCGAGGCACTGGAGCTGTACAGCACGTTCTATCCCAGCCCCGCCGACTGGCGGCCCCTGGCCGAGCGCCTCGGGCTGGAGGAGAAGCTGTCCACCCGGTTCGCCAAGCTCTCCGGCGGCCAGAAGCAGCGCCTGTTCATCGCGCTCGCCCTGATCGGCGACCCCCGGGTCGTGGTCCTCGACGAGCTCACCACCGGCCTCGATCCGCGCGCCCGCCGGGACACCTGGCAGCTCATCGAGGACGTCCGCGCCCGGGGCGTCACCGTGCTGCTCGTCACCCATTTCATGGAGGAGGCGCAGCGGTTGTGCGACCGGATCGCGGTGATCGACCGGGGCCGGGTGGCCGCCCTGGACACCCCGGCCGGGCTGATCCGCCGCTCCGCGGGCGCCACCGTCATCAGCTTCACCCCGTCCGAACCGCTGGACGACCGTGCGCTGAACGACCTCCCCGCTCTGGCCGGGACGGAGAACAAGGACGGCCGGATCACGCTGTCCGGCACGGACGACACGGTCAACGCCGTGCTCTCCCTGCTCGCCCGCCACCACATCACCGCCCACCAGCTCCGCGTCACCGACGCCACGCTGGACGACGCGTTCCTGGACCTGACGGAGGCCTCCGCATGAGCACCGCCCTGATCAACCCGGCTGTGCTGCGCAGCGAGTTCCGGCTCTTCCGCCGCGAGCCGGGCAGTCTCTTCTGGATCCTGCTCTTCCCCAGCCTGCTCCTGGGCATCCTCGGCTCCGTGCCGTCGTTCCGCGAGGCGCAGGACGGGCTGGGCGGGCTGCGGAGCGTCGACGTGTACGTGCCCGTGAGCGTCCTGATCGCCCTGATCATGGCCGGCGTGCAGGCGATGCCCCCGACCCTCACCGGCTACCGCGAGAACGGGATCCTGCGCCGGCTGTCCACCACCCCGGTCCGGCCCGCCTCCCTGCTCGCCGCCCAGATGCTGGTGAACGGCCTGGCGGCGCTGGCCTCCGCGCTCCTCACGCTCGCGGTGGGACGGCTCGCCTTCGACGTACGGCTGCCCGAGCAGCCCGCCGGGTACCTGCTCGCGCTGCTCCTCGCCGTGCTCGCCGCGCTCTCCCTCGGAGCGGTCGTCTCGGCCCGGGCCCGGACGACGAAGATCGCGACGGCGATCGGGACCGCGGTCTTCTTCCCCATGATGTTCTGCGCCGGGGTGTGGCTGCCGGTGCAGGCCATGCCGGACGTGCTGGCCCGTATCGTCGAGTGCACCCCGTTCGGCGCCGCCGCGCGGGCCCTGGACGAGGCAGCCGCGGGCGGCTGGCCGGGATGGGGGCACCTGGCCGTACTCGCGGCGTGGACTGCGGTGCTCTCGGTGTCCGCCGCCCGCTGGTTCCGCTGGGAATGACCGGAGCCGGGGGAGGGAGCGGGGCCGTGGCCGAGACTGGTGGCATGACGGACCTGGCGGGTGTCGAGCAGCGGTGGGCCGCGTACTTCCGCTGGGGGCCGTACGGGATGCTCGCGGCCGGCACGGTGCTGTCCCTGGCGACGGTGGACGTGGTCGGCATGAGTTCGGCGGAGCGGTACACGGCCGTCGCCCTGACCGGCGCCGCGATAATCCTCCAACTGGCGTGGGGGTGGTGGTCCCGTGACCGGCCCCTGGCCCCGTCGGTGCCGGGCGCCTGCTACTACTTCACGCGCTGGGCGCTCGGCTTCGCCCTCAGCTGGTGCAACCCCTTCTTCGCCTTCTACGCCGCCGCCGGTTTCGTCGGCCCCGAGCGGCTGCTGCGGGGGCGCGCCCTCCCACTCGGGCTGCTGGGCACCGCGGTGACGATCGCGGGCTCCCAGTCCGGCGGCATGCCCCCGCACGGGCCGCTGGCCTGGGCGGTGTTCGGCGGGCTGCTCTGCATCCACGTCTCGCTCATCGTCGTGTTCGGCCGGCTGGCCGCGCGCGAGGAGGAACGCACCCGCATCCAGACCGACACCATCGGCGAACTGGAGCGCACCAACGCGGCGTTGCAGCAGGCCCTCGACGAGAACGCGGCCCTGCACGCCCAGCTCCTGGTACAGGCGAGGGAGGCCGGGGTCGCCGACGAGCGCCGGCGGCTGGCCGCCGAGATCCACGACACCATCGCCCAGGGGCTGACCGGCATCATCGCCCAGCTCCAGGTCGTGGCGAACACCCCCGACCCGGACCTTGCCCGCGAGCACGCGGCCCGGGCGACGGACCTGGCCCGGCACAGCCTCGGCGAGGCCCGCCGCTCCGTGCACAACCTCGCCCCCGTCGCCCTCGCGCACGACGGCCTGCCCGAGGCCCTGGAGAAGACCGCGTCGGAATGGTCCGAACGCACGGGCGTGCACGCGCGGTTCACCGTCACGGGCACGGTCGAGCAGCTCCACGACGAGGTCGCGGCCACCCTGCTGCGCATCGCCCAGGAGGCCCTGTCCAACACCGCGCGGCACGCCCGCGCCTCCCGCGTCGGCGTCACCCTGTCCTTCATGGGCGACGAGGTCACCCTGGACATCCGTGACGACGGCCGCGGCTTCGACCGGACCGCCGTACGGGAACACACCAGCACCGGCGGGTTCGGCCTGCCCGGCATGTGCGCCCGCGCCGAACGCATCGCCGGCTCCCTCACCGTCGAGTCCGAACCGGGCCACGGCACGGCGGTGTCGGCTCGCGTACCGTTGGTCCGCCATGACTGAAGACGCCATGACGGGGGACGCCCCGGTCACCCTGCTGATCGTCGACGACCACCCCGTCGTCCGGGACGGCCTGCGCGGCATGTTCGAGTCCGCGACGGGCTTCCACGTCCTGGGAGAGGCGTCGAACGGCGTCGATGCGGTGTCGCTCGCCGCGGGCCTCGACCCGGACGTGATCCTGATGGATCTGCGCATGCCGGGCGGCGGGGGAGTGGAGGCCATCCGCGACCTGACCCGTACCGGCGCCCGCGCCAAGGTCCTCGTCCTCACCACCTACGACACCGACTCCGACACCCTTCCCGCGATCGAGGCGGGCGCGACGGGCTACCTCCTGAAGGACGCCCCGCGCGAGGAGTTGTTCACGGCGGTACGGGCGGCGTCGGAAGGCCGTACGGTCCTCTCCCCGGCGGTGGCCTCCCGCCTGGTCTCCGCGGTCCGTACGCCCAGGGCCCCCGGCAACGAGCCGCTCTCCGCCCGCGAACGCGAGGTCCTGGCCCTGGTGGCCAAGGGCACCTCCAACCGCGAGATCGCCCGCGAACTGTTCATCAGCGAGGCGACCGTGAAGACCCACCTCACCCACCTCTACGCCAAGCTCGGCGTCAAGGACCGCGCGGCGGCGGTGGCGGTGGCCTACGACCGGGGGATCCTCGGCTAGGGGGTGCCGTTCGGATCACGCCGCAGACGTACGCTCACCCCGCCACCCGCAGCAGCAGCACCGCCCGCGCCGGCATCGTGATCTCCGTGCCCGCCCGGTGTTCCACGCCCGGTGCCTCCCCCTGCTCCTCCAGGCTCGTGTCGACGACGACCTCGTACCGCTCGGCCCAGGGCGGCCCCGGCAACCGGAAGTTCACCGGCCCCTCGCCCGCGTGCAGCACGGCCAGGAAGCTGTCGTCGAGGATCTGCTCCCCGCGCTCGTCGCGGCCCGGGATGTCCCGGCCGGACAGGTACATGCCCAGCGTGGCGGCGGGCGCGTACCAGTCCTGCTCCGTCATCTCCGTGCCCCGGGACGTGAACCAGGCCAGGTCGCGCAGCCCGTCCGCGGTCTGGGCCCGGCCGGAGAAGAACGCCCGGCGCCTGAGCACCGGGTGGCGGTGGCGCAGGTCTATCAGCCGGGAGGTCAGCGCGAACAGGGCCTGCCAGCCGGGATCCTCCAGCAGCTCCCAGTCCAGCCAGCTGATCTCGTTGTCCTGGCAGTAGGCGTTGTTGTTGCCGCGCTGGGTGCGGCCCAGTTCGTCGCCCGCGACCAGCATGGGCACGCCCGTCGACAGCAGCAGGGTGGTCAGGAGGTTCCTCAGCTGCCGGCGCCTGAGCGCCCGGACGCCCTCGTCGTCCGTCTCACCCTCGGGGCCGCAGTTCCAGGCCCGGTTGTCGTTCGTGCCGTCGCGATTGCCCTCGCCGTTGGCCTCGTTGTGCTTGCGCTCGTAACTCACCAGGTCGCGCAGGGTGAACCCGTCGTGCGCGGTGATGAAGTTGACGGACGCGTACGGCCTGCGCCCGCCCCAGGCGTACAGGTCGCTGGAGCCCGACAGGCGGTAACCCATCTCCCGTACGTCCGGCAGCGCGTGCCGCCAGAAGTCCCGTACGGCGTTGCGGTACCGGTCGTTCCACTCCGTCCACAGCGGCGGGAACGCCCCCACCTGATAGCCGCCCGACCCCACGTCCCACGGCTCGGCGATCAGCTTCACCCGACGCAGCACCGGGTCCTGGGCGATGACCGCCAGGAACGGGGAGAGCATGTCGACGTCGTGCATGGAACGGGCCAGCGCGGCCGCCAGGTCGAAGCGGAAGCCGTCCACGCCCATCTCCGTGACCCAGTAGCGCAGTGAGTCGGTGATGAGGCGCAGCACCTGCGGCTGGACCACGTGCAGGGTGTTGCCGCAGCCCGTGTAGTCGGCGTAGCGGCGGGCGTCGTCCTGGAGGCGGTAGTAGCCGCGGTTGTCGATGCCTTTGAGGGACAGGGCCGGGCCGAGTTCGCCGGCCTCGGCGGTGTGGTTGTAGACCACGTCGAGGATGACCTCGATCCCGGCCGCGTGCAGGGCGCGCACCATCCGCTTGAACTCGCCGACCTGCTGGCCGGTCGTCCCGGAGGCCGCGTAGGCCGCGTGCGGGGCGAAGTAGCCGATGGAGTTGTAGCCCCAGTAGTTCTTGAGGCTTCTGCGCAGCAGATGGTCCTCATGCGCGAACTGGTGCACCGGCAGCAGCTCCACCGCCGTCACGCCCAGCTTCACCAGATGCTCGATCGCGGCCGGGTGAGCGAGGCCGGCGTAGGTGCCGCGCAGTTCCTCGGGGATGCCCGGATGCAGCCGGGTGAAGCCCTTGACGTGCAGCTCGTAGATCACCGAGTCGGCCCACGGCGTCTTCGGGCGGCGGTCGTCGGCCCAGTCGTCGTCATCGTGGACGACGACCCCCTTCGGGACGTGCGGCGCCGAGTCCCGGTCGTCGCGCACGGTGTCGGCGACATGCTGCTGCGGCCAGTCGCGGACGTGCCCGTACACCTCCGGCGGCAGACCGAAGTCCCCGTCCACCGCCCGCGCGTACGGGTCGAGGAGCAGCTTCGCGGGGTTCCAGCGGGCGCCCGTCCAGGGGTCCCAGCGGCCGTGCACCCGGTAGCCGTAGCGCTGCCCGGGCAGTACACCGGGGACGAAGCCGTGCCAGATCTCGTGGGTCAGTTCGGCGAGCCGGACCCGGGACTCCTTGCCCGACTCGTCGAAGAGGCACAGCTCGACCCCCTCGGCCCCGCCCGCCCACAACGCGAAGTTGGTGCCCGCCACCCCGTCCGGGCCGACCCGGAACCGGGCGCCCAGCGGTGTCGGCGCGCCCGGCCACGCGGGCATGGCGGGGGGCGGCGCGGCCCGCCGTGCGCCGTTCACGGCGGCGGCCTGGCGCCCGTTCCCGGTGGCCTGATGACCGGCCACCGCCTCCTGCTCGGCTGCGCTGGACACCTGTCAGCCTCCCGCGGCTCGTGGGACGACGGGGGACAGAGGGGTGCGGCCTGTGCTGCGGCCCGGGTCGCGGCTCCCCTGCGCGTCGTCCTCCCCACTGTTCTGCCCAGAGCGTGGGTCGCACTCACGTTTCCCCGGGGGCGGGCATGGTCGTTTCCCGGGGACACGGCCGGTCGTTGGGCACCTCGTGAGGCACGTACAAGGGCGCGCGCGGCGCGCGAGGGCCGCGCTGGCCGCCGTAGTGACATGGGCAGGGCTCCTCGCCGGGGCCACGGGCTGTACCTCGGACGACGCGGGCGGGATCGCCGGGGCGTTCGGCGCGCCCCCGGCGCCCGAGGACGTCATCAAGGTCTCGCCCGGCGACGGCAGCAGGGGAGTGCGCCCCGGGAAGAAGCTGCGGGTGCGCGTGCCCGACGGCCGGCTGGAGAAGGTGAAGGTCGTCAGGTCGCAGGACGCGCAGGAGTCCCCGGTGCCCGGGCACCTCTCCGCCGACGGCCTGGCCTGGGAACCCGACGAGGAGCGGCTCGCGCTGGCCGCCAAGTACACGATCGACGCGGTGGCCGTGGACGGCGACGGGCGCCGCTCGGCCCGGCACACCACCTTCACGACGTATGTCCCCGAGGAGCGGTTCATCGGCTACGTCGCCCCGGAGAACCGTGCCACGGTCGGCATCGGAATGATCGTCTCCCTGGAGTTCAACCGGGAGATCGCGAACCGGGCGGCCGTCGAACGCGCGGTGCGTGTCACCGCCCGCCCGGCCGTCGAGATCCGCCCGCACTGGTTCGGGAAGACCCGTCTCGACTTCCGCCCCGAGGACTACTGGAAGCCGGGCACCCAGGTCACCGTCGCCCTGCGCCTGCGCGACGTCGAGGGGGCGCCCGGTGTCTACGGCCTGCAGCACAAGACGTTCTCCTTCACCGTCGGCCGCAGCCAGGTCTCCGTGGTCGACGCCGCCGCGCACTCCATGGAGGTCCGGCGCGACGGCGAGCCCCTGGCCACCGTGCCCGTCACGGCAGGCGCGCCCAAGAACACCACGTACAACGGCAAGATGGTGGTGACTGAGATGCTCGACGTCACCCGGATGAACGGCGCCACGGTCGGCTTCAAGAAGCGCGACGGCAAGGGCGAGTACGACATCCCGGACGTCCCGCACGCCATGCGTCTGACCGACTCCGGCACCTTCCTGCACGGCAACTACTGGGCGCATCACTCCGTCTTCGGCCGCACCAACGTCAGCCACGGCTGCATCGGCCTGCGCGATGTGAAGGGCGGCGGTTCGGCCACCCCGGCCGGCTGGTTCTTCGACCGCAGCCTCATCGGGGACGTCGTCGAGGTCGTCAACAGCAATGACAAAAAGGTCTCTCCTGACAACGGGCTCGGAGGATGGAATATGAGCTGGAATGCATGGAAGGCGGGCACCGCGGTGAAGTAGCCCGACAAGGGGACGGGTTGACCGGTGATCGGTTGGGACCGAACGGTGACAATCGCGGGCCGCCGGTGCCGTTCACCCTGTGGTTACTATTCGCCGACGCGCGGGGGACGCGCGGGGTACGGGCCTGACCAGGCCCGGGGAGGGGAGAACCACTTGAACGGGCGACCGATATCGGGGGCGTCGGTTGGGCGCAGGAACGGAGTGCTCGCGCTGATACTCGGCGGGCTGCTGCTCGCCGTCACGGCGTGTGGCGGCGGGGGGACCGGCTCCGGTTCCGGCGGAGGCGACAACAAGGGCAAGGACTCGGACGCCTCGCAGAGCAAGCAGTCCGAGGCGGTCGTCGGCATCACCCCCAAGGACGGAGCCAAGTCCGTCGACACGAGCGGTGCGCTGAAGGTCACCGCCACGAAGGGGAAGCTGACCGAGGTCGAGGTCAAGGACAGCAAGGGCAAGAGGGTCGACGGCGAGATAACCGGGGACGGCGCCAGCTGGACGCCGTCCACCCACCTGGCCGGCGCCACCAAGTACACGGTCCACGCGGTCGCCAAGGACTCCGAGGGCCGCACGGCCGCGGAGGACGCGGGCTTCACCACGCTGACCCCGGAGAACACCTTCATCGGCACCTTCACCCCGGAGGACGGCTCGAAGGTCGGCGTCGGGATGCCGTTCTCCATCCGCTTCTCGCGGGGCATCACCAACCCGGAGGACGTCGAGAAGGCCATCCGCATCAAGACGGAGCCGGCCGTCGACGTCGAGGGCCACTGGTTCGGAAACGACCGGCTCGACTTCCGCCCCGAGAAGTACTGGAAGCCCGGCACCAAGGTGACCGTCGACCTGAACCTCGACGGCGTCGAAGGCCGCTCCGGCGTCTACGGCGAGCAGGACAAGACGGTGAAGTTCACCATCGGCCGCAACCAGGTCTCCGTCGTCGACGCCAAGAAGCTGACGATGAAGGTCATGCGCGACGGCAGGACCATCAAGACCATCCCGGTCACCACCGGCCAGCCCGGCATGGAGACCTGGAACGGCCAGATGGTCATCAGCGAGATGCTCCCGGTGACCCGGATGAACGGCGAGACGGTCGGCTACGGCGGCGAGTACGACATCAAGGACGTCCCGCACGCCATCCGCCTGACCACCTCCGGCACCTTCCTGCACGGCAACTACTGGGCGAGCGGAGCCTTCGGCAACTACAACGCCAGCCACGGCTGCATCGGCCTGCGGGACGTGCGCGGCGGCTGGGACAAGAAGGTGCCGGCCGCGTGGTTCTTCAACCACTCGATGATCGGCGACGTGGTGGTCGTCAAGAACTCCGAGGACCGGATCGTCGACCCGGACAACGGGCTCAACGGCTGGAACATGTCGTGGGAGAAGTGGAAGAAGTAGCTCTTCCCCGACCCGAGGGCCCCGGTGTGACGGACCGCACCGGGGCTCCGGGCGTTAGTGGCCGTTAACCTGCTGCCTATGACCGTCTCTCTCGAAGTCGCCGAAGGCGTCGGCACGCTCCGTCTCGACCGCCCGCCCATGAACGCGCTGGACATCGCCACGCAGGACCGGCTGAAGGAACTCGCCGAGG
Organism: Streptomyces flavovariabilis; assembly: GCF_000725785.1. Lineage (NCBI taxonomy): Bacteria > Bacillati > Actinomycetota > Actinomycetes > Kitasatosporales > Streptomycetaceae > Streptomyces > Streptomyces flavovariabilis. The sequence goes on along the minus strand of NZ_JNXD01000039.1, from coordinate 5,575 downwards.
AGGCCACGCGCCGCGAGGACGTCCGGGCCGTGGTGATCTACGGCGGTGAGAAGGTGTTCGCGGCCGGCGCGGACATCAAGGAGATGCAGGAGATGGACCACACCGCGATGGTCCTGCGCGCCCGCGCCCTGCAGGACTCGTTCACGGCGGTGGCCCGGATCCCCAAGCCGGTCGTCGCGGCCGTGACGGGCTACGCGCTGGGCGGCGGCTGCGAGCTCGCCCTGTGTGCCGACTTCCGCATCGCCGGCGAGAACGCCAAGCTCGGTCAGCCGGAAATTCTGCTCGGCCTGATCCCCGGCGCCGGCGGCACCCAGCGCCTGGCCCGCCTGGTCGGCCCCTCCAGGGCCAAGGACCTCATCTTCACGGGCCGGATGGTGAAGGCCGACGAGGCCCGCGAGATCGGTCTGGTGGACCGGGTCGTCCCCGCCGACGAGGTCTACGCGCAGGCGCACGCCTGGGCCGCGAAGCTGGCGCAGGGCCCGGCGCTCGCGCTGCGTGCGGCGAAGGAGTCGATCGACACGGGCCTGGAGGCGGACATCGACACGGGTCTCGCGATCGAACGGAACTGGTTCGCGGGCCTGTTCGCCACCGAGGACCGCGAGCGCGGGATGCGCAGCTTCGTGGCGGAGGGCCCGGGCAAGGCGAAGTTCCTCTGAACATCCCTCCAGGGGCTTGCAATTGACGCGGTGTCTGACCCGGGGTCCCTCGATGGGGCGGTTTATGGCAGCCTTAAGACAGCCTTAAGCCCATCTGGTCGGGGGAGTCCGCCGCTCCCCCCGGAACGGAACATTCCAGCAGGTCGGGCGGGGTGCGGGCGATCCTGAAGTGCCTTTGGCATATGACGGAGGACTGCCGGTTCACCGCCCGTTCCGGGGGGCGTATTCCCCGGGAAAGGCCCCGTGGGACGCCCCGGGCGGCCATGATGGGGGTATGGCGGGGCTGGAGGGTATGGAACAGCCGCGGGGACACGCTCATGCGGCCGCGGCGCGCTGGTCGCCGACCGTCGAGGACGAACACGCGCTCAAAGCGCTCGAGTTGTACGGCAACCCGACGGAGGCAGAGGTTCCACTGCCGTCCCGCCCCGAGTCCGCGGCCACCGCCCGGCGGCTCACCCAGGTCGTGGTCCTGCGCCAGTGGGGGCTCACCCCCAAGACCACGGAGGACGCGGTCCTGCTCGTCTCCGAACTGGTCGGCAACGCCGTCCGCCACACCGGCGCCCGAGTCTTCGGACTGCGTCTGCACCGGCGCCGCGGCTGGATCCGCGTCGAGGTGCGCGACCCCTCCCGGGGGCTGCCGTGCCTGATGCCGGTCCAGGAGCTGGACATCAGCGGCCGGGGCCTGTTCCTCGTCGACAAGCTGGCCGACCGCTGGGGGGTCGATCTGCTGCCCCGCGGCAAGACCACCTGGTTCGAGATGCGGGTCGCCGACCGCTGAGCGCGCGCCTTGCCTCACCCGGTCGCCGGACGGGCGAATCACGGGTTTCCCTCCGAGGCGCCCATTAAATGGTGCAATGCACCGCCATCTCGTCAAGAGCGCCCTGGTCGCGGGTGCCGCCCTCGCCGTCCTCGCCGCCTGCGGCACCGGGAGCGGGGAACGGACCTCCGAGGCGCGCGGCACCAAGGCCGCCGTGCCCGCCCCGCCCGAGAAGAAGCCCGTCAAGGGCCTGCCCGGCATGCCGCCCGTCCTGGACCCCGAGGACGTCTACGCGGCCGACCGCCCGAACAAACTGTCCCCGGTGGTCAAGGACTTCCCGTCCCGGGTCTACGTCCCCAACACCGAGTCCGACACGGTCTCCGTCATCGACCCGAAGACCTACGAGATCATCGAGACGATCCCCGTGGGCCGGCAGCCCCAGCATGTCGTGCCGTCCTGGGACCTGAAGACACTCTGGGTCAACAACAACCGCGGCCACACCCTCACCCCGATCGACCCGAAGACCGGCAAGGCGGGCAAGGAGGTCGAGGTCCACGACCCCTACAACCTCTACTTCACGCCCCACGGCAAGTACGCCGTCGTCATGGCCTCCCTCGACCGCGAGCTGGTCTTCCGCGACCCGCACACCATGAAGATCAAGAAGACCGTCCCGGTCTCCTGCTACGGCGTCAACCACGCCGACTTCTCCCTCGACGGCCGCTACTTCATCGTCTCCTGCGAGTTCAGCGGCGAACTGCTCAAGGTCGACACCGAGCGCATGGAGGTCGTCGGGCAGCAGCGGCTGCCGTTCGAGGGCGCCATGCCGCAGGACGTGAAGATCTCACCCGACGGCAAGAGGTTCTACATCGCCGACATGATGGCCCATGGCATGTGGGTCCTGGACGGCGACAAGTTCACCGAGCCCACCCTGATGCCCACCGGCAAGGGCTGCCACGGCCTCTACGTCAGCCGCGACTCCCGCGAGATGTACGTGTCCAACCGCGGCGAGGGCACCGTCTCCGTCTTCGACTTCACCCAGGACAAGCTGACCAAGAAGTGGGACCTGCCCGACGGCGGCAGCCCCGACATGGGCGGCGTCTCCGCCGACGGCAAGGTGCTGTGGCTGTCCGGCCGCTACGACGCCGAGGTGTACGCCATCGACACCCGCACCGGCACCCAGCTCGCCCGTATCCCGGTGGGCAGCGGCCCGCACGGCCTCGCGGTCTACCCGCAGCCGGGCCGCTACTCGCTCGGCCATACGGGCATCTTCCGGTGACACCATCCGCCGTCCACCGCAAGGAAGTTGACACGCTCTGATCGAGTGAGGGTCCCGGTCCCGCCGCGGCGGAACCGCGATCGTGCCGTGCATGATCGCTCTTCGCCTGCGGCGGCGGACCGCTGCCGCCGCACTCAGCCTCGCCGCCGTCCTCACCACCACGGGCGCCGCGCCCGCCCAGGCCCCGGCCGCCACCGCCAGGGCCGCCGCCCCCGCGCCGGCCGCCTGCCCCGTCCAGTTCGACGACAAGGTCAAGGCCGCCGCCGACCGCCGGGTCGACGTCGGCCGCATCACCCCCGACCCGTCCTGGCGCACCACCTGCGGCACCCTCTACCGGGCCGACGGCCGCGGCCCGTCCGTCGTCTTCGAGGAGGGCTTCCACCCCAAGGACGTCGTGAACGGCCAGTACGACCTGGAGAAGTACGTCCTGGTCAACCAGCCGTCCCCGTACGTGTCGACGACGTACGACCACGACCTGTTCAAGAAGTGGAAGTCCGGCTTCAACTACTACGTCGACGCCCCCGGCGGCATCGACGTCAACAAAACCATCGGCGACACCCACAAGTGGGCCGACCAGCAGGAGGTCGCCTTCCCCGGCGGCATCGCCCGCCAGTACGTCATCGGCGTCTGCCCGGTCGACAAGCAGACCAGGACGGAGATCATGAGCGAGTGCGAAAGCAACCCGCACTACGAGCCGTGGCACTGACCGGCCCTTGAGTCTCCACCCGCTGGAGGGTGCAGACTCCCGCACATGATCGACGACGGCACCGGACTGCTCACCATCGGGGAACTGGCCCGGGTCACCGGACTCACCGTGCGCACCATCCGCTACTGGTCCGACGAGGGCGCCCTGCCCCCGGTGACCCGGTCCGCGGGCGGCTACCGGCTGTACGACGCGGCGTCCGTGGCGCGGCTGGAGCTGATCCGCACCCTGCGCGAGCTCGGCCTGGGCCTGGCGGACGTCCGCCGGGTCCTGGCCGGGGAGACGACGGTCGCGCAGGTCGCGGCCACGCACGTGGTCGCGCTGGACGCGCAGATCCGGTCGCTCAAGGTGACCCGCGCGGTGCTGTCGACCGTGGCGAAGCGGGGTTCCGACGCGGAGGAGATGACTCTCCTGAACAGATTGGCACGCCTGTCGGCGGCCGAGCGGCGGCGGATCGTGGAGGAGTTCGTGGACGAGGTGTTCCACGGGCTCGACACCGCGGACCCGGTGATCCGTGAACGCATGCGGAGCACCGCCGCGGACCTGCCCGAGGAGCCCACCCCCGAGCAGGCCGACGCCTGGCTGGAGCTGGCCGAGATGCTCGGGGACCCGGACTTCCGGGCCGCGATGCGCAAGGTGGCCGAGTTCAACGCGGCCGACCGCGGTCATGACGCGCCCGCCGGGGCGTCCCTGTGGTTCTCCCGGCGGCTCGTGCAGCTGGGAGCCGAGGCCCGCGAGCGAGGTATCGCCCCCGAGTCGCCGGAGGCGGCCGACGTGCTGCGCGAGCTGCTGGGCGACGCCGACCCGGCCACCGTGCTCACCCGGCTGCGGTCGCACGCCACCCACCAGGTCGCCCGGTACCGCGAGTTGCTCGCCGTGGTGAAGGGCACCGGGCCGGGGGCGGCCTACCGCGAGGAGTTCACCTGGGTGGTCGCCGCGCTGGAGGCGCACACGGCCGGTTAACCTGACCTGCGTCAGACCTGCGTCACTAGGACGTACAGCACGAGATGAGGGGCGGATCGGTGGCGGACATCGAGGAAGCACGCAAGCAGTTCGAGCGGATCGATACGGACGGTGACGGATTTATCACCGCTGCCGAGTTCAAGGCCGCCCTCGCCCGGTCGGGCGACTGGAACGTCACGGAGTCGGTCGCCGAGGTCGTCATCAAGACCCGCGACCTCGACGGCGACAAGCAGCTGAGCTTCGACGAGTTCTGGGCCTACCTGAACAAGTAGGCGCGGGCCCGCCGGTTCGCCGAGCGAAGGGGCCCGGTCCGCGATCGCCGGACCGGGCCCCTCGCCATGCCGGGCGTGAAGTGCGCGAGGACCGCTTCCCGGACTCGGAATAGCTCACCCGCCCCGGAGGTTGACCCCGTCCACAAGGCTCCGCGAGGCGCTGTTCATCTCCACAAGGGCGAGGCGAGGACATGAAGATCGGCATCATCGGAGCGGGCAACATCGGCGGCAACCTGACCCGGCGGCTCGCCGCCCTCGGTCACGACGTGTCCGTCGCCAACTCCCGAGGCCCCGAGACGCTCACGGCCCTGGCGCAGGAGACCGGCGCGACGCCCGTGACGGTCGTAGAGGCCGCGCGGGGAGCCGAGATCGTCGTCGTCACCATCCCGCTGAAGGCGGTCCCGGACCTTCCCTCCGGCCTCTTCGACGGCGCGGCGGACGGCGTCGCGGTCATCGACACCGGCAACTACTACCCGCGGCAGCGCGACGGCAGGATCGCCGCGATCGAGGACGACGGCCTCACCGAGAGCCGCTGGACGGAGCGCCGGCTCGGCCACCCGGTCGTCAAGGCCTTCAACGGGACCTTCGCCCAGGACATCCTGGACCGCCCGCTCCCCGCAGGCGACCCGGGCCGCATGGCCCTGCCGGTGGCCGGCGACGACGAGGCGGCCAAGCGCAAGGTACGGGACCTGATCGACACGCTCGGGTTCGACACCGTCGACGCGGGCGGCATCGACGACTCCTGGCGCCAGCAGCCCGACACCCCGGTCTACGGCCTGCGCGACGGCGTCGAAGCGGTCACGAAGGCCCTGGCGGAGGCGTCCCCGGAGCGCACGCCGGAGTTCAGCGGCTAGAGGTTGTCCCGTAACCGGTGTGGCGGTTGGTGCGTTGGCTGGGCATGGGTGGGGTGATCTCAGCGGATGATCCGAAGTGGATCGAGCCGTTCTC
>NZ_JNXD01000038.1:0-31158 GCF_000725785.1 Streptomyces flavovariabilis | reverse complement strand
CGCTACGAGCGAAAGGCCGAACACTTCCTGGCCTTCGTCGGCATCGCCGCAGCCCTCATCAGCTACCGCCGACTCACCAAGTGAAACAACGTCTAAGCGCACAAGCTCGGCGGTTGTTCCGTCTCGAGGACGACGGTGGCGGAGCGGAGTACGCCCGTGGCGTCGTCGCCGCCCGCGTTCGGGTTGTAGCCCCACAGGTGGTGGCCGTCCGGGTCGTCCGCCGTCTCGGCCTGGTAGAAGGGTCCGCCCCAGCCCCAGTCGGTACGGGTGGTCACGTTGGCGTCGCCGAAGGTGGTGCCGGAGACGACGGTCCATCCGGTGAGGTCGCCGGTGGCGAAGTCGTGGTTGGGAAGGGCGTCGACGTTCGTCGGGCGCGGCGGGTCGTAGGCGGCCGGTGCGACGGACGTGTGGTAGGCGCCGTTCATGCGCCAGACGTCCAGGGAGACGACCCGGGCGGAGCCACCCTCGCTGGTCAGCCGCAGGCCGGTGGCGTCCTTCCGGGTCGGGTAGACGCGGCTGGTGAGGCTGTTGGTGCCGTTGACGTACGCCTCCAGCATCGAACGGTCGAGCAGGACTCTCAACTTCAGCTTTTCGCCGTCGAGTTCGACCGTGCCGCCGTGGATGCCCTTGCGGACGTCCGGGTCGAGGCTGGAACGGCCGCGGTCGATGGAGAAGCGGTGCTTGCTCGTGTCATAGGAGAGCAGAGTCCGCTCACTGCCGTCGGCGCTCGCCCGGACGGCCAGGGTGACGGTCGTGGCGTCGCGGGGCTCGATGACGGCCTCGATGTCGAGCATGTCACCGGAGACACCGGCGAGTTGGCGGTCGGCCTCCTTCACCGAAGCCTGACGGATCTTGACCAGCCGCCGGCCCCGCAGTCCGGCCGCCTCATCGATCGGCTCGACACCGAGGGTTCCGTCCTGGCGCAGCGAGACGCTGACCGGCATACCGGCGTTGTGGGCCCAGCCGGACTGGGCGTGCTGCTGTTCGCTGCGGCGGTCCTGGGTGATGCTGAAGAGCACCTAGCGGCCGTCGGGGGTGACGAAGCCGGACGGGCCGGTGAAGTGCTCGCCGAAGTCGAACTCGCGGGGCTTGTTGTGGTCGGGCACGAAGCGGAACGCGCGCTTGTCGAAGGTGCCGATCCAGTAGTAGGTGTGCTTGACGGCGTCAGGGTTGAACGCCTCCCACCAGGGGCTGACCAGCAGGATGTGCTTGCCGGTGCGCTTGCCATTCGGTCCGGGGAGCGGCAGGAGCACCGGCAGTTCCCAGACCTCTCCGGGCTCGGGGACCTTCGCGAGGTCGTTCCGGTGCAGCGGACCCCGGTACGTCCAGGGTCCCTCGGGCCTGCGCGCGGTGTAGACGAGTGCGGTTCCGCCGTGCTTCTTGGTGACCTGGGCGCCGCTGTAGTCGACGATGCCGCTGCCGACCAGCTGATACCAGACGCCGTCCTCCTCCCAGACGAACGGGTCGCGGAAGTTCTCCGCCCACGCGGTGCCGGGGCCGGCGGGGAGACCGGCCGGGGCCTCGGTGACCGGCTCGGACTTCATGGTCCAGGTGGGCAGGTCCGTGTCGCGGTCGGTCTTGTACGAGGACACGGCCATCCCGGTGCGCTGACGGTAGGGCAGCCAGTCGTCGCCGGTGAAGAAGAGCACCGGCCCCCGGTCGCCGTCGACGTACGCCGAGCCCGACCAGATCCCGTCCGGCCCGACCGAGTCCCCCGCCGGGGCGAGGGCTATGGGCATGTCCCGCCAGTGCACCATGTCGGTGCTGACGGCGTGTCCCCAGTGGATCTGGCCCCAGAACGGGCCGAGTGGATCGTGCTGGTAGAAGATGTGGTACTTGCCCTTGAAGTACACGGGTGCGTGCGGCTCGTTCATCCAGTGCCAGGGCGGCAGCATGTGGAACTGGGGGCGGTGCCGGTCGCCGTCGAATCGGGACCGGTTCAGCGTCAGGTCCGGGCGGGGCACGCGGTTGCCCGGCAGCGCGGCGACCCTCTCGGCGTGCTCCTGCTGGGCGGTGGTGTCGTCCAGGGTGCCGGGGCGGATGACGAGGCTGTCCATCAGGCCCATGTACATGTTGGCGTGGAACTCCCCGTTGAGCAGGGTGGGCCGGTTGTGCCGGCCGATCAACAGCGGCTCATGGGGGCCAGTTGGGGATCCTTGTCGGGAGTGGTGGCGGTACCGATGAGGCGGCCGTCGCGGTAGAGGCGCAACTGGTGTGCGGCCGGGTCGTAGCTGGCGGCGACGTGGGTCCATCGGCCCTTGGTGGCCGGCTGGTCCTGGACTCCCTTGACCTCGATCAGGTCGGTGCCGAAGCCGAGTTGGAAGACGATCTGGCCGAAGCGGCGCAGGCCGAGCAGGAAGCCGGTCTTCGCGTCCGGGTTGTGCTGGTTGACCAGGGCCTGGGGTTTGCCGTCGATGCCGTGCTCGTAGGCGTAAGGGGCGATCCACGCGTCGACGGTCAGGCCCTGGGCGGGGTCCAGCTTGCCGGGGCCCTTGGCGGTGACGACGGTGGAGTAGCCGTCGAAGTACAGCGCCCGGCCGCGCACTCCGCGCCGCCGGACGGGGTCGGTGTCCGGCTTGTAGCGGGCGTCTTCGAAGACGTAGTCGATGGGGTCTGCGGAGCCCGAGACCGCCTCCCGGGCGACCGTGCCGCCGCGCTCGTCGAAGTCCCAGCGGGCGGTGGGACTTTGGGGACCGCGTCGGCCCTCCGCGGCGGCGGAAGCGGAAGCGAACGAGAGCGGTACGACGGCCCCGCCGATGGCGGCGGACACGACGGTGAGGGCTGTTCTTCTCCTCATGGGCGGGCTCCTGGATGGTGCGCGGCAGGTCTGACGCTCTGCCAAATCGGTTTAAGCGAGATGGCTCGGCATCGTTCGCGCCCCGCCCCTGCTAACGCAAGGGCTAATGCATACCGTTTTACCTGGTGGATGCAAGAGAGGCGGACAAATCGCCATATACCTCCCCGGTTTCTCATTCGAGATGTCTGCGGTGTTGACATCCGACCACAGGCGCATCAATCTCTTCGCAACTTGCTAATCCGATTTAACAACGGAGCTGAGCAGCGTGTCTGAACGTCGTGTGACCATGGCCGATGTCGCCCGCCATGCGGGCGTCTCGCCGACGACCGCGTCGTTCGCCCTGTCCGGTCGCACCGACATGCGTATCTCCGACGCCTCCCGCCAGAAGGTGCTGGACGCCGCGAAGGAGCTCGGCTACCGCCCCAACGTCACCGCGCGCAGCCTGCGGACGAAGTCGACGCAGACCATCGGGTTCGTTTCGGACCGGATCACCACGACACCCTTCGCGGGCGAGGTGATCCGCGGCGCGATGGAGGCCGCCCGGGAGCGGGACAACCTGCTCTTCATCACGGAGGCGGGCGGCGACCGCGACGCCGAGTCCTCGTTGGTCCACGCGCTGCTGGACCGCCAGGTCGACGCGGTGATCTACGCGTCCATGTTCACCCGGTACGTCACTCCGCCCAAAGAGCTTTTCGGGCGCCGCGTGGTCCTGCTGAACTGCCTCGCCCCTGGCTTCGACGCGCCGTCCGTCGTCCCGGACGAGCTGGAGGCCGGCCGGGATGCGGCCCGCGCCCTGCTCGCGGCCGGTCACACCGAGGGCATCTGGGCGATCGGCGGCCACCAGGCCGTCCCGGCCACGCCCGAGGGGATCATCGCCGGCAACGAGCGCATGCGTGGTCTGGAGGAGGTACTACGGGAGGGCGGCGCGCGCCTGGACGGTGTCATCGAGTGCGACTGGGACACGCCGGACGGCTACCGTGAGGTCTCCGCGCTGCTCGCGGCGGGCCACCGTCCCCGGGCGCTGGTGTGCCTGGCCGACCGGGTGTCCCTCGGCGCCTACCAGGCGCTCGGCGAGGCGGGTCTGTCGGTGCCCGGCGATGTGTCGGTGGTCTCCTTCGACGACCAGGACATCGCGTCCGTACTGCGCCCGGCGCTCACCACGCTGAAGCTGCCGCACTACCAACTGGGTCGACTCGCCGTGGAGCTCATTCTCCGCAGGGGGCCGCTCGAAGCAGTCGTCCACCGTGTGCCCATGCCGCTGCGGGAACGTGCCTCCATCGGCGCCCCCGCCGGGGGCTGACACCGGGCACCCGAAGACGGTTGTCCCGCCGCCAGGAGCTCTGACCCTCCGGGCGGCGGGACGACCACCAAGAACAGCGACCGTCGCAACCGGTCGCCAAGGCGGGTCCGGCAAGACCCGTCTCAGTGAGATGGAGGAACCCTCGTGGTGTTCAGAACCAGGCGCCTCGCTGGTGCGAGTGTAGCTGTGGCAGCGGCGACCGCGCTGGTCGCCGGATGCGCGACCGGCAGCGGCGGCAGCACGTCCGGAGCCGACGGCGACACACTGACCCTGTGGACGCACAACGCCGGCAACTCGACCGAACTTGACGTTGTCAAGAAGATCATCAAGGACTTCAACGGCTCCCAGAGCAAGTACAAGGTCAAGCTCCAGGCGTTCCCGCAGAGCGACTACAACAACTCCGTCGTCGCCGCCGCCTCGGCCCGCAAGCTGCCGTGCCTGCTCGACGTGGACGGGCCCAACGTGGCGAACTGGGCGTGGGGCGGCTACCTCGCCCCGATCGACGTCTCCGGCAGCGAGGTACCGCTGTCCGACCAGCTGCCCAGCACCGTCGGCCGCTACAAGGACAAGGTCTACGGCTTCGGCTTCTACGACGTGTCCCTGGCCTTCTTCGCCCGCAAGTCGGTGCTGAACGAGAACGACATCCGCATCCCCACCATGGACAAGCCGTGGACGAAGACCGAGTTCGACGCGGCGCTCGCCAAGCTGAAGAAGAGCGGGAAGTTCACGTACCCGCTGGAGATGGGCACCGGCGGCACCGGTGAGTGGTGGTCGTACGCGTACTCCCCGCAGCTGCAGAGCTTCGGCGGTGACCTGGTCAACCGCGACGGCTACAAGACCGCCTCCGGCACCCTCGACGGCAAGAAGTCCGTGGAATGGGCTACCTGGTTCCGATCGCTGGTGGCCAAGGGCTACATGTCCAAGAAGTCCGGCGCCGACCCCAACAAGGACTTCCTGGCCGGCAAGAGCGCCATCCAGTGGGACGGCAGCTGGAACGCGACCAAGAACGCCGACAAGCTCGGCGACGACCTGGCGATCATCCCGCCGGTCGACTTCGGCCGCGGTCCCAAGATCGGCGGCGCCTCCTGGCAGTGGGCGATGAGCTCCAGCTGCTCCAACAAGGACGGCGCGCAGGCGTGGCTGAAGTTCTCCCGCCAGACCAAGTACTTCGTCGACTACGCCAAGGCCACCGGCACTCTCCCGGGCACCGAGGCCACCGCGAAGCAGATCGACGGCTACCAGCCGGGCGGGAAGTTCAACGAGCTCGTCCAGTTCGCGCGCAAGTACGCGGAGGTACGCCCGGTGACCCCCGCCTACCCCTACATCTCCACCGAGTTCGAGAAGGCGGCCCAGGACATCCTGTCCGGCGCCGATCCCGAGAACGCTCTGGGTCAGGCGGCGAAGGACATCGACAACAACCTGAAGACGAACAACTACAACGCCGGCTGACCCTGCTCCGGTCCGGTTCGGGCCCCGACCGCGCCTCCTCGCGCGCCCGAACCGGACCGGCTCCCCCTGGAGCTACCGTGACCACCATGATCGCAGCCCTTGAGCGGCTGCGTCCGGTCCGGCGAACCCGAACGACCAACGCACGCCGCCGTGAGAGCCTCACCGCCGTCGGCATGGCCACTCCGGCCGTCGTGCTGCTGATCGTCTTCCTCGTCGTACCGGTCGCCCTCGCCTTCGCCCTGGCGTTCACCGACGCGAGGCTGATCTCACCCACCCCGGCCCGCTTCGTGGGCCTTCGCAACTTCACCCAGCTCTTCGAAGACCCGGTCTTCTACAAGTCCCTGCGCAACACGGCGTACTTCGCCGCCGTCGTCGTCCCGCTGCAGGCCGGGCTCGCCCTGGTGCTGGCGCTGCTGGTCAACGCGAAGGTGCGGGGCGTCAACTTCTTCCGCACCGTCTACTTCCTGCCGGTCGTCACCTCGATGGTCGTCGTGTCCCTCCTGTGGACCTTCCTCTACCGGCAGGACGGCCTGGTCAACCACGTCATCTCGGTGCTCACCCTCGGACACCTCGACGGCCCGGACTGGCTGGGCAACCCGGACACCGCCATGCCCGCCATCATCCTGATGTCGGTGTGGCAGGGCGTCGGCTTCCACATGATCATCTGGCTGGCCGGTCTCCAGACCATCCCCGCCGAGCTGTACGAGGCCGCCGACCTGGACGGGGCCACCCGCTGGCACCGCTTCCGCCACGTCACCTGGCCAGGACTGCGCGCCACCCGCACCTTCGTGCTGGTCACCATCACCATCGCGGCGTTCAGCCTCTTCACCCAGATCAGGGTGATGACGCAAGGCGGCCCGCTCGACTCCACCACCACCGTCGTCTACCAGGCCGTGCACACCGGCTACGACCAGCAGCAGACCGCGTACGCCGCGGCCATCTCGCTGATCTTCTTCGTGCTCGTGCTGGCCGTGTCCCTCGTCCAGCGATTCCTGACCCGGGAGAAGGACTGACATGACCTCCGTCCTCAAGCACCTCGGCGGTCACGTCGGCCGTGTCGTCCTGGCCCTGGTCTTCGCGCTCCCACTCGTCTTCATGCTGATCTCGTCGTTCAAACCGGACGACCAGATCTTCAGCGACCTGGGCTCCCTGCGCGCCTTCCTGCCGGTCGGCGCCCTGTCGCTGGACAACTACACGGCCGTGTTCGAGCGAGTCCCGGCGGCACAATTCCTGCTGAACTCCGTACTGATCTCCTCGATCACCGTCGTGCTCGGCATCATCGTCAACAGCATGGCCGCCTTCGCCCTGTCCCGCATGCGCTGGCCCGGCCGCAAGCTCGTCCTCACTGGCATCATCGCCACCCTCATCGTGCCGTTCGAGACCTTCGCACTGCCGCTGGTGTGGTGGGTCAACCAACTGCCGCTGCTCCGCGTCAACGGCTTCCACCTGGAGTGGACCACCGGCTGGATGGACACCTACCAGGTCCAGATCGTGCCGTTCATCGCCAACGCCTTCTCGATCTTCTTCTTGCACCAGTACTTCCAGAGCATCCCCAAGGAGATCGACGAGGCGGCGATCGTGGACGGCGCCGGCTGGTTCACCATCTACCGGCGCATCGTCATGCCCCTGTCCGGCCCGGCCGTCGCCACCGTCGCCATCCTCACGTTCCTTCCCGCCTGGAACTCCTACCTGTGGCCGCTGATGGTCGTGCAGAGCGAGAACCTGCGGCCGGTGATGGTGGGCATCTCCTACTTCTTCCAACTCAACGTGGGCTGGGGCCAGATCATGGCCTACTCCTCCATGATCACCGTGCCGATCCTCGCCCTGTTCGTGGCGTTCCAGCGGTCGTTCGTGAACAGCATCGCGTCGACGGGCGTGAAGGGCTGAACCCGCGCAACGCACCGCGTTTCTCCACCCCTCTTCTTCCCCGTGTGCTTCACGCACCCCAAGAAAGGCCCCGTGTGTCCCCGCCGCCTGCTGACCCCCACCTTCCGGCCGTGCATCTGCGCCCCCCGCTCAACTGGATCAACGACCCCAACGGGCTGGTCTTCCACGACGGCCACTACCACGTCTTCTTCCAGTACAACCCGTACGGCCCGCGGCATTCGAACGTGCACTGGGGCCACTACCGCAGCCCCGACCTGATCAACTGGGAACCTCTCCCGGTGGCCCTCGCCCCCACCCCCGGCGGCTACGACGCCGACGGCTGCTTCTCCGGAAACGCGGTCTCCGACGACGGCCGCATGGTGGCTTTCTACTCGGCCCACCGCACCGATCGCTGGTGGCAGCCGGTGACCACCGCCGAGTCGTACGACGGCGGAATCACCTGGGCCAAACGCCCGGAGCTGCTCATCCCCGAGCCGCCCGCCGACACCACCATGTATCGGGACCCCTACGTCTGGCAGCAGGACGGCCGCTGGCGGATGCTGGTCGGCTCGGCTCTCGCCGACAACCGCGCCGCGGCGCAGCTGTACGAGTCCGACGACCTGGAGCACTGGGAGTACCGCGGCCTCTTCCACGTCAGCGATGCCGCGGCCGACTCCGGCCCGGTCGGATGGGAGTGCCCCCAGTACGCGCCCCTCGGCGCCAGCGGCGTCCTGATCATCAGCGACTGGACCCCGCAGGGCGGCCCCAGCCACACGACCGTCCACACCGGCCGCGAGCAGGACGGACGCTTCACGGCGACCGCGGCCCCGGTGCCGCTGGATCACGGCCCCGACTTCTACGCCCCCGCGCTGCTGAGGGCCCCGGGGGAGGACCGCTGGCTGCTGTGGGGCTGGGCGTGGGAGGCCCGCGACGACGCCTGGGCGCATGAAGCAGGCTGGGCAGGCACCCTCACCCTCCCCCGCGAGGTGACCCTCGCCGCCGACGGAACGGTCGTCCAACGCCCCGCTCGCGAACTGCTCGCGCTGCGCGGCGAACGCGTACTGCACCGCACCGGGCACGTCACACAGTCCGGGGCCGCCGAACTCGGCCAGGTCAGCCGCACCTTCGACCTCACTGCCGTCCTGACCCCGGACACCACCGGCACCAGCGGCCTGCGCCTGGTCACCGCCGCGGACGACACCGAGTACCTCGACATCAGCCTCGATCCCACCACCGGCCAGCTCACCGTGGACCGCAGCCACGCGTCACTGGACGCGAGGGCACGAGGAGGCTCATATGCCGTCCCGTGCCCAGCCGCGACGACCGGCACCCCCGTGGAGCTACGCGTGATCGTGGACCGTTCGATCGCCGAGGTCTATCTCGGCGACGGCCGGGTCCTCACCCTCAGGTTCTATCCACTCGCCGAGGGACCCTGGCGACTGCAGGCCCGCACGACTGGCACGGGCAGCAGCGACTTCACCGTCGAGGCATGGAACCTGACCCCGGGCGGAATCCGTCAGGAACCGCTGCTGGCGAGCCAAGGGCAGGACGCGTAACGCGCCGCCTGTCCTACGTGTCCTCAAAACGCCGTCCTCACCTCGAAGCAGGTGAGGACGGCACCGTCGTCGACCTACCCGTTGACATCGGCGTACCGGCCGGACCCAGGCACAGGAGCCGCAGGCCCACGCCCTCCCCCAGAAAGGCAGAGAGTCACCATGCCCCGACACGGCTCCCCCAGCAGTGTCACCGTCCTTGACGAGTGCGTCGCCGACACCTTCGCCGACCCAGACCGGTCCAGCCTCAGCGAACTCGCACTGCGCGCCCTGCCCGGTGGCGGTCCCGCCAACACCGCCGTCGCCCTCGCCCGGCTCGGCACCCCCACCCGCTTCCTCGGACGATTCTCCAACGACGTCTTCGGCGCCCTCTTCCGAGACCGCCTTAGCGCCTCCGGCGTCGACCTGACCGGTAGCGTAAGCGCCCCCGAGCCCAGCACGCTCGCCGTCGCCGACCTCGACGAGACCGGCCAGGCCACCTACACCTTCTACGCCGACAACGCCGCCGACTGGCAATGGACCACCGCCGAACTCGCCGCCACCCAGCAGGACGACGCGGTCTGCCTGCACACCGGATCCCTGGCCCTGGTACGCCAGCCCGGTGCCGGCCACATCGAGGACCACCTCGCCAGTGCCCGCGAGCACGTCACCGTATCCATCGACCCCAACGTCCGCCCCCTGCTCGTCCCGCCCTCGGCCTACCGAGAGCGGCTTCCTCGCTGGTGCGCCCTCGCCGACATCCTCCGCCTCAGCGAGGACGACCTCGCCCTGCTCCTCCCCGGTGCCGGCCTTGAAGAGGCTTGCGACACCTGGCACAGCGCCGGCGCACGCCTCGTCGTCATCACCCTCGGCGGACGCGGCGCACTCGCCTCCCTCGATGGCCACCGCGTCACCGTCCCGACCCCGGCCATCGACATCGTCGACACCGTCGGCGCCGGAGACTCCTTCACCGCCGGCCTGCTGCACCGCCTCGCCGCCGTCGGACACCTCGGCGGACGACTCGACCGGCTGGGCCTCGAAGACGTCGCCGACGCGTGCTCGTTCGCCGCCCACGTGGCCGCTCTGACCTGCTCCGTCCCCGGCGCGAACCCGCCCAGGGCAGAACACCTGGCGACCCCGTTCCTCTCCAGGGAACGCCGCTTCACCAAGTCGGCGTCCCGTCCACTTCCACCCTCGTGCCCTGACCATGACCGAACCGCACACGCAAGGGCAGTGCCGTAGCCGACGCCGGTGGTGACCAACATGGTCGAGCTGTCGGCGACCATCGCGTGGCGGTACAGGTTTTCCACTCGCCCAGCGCATTGCGAGCCCGAGCGCATGGCTGCTTTTGCAGGTTGCTTCAGGCTGTGGTCAAGCGGTCGAGCAGGTCACATGCGGAGTTCTGGAGTTCGGCGATGGTTGGGGCGAGGGCTCGTTGAGCAGCGACTTGGGCCGCGGCCAGGGCCGGTTGCCAGTGGGCGGTGTGTTCGACGTCGTGGTAGGCGCGTTGGGCCGCTGCCCGGGCGGCGTCGCGGATGGCAGGCGGCGAGTACTGGTTCATAGCTGTCCTGGAGTCCCGGACGGCAGCCCAGCCGGCGGCCTTGGCGCGGATCCAGACGTAGGGCCTGACGGCCGGGCCGACTGTGCGCCGGGCGGCTTCCTCGGCACTCCGGCGGGTCATGCGTTCGTCGGCCTTTCGCATGTCGCGTTCCCAAGGCGGAGCGGCCCGCTTGGCATCGCGGGCGGCCCGCCGCACCTCAGTGGGCGCGGCCTGCAAGATCTCCCGACGGGCGCGCCTTGCGGCCTCTGCTGCCATGTCTCGGGTGGCGCGGTGCTCGGCTTCCAGGATGTCGTTCCATCCGGCTTCCCGGGCGGCCGCATGAACTACCGCCTCCATGGCGGCCCCAGCATTCCCCATAGCGATCTGGACTATGTGATCGATCTGGCTGTCCGGGGCATCCGGGGCGAGCCAGGGGACGGCTTTGAAGGCATCGCGCACGGCAGGCCCCCCAGCCAGGGCCGCGGCGCGCGAAACGCATGCGTAGAAGTCCCGCCAGAGCATTCTGCGCTCGGGCAGCTGTTGGGGCATGATCGCATTCGCGATGACAGCGGTTGGAGGGGTAGGGAAGAAATGATGGTAACCGCGCATGCCGCAGACGAGTTCTGGCAGTCCCTCCAGCGTCGCCGTGTCCCTGCCCGCCAGCCGCAGCCACGCTGGCGTGTAGGTCCGGATCAACCAGTCGGCGCACATCCAGGCGCGAGCGCAGTCGGCAGGCATACAGGGAACATCTTTCATCTCCCCATCACCCGCGTAGGCGGCGAGGATACCGATTTGGCTGAGGTCAACGGCGCAACGCGTGCCAACGACCCGGCGGATATAGGGCCGCAGCAGCTGTGTCCGGTCCACGTCCGGCAAGGCGTCATTCCATGCCCGGCCGAAGATGGCGATCAGCGGGGACACACATTCAGGGTGATCCGACCATGCCTCCCCCGCGAAGTAGGAGACCGCTTCCAAGAAGGAAGCCTGACCTGATCCAGGTTCGTGCCTACCGGCGGCCAATTCGATCGTGTTCACATCAAACACGGATGCTCCAGCGCCCGTCCGAAGGGTTACATGCTCCCCGCCTGCGCCCCGCCCCCGGCATCCCGATCCAACGAGACTGGCCGAACTCGATACCGCCAACGGGTGCCACAGGCATCTTATTGATTCCGAAGCTCAATCGGTTCTATTCGAGGATGTAGCGGACGTGGGGGCCGCAGAAGCAGCTGCGGACGATGTGCGGCTGGCCGTTGGTGGCGGTGGAAGAACCTGCGGGATTCGGCGGTGAGTTGGGCCTGGTCACGGGCCCGGCTGTGCATGGGCAGAACAGTCCCACCATGTATACAGCCGTAGTCCCCATCGAGCTTGAAGGGCCAGGAGCAGGCCGTTAACTGACACCGTCCGCTGCACTTGCCCGTCCAGGGAGCCAGGGGAAACCGGGTCAGCGCGTTCAACCCCGCTCGCCTCGCGGGCATGGAGGCAGGTCGACCCCAGCCAGTCGCCCAGTACGGGAGCGGGATCGATGACGGGACTGGCCCGCGCCGCTGGCCGCGCCCCCGTCCACCTGCCAACTTCAGCCTGCGCCCGTAGGAATAGGGGCGGAGTCGGAGGCCACCGCGGCCGATCACGCTCTTGAAGCTCTGTTCCAGAGTTCCTGCCATGCGGAACATCAAGTCGTCGGTGAGATGGCCGAGGTCGATGTTGAGAAGGTTCCGCGGCGAAGGCTGCCGTAGCCGTGTGAGGGTGTAGGCGGACATTGCCGCCAGCGGGTAGAGCCACTCGGAGTGCGTCCGGGAGCAGTCCCGCCTCCCAGCGCATGGTGGCGACCGCGGTTGATCACAGTCCGCCGCAGAGCCGCAGTCCCTCGGGGCTGAGACACGGGAAGTGCCCCTGGTCGCGCACGACGTCCTGCCCGGCGCCGCGGGTCACGTAGTTGACGAAGCTCGAGGCGAGGGAGTCGGCGGGCGGGCGGCCGTAGGTGTAGGCGTACTCGATCTCCCGGTAGGGGTAGCGGCTGGTACCGATGCTCTCGATGGACGCGGTCTGCCCGTCGATGTGCAACGGGTGCAGACCCTTCGTGCCGGAGGCCGACCGCGGTTCGCTGTAACCGATCGCGCCGGGAAGCCTGGCCACCGTGCTCAGCACCTGTGCCGTGCTGTCGAGTTCACAGCGGATGACCGTGGCGTCGGGATCGTCCTTGGTCCGGCAGTCCCGGGAGGAGTTGGCGGGCTCATTGCGCTCCAGGACCCGGCGTTGAAAGACTTCGCGGGTGCCGGAATTGGCATCGCGGCTGACCAGGAGGATCGGCAGGCCCGGGCCGCCCACGTCCTTCCAGTTGCGGATCTCACCCCGATAGATCTTCCGCACCTCGGCCAGGCTCAGATCCTGCACCGTGACCCGGTCGTTCACCACCAGGGTGAAGACGGACACCGCGACGGGATTCTCGCGAAGCTCCGGGTAGCCGTTCGGCTTGGGACCGTCGGAGAAGGCGATCAAGGGCGGGGAATCTCCCGATGAGGCCGCATGGGCGCCGGCCGCGTCCAGCGCCCGGATGCCGGCAGTACTGCCGTGGTCATCCACCGCTATGTCCGAGCCCGGGCAGGCTCTTTCATAGCCCTCTGCCAGTTCCTCCGCCGCCGGGGCGAAGGCGGTGGATCCGGTGACGGTCAAGGTTCCTCTGGCGCAGCCGATGGGCAGCGGTACGTCGTTGCCCATGACGATGATGGAGGCGAGCGCGATGATGCACACGGTGGACAGCACCGTGATCAGGCGGGCCGGCCGACTGAAGAGCGGCGGTTTGTCGTCGACGGTCGTGCTCTGGTTGCGCTTCACCTCGCCGTCACGGATACCGCCGATCACCTCGACTTCGTCGCCGACCGCCCCACCGGTCATGAGAGCCAGCACTTTGAAATGCTGGCCCTTGTTGAGCGGGACCTTCGGGAGATACAGGGTGTCGCCGTCGTAGCGCAGTCCCGCGGCCGGAGTGAAGTGCCCCATCAGATGGGCGGCGTTGGCGGGCTGGGTGACCGCTATGCCGCGGATCGTACGGCCGGTGAAGACCGCGGCGAGGCCGTGGAGCTCGCGGCTGGTGTAGTCGTCGCTGGCGATGCTCTGGACACCGTCGTTCTCGATCCGCAGCAGCACGAGGGTGGCGTCGGACAGGTCGGAGAAGTCGTTGAACAGACCGAGCCGCACGTTGGTCCGTCTGCCGTTGCGGGCCTGGCTGCCGATGGGTGTGTCCATCTGGACGCGGAAGCCGATGCGTTTGCGGCGTGGAATCCGGCGCTCGTACCAGACCACGGCGACGGAAGCCACAAGACCCAGCACCGCCGTGCCCACCGCTATCGCGTTCTCAGCGTTCAGCCAGTCCACGAGTTCGCCCCCCGCTTCCGCGTACGTCGCACGCGCGTGCGCACACCGTATGGAGCGGGGGCGCGCGCTCCGGGCGCATTCGCCGTACTGTCGGCGGCTGGTGGGGAGATGTTCGCCCGGCGTACGCGGAAGCGCACAGTCAGCAGGACCCGCAGCCAGGGGCGGGCCCCACTACGATCACTGGCCATGGACTGGCTGGAACGCATTGCGAAGCTCAGGCAGTGGAGCAGGAGCGGCACTCGCGCTCCGCACAAGCCGCTGCTGCTCCTGCACGCCCTCGGCCGGTTCCAGCAAGACCCGGACAGCGGGCTGCGGTACAGCGCGGTGGAGGAGGACCTGCAGCGTCTGCTGACCGAGTACGGGCCGCCGAACAAGACGACGCCCGCCTACCCGTTCCACCACCTGGTCAGCGACGGCGTGTGGGAGGTGCGTACCGACAGCGGGCACGGCAGTCCCGGGAGCGGCGTGCGAGATCTCCGGGAGACGGGTGCCACCGGCCGGTTCGCACCGGAACTCAGAACCGCCCTGCGACGGGAACCTGAACTGCTGGGGCGGATCGCACGGTTATTGCTCGATCTGCACTTCCCGCCCTCCCTCCACAGCGACTTGTGCGAGGCCATCGGCCTGGAACTGGAGCCGGCGGAAGCCGAGCGCCTCGCGACCATGCGCAGGCAGCGGGACCGACGCATGCGCGAGCTCGTGCTGACCGCCTACGAATACCGGTGCGCGTTCTGCGGCTACGACGGCAGGATCGGCACGGTTCCAGTCGGGCTGGAAGCCGCCCATGTGCGCTGGTGGGCATTCGGAGGCTCGGACGACGTCGACAACGGGCTGTGCCTGTGCTCCCTGCACCACAAGCTCTTCGACAAGGGAGTCCTCGGGCTCGACGACGGCCACCGCATCCTGGTCTCCCAGCGCTTCGTCGGCCACAGTCCCGCTGCCCGCGAGCAGGTCATCGCACTCGCGGGCCGTCCGCTCATCGGTCCGCAGCCGGGCGTATGCCCTGTCGCGGCCGACCACCGCGCCTGGCATACGAATCAGGTCTTTCACGGCACACCACGCCCCGCCACCGCGGCCTGAGGAATCTGCCGCCACACCTGGCTCGAGGTGGCCTGACCCGCTGCCAGCACCGCCACGTCGTGAACCCGGAGGCGCCCTGTGACGCAGAGCACACACTCTGGAGGGAACTCACGGGGGCCGCGGACCGACTCCCTGAACGGTCCACCGCTCGGGCCGCCATGGCCCGGGAATCCCGGAGAAGGACTGCGCGGGCCGCGTAAGACGTCCTTCACCGACGACGATCCGGAGTCCGTTGTGTCCCGTCACGGCAAGGCGCGCACCGTGCGCCGTTTCACCTCCGTCAGCGCGGTCCTCGTGGCAGGCGTCGTTGCCGCCGCCGGCCCTGCGTTCGCCCACACGGAGGTCGAGGCGGACGACGCGCGCGCCCTCGCGCAGAACGTCACCCTGGACTTTCACGCCGCATCCGAGTCCTCCTCCGCCGGCATCACCAAGCTGGAGGTGGTGCTGCCCAAGGGCATCGCTCCCGCCGACGTCACCTACGAACAGGGGCCCAAGGGCTGGAAGTTCGATACCACGGGCCGCGGTTACACCGTGTCGGGCACCAAGCTCGCCGTCGGCGAGGATGCCGAGTTCTCCGTGACCGTCCGTCAGCTGCCGGATGCCAAGGAACTTGCATTCAAGACGCTCCAGACCTACAGCGACGGACGCATCGACCGCTGGATCGGCCTGGACGACTCGGGAGACGACGGACACGGGCACGGGCACCCCGCGCCGACGCTGAAGCTCGGGACCGCCGAACCCGGCGCGCAGCCGGTCAGCCCCAGCCCTGCCGAGGCCGCCACCACCGCGGCGCCGTCCGGTGCTTCACCGAGCGGGCAGTCGAAACTGCCGGGGACACCCTCCGCACAGCAGGCAGACGACGAGGCCGACGGCGGGATGTCTCCGGGCACGTGGGCCGGTATCGGCGCCGCCGCGCTGCTCGCCCTCGGCGGTGGCGTGTGGTGGTTCAAGCGCCGCCGCACGCCCTCCGCATAAACTCCACGGCGGTCGCCGGTCCCGCGCTCCTCAGTGCCCGCCCCCAGGCATGCCCCCCATGTTCCCCACGTCGCCCATGCCCCCGCCTCCACCGCTTCCCCCCATCAGCACCAGCAACAGGAAGAAGCCGCAGAGCGCAGGCAGGGGCACCAGTTTCCGCATGCCTCAGGAGTCGGCTCCGTCGTGGGCCGAGCTCCGGAGCGCGCAAATGACGCGCCTCACACAAGCGACGTCACGATCTCTCGCGGCCCGGCGACGTCGGGACGTCAAACGGCCGCGTCGGCGAGCAGTCGCAGCGCCAGGTGCTGGAGTTCCGGACTCGCCTTCTCGGGGCTGCCGGTGTCGAACGGGGGGTCTGGGTCGTACTCGACGGCGAGCTGCATCGCCTGGGCCACCTCGTCGCCTGCCAACCGCGCGGCGATGTGCAGCCCCATGTCGATGCCGGCCGAGACCCCGGCACCCGTCATGATCTTCCCGGCTTCGACGAAGCGCCCCGGTGTATAGACCGCGCCGACCTCCGCGAGATAGGAACGGGAGGCCCAGTAGGTGGTGGCCGGCAGACCACGCAGCAGACCGGCTGCGCCGAGAATCAACGAGCCCGTGCACACAGAAGTGGTCCACACCGACCGCCGGTGGATGTGACGTATCCAGTCGAGGACAACCCGATTCGCCATCGTGGTCGTAGTTCCTCGCTCGCCTCCGCCGGGCACCAGCAGCACCTCCGCCCGCGTCACGCTGTCGAGGGAACGCTCCGCCACCAGCCCCAGCTCGCCGGTGTCGGTACGGATGCGCCCGGCCTTCTCCGCCACGGTCGTCACGGTCACTCCCGGGACCCGGCACAGCACCTCGTACGGCCCTACCGCGTCGAGTGCGGTGAACCCGTCGTACAGCAGTACCGCAACCCGCACGCTGCCGCCCCCGGAGAGCTCACCCTCCCGCTCCACCGATTCGGCCTGTGCCGCCGATGTCCCACCTGCTGTCACCAGCCCTGCGCCCAACCCGCCTGCCACGACGGCCCGGAGTAACTCGCGACGATCACGACGCTTACCTGTCATGCCCGACTCCCTGTCTCGAAACGCGCCCCGGCAGGGCACGGTTGACCAGGTAGTCGCGCCGTATCGCAGTTGAGTTCCCCACGGCCCGCCTTCTCGACCACTCACCACACCCATGCGTGGCCATCGGTGCGGCGGCCCCTGTCAGCGCGCGAACGCCCAAGAACCGCCGAGGCGCAGACCGGCGGTCCAGGGTCCGCGCCTTCGTGCAGGTCACCGCTTCCACGCGGGGTACCGGCAGCCGTGTGCGTGGCCTGCCGGCCGACGCATCGGCGCCTTGCTCCGGCTCGCCCACCGGCGCAGACACCCCACCAGTTCACCCCGTCCCGCCGCGACAGCATTCGCCTGCCTCGACTGGTCGGCCTCAGGCGCTGAGTGCGGCGCGCAAGGTGGTGGCCATCAGGTCGATGGCTGCTTTGCCCGCCGGTACCGGCCCCGTGTGGGTGAAGTAGTGGTCGACTCCCTCGAAGACACGGTGGATGACGGGAACGCCGGCGGCCTCGAGAGCCTTGGCGTAGGCGTCGCCCTCGTCGCGCAGGCGGTCGTTCTCCGCAGTGATGACCAGGCCGGGAGGGAGCCCAGTGAGGTCATCGGCCAGTGCGGGCGAGACGAGGGGGTCGGCACGGTCGGCGGGGTCTGGGACGTAGGCGGCCGTGAAGACCCGCATGAGCTGAGGGCTGAGCAGCGGCTTGGCGATGAGGGACTGCTTCGTGGCAGGGTCGGCGAGCTGATCGAGCGGTGCGGAGTCGATGATCTGAAGTCGGGGTGAGAAGGTTCCGCGGTCCCGAGCCATGCGGCAGACCGCAGCCGTCAGGTTGGCCCCGGCGCTGTGCCCGCCCACGGCAAGGCGTGAGCCGTCCCAGCCGCCCGCGGGGCCGTTCTCGGCGACCCACGCAGTGACGTCGTACGCCTGGGTGACGGGCACCGGAAACTGCCGCTGCGGGGCGACGGCATAGTCGACGTTGATCACGACACAGCCGGCCGTGGCGGCTATGTAACGGCAGATGTGGTCGTCCTGCTCCGGGCGGCTGATCACGAAGCCCCCGCCGTGGAAGTTGACGTACACGGGGGCGCGAGTTCCGGTGTCGGCCGGCGGGCGGTAGACCGTGCAGGGCACCGGGCCGGAGCCGGTCTCCACCAGGAGGGCTTCCGTGCGCTTGGGGATGTTTGTGAAGCGCAGGTCCTTGTGGACGCGCGACATTGTCCGACCGAGCAGCAGTTGGATCCCTCTGGCCTGGATTCTGGGGCTCAATGGCATGACTCGATCCCTCATCACTACAACTTTGAAGTAACAGGATTCCTGATGATGGGTCCTCGCTCGGCTTCGCGCAATGGGCAGACGCGAGCCGACCTTCGCCAGCCGGACGGCAGGCCGTCCTCGGTCTCCACCACGTCGAACCCCTCACCCGCGGAGGATGAGAAACGTTCAGCCATGCCGACCGACCCTGGTGATGAGTTTTCGCGCCCGCGCCCGTCACACGTAAGACGGGCGCGACGAGGCGGAAGGATGACGTGATGAGTGCGGACACGCGGCTGGAGGAGCTGGGCATGAGCGGTCTGGGCGAGGTCGACGAGTCGGCGTTCTCGAGGCTGTCGGAGCGGCACCGGCGGGAGCTGCACGTGCACTGCTACCGGATGCTCGGGTCGTTCGAGGACGCCGAGGACACTGTGCAGGAAACGTTCCTCCGTGCCTGGCGGCGGCGGGAGACCTTCGAGGGGCGGTCGACGTTCCGGGCCTGGCTGTACCGGATCGCCACCAACGCCTGCCTTGACCTGCTCGCCAAGTGCCGCCCGGAGCCGGCGACCGGCGGCGAGGTGCTGTGGCTGCAGCCCTACCCGGACAAGCTGCTCGACGAACTGCCCGCGCGCGACGCGGACGAGCCGGAGACCGTCGCCGTCACGCGGGAGACGATCGAGCTGGCGTACGTGGTCGCCGTCCAGCACCTCGCGCCGCGGCCGCGGGCCGTGCTGATCCTGCGGGACGTGCTCGGCTGGCCGGCGAAGGACGTCGCGGAGTGCCTCGGGGACTCCGTCAACTCCGTGAACAGCGCGTTGCAGCGGGCCCGCGCAGGCATGCGGGAGCACCTGCCCGCCGAGCGGCAGGACTGGACCGGCGGCGACCAGGACGCCGGGACGCGCGAGCTGGTACGCCGCTTCACCGACGCCAGCGTAGCCACGGACATCCCGGCGCTCGCCGCGATGCTGCGGGACGACATCCGCTGCTCGATGCCGCCTACGCCGGGCATGAACGTCGGCCGCGACGCGGTGGTGAACGACTGGGTCGAGAGCGGCTTCGAGGGCATGAAGGGCCTGCACGCCGTCCCCACCTCCGTGAACCGACAGCCCGCCGTCGCCTTCTACCTCTGGCGGGACCGGGAGGAGGCGTACGTACCGCTGACGATCGATGTCCTGCGCGTCACCGGCGGCGCGATCACCGAGATCGTCACGTTCCACGACGACCAGTTCCCCCGGCTCGGGCTGCCCGAGCGTCTGCCGGCGGACGGCAGGGACTAGTCCAGGTGCGGACGGCGGCGCTGCGCGGTGACGCGCGTGTCGCGGTGGTCGCGGCGCAGTGGCGCGACGCGGTCCTGGCTCGTCCTCCCACCGCCCGCGGCCGGCCCTGCTGGACGTGGGCGGGCCTGTGGCTGCAACCCACGCCCCGGTTGCGCGGTCATGTGTCCGGCCGCTCGTCGCCGATGCGGCGAAGAGCGGCCGGAGACTGGCGTGCCCCATCGCCACCGCGTCACCTCGGGGGCAAGTGGCCGCGGTGGTGAGAGCGTCGTCAGGCGGCGAAGGAGGCGAGCAGTTCGTTGTACTGCTTGGCGGCGACGGCCAGGTCCTCATCGGAGAGGCCGAAGGCGGTGCCGTACACCTTGACCATCGGCTGCTGGATGTCGAACTGGCACAGCCGCAGGGTCGCGTGCCAGTTACTCAGGAGCGTCTCGAGGGTGGCCTTGTTGGCGCCTTCGGGGGTGTAGCGCTCGCCGGGGACGCCGGTGGTGACGGCGACGACGGCCTTCTTGCCGGCCAGCTGTGAGGCAGAGCCGTCCATGGTGAAGGCCCAGCCGAGGGTGAAGACCTTGTCCTGCCACTGCTTGAACAGAGGGGTGGTGTTGTACCAGAACACCGGGTGCTGGAAGACGATCACATCGTGGTCGGCCAGCAGCGCCTGCTCTGCGGCGGCGTCGATCTGGAAGTCGGGGTAGGTGGCGTAGAGGTCGTGCACGGTGACATGGGCCAGATCGCGGACGGCGTCCACGAGCGCCGCGTTGGCCCTCGACCGGGACAGGTCGGGGTGGCCTACGACAAGGAGAACCTTGGACATGATGCAAAACCCATTTCAGTGATCAGTGTGAGATGAAGGAAGAAGCGGATGCTGGCTGGTCGGGTGTGACGGGCCGGGGAAGTTCGCCGGGGCGGCAGTCCTTCGCGAAGCCCGGGAGCGCGGGCTGAGCGGGCTGAAAGGGGCGCAACGGCGTCGGTGGTCAGTGGTCGATGCTGGCCATGTTGGCCTCGTCGTGGCGTTCGCCCGCGGCGGGTGTGAGGTTGTTGAGGCGGTCGAGCTGGGCGGCGGTGAGTTCGATGGCGTCGGCGGCGGTGTTCTCCTCGACGCGCGAGACTCGCCGGGTGCCGGGGATGGGGGCGATGTCGTCGCCGCGGGTCAGCAGCCAGGCCAGCGCGGTCTGGGCCGGGGTTGCTCCGATCTCGGCGCCGATGGCCCGCACTTCGTCGACGATGCGCAGGTTGCGCTGGAAGTTCTCGCCGGTGAAGCGAGGGTTGGTCTTGCGCCAGTCGTCGTCGGTGAAGTCGTCGACGGTGCGGATCTGCCCGGTCAGCAGGCCGTGCCCGAGCGGGGAGTAGGGCACGAACCCGATGCCCAACTCCCGCAGCAGCGGGAGGATTTCAGTCTCGACGTCGCGGGTCCACAGCGAGTATTCGGTCTGCAGCGCGGCCACCGGGTGCACGGCGTGTGCGCGGCGGATCGTGGCGGGGCCGGCTTCGGAGAGGCCGATGTGGCGCACCTTGCCTTCGGCGACCAGTTCGGCCAGTGCGCCGATGGTCTCTTCGATGGGGGTGCTCGGGTCGACGCGGTGCTGGTAGTAGAGGTCGATGTGGTCGGTGCCGAGCCGCTTGAGGGAGCCTCGACGATCTTTCCGTGAGACAGGCGGTAGAACGCCATGCTCTCCGAGCGGATCGCCTTGCCCGTGGCCTCGACCCCGGCGAAGGGTCCTTGGTGGGTGCCCGTCATGGAGACCGACCCCGCCGTGACCCGTGGCGGCGACCCGGAACCGGTGGTGCTGTCGGCCGTGTCGGCGGCCGCTCCCGATCCGAAGGCCGCGAGCTGAGCGCTCCCAGTGCCGTGACTGCGGCGGCCGGCTTGGTGCATCGAAAAGCATGATCCCCATCTGACTCCGGTGATCACAGCGCCGACGGCGCTGCGAAGGGGCTGCGGACCGGCGGCACAAGCGGCGCCTTGTCCGGGCCGTTCACACCGCCGTGCGGCGGTGCACCACCCATAAGACCGGCTGTCACGGGAGTGTGGGAGTCCCTGATGAGGGGGTCACTGACAGGGACCCCCTACCGCGGGAAAGCGCTCGTAGAGTGGAGCCCATGGCAGGAAGAAAGGACCCTTACGGCACCAACCGCGACATCCGTGATGATTTCCGCGCGGAGATCCGGGAGTTCCTCGGCACGCGACGCGCCAAGGTCACCCCCGAGCAAGCCGGACTGCCGGTCTACGGCGGAGAGCGCCGACGGGTCACCGGGCTGCGCCGGGAGGAGGTCGCCCTGCTCGCGGGCATCTCCAGCGAGTACTACACCCGGCTGGAGCGCGGCAACGCCACCGGCGTCTCAGAAAGCGTCATCGAGGGCATCGCACAAGCGCTGCAGCTCGACGAGGCCGAACGAATCCACCTGCTGCACCTCCTGCGCGGCGCCGGCACGACCCGTCCGCCACGCCGTCGGCCCGCCCAGCAGCGCGTGCTGCCCGCGGTGCAGCGCGTCCTCGACTCGATGAGCGGCACGCCCGCGTTCGTCCTCAGCGGGCGGGGGGGACATCCTGGCCACCAACGACCTCGGACGCGCCCTGTTCTCCCCGGTCTACGCCGGCCCTGTGCGCCCGCCCAACAACGCCAGGTTCGTCTTCCTCGACCCGCAAGCGACCGAGTTCTTCCGCGACTGGGACCAGGTGGCAGCCGACTGCGTCGCCATGCTGCGCGCCGAGGCCGGCCGCGATCTCTACGACCGGCGGCTGACCGACCTGATCGGCGAACTGTCCACCCGCAGCGAGGAGTTCCGTCACCGCTGGGCCGCCCACAACGTCCGGATGCACACCACCGGCGTGAAACTCCTGCACCACCCGGTCGTCGGCGACCTCGACCTGCCCTTCGAGACCTTCCCGGTGGGCGACGACCCCAGCCAGGTCCTCCTCACCTACACCGCCGAGCCCTCCTCACCCACGCAGGACGCCCTGAACCTGCTGGCCAGTTGGGCCGCGGCCAGCGACGACATCGAGCGGTCCGCACCGGCCGACGACTCCGAGCCGGCCGACTCGTCCGAGACACCCGACTGATCGTCTCAGGATGGGGCGGTTCCCCGTGAGGCCGCTATGCGAGCCAGAGCGAGCCGCGCCGATGGCGTGCCGGCGGTACGTCCACCGTGTCCGCGGCGTCGAGTGCCAGTTCGCCGGCGGTCGTGTTCACCAGCCTCAGGAGGGTCCCCACCTGGGTCCGTAGCCGCTGTCGCGCCCGGCGTTCCTCCACCGCGGACCACTCGGCGACGGAGTGGTCCCGCTGGTGTCGAGCGAATGAGTAGACATCCACCGTACGGCGGACGAGGCGAGGCCGAGGCCTGCTGGACTCACCTGACGCGTCCGTGAAGCTGCGGGCGCTGTACCTGAGGTCGTGGAGAACCACGGAACGCCATGGCTTTCCTGACGAGCAGTCGCGTGTACTCCGGCTGTCCGAAGAGCGAAGGTGGTGGGCGGTGCGTGACACGGGACTCCGTTCGCGGCTACCGCCGGGGATCTCCCGGCGGGCTACCTGAAGCCCGTCGGCCCTGTCGAACGTGCGTGTCCCATGCGCGGGAGTTTATCCAACCGCGCGCGAGGCTGCGGGGCGGGCACCGCAAGCCCTGCCGAGAGTGGGCCGGCCTCCCGCCCGCCGGGCCTCACTTCCGCTGCTGGCTCTCTCCTCACGGCGACACGTCGCTCCTGGATCGGCGTGCCGACGGACATCGCGAACAGCAGCGAACTGAGAGGGCCCCGAACCCCATGCACCACAGGTGTTTCGAGCCTCCGCGATTCGGCCAGGTCCGGGACTCCGGGGATCGGCGCCGGCAACGAACCGACCCGGTCGGCCCCTTGTGCGGCAAGGGCCCCAGCACGTCCGAAATCGAGCGCGTTCGATTCAGGCGCCGTGTCGTTAGGCCGTGCACCGCCGAGCCGTCCGGGCACGGCACGGACCTCCAGGAGGGATCCAGGTGACGGTGACCGACGCCTCGAACGCTGACGAGAACACTCCGCCTCCTCCCCCACCCGCGACTCTCACGTTCGGCGGGAAGTACGGCGAGAACCCGCTGGCGGACGCCAGTTTCACTGCGATGTGCCGCCGCCTGCCGTCCGTCCTCGGGCACACCGCGAGAATGGCGTGGGGCGTCGACAGGGCCGGCGTCGTGCTGCTCCTCGCCTGCCAGCTCCTCACCGGCATCGCGGCGGCCGTGGTCCTCGCGTTCACCGCGCAGGCGATGACGGACATCCTCGGCAGCGGCACGGTTTCCGAACGCCTGCACCATGCGCTGCCCGCCCTGATCGCGGTGACGGCAGCCGCTGCCGTCGGCCGGATCAGCAGCGCCCTGTCCTCCTACGCCGACGGCCGGATCACTCCGCTGCTGACGACCGAGGCAGACATCGCCCTGGTCGCCGCCGTGTGCCGGGTGGAGAGCTCCGCCTACGGCGAGGACGGCTTCGCCGACCGGCAGGAAGCCGCCGAAGTCGGTGTCACCCGCACCCGGATGATGGTCCAGGACGCCCAGCGGTTCATGTCCGCCCTGATCCGCATGATCGCCGCGAGCGGAGTCATCACGGCACTGCACCCGCTGATGCTGCCCCTGCTGCTCCTGGCCGTTCTCCCCGCCGGCGCCGGTGCCGTCCTGTCCGCCCGCGTCGACTACGAGACCCACTACCTGAACGTCGGCGACCGCAACGTGCGTTCCATGATGCGCTGGTGGGCCACCTACTCCCGATTCGGCGACGAGGTCCGCGCCAACGGCATGACCGGCTATCTCGTCTACTGGTACCGGGCGCTGTCCGACCGCATCGACCAGCGCACCCTCACCGCCGCCCCGCGCCAGTTGCGCATCGTGCTGATCACCAGCGCCCTGGGCGGGGTCTTCCTGCTGAGCACCTGGGCCACCCTCGCCTGGCTGGCCGCCGGCGGCCGGATCGCCCTGCCCGTCGCCGCCACCGCCGTCGTCGCCGTGCAGACCACCCTCGCGGCGCTCAGCCAGTTCGTCATCCACGGCGCCGCGATGTTCCACACCTCGCTCTACCTGGCCGACATGCGGTCCTTCCTCGACATGGCCGCCGAACGCGCCCCGCGCCGCGGTGAGCTGACCATCCCCGAACGCGTCGACGAGATCCGCCTCGACGAGGTCGAGTACCAGTACCCGGGCAAGGACGAACCGGCCGTCGCGGGCGTGTCGCTCACACTGCGCCGCGGCGAGATCCTGGCGATCGTCGGCGAGAACGGCTCGGGCAAGTCCACCCTGGCCAAACTCATCACCGGCATCCTTCTCGCCGACAAGGGCCGCGTGCTGTGGGACGGCGCGGACCTCGCTCACGCCGACCCCGACGCCGTGTGGCAGCGGACCGCGCTCGTACCGCAGAACTTCGCGTGCTGGCCCCTGCGCGCCCGCGAGAACATCACCCTCGGGCAGCCGAAGACCTTCGACGACGGTCCCGTGTGGGACGTGGTCGACGCCGTCGGCATGCGCGAGGCCATCGAGAAGCTGCCCCGGCAACTGGACACGCTGCTCGCCAAGGAGTTGTGGGGCGGCGCCGAACTGTCCGGCGGGCAGTGGCAGCGCCTGGTGTGCGGACGCGCCCTGTACCGCCGGACGCCGCTGCTGATCCTGGACGAGCCGACGTCCCAGATGGACGCCCGCGGCGAGCACGCCATCTTCCTCGAGATCAAGAGGATCGCCGTCGAACGCATGACGATCGTCGTCACCCACCAACTGGAGAACACCCGCCTCGCCGACCGCGTCCTCGTCATGGACAAGGGCCGGATCGTCGAACAGGGGACGTACGAGGACCTCGTCGGCGCCGGCGGCCTGTTCGCCGAACTCGTCGCACTCGCCCAGGACCGTTGAGCCCGACGACCGGGCCGGACCGGGCCGGGTCCGTGGCTGTGCGCCGCGGGCCCGCCCGGGCCGTCGCGAGTGGGACAATCGGCCGTACCAGTCCGAGCCGAGGAAGTCGGTCAGCACGCCGTGGAACGACCAGCCGTCCCCTTCCCTCCTTCGCCGTGGCGCCTCACCGGCGACATGGTCGTCTCGCTGTGGCGCGTCCCTGTGGACGAACTGCCGTCCTGGCCGCTGCCGTCCGGGGTCCGCCCCTGGGTCGTGCGGCGCCGCGCCACCGTGCTCACCTTCTGGGTCGACTACCGGCCCGGCGGAGTCCTCGCCTACCGCGAATGCCTCATCGCCCTGGCCGTACGCCACGGACACCGCCTCGCCGGCAGCGCCGTGGCCGCCTGGGTCGACAACGAACAGTCCCTGGCCGGAGGTCGCGCCCTGTGGGGCATCCCGAAGGATCTGGGCACGATCATGCTCCGCGCGGACAGCGGCAGCAGCGTCCGGGGCGAGCTGACCGCCGCCGGCGCCGCGCCGGTCCGCGTCACGTACCGCGACGTGCTGCGGCTGCCCTTCCGGCTGCCTGCCCGCGCCCACCTGGTCCAGCAGCTGTCCGACGGTACGCGGTGCCGCGTCCCCATGCGGATCACCGGACGACCGGCCCTGGGCCGCAGCCGCGTGACGACGGAACCTGACGCTCCGTTGTCCGTCCTCGCCCGGCATCGGCCCCTGCTGTCCCTCGCCCTCCGCGACTTCCGCAGCATCGTGGGCGGCTGAGCCGGGCAGAGCTCTCCCCCGCCGCGAATGCCCCGTGGGAAACACTCCCCACGGCGGTCGCCGCGTCGCACGCGCGGCATCGCGGGAGCCGCTCAGCAGCAGCGGCTGTGCGTGCGGGCCTCCTGGTGCCGGGTACGCAGCACCTGGTATTCGCGGCGGGTCGGCACCGGGGCGAGCGGATGGTGGCGCCGGTACCGCTCGCAGTGGCGGTCGTACTGGGCCTCTCCGGTCAGCTCGCGCAGATGCCAGCGCACGGCACGCGCCCAGCGCCGGATCCTCATGAGCGGGCTCCGGCCAGTGGTTCGGCGGCCTGGCCGGGCGCGTCGATGCGGGACTCGACGTACGGGGCCTCGTTGGTCGGCAGTGGCGTCGCGGACCGTATCGCGCGCACGCAGACCACCGCCGCGTTGCCGATCACCACGGCGACCAGGAGCAGGAAGAGGGCGATGAGGACGCCGTCGACGGTGGAGTTGGTGATCACGGTGTGCATGTCGGCGGTCGTCCTGGCGGGGGCGAGGATCCGGCCGGCGTCCAGGGCGTCGGCGTAGTGGGTCCGTTGGGCGAAGAAGCCGATCTTCGGGTCGCTGGAGAAGATCTTCTGCCAGCCGGCGGTGAAGGTGATCGCGGTGACCCAGGCCAGGGGGAGGCCGGTGACCCAGGCCCAGTGCAGCCGCCCGGACTTGACGAGCACGGTGGTGCAGACGGCGAGGGCGATGGCGGCGAGCAACTGGTTGGCGATGCCGAAGAGCGGGAAGAGCTGGTTGATTCCGCCGAGCGGGTCGGTGGCGCCGGTGTAGAGGAAGTAGCCCCAGGCGGCGACGACCAGGCCGCTGCACAGCCAGATGCCAGCTTCCAGTTGACCCGGCCGAGCGGCTTGAAGACGTTGCCGAGCATGTCCCGGAGCATGAAGCGGCCGACGCGGGTGCCGGCGTCGACCGTGGTCAGGATGAACAGCGCCTCGAACATGATCGCGACGCGCTGCAGCAGCTGCCGGCCCGGCAGCGCGAGGCGCTCGTGCTGAGGCACTGGCTCGGACTGAAGGAAGGCGACATCGCCGCCGCGATGGGCATCTCGTCCGGTTCGGTGAAGACGCACACCGCACGCGGTCTCGCCGCGCTGACCCAGGTGATGGAGGCCCGGCGATGAACCACACCGACCCGGACCGCACGGAGCGGGAGCTGACCGAGGCCCTGGCCGCCCTCGCGGGCGGGGTGCGGGCCGCGCCCGACGCCTATCGCACGGCACGCGGCGAATGGCTGCGCCGCGAACGCCGTCGCAGGCTCGTCCTCGCGGTGCTCATCACCGTCGTGTTCGCCCTGGCCACGCTGATCGGTCTGTGGGTGCTGAACGAGGCGCCGTCACATCCGGGAGTGATCTTCTCGGGTTTCCCGGGCCCTCAGGGCAGCATGTAGTAGGTGAGGTGCGTGACCTGGCTCGCCGACCGCGACGCCACCTGCTCCAGTTTCAGCGGCGGGACGCCCTCGAACAACCGCGTGCCGGCGCCGAGCGTGAGCGGCACGATGTGCAGCCGCAGCTCGTCGATCAAGCCGGCGGCCAGGTACTGGTTGATGGTGGTCGCGCCGCCGAGGACGGTGACATCGCCGTCGCCGGCCGCCGCGCGTGCCCGTGTCAGGGCCGACGCGATGCCGTCGGTGACGAAGTGGTACGTGGTGCCGCCGTCCATCGGCTGCGGTTCGCGGGGGTGGTGGGTGAGCACGAACACCGGCGCGTGGAACGGCGGATCGCCGCCCCACCAGCCGTTCCACTGCCGATCCCACCCGCCCCGAACCGGGCCGAACATGTTGCGCCCCATGATGAACGCACCAGCCGTGTTCAGCCGGTCGATCTCGGCCCGGTTCTCGTCGGGTGTGTGGAACATCCAGGCGTGCAGTTGTTCACCCGAGCCGTCACCGCCGTCGTCCCCGAACGGCCGCTCCTCCGTCTGGCCGAGCCCGGCCGAGTACCCGTCGGCCGAGATCGTGATGTCGCACACCACCCTGCCCGTCGATGTGGTCATGGCCCCGTCCTCCTCGTGGCGTTCCGATCTCCGAACCTACGCGCACGAACTCTGGTCTTCGGGACCCTGCCCGCGCCGCGCGGCTGCGAGAGTGTGATCGCCCGTACGACGCACCCGAAGGGAACCCTCGGCATGGCCGTCATCCACCACACCACCCTGAAGCCGACCAAGCTGGACCTGCTCACCGCCTGGCTGCCCTCCCGCCCGTGGTACCGAGGCGCGGCCGAACCGGAGTTGGCGAAGGCGGGAGGCTTCCGGCTCGACGATCCGCAGGGCGAGGTGGGGATCGAGTTCATGGTGGTCACCGACGCCTCCGGCCCTCAGCCGGTCGCGTACCTGGTGCCTCTGGCTTATCGCGGTGCCCCGCTCGAAGGGACGGAGCACGCCCTCGTCGGCACGATGGAGCACGGCGTGCTGGGACAGCGCTGGGCCTACGACGGCTGTCATGATCCTGTGCTGGTCGCCCAGTTGGTGGCCCTGATCGAGGGGCGGGCGCAGGCCCAGGACCAGAACGTCAGCGACACCCCCGCTCGGGAGGTCGTCGTCTCCCCCACCGGTGAAGGCTCCTTCTCCTCGGGCTTCACCGCCACCGACGACCGGGAAGGCACCGCGCTGACCACACCGCAGGGCCAAGTCCTCCGCTTGCACCGGGCCCTGCAACCCGCTGCGGACGGCCTGGTCGTCCTTCCGCAGGGGGCGACCGGCCATGTCGCCGGCTCCTGGGAGGCGCCGGACGGCACCCGCGCGCGGGGGGCGTTCGCCGTCCTCCATGGGGGCAGCCGAGCGTAACCGGTGGCGGCCAGCGCGACAGTGGTCATGTCGTGGAACTGCCTCGGTAGGGGGCCGGCGAACCACGGGAAGTCTCTTCCGGCCGGCCGCCCATCGCTTCAGAAGGCCGGTGCGGAATGCTCGGCGGGCTGGCTCTGGCGCCGTGCCCCGAGTACGGCGTCCCGCAGCCGCTCCTGAGCGATCGTCAGGCAGGCGTACACCGCTCCCTGTGCGGTCGACAGGCCGATGAGGTGCTGCACCGGTCTGATCTCGGGGGCGGCCGGCAGACTCCGGTCGAGCCGGCCGCGCACCTCCGGGAGCACCTCGTCGACGAGCGGCCCCAGCCGGCCCACGAAGTAGACCGACTCGGGATCCAACGTCACTGCGACGACGCTGACAGCGGTCACGATCGCCGCGGTGAACGCCTCGAGCACCTCGGCACGCGGAGCCTCGGGGTGCGACTCCAGCCAGAGGTCCTCGATGCGTTCGAGCTCAAGCCCCCGCTTGCGCGCGAACCGGAGAAGGCCCCTGGTGCTCAGCAGCTCGTCGAGGATTTCCGTGCCGACTCCGGAGGACAGCACACCGATGTCGCCGAAGGTGGGCGTGTTCCCCCGGGCGAGCTCGTGCTCCGTGCAACTGGCGAAGTTCAGTATGGTGCTGACGCTGAAGAGCGCGGCATTGGAGATGGTGGCGTCGTTCGTGAGGATCCCGAGCAGGGCCGCGTTGGCATCGCTGTCGAGAACCACGGGGGCGTCGACCAGGTCCTCGATGGCCCGGTGGAGGCCGGAGCCCTCGAAGATCTTCATCGACTCCGCGGGGCCGAAGATCTCCGTGCCGCCCCGGACCCGGCCCGGAACCGCGGCGACGATCTGACGCAGCGGGCCCTGCGCGGATTCGGCGGCCTGGGCGATCAGGTCGACCAGCCATCGTGCGGCGTCCTCGACCTCCTGGTGGTCGACGGTGGGAACAAGCAGGTGGTGCACCTCACGGCCCCTGAGGTCGGTTACCAGCACGCCTGTGGTCTGCGCTCCGAAGCTGATGCCGGCGACATGCCCGGTCGTGCCGGGCAGGTCGAGATAGGTGGAGCGGCGGCCGCGGCCGGTGACCTCATCCATTCCGCCGTCGACTACGAAGCCGTCGGCCCGGAGCTCCTCCACCGCTCTGGACACCGTGGCCTTGCTCAGGCCGGTCAGCTCGATCAGCTGGTTCCGGGTCAGGGGCGCGTGGGAGAGGACCACGTCGAGGACCGACGCCTTGTTGTAGTCGCGGGGAGTGGGGTTAGAGGTCACGTGATGACCATAGCGAGCACGGTACGCCGGTCCTGCCGGGACCGGCCTGGGTGTGATGATCGCGGGCTTCGGTGGAGTGACGCAAGGCTGTTCGCGCCCGCCTGCCGTCGTCTGGGTGTGCTGGAGGGTCCCCTGAGGGCCCTCTTCCTCGTCTTTCTCTGTGCCGGACGGTTCTCGGCTCATCTGTCATGCACTCCGAAGGGTCCCCGAAGCACTCCCGGCAGAATCGCCGCATCGCGGCGCAGGCCAGGAGGATGGGGGTCGATGACCAACTGACTGTCGGCAGCGAGCATCGATCAGACGGTGGACCCCTGTGCGGTCAGCCGCCGTGGCGCAGTGACGTCGCCGGGCTGGTCGCCCTGTGATGCAGGGCGACTTGACCGCATGCCGGCGAGCCTACCACTCGCGATCAACGCCTTCCCGCCCTCGTGCGACCTCGCCCAGCGGTATATCCCCTGCGCGAGACGCTGGTCGTCCGTCCGCTCGACGTCTGGATTGAGCCGCTATACATGGATCCGTAGCTTCCGGATAGCCCCGGAATCGCCACGTCCAGAGCACCCCCTGCCCGTACCGATCGCCGGACCGCACCCCCAGACGCTTCTCGTTTCAGATTGGAACTGGAACGAATAGTGGTATGGTCTGGGCGCAGCAGCGAGCAGCTTCCGACACCCCCAGCGGCTGGCGGCACTGGCAGGAGAGAGCAGCGACATGAAGTTCACCCACGGGCATGTCGATCGGCTTCCGGTCCGCGATCTCCCGCTACGGATTCGACACCGCCAAGGCCTATCTGATGGCCTACCACGACGCGGTCGACACCCTCGAAAAGCTCGTCACGGACGAGAACATCGACTGCGACTTCGCCCGCACGGGCAAGCTGAACCTGGCATCCAAGCCGGCCCACTTCGACGGTCTGCGCAAGACCCACGAGATCATGTCCGGCCGTCTCGGGCTCGAGACCCGCCTGGTTCCCCAGAGCGAACTCCATACCGAGA
>NZ_JNXD01000037.1:0-46965 GCF_000725785.1 Streptomyces flavovariabilis | reverse complement strand
GGACACGACACCACCGACCCCACCACCACACCCGACCCCGCCCACCCGGCATACGTCATCTACACCTCGGGATCGACAGGTGTACCCAAGGGCGTCACCGTCCCGCACCGGGGACTGGCCAACTTCCTGTGTGACATGAAGAGCCGGGTCGGCGTCCGGGAGGGGGACCGGTTCCTGTCGGTGACGACGATCGCGTTCGACATCGCCGGGCTCGAGATCTACCTGCCGCTCCTGTGCGGCGCGGGATTGGTCCTGCCCGGAGCCGCTGTGGCCAATGAGCCGCATGCCATGGTCGAACTGATCGCCGACGCCGGAGTCACCGTCGTCCAGGCGACGCCTTCGCTGTGGCGGGAGCTGGCGGCGGCATCCGGCGCTACC
This sequence comes from Streptomyces flavovariabilis, assembly GCF_000725785.1. Taxonomy (NCBI): domain Bacteria; kingdom Bacillati; phylum Actinomycetota; class Actinomycetes; order Kitasatosporales; family Streptomycetaceae; genus Streptomyces; species Streptomyces flavovariabilis. The sequence continues at coordinate 46,587 of NZ_JNXD01000037.1, read as the reverse complement.
GGGCTGGGGCTGCGCCGCGTGCTGGTGGGAGGCGAGGCGGTCCCGGCCGCCCTGGCCGAGACCCTGCGCGGCCTCGGACGGTCGGTCACCAATGTGTACGGGCCCACCGAGACGACCATCTGGTCGACGGCCGCCGAGCTGGAGCACACCGGCGACGGAACTGCTCCGCCGATCGGCCGGCCCATCGCCAACACGCGGGTGTACGTCCTGGACGCGGGGCTGCGCCCGGTGCCGCCCGGAGTGCCCGGGGAGCTGTACATCGCGGGGGAGGGGCTGGCCCGGGGCTACCTGAACCGTCCCGGGCTGACCGCGGAACGGTTCACCGCCGATCCCCACGGTGTGCCGGGTACGCGCATGTACCGCACCGGTGACCGGGCGTGCTGGAACAGCGACGGCACCCTGCGCTTCCTGGGCCGCGCCGACGACCAGGTGAAGCTGCGGGGGTTCCGTATCGAACTGGGAGAAGTCGAGGCCGCGTTGGCGGCGTGCCCGGGTGTGGTGAGCGCCGCCGTCGTGATCCGCGAGGACCGGCCGGGTGACCACCGCCTGGTCGGCTATGCGGTGGTCGAGGAGGGCGTGGTCCTGGACCAGCCCGAGGTGCGCGCCCGATTGGGGCGGCTGCTGCCCGAGTACATGGTGCCCACGACCGTCGTCGAGCTCGGCGAACTGCCGTTGACGCCCAACGGGAAGCTGGACCGCAAGGCGCTGCCCGCCCCCGATTACGCCGCCGGGGCCACCCCGGCCCGGGCCCCGGGCACCCCGCACGAGCGGATCATCGCCGGCCTCTTCGCCGAAGTCCTCGGCCTGGACGTCGCCCGGGTCGGCAGCGACGACGGCTTCTTCGCCCTCGGCGGGCACTCGCTGCTGGCCATGCGCCTGATCGGGCGGATCCGTGCCGCGCTGGGTGCCCAGTTGGGGCCCAGGGACCTCTTCGAGGCGCCCACCGTGGCCGGGCTCGCCGAGCGGCTGCGCGGTGCGGCGAAGGTCCGGGGCGACGTCCTGCTGCCGCTGCACCCCGGCGGAGAGCGGGCACCGATCTTCTGCGTCCACCCGGCGGGCGGACACAGCTGGGGCTACTACGGCCTCAAGGACCACCTGCCGCCGGGCCACCCGCTCTACGGCCTCCAGGCCCGCACCCTGCTGCAGGGTGCGGAGCCGCCGGCCACGCTCGCGGCGATGGCGGCGGACTACGTCCAACAGCTGCGCTCGGTGCAGCCCCGTGGTCCCTACCACCTCCTCGGGTGGTCGTTCGGTGGCCTCGTCGCCTTCGAGATGGCCACGCAACTCCAGGAACAGGGCGAGGAGATCGCGCTCCTCGCGCTCCTGGACGCCTTCCCGGCCGCGGTGGAGGACGGCGACGAGGCCGTGCCCGCGGACGAGGACAGCATGCTCAGGATGATCGCCGCGAACGCCGGCTACGATCCGAACGCCATCACCACCGTCCGTGCCGGCGATCCGCTGACCCCGGCCGCGCTGAGCGAGTTCTTCCAGCAGGTCGGCGCGGTGATGGCGAACCTGACGGCCGACGACCTCCACACCTTCGCGCACACGCTGCGGCACAACGCCGGTATCGGCGCGGCGTTCGCACCGGGTGTGTTCCGCGGCGACCTGCTCCTGCTGACGGCGGCACTGGCCCGGGACGGGGCGGAGACCGCCCCCGGGAAGGGACGCCACGCCTGGACAGCGCACGTCACCGGCCGGATCGACGAGTACCGCGTCCCGTGCCGCCACGACGACATGCTGATGCCTCACATCCTGGAGCCGGTGGGAGAGACCCTCTCCCGCGCCCTGCGGCAGGGGCCGTCGCACCTGAACGACGCCCCGTTGCGGCCGGATCCGGAGTCGGAACCACAGCCAGAACCAAGGTCAGAACCGAACCCCTGAGCAAGCCCCACCATCAAGGAGCCAAGGATGACGAACCCCTTCGAGAACCCGGACGGCGCGTACATGGTGCTCGTCAACGACGAGAACCAGCACTCGCTCTGGCCGGTCACCGTGGACGTGCCCGCGGGCTGGACCGTCGCGCACCCGAGCGACACGCGCGAGGCGTGCCTGCGCCACATCGAGGAGAACTGGACCGACATGCGCCCGCGCAGCCTCGCACAGCGCATGGCCGGCAACTGACGACCGGTGCGCGCCCGCGCGCTGCCGTACTGAACGATTCCCCGGCCGTGTGAACCAACCCCGCGCCGAGGAACGGGAGACGATGACAACCAAGGAAAGGGAGATGGGGAAGAGCGTGGGGCCTCCGACCGCCCCTGCCGCCGCCGGCTACGACCGTGCGCGGCATGGCATCCACAATCTGCGCCGCGCCGAGGTCATAGCCGACCCCCGGCTCTACTGGGAGGCGATCTCCGAGCTTCCGCCCGTCTTCTACGACGAGGTGGGAGGCGTCTGGGTCTGCTCCGGGTATGCCGAGTCGGTCGAGATCCTCGCCAACCACCGGGCGTTCTCGTCCGCCCGCCACCATGCCGCCGGCGACCTGGCGGCGCGCGGCATGAGCGGCATCGCGCCGACCGCCGAGACGCTGTCCGCCCAGTTCCTCTTCAACGATCCGCCCGAGCACACCCGGATCAGGAACGCCCTGCGTGGCGAGTTCTCACCGGCCGGCCTGCGCCGGCACGACCCGGCCCTGCGGAAGATCGCCGACGAGGTCCTGGACGCGTTGCCCGAGGCCGGAACCATCGACCTGGTACGGGACTTCGCGGAGCAGCTCCCCGAGCGTCTGATGACCCACCTGCTCGGCATGGCGGGCCGCGGCGCGGAACTCACCGAGTGGGCCGACTGCTACGAGCGCCTCCTCAGCAGCGTCTCCACGTTCCCCAGCCGGGCCGATCTGGCGACGATCCCGCTCTTCGACAAGGCACTCGCCGGTCTGCGCCGACTGGCCGCCGAACGCCTCGCCGTACCCGGCGACGACCTCGTCACCACACTCGCGACGGCCCTGCGGGACGACTTCGACGCCGACGCCTCGGGCGAACCGTCCGCCGAACTCCTCCACCTCGTCGCCGCCAACGCGATGGTGCTGGTCGCCGGCGGTTACCAGACCCTGACGCACCTCGTCTCCACCGGACTGCTGCTGCTCGCCGAGAACCCGGAACAGCTGCGGCGGCTGCGGCAGGACCCCTCGCTGGCCGACTCCGCCGTGGCCGAGACGATGCGCATCGACGGGTCGAGCCAGTACGTGGGACGGCACGCCGTCACCGACATCGAGATCGGCGGGGCGCGGGTGAGGGACGGGGACGGAGTCCTCGTCCTGCTCGCCGCGGCGAACCTCGACCCCCGCAAGTTCACCGACCCCACCGCCTTCGACATCGCGCGCACCGAGGGCCGCCACCTCGGGTTCGGCTCCGGCCCGCACTACTGCCTGGGCGCGCCCTTCGCCGAACGTCTGGCGCGCTGGGCGATCCTCGGCTTCATCGAACGCTACGAGGAGTTCGGGCTCACCCCGGTGGATCCGGACCCGGTGCAGTGGGGGCCGCACTGCAACACGCGCTCCCGGCACCGCGCCCTGATGCTCGTCGGCCGTACGCCCGAGCCCGCCGCGCAGGACGGCCCGCCGGCCGGCCTCCCACCAGCGGCCGGCAAGGCCGACACGTCCGAGGACGCCGCCCGCGGGCAGGCCGAATCGGCTGAAGAGGCCGAAGCAGTACCGGAAGCGAAGACGGTGAGCGACCTCGAACGGCACCAGATCGTCGCCGAGTGGAACGACACCGGCACCGACGACGGCGCCGCCCAGATCTGCTGGCAACTGCTCTTCGAGGAGCGGGCCCGGCTCGCGCCGGACAGCACGGCGGTCGAGGACGAGGGCGTCACCTACTCGTACGCGGACATCGACGCGCGGGCCAACGGGGCCGCGCTCCGCCTGCGTGAACTCGGGGTGGAGCCCGAGACGGTCGTCGCGATCAGCATGGAACGCTCCGTGCAGCTCGTCGTCGCCGTCCTGGCCGTGGCCAAGGCGGGAGGCGCCTTCCTGCTGGCCGCCGCCGACTGCCCCGGCGAGCGCCTGAAGACCATGCTGGCGCAGACGTCGGCCCGGCTGGTCATCGCCGACGACGCCACCGCCGCCCGGATCGCGTCCCTGGACGTCCCGGCCGAGGTCGTCCTCCTCGACCCGGCCGTGCGCGCCTCCGCCCCGCCCATCACCGGCGTCGTGCCGGGCAACACCGCCTATGTCGTGTTCACCAGCGGCACCACGGGCCGGCCGAAGGCCATCGCCAACAGCCACGAGGCGCTGACGAACCTGCACCTCGCCCAGCGACAGGTGTTCCGGATCCGGCCCCAGGACCGGGTGCTGCAGTTCCTGTCGCTGAACTTCGACGGCTGCGTCTCCGAGGTCGTCCTCGCCCTGCTGTGCGGGGCGACCCTCGTCGTCGCGAGGTCCGCACAGCTGACCCCCGGCCCGCCACTGCTGCGGCTGATGCGCGAGAGACGGGTGAGCGCCGCCATCATGACGCCTTCGGTGTGGTCGGTGCTCCCGTCCGATCCACTGCCCGACCTGCGCATCGCCGCCTTCGCAGGCGAGCGGCTGCCCGGCGACCTGGTCCGCCGCTGGACGGCGCGGGGCCGCAGGCTCCTCAACCTCTACGGGCCCGCCGAAGCGGCGGTCTGGTCCACCTGGCACGAGTGCCGGGGTGAGGACGACCCGCCGATCGGGCGCCCCGTGGCGGGCAAGCGGGTCTACGTCCTGGACGACGAACAGCGGCTGCTGCCCGCCGGAAGCCCGGGCGAGCTGTACATCGCCGGTCGCGGAGTCGGCCGCTATCTGGGCCGCCCCGATCTCATGGCCCACTCGTTCGTGCCCGATCCCTTCGCGGGGCGGCCGGGACGGCTGATGTACCGGACCGGTGACGTGTGCGTCTGGCGGGAGGACGGCTCCCTGGAGTACGTCGGCCGCCGCGACCGGCAGGTCAAGATCCGGGGGCAGCGGGTCGAACTCGACGAGGTGGAGCGCGTGCTGGAGAAGGCGCCCGGGGTGGCGTCCTGCCACGCGGTCGAGCGCGACAACCGGCTGCACGCCCTCGTCGTACCCCGGCAGCCTCACGACTGGGACGAGTCGGCGGTACGCCGCTATCTCGCCGAGCGTCTGCACGGCGGCATGATTCCGGCGGTGTTCACCGTCATGGACCAGCTGCCGCTCACCTCGAACGGCAAGGTGGGACAGCGCCACAAGACGGCGGCGCCCGGGACCGGCGCCGACCGGGCCGCGGGTTCGGCCGGGGTCCCGGCCCCCTCGGCGGTGCCCGCGCTGCCTCCCGCTCCGGTGCCCGCGGCCCGTCCCGCACCCGTGGCGGACGCCGGCGGGGGACCGACCCGCCTGACATGGGAGCTGGCCCGGCTGTTCTCGTCGTGCCTGCGCGTGCCGCAGGCCCACGTGAAGCTGGACACCGACTTCTTCTCCGCCGGCGGCGACTCGCTGGCCATGGCCGAGTTCATGGCCGCCGCGGAGGATCGTTTCGGCGTGCTGATCGACATACAGCGACTGCTCGACGAGCCCACCCTGGCCGGACTCGTGCGGCTCGTGAGCGAGGGACGAGAGGCACCGTGAACGTCAACGACACAGCGACACAGGCCGGGCCGGAGCGGGCACGGCCGGCCGTCCGCACCCTGGCGGGCGGAGCGGACAGCACAGCCCGGCCCGTGGTGATCGTGCACGGCTCCCTGGACCGCAGCGCCGCCTTCCGCCGGGTGACCGACCACCTCGCGAACCGTACGGTCCTCGGCTACGACCGGCGCGGCTGGGGCGAGTCCCGCTCGCTCGGCGGATCGGACGTCGACCACCAGGCGCACGTGGACGACCTGCGTGCGGTCCTGGCGGAGCTGGATGCGCCGATCGTGCTCGGGCACAGCTACGGCGCTCTGGTGGCCATGGCCGCCGCTGCCGCCGACCCGTCGCGGGTCACCGCGATCGCCGCCGTCGAACCCCCGGTGCGCTGGCTGCCCTGGTGGCCCGCCGAGGACCCGTGGGAGCGGACCGTGCGCAGCGCCGCCGCCGAGGGCGGCCCCGAGCAGGCCACCCGAACCCTGCTCGCCGAACTCCTCGGCCCCGCGAGCCGCTTGCACCTGGCGCGTGCGCAGCCGTCCGACCTCGCCGCCGACGGGGCGGCTCTCCTCTCCGAGATGACGGACCCCACCGTCGATCTGCCCCGCTTCGACCCGCTGACGTTCCCCACCCCCACCCTGGTGGTGGCCGGATCGCGGTCCGCCACCCACCACCGGGACGTGGCGCGGCGGCTCGCCGAGCTGCTGCCGCACGGCCGGTTCGCCGAGATCCCCGGCGCCGGCCACGCCTCCCACGTCAGCCATCCGCAGGAACTGGCCCAACTGGTACAGGAGATCGACGTGACCGAGGAGCAACCCCGATGATGCCCCGCGCACTTGAGAACACCGTCTACGGACTCATTTCCACCCCGGTACTCCACACGGCCCTCAAGCACGGGGTGTTCGCGTCCCTCGTCGAGGACGGTCCGGCCACGGTGGGAAGCCTCGCCGAGCGCCTCGGCACAGACCAGGACACCCTGGAGCGCATGCTGCTCGTCCTGACGTCCCTGGGGATCGTCCGACGGGCGGCGGGCGGCGAGTTCTCCCTGACCTCCGACGCCGCGCCGTTCCTCGACCGCCGCAGCAGCCGGTACCTGGGTGGCTTCATCGAGCACCTCACGCTGGAGACCCAGGGCCGTCTGGGCCGCCTGGACGCCTACCTCACCCGGGGCAAACCGGCCACGGAAGCGTCCCCGTTCGACGACGTGTACCGCGACGCCGAGTCGCTGCGGGCCTTCATGCGCGCCATGTGGGACCTCAGCTTCGGCATGTCGCAGGAACTCGCCGCCCTCGCCGGGATGGCGGGGACGAAGCACCTGGTCGACGTCGGCGGAGCCACCGGGCCGTTCGCGGTGGCGGCGCTGCTCACCGAACCCGCGCTGCGCGCCACCGTCTTCGACATGCCGGCGGTCGGCCCCCTGGTCGGCGAGGACGCCGAGGCACGTCCGGTCGCCGACCGCCTCGACTTCGTCGGCGGCGACTTCTTCGCGGGCGAACTCCCCCACGGTGACTGCCTCGCCTTCGGGTACATCCTCTCCGACTGGGACGACGACACCTGCGTCATGCTCCTGGAGAAGGCATACCGCGCGTGCCAGGCACCCGGCCGGGTCCTCGTCATGGACCGCCTCTTCGACGACGACCGCAGCGGCCCGCTGGCCACCGCCGCGATGAACCTGGTGATGCACATCGAGATGGCCGGGCGGCACCGCACGGCCGCCGAGTTCATCGCACTGCTGGAGCGGGCCGGGTTCGGTGACTGCGAGGTGCGCAAGGGCAGCGGCGAGAAGCACCTGGTGATCGGGCACAAGAAGTAGCGATCCGGCGCTCTCGGAGTTTCACTCGTCGAGCACCGCCCGCAGGGCCTCGGTGAACAGCCGGGGCCCGTCGACGGTGAGCACGGACTCGGCATGGAACTGGAACGAGGCGAAGTGCGGGCCGTGCAGCATGTCCACCTCCCCGCTGGCCGGGTCCCGGCTGACCCGGACCCGCCCCACCCCGGGCACGTCGCGGTCGTCGCTGCGGCTGACGGCGGCGAAGGTGTTGTAGTACCCCACCCGCTCGGGCCGGCCGAAGAGGTCGATGCTGCGCTGCACGCCCTGGTTGGGCTCGGTGCGCCGCACCAGGTCGAAGCCGAGCCTGAGGCTGAGCACCTGGTGGCTCAGACAGACCGCGAGGAAACGGATCCGCTCGTCCAGCAGCCTCGCCACTGCCGCGTTGAGCGCCGCGATCTTCGGATCGTCGCCGGCGAGGGGATCACCCGGACCGGGCCCCATGACCACCAGGTCGTACCCGTCGAGGGCGTACGGCTCGTCGTAGCGCAGGACCTCTGCGGTGGGCCCGAGCGCTTCCAGCTGCTGCACGATCATCGCGGTGAAGGTGTCCTCGGCGTCGACCACCAGCACCTTCAGCCCCTCCAGCGCGGGCACGGTCAGCGAGCGGGCGCCCGTTGACGCCAGCCAGAAGTCGGCGATGCCGGTGTTACGGCTGCGCAGGGCGTCCCGCACCACGGGATGATCGGCGAACCGGGGGGCGGCCGGTGCCGGCATGTCGCCAGGCCCCGGTGCCGGCCCCGTGCCGGGATCCGCGCCCAGCGCGTCGAGCAGTCCGGCCGCCTTGGCCCGGGTCTCGGCCGCTTCCGCTTCCGGGGACGAATGGCGCACCAGGGTCGCCCCGACGGCGATGGCCATGCGTCCGTCCGGCGCGATGTCGGCGGTGCGGATCAGGATGGCCGAGTCCAACGACCGGCTGCCCGACGGCTCGCGGCTGATCAGCGCGGCGACTCCGCTGTAGTAGCCGCGCCCCTGGGGCTCGTGCCGTGCGATGACCCGGGCCGCGCTCTCCACCGGGCTGCCCATGACGGTCGGCGCGAACAGGCTCTCGCGCAGGACCTCCCGTACGTCCCGGCGGGTACGGCCCTCGATGAAGTACTCGGTGTGGGCCAGCCGCGCCATCTCCTTGAGGAAGGGGCCGGTGACCCGGCCGCCGTCCTCGCAGATGCGGGACATCGTCTTGAGCTCCTCGTCGAGCACCATGTACAGCTCGTCGGTTTCCTTGCGGTCCCTCAGAAACGCGGTGAGGCCGTCCAGGGTCGGGCCGCCGGGCGGGTAGCGGTAGGTGCCGCTGATGGGGTTCATCACGGTGTGGCCCTCATGCACCGAGATGTGGCGCTCCGGGGTGGCTCCGACGAACGCCCGGCCGTTCACGTGGACGGCGAACGTCCAGTAGGCGCTCGGCTCCAGGGCGATCAGCCGCCGGAAGACGGCCAGCGCGGTGTGCGCCGACTCGCCGCCGAGGTCCGCCAGCAGCGTGCGCTTGATGACGAAGTTGGCCCCCTCGCCGCTGCCGATCTCGTCCGCGACGACGTGCCGCACCACGTCGGCGTACTCCTCGTCGGACAGGTCGAAGTGGTGCCCGGACAGGGCGACAGGGGTGTCGGGCAGCCGGGAGAGGACGTCCGGCATCGGCAGGACGGCCTGCTCCCTGACGGTGAGGGCGATCAGCGGTGCCCCGTCGTCCGGAGCGGCGAGGCCCCGCTCGGCGAGTTGCCGGTAGGGCACCAGGATCAGCGCGTCATGGGTCGTGGCGTCCGGCGGGCCGGCCAGATCGGGCAGCGGCAGGCCGGCCAACGAGGTGGGGTGCGAGACATCACCCAGCAGGACGTCGACCGTGCCCGGGGTGTTCGTCTCCGGCCGGTGCAGCAGCGCGAAGTCGGGTGGTGCGGGCATGGCCAGCAGCCGGTCGAGCAGATCGGCGGTCACTCGAACACCTCCGCGCTCAGGGTGACCATCCCGCACCGGCCGGCCACGTAGTCCAGCGTGAGTCGATGCTGCTCGGCGGAGAAGTCGGCGACGGCGTCGGCGGCCAGGAACACCTGGATGTCGTGGCTGAACGCGTCGATCGCCGTGGCCAGCACACCGATGTGGGCGTAGACCCCGCACAACACGAGCTGGTCGCGCCCCTCGGCCCGCATCCTCTCCAGCAGACCGGACCGGAAGAAGGCGCTGTAGCGCCGTTTGGTCAGCACCCAGTCGTCCTCGGTGGGGGCCAGCTCCGGCACGACCTCCCGGTCCTCGGGAGAGGTGCGCATGCCCGGGCCCCAGAAGTCCCGCAACAGCCCGCGGTCCTGCTGTGTCATCCCGCCGGGCTGCGCCGAGTAGACGACCGGGGCTCCGAGGCTCGCGGCCCGCTTGCGCAACAGCGCGGCGTTGTGGACGAGCTGGGAGCGCAGCGCGTCGGGCACCGGACGCAGGAAGAAGCGCTGCATGTCGTGAACCATCAGAGCCGCGCGACCGGGGTCCGGTGTCCAGTCGGCCACATTGGCCGGCAGGCTGTCCGCCGTCGGCATGGCGTACGGGGCGATGGCAGGTATGCCAACCACGAGTCGGCTCCTTTTCAAAAGACGGTGGGGACGAGGTCCGGAGAGGGGAACGGGCCCGCGACGCCGCCCGGGTGCGCTGGAGTGCCCGGCACCGCGGCGGCGTCGCTCAGAGAGTCCTGGCCCACGCCGATACGAGACGCATGGCCTGTCCCGAATTGAGCCGGGGATCGCAGAACGTGGTGTGCCGGTCGCCCACCATGCCGAGTTCGGAGACGTCGGCGGCGCATTCGGTGACGTCGTCCGGGGTCGTCTCCAGGTGCAGCCCACCGTTGATGCCGTCGACCGCCGCCATGACGTCGCTGAAGCCTTCGACCTCGGCGATCATCGCGTCCAGCAGCCGGGTCTTGTGCCCGTCGGGACTGGTGATGGTGTTGCCGTGCATGGGGTCGCAGAGCCAGATCGCGGGGTGCCCGGCCGCCCGTACCGCCTCCACCAGCGGGGGGAGTCGGCGCGAGACGAATCCGGATCCCATCCGGGCGATCAGGACGAGACGACCGGGCACCCGTGCCGGATCGAGCCGGGCGGCCTGGGCGGTGACGTCCTCGGTCGTCACGCCCGGGCCGACCTTGCAGGCGACCGGGTTGACGATGCCGGCCAGCATGCGGGCGTGGGCGCCGTCCGGTTGACGCGTCCGCTCTCCGATCCACGGCAGGTGCGCGGAGCCGAGGAACTGCTGGTCGGCTCCCGCCGGCCTGAGCATCGGTAACTCGAAGTCGAAGAGCAGCGCCTCGTGGCTGGTCCACACCCGTTCGGCGTCCTGGCGGCCCGCGTTGACCGCAGCGAGCTCGCGTACGACGTCCTGGGCGGCCCGGTAGCACGTGAGAATGCGTTCCGGGTCCGGGCGCCGGACGTCGGGGTCGGGTTCCGGCCCGTTGACCATGTGACCGCGGTAGACCGGGAGGGTGATGTCGCCGACCTGTTCCACCGGCTTGGAACGGGGCTTGGCGAACTGCCCGGCGATCCGCCCGATCCGGATGACGGGTGCGTCGGTGACCGTGGTCACGGCATGGGCGAGGCTATCCAGCAGCGCCGTCTTGCGCCGGACGTGGTAGGGCGTCGACTCCGCCGGGTCCTCGGCACAGTCGCCGGCCTGGAGGACGTGCGCCGCGCCCGCGGCCACGTCGGCGAGCAGGCGCCGTAGTCGTGCCACTCCGTCGGCGGTGACCAGCGGTGGAGAGGCGCTGAGGGTGTCCCGTACTCGCTTTACCGGGCCGGGGTCCCCCCACTGGGGCTGCTGAAGAGCCGATGACGCGTGGATGTCCTGGACTGTCGTACGCACGGTCTCCCCCTGTGGGCTCGAGGATCGACGGTCGGGCGGAGGGCGTCAGGTCGGGATGCCCTCTCGGCGGACCGCGGGGACGTCGATGCCCAGTGCCCGGAACTGCTGGCAGGGGTTCATGAACTCGCGCTGCTGCTTGATCTTGCCGTTCTCGAACAGGAACGAGTGCAGGAAGTGGTTGCGGTAGTGCCCCGCCGGATAGCCCGGGAAAAGGATCTTGCCCTCGCCATCGCATTCGACCCAGAACCGGTTGGGATCCTGGGTGTCGAAGATCTCGATGTTGATCCACGCCCAGTCCGGGAAGCACTTCAGCGACCAGACGGCGTGCTCGCCGAGCCGGTCCCGGCCGCTGATGACGATGGGTTCGCCGGTCTCGGTGGTCCACAGGCCGCCGGTGCCGTCCTCCGTGAACAGCAGGTGCCGCTCAAGGCGATCCTGTCCGCGGGTGTTCATGTACTGCGCGACGACAGCACGGTTGTGGTCGCGTACCTCATTGTCGTCGGACATGGGCGGCCTCACTTTCCACTGCTTGGGTGGTCGGAGCTGCATGCTGATCGTGCGCGCATCCTTGGCGACCACCGCGCTGCCGTGGGTCTGCCGGGGAATGCCCGGGCGGAAACCGGCGTACGGCCGTGGTCGAAGGTGGGGCACAACCGCGTACCACCGTGGGACAACGGACTTGTGAAGCTCTTGGCAGGCGGACGGGTCGCTCCGGTCGCACGGACGGAGAGGTCCGGGTGCTCGGGCGTGCTCCGCGAACGGCCGGTCAGCGGTGTCCGGACAGCCCTGTGCGGGGCAGTCACACGGGCGGAACGGTGAACGGCACGGCAAAGGGCGGGCGATCGCCCGCCCGCCCTCCGGGACGATCCCCGCACCCGTTCCTCGGGCCTCCCGGCAGACGCCGGAAGGCCCGTGGTGGATCGGTCGTCACGTGCCCCTGAGAGCGGGTTCGAGGTCGGGCCCGCCCGCGGGCGACTCGGGAGTGTCCCGCTGCTTGAACAGCTTGCTGGGCCACCACATCCAGCGGTCCACGTCCAGGGTCAGTGCGGTGACCAGCACCGAGCGGACGATCATGGTGTCCAGCAGTACGCCGAACGCCACCGCGAACCCGAGCTCGGCCGCGAAGACCAGCGGCAGGGAGGCCATCGCGGCGAAGGTGCCGGCCAGTACCAGACCCGCCGAGGTGATCACGCCGCCCGTGGTGGACAGACCCGTCAGCGCGCCACGTCGGGTGCCGTGCAGCAGCGCCTCCTCGCGTACCCGGGTGACGAGGAAGATGTTGTAGTCGATGCCCAGGGCGACCAGGAACACGAACGTCAGGAGCGGGAAGGAGGCGTCCGCTCCGGCGAAGCCGAACACGTGGTTGAACATCAGGCTGCTCACGCCGAGGGCCGCACCGAACGACAGCACCACCGTCGCCATGAGCAGCAGGGGTGCGACGATCGCCCTCAGCAGTACCGCGAGGATCAGGAACACCACGACCAGCACGATGGGGATGATCACCTTGGAGTCGCGGGAAGCCGCTTCTCGGGTGTCGAGCATGATCGCCGTGTTGCCGCCGACCTGGGCGTCCGCGCCCTCGACGGCGTGGACGGCGGTCCTGGCCTGCTCGACGGTGCCCAGCGCGGCCGTGCTGCTGGGAGCGTCCTCGAGCTCCCCGAGGATGAGGGCCTGACCGTCCTTGACCGTCGGTGGTGAGACGTTGGCGATTCCTGGGACGCCGGAGAGCGCGGTGCTCACCTGCTCGGCCGAGGAGGCCTCGGCCACGACGTAGACGGGGTCGCCCGATCCGGCCGGGAAGTGCTCGGCCTGGATCTCCTCGCCGACGGCCATCTGCGGCTTGTTGGTGAACTGGTCCTTGTTGGAGAGCCCGTCCGCCTTGAGCCCGAACGCTCCGATCGCCATGACGGCGAGGAGGAGCGTGGTGCCGATCCACACGATCCGCGGCCGGCGGGAGACGGCGGTGCCGACCCGGTCCCAGACGCTCTCCTTGGTGACCTCGCTCGACCCGTACGACGGCTTCACGGGCCAGAAGATCCAGCGGTCGCAGATGACCAGCAGGGCCGGCATCAGGGTGACCGTGGCGAGCAGTCCGACGAGGATGCCCACGGCACAGGCCGGCCCGAGCCCCTGGGTCGAGTTGAGGGTGGCGAGCATCAGCAGCATCAGGCTGACCGCCACGGTCGCGGCGCTGGCGACGATGGCGGGGCCGGAGCGGTGCAGGGCCTCGGCCATCGCCTCGTGCCGGTCCTCGTGCCGCCGCAGCTCCTCCCGGTACCGCGAGGTGAGCAGGAGTGCGTAGTCGGTGGCGGCGCCGAACACCAGGACGGTCAGGATGAAGTTGGTCTGCGTGTTGGCGACGAGCCCGGCGTGCTTCGCCAGCAGATAGATCACCGCCTGCGCGGTGACCAGTGCGCTGCCCGCGGTCAGCAGGGGCAGCAGGGGCAGCAACGGACTGCGGTAGGTGAGCAGCAGGATCACGACCACGACCAGGGCCGTGATCGCTGTCAGGACACCTTCTCCGCTGAAGGCTGTGATCGAGTCGGACGCATAGCCGGCCGGTCCGGTGACGTGAAACCCGAGACCGTCGGCGTTCTTCTCGCCGACCTCGGTCATCTCGCCGACGACCTCGTGGATCCCTTCCCAGCCGCTGTCGCCGTTCCGGACCTGGACCACGGTCTGGATGGCCTTGCCGTCCTGGGACTTCAAGGGGCCCTGCGGCTGCCCCACCACCATGTCGACGCCCTTGAAGGCTTCGGCGTCGGCCTGGGCCTTGGCCATGTCGGCCGCGGTGACGCCCTCGGGGCGGTCGTAGACGACGATCGCCGGCACGGTGTCGGCGGGCTGGAACTTCATGGCCCGCTCGACGACCACGGTCGACTCCGCGTCACCGGGCAGCCAGGCCGCGCTGTCGTTCTCCTGAACGTCGCCGAGCTTGCCGGCCAGCATGAGGGCCGGGATCAGCAGGGCCACCCAGAGGGCGAGGATGACCCATTTGGCCACCCTGCCACTGGGTAAGGACGTCAGTTTTCGCATCATGTGAATTTCCTCAGCGATGGGTCGACATGAGAGTGCTTGCCGGGACGGGCGACGGCGTCGATCCCGCACAGGTGGTCGCCGTGACACCAGGGCCGGCGCTGCCGAAGGCCCTTGACGAGCGCGGCTGCGGCGAGCAGGCGGGCCGCCTTGTCCCGGCCGTGGAGCGGCCGCAGGGCCCCGGCCGGCTGAGTCGAGGGCACCGCGGAGCGCGGCGGCCGGGAACGCTCCTGCGGAGCCTCGGGGAAGGAGCAGGCCGGCGGTTCAGTCAGCCATGGCCCCCGCGGGGTTGACGGCGACGGCCGATGGCGGCCCGCCGGCGAAGACCCGGTTCACCGCGGTCCGCACCAGGTCGGCGGTGTCGATCCGCCCCGGGCTCGGTGCCTGGTTCCTGGTCGTTGGGTGGGGCACTGTGGGGCCTCCCGTCGAGGACGTCTTCCGAACTGGGGGCGGCCCAGGCACTGGGAGTGTGACATCCGCTCCAGACGTCATCTATATCACTTGAAGGAGACTGCGGTGCCGGGCCGGCAGGGCGCGAACGACCAGTGGTAACTGATCCGGCCAGAAGGGCTGTTGGAACTTTCGGCGGCGGCGCCCGGCCGTGCTCCGGTCAGGAGGAGGGGATCCAGTCCCGCTTGATGTGCGGTGTCTCGATGCTGAGGGCACGCATGTGCTCGATCGGGTTGGTGTATTCGCGGCTGGAGACGATCCGTCCGTCGCGCAGCGTGAAGCCGTGGATGAAGTGGTTGCGGTAGCGGCCTTCGGGATAGCCGGGGAACCGAATCGTTCCTTCGCCGTCGCATTCGACCCAGATGACCGCCGGATCCTGCGTCTCGTAGATGTGCACGTCGATCCACTGCCAGTCGGGCAGCACCTCGAGGGAGAGCTCGCCGTGCCGCTTCAGCTTCTCCCTGCCCTGCACGAGGATGGGCCGGCCGATGTCGGTGTTGAAAAGACACGCGGAACCGTCTTCGGTGTAGAGCGTGTACCTGCGCAGCCGGGCTTCCGCGCCGGTCTCCATGTACTGCTCCACGGCACGCCGGTTGCGGGCCCGTAGGTCGTGGTGGTCGGTGAACACCGCTGCGGCGGTGCCGGGCTGGGGGTGCCGTGACGAGGTCATGGCGTCTCCTCGCGGGTCGGTGGGGCCTTTGCGGCCTGCTCGAGGTTGCGGCCGGTCACGGGGGACGGAGAGGAAAATGGCGTGTTAGAGCTGCCGTTCTCCGCCCGGATCCCCACCCTCACCGGCGCCGGGTGACCGACGCCGGTGAGAACTCCGGGACTTTGCGGACACGGCCTGGGGCTCAGGGCTGCAGCCGGGTCGCCGTCCAGCCCTCGGCGTCGCGTTCGTAACTCAGCCGCTGGTGCAGCCGGTCGTGCCGCGCGTACCAGAACTCGATCCGGGCAGCGGCCACGTGGTAGCCGCGGTACCGCTCGGGGCGTGGCAGCGGGCCGGGCACGTCATGCAGCCGCTCGGCCTCGGTCCGCATGGCCACCGCGTCCGTGAGCGGCTCGCTCTGGTGCGACAGCGTGGTCATCGGGTGGGCGGCCGGCGGACGCGCGTGCCAGAGTGCGTCGGACTCGGCTTCGGACAGCTGCACGACGGGTCCGCTGATGGTGATCTGCTGGCTGGTCTCCCGCCAGTAGAGCACCCCGGACGCCCACCCCGTCTCCGCCAGTTCGCGGCCCTTCCGGCTGGTGGCGTGCGTCTCGAAGACGAAGCCGTCGTCCGTCACCCGGTTCAGCACGACGATCCGGGTCGAGGCCTGGCCCGCCGCGTTCGCGGTGGCGAGGGCCATGGCCTTCGGCTCCCTGACGTCGTTCTCCTGTGCGTACGCCAGCCAGTCGCGCAGCATCGGGATCGGATCGGCCGGCGGGTCGTCGTACTCCTTGAAGACGAAGTCCAGCGACCCGGTGATGGACTCGGTTTTGCTGGCACTCCCGATCGCGCTCATCTAGGCACCTCCGATGCGTCATGCGTTGTCACACGTAGATCGTTCCCTGGGCGATGGTCACACCGTTGCCGCCCACATCGACCGAGGAGACCTCGTCACCCTCGCGCCGGGCGACCGCCTTCATCAGCGAGGGCCGGCCCAGTTCCACGCCCTGGAGGATCTCGATCGTCTGCCCGTGGTCGGCCAGGCCGTGCCGTGCCAGGTGCAGCGCGAGGGGACCGGCCGCCGAACCCGTGGCCGCGTCCTCGACCACGCCGTAGGCGGGCGAGAACATCCGGGTGCGCCACTGCCGCCCCGAGCCGGCGAAGCAGTTGGTCGCCATGTCGGGAAACGTGGCCAGCCGGCGGTGGTCCGGAGAGATCCGGGACAGCGCCGCCACGCTCTCCACGCCCACGAAGACGTGACGGGGGCCGTTGCGGTAGATCTCCACGGGCAGTGTCGAGGACTCGAGGCCGAGCGCGGCGAGCAGCTCGTCGGCGCGGTCGAACGGCTCCCAGGTGGGGACCGGCTGACGCATCCAGGCGGCGACGGCCTCGCCGTCGCGGCGTTCCAGCGTGAAGGGGATGGCACCCATGTGGGTTTCCAGCGACAGTTCGTTGCTCTTGGTGGCCGTGCCCAGAGCGATGGCGGTGCCCAGCAGCGGGTGGCCGGCGAACGGCAGCTCGTTGACCGGGGTGAAGATGCGGATGTGGGCGTCGCCGCCCGCCTTCGCACGCAGCACGAAGGTGCACTCCGAGAGGTGCATCTCCATGGCGATGCGCTGCATGGTGTCGGCGGAGAGGTCGTCGGCGTCGAAGAAGACCGCCACGGGGTTGCCCTCGAGCGGTGTGGTCGTGAAGGCGTCCACCACCGTGTACGCGTGCATGGTGTTCCTCTCTGGTGGGGTGAACGGGGATGGTTCGTACGGGCGGGGAACGGCCTGTCCGGATCGGCACCGGTTCCGCGCGGGACCGCATCGAGCCGGAGCGGGGCCGCACGGCGGGTGCGCCGCGCAGGCAGGCCGGAGCCGCGGGCGGGCGTGACCGGAACTCGCCGGCACGCCCGTCCGCGGCTTTGGCGGAGCGTCGGGCAGGCGCGGCGCTACGACCGCCCGGGCGGCGTCAGGGACGGACGGGCGTTGAGCTCGGTGACTTCGCCGTCGGCCTTCTGCCGGTACATCTCGGTGATGAAGGTGAGCTGCTCGCGATTGAGCAGCATGCCCCCGGCGCGCTCCATCATGCGGCCCGCCTGGACGACCTCCGTGGACGCGGGCAGGCGAGTGCGCTCGTAGGCGGCGAGCGCCGACACCGTGTCGCCGTCGGCCTGCGCCAGCTCGTAGGCGAGAACCCGCGCGTCGAGCACGGCCTGGGACGCGCCGTTGGCGCCGGCGGGATACATCGGGTGCGCGGCGTCGCCGAGCAGCGTCACCCTGCCGCGGCCCCAAGCGGCAAGCGGTTCGCGGTCGACCATGGGGTATTCCAGGATGCGGTCGCTGCGCTCCAGCAGCTCCGGCACGTCCAGCCAGCCCAGCGACCAGCCTTCGTAGTGGGCCAGCACCTCCTTCAACTGGCCCGTGCGGTGGTCGTCGACCGCGTCCACCGTGCCGTCCTCGGGGAGGGGGCCCGGTTCGCCGACGCGCACCAGGCAGACCCAGTTGGTCCGGTCCCGGCCGATCGGGTACGCGACCAGCGACGCCGTGCCGTCATGTGCGATCACCATGGAACGGCCGGTCAGGAAGGGCGGGACTCCTTCCGCCACGCCACGCCACATCCGCTGGCCCGACCAGGACAGGGGCCCCTCATCCGGGTGGAGCTGAGCGCGCACGGTCGAGTGCAGCCCGTCCGCGCCGACCAGCGCGTCGGCCTCGAGCGTCTCGACGGCGTCGGTCGCACGGTCCGTCACCCGGACACGGACGGTGTCCGGTCCCTCGGTGAAGTCCAGCAACCGGGTGCCGGTGCGCACGGCGTCGGCGCCGAGCCGTTCGCGGACGCGCTCCAGGAGCATCAGGTGCAGCTCACCGCGGTGGACGGAGTACTGCGGCCAGCGGTAGCCCTGGGCCAGGCCGCGCGGCTCGGTGAAGAGCTCGTCGCCGGCACTGTCGCAGAACATGTGCTCGCCCGTGGCCACGCCGATGTCGGCGAGGTCATCGCCGAGGCCGAGCTCCATCAGCTCGCGGACCCCGTGGGGGAGCAGGTTCATCCCGACGCCGAGCGGCTCGATGCGGCGGGCGCTCTCCACCACGACGGCGTCGATGCCCGCGGCGTGCAGGCTCAGCGCGGCCGTGAGCCCGCCGATCCCGCCACCGGCTATGAGTACGCGTGTCATCGCCGGACCCCCTCGACGTTCGCAGCCGCGGGGGTTTTTGGCAGGCTTGCGATCCGCGGCCCGAAGGGCAGTCGCGGACTCTCGGTTGTGGCGGCGCCTTCGTCTGCCTCGGTCATCCTCTGTCCCTTGTCCTCACTGGTTTCCTCGCTGGCAGGCCCGGGGCCTTTGACGGATCTCCGCGGCGACCCGTGGATGTCACGTCGCGGGTCGAACCCGGTCGGACAGCTTGGATGTCTTCTGATAGAACGTCGCGAGTTTGTAGAACTCCTCGCTCGGCGACAATGCGCCGGCGTAGGTGAGTACGCGCTCGCCGGTGTACGTGTACGGCGCGCTTTTCGCGAACTTCCCGATCTGCGGTTCGAACTGAGCGGGGAGTGCCGTCGGATCCGAGCTCCGGGCAGAGAAACAGATCCGCTCGGCCTTCGTGGAATCCCAGCCGAAGGTGGTGTACATCGCGAACGACGTCCGGATGAAGTCCATCAGCTGCTCGCTCGGTTCCGGCAGTCCGAACTTCTGAAGCACCGACTGGAGGGTCTGCGGTTCCTTGACTTCGGCGGGAATCCCGCTGAAGTACACATTCCACGTCCGGTGTGCGTAGTCGATGGCGATGGCCGACACCTTGTCGTCCAGGCCGTGGCTCGCGAAGAAATCGGCGTGCTCGGCCAGCGCCCGCGGCATGGACGGAATGCCGACAAGGGCTGACAGCCGCTGCAGATCGCCAAGAGGGAACGATATGTAGGTCTTCTTGAACCCGCCGACGATTCCGTAGTCCACCCCGTAACTGTCGACGGGGCACCGCTTCTGGACGTCCGAGAACAGGGTGCGGATGGGGTGATCCGTCTCTTCGACGAGGCCGTTGGCCAGCGCAATGGCATAGGGATCACCGGCAGCGGTGGGCACCGTGAAGTCGAAGGCGAGCTCACCCTTGTAGCGCTCGCCGGTCGCCATGCTGAAGACGATATGGGCGTCCGCGAGCCCGTCTCCGAAAGCGGCCAGGGCCGGCTGGACCTTGTCACGTGAGCAGGGCACATCCAGCAGCTGAGCCGTTTCCTCGATGGCCGAATATATGTCTGCCAGCTCAGAGGCTTCGGACATTTCCCCCTCCAAAGGTCAACCTAGTGCTACGCGGATGGACATCGGGATCGTCGCGTCCCCCGCTTGCCATCAGATTGGCGTCTGCTTGGCGACCGAAGGCGGGGGCGAGGGTGAGCAGGCGCCGGTCGATGACGGCGTACCTGCTCGTACCCTCCGGTGCCGTCCGGCGCATGCCCCTGCCGTCGTTCGCGCGGTGGCGTCAGCGGTCGCGGTAGGCCACCTGCTCCGCCATCTTGCCCAGGCGCTGCTGCCAGTCGTCCGCCAGCGGCGCCGTGTCGAGTGCTGTACGGGCGGTCGCGACGAGCCGGTCGATCTGCTGCTCGACGTCACGGCGTACGCCGGAGGCGAGCAGCGCCTCATGCAGCTCGGCCGCGTCCCAGTGGCCCTTCTTGCCGTCCGCGACCAGGCGCGCCACCCGGGAGTCCTTGGCGGCCGCCAGAGCGAGCAGCAAGGTCATCTTGTGTTCACTGACGTCCAGGCCGGCCGGCTTGCCGGTCGCCGCGGAGTCACCGAACGCGTCGAGCAGGTCGTCGCGCAACTGGAACGCCTCGCCGGCCGCGACGCCGTACTCCTCGAAGGGCACCTGCAGTTCGGGCCGCCCGGCGATGGACGCGCCGAGGGCGAGGGGGCGGTGGATGGTGTAGCGGCCGGACTTGCAGACCGCGACCCAGCGGGCCAGGTCCGGGTCCGGCGCCAGCTCGGCGGCCAGAGCGATGTCCAGCTGCTGGCCGATGATCATTTCGGTGACCAGTTCCGTCCAGATCTCCATCGCCGGGGCGGGCAGCCCGCTGGTGAGGCGGCCGGCGTAGCTGAGCGCCAGGTCACCGGCCAGGAGGGCGACGCCCTCTCCGTACCGGCGGGCCTCGCCGGCCCAGCCGCGCTCCGCATGCAGGCGGGCGTGGTGGGCGTGCACGGTCGGCACTCCGCGCCGGGTGGGCGAGTTGTCCATGATGTCGTCGTGGATCAGGGCGAAGGCGTGCAGCAGTTCCAGCCCGGCCGCCGCCGCGACGACCGTGTCGTCGTCCGCCGAACCGCCGGCCGCCAGGTAGCCGCTGATGCAGAACGTGGGGCGCAGCCGCTTGCCACCCGCCCCGACGAGTTCCGCTATCGCCTCGACCGGCACCGCCACGCGGGCATCGACGGCCCCCCAGCGCGCGGCCTCGGCGCTCAGCAGCTCCTGGATGCGGGCGTCGACCCGGGCGAGCAGTTCGGCGCAGGCATCGTCGCCGGCTTCGGCGGGCCCCGGCCGCTCCAGCTCCAGCGGCGGCCTGAACACGACGTTCTCGACGGCCGTCACCTCGGTTTCGATGTCGTTGAAGCCGAGGGTCGCGAGCCGCTCGACGACCTGCTCCACCAGCACCTCGGGCACGCTCGCCCCGGCGCTCAGCCCCAGGGTGCGGACGTCCTTCAGCCAGGCGGTGTCCAGATGGTCCACGTCGGGCAGCAGCCGGGCCTGTGCTCCGGCGGCCTGGGCGACCTCCACCATCCGGACCGAGTTGCTGGAGTTGGCCGACCCGACGATGAGCACGAGGTCGCTGCGCCTGGCGATCGCCTTCACCGCGTTCTGCCGGTTCTGGCTGGCGTAGCAGATGTCCTCGCTGCCCGGGCCGGTTATCCCGGGGAACCGCTCGCTGAGGATGGACACGATCTCGGCCGTGTCGTCCACCGACAGCGTCGTCTGGGTGAGATACGCGGCGGACGTGCCCGGCGGCAGGTCGAGCCGCCTGGCGTCATCCGCGTTCTCCACGATGACGGTACGGTCCGGAGCCTCCCCGTAGGTGCCCTCGACCTCCTCGTGATCGGCGTGTCCGATGAGGATCAGCGTCTGCTTGTCGCGGGCGAAGCGGCGGGCCTCCTGGTGCACCTTGGCGACGAGCGGGCAGGTCGCGTCGATGACCTTGAGGTCGCGCTGCTCGGCGTTGCTGCGTACCTGCGGGGACACGCCGTGCGCGGAGAAGATGCACACCGCCCCGTTCGGCACGTCGGTCTCCGAGTCGACGAACCTGGCACCCATCGTCTCGAGGCGGCGCACCACGTGTTCGTTGTGCACGATCTGCTTGCGTACGTAGACGGGCGCGCCGTGTATTTCGAGCGCGCGTTCCACGATGTCGATGGCCCTGTGCACACCGGCACAGGAACCGCGCGGCTCGGCGAGCAGGATTCGGCGTGGGGTGGGCGACATGTTTTCCCCTCAGGTCGCTTGGGACGGAACGTCATCGCTGCCGAGGGGGTCGATCCCCATCTCCTCGGCGATACGCATGGCCTCTTCGATCAGCGTTTCGACGATCTTCGATTCAGGTACGGTCTTGACGACCTCCCCCCTGACGAAGATCTGGCCCTTGCCGTTGCCCGACGCCACACCCAGGTCGGCCTCACGGGCCTCCCCGGGCCCGTTGACGACGCACCCCATGACCGCCACGCGCAGCGGCGCGGGAAAGCCGGACAGCGCCGCGTTGACCTCGTCGGCCAGCTTGTAGACGTCGACCTGGGCGCGGCCGCAGGAGGGGCAGGAGACGATCTCCAGGCCCCGTTCGCGCAGACCGAGCGACTCCAGGATCTGCAGGCCGACCTTCACCTCCTCCGCGGGAGGGGCGGAGAGCGACACCCGGATGGTGTCGCCGATGCCCTCGCTCAGCAGGGCACCGAAGGCGACGGCGGACTTGATGGTGCCCTGGAAGGCCGGGCCGGCCTCGGTGACGCCGAGGTGAAGCGGATAGTCGCACTGCTCGGCGAGCAGCCGGTACGCGTTGACCATCACGACCGGGTCGTTGTGCTTCACCGAGATCTTGATGTCCCGGAAGTCGTACTCCTCGAACAGGGAGCACTCCCACAGCGCCGACTCGACCAACGCCTCCGGCGTGGCCTTGCCGTACTTGGCCAGCAGCCGTCCGTCGAGCGACCCGGCGTTGACGCCGATCCGGATCGGCGTGCCGGCCGCGGAGGCCGCGGCCGCGATCTCCTTGACCCGGTCGTCGAACTGCTTGATGTTGCCCGGGTTGACGCGCACCGCCGCGCAGCCGGCGTCGATCGCCGCGAAGACGTACTTCGGCTGGAAGTGGATGTCGGCGATGACCGGGATCTGCGCCTTCTCGGCGATGGTGGACAGGGCATCGGCGTCGTCCTGCGTGGGCACCGCCACCCGCACCATCTGACAGCCGGAGGCGGTGAGTTCGGCGATCTGCTGCAGTGTGGCGTTGATGTCGGACGTCCGGGTGGTGGTCATCGACTGGACCGATACGGGGTGGTCGCCACCCACGCCCACCGATCCCACCTGCAGCGGACGGGACGGCCGCCGCTTGGCCAGCGGACGCGGTGGGGGCTGCGGCATTCCGAGCTCAACGTTCGGCACGGACCATGCTCCTCTCGGGCGGGGTGGGGGCCGGTCGGCCGTCACCGGGGTCGTCGAGGGGGCTGCGGGCGAACAGCGTGATGTCATCGGCCAGGTCCTGCGCGGTCAGTCCGATGTCGGCCAGAATCTCGGCCCGGCTCGCCTGCTCCAGGAACTCCTGCGGGATGCCGAAGGTGCGTACCGGTGTGCTGACGCCGGCATCGTTCACGTACCTGGCCACCGCGTCGCCCACGGCACCCACACGCCCGTTGTCCTCGACGACCACGACCCGGCTGTGCTCGCGGGCCGCGTCGAGGAGCGCGGGGTCCAGGGGCTTGACCCACCGGGGGTCCACGACGGTGACGCCGACGCCCTGCTCCGCGATCAGACGCGCGGCGTCGACACAGACGCGGGCCATGGAGCCGACGCCGACGAGGAGGACGTCCGCCGGCTCGCCGTCGACGGGGGACAGCCCTGCGAACCGTGTGAGCACGTCCATCTCGCCGAGCTTGCCGACGGCGTCGATGTCGTCGCCCACCGCTCCCTTGGGGAAACGGACCGCGGTGGGGCCGTCGCTCACCTTCACGGCTTCGCGGAGCAGCTCACGCAGCCGCGCCCCGTCCCGGGGGGCCGCGAGCCGCAGCCCCGGCACCAGCTGCAGGATCGACATGTCCCACATGCCGTTGTGGCTCGGTCCGTCGTTGCCCGTCACGCCCGCGCGGTCGAGAACGAAGGTGACGGGCAGCCGATGCAGGGCAACGTCCATCAGCACCTGGTCGAACGCCCGGTTGAGGAAGGTGGCGTACACCGCCATCACGGGGTGCAGACCACCCATCGCCAGGCCCGCCGCCGAGGTGGCGGCGTGCTGTTCGGCGATACCGACGTCGAACAACCGGTCCGGGTAGGCTTCGGCGAAGCCGGCGAGCCCGGTCGGGTGCAGCATGGCGGCGGTCAACGCCACGACGTCGGACCGCTCGGCTCCGATCTTCACCATCTCCGAGCCGAACACGTTGCTCCAGGAGGTGGCCGAGGCCGCCCGGGATAGGCCCGTCTCCGGATCGAAGGCGCCGGGCCCATGGAAGCAGTCCTCGGTGTCCCTCTCGGCCGGCGCGTAACCGTGGCCCTTCTTGGTGACACAGTGCACGATCACCGGGCGCCCGAATGCACGGGCCGCGCGGAGAGCCTCCTCGAGGCTGTGCACGTCGTGGCCGTCGACCGGCCCGACGTACTTGAGGCCGAGGTCCTCGAACATCGCCTGCGGGGCGAGGACGTCCTTGAGCCCCTTCTTCAGGGCATGCAGCGCCTCGTAGACGGCTGCGCCGGCCACGGGTGCCTGCGGCATCACCCGTTTCACCAGGCGCATCGCGTTCTCGTAGTCGGGGTCCAGCCGGAGTGACGCGAGGTGAGTGGCGAAGCCTCCGATCGTGGGCGAGTAGGACCGTCCGTTGTCGTTGACGACGATCACCACAGGACGTTCCTCGCACGCCGCGATGTTGTTCAGCGCTTCCCACGCCATGCCGCCGGTCAGCGCGCCGTCCCCGACGACGGCGACCACGCACCCGTCGAGGTCGAGCAGTTGGCGGGCCTTCGCGAGTCCGTCGGCGTAGGAGAGCGCGGTCGAGGCATGGGAGTTCTCGATGAAATCGTGCTCGGACTCGGCCCTGCTCGGATATCCGGACAGGCCACCGCGCTGGCGCAGCCGCTCGAAGCCCGCGCGACGCCCGGTCAGCAGTTTGTGCACGTAGGTCTGATGACCGGTGTCGAAGAGAATCTGGTCCCGAGGGGACTCGAATACTCGATGGAGCGCGATGGTCAGCTCGACGACTCCCAGGTTCGGCCCGATGTGTCCGCCGGTCTTGGAGACTGCGCTCACCAAGAAGTCACGGATTTCGGATGCGAGGTCCGGCAACTGTGAGGGCGCCAGCGACCGTAGGTCTTCCGGACTGTGGATCTTCTCTAGCAATTCCATGCGGATGCGGCTCTTCCGTGAGGCGTCCCGAGCTACGGCGACCACCATCTGCCGAAGGGCTTGCCTGGGACTGATGAGCGGGTTGGTGCTGACTTGGCGTTGAGTCGGCAGCAACCTGGCAGACAGTCCCGTCGAGGCATTCCGCTTGAAACCGGATGCACGTGCTTCAACCGTGGTTCTGCGAAGACAAGTTCATTCCGCTTGTGCTCTTGGTGCCGACCGGTGCGGTCAAGGTGTGCGGGGGGAGTTCGCCATGTGGCACCGGCCCGCCCTCTCGCCCGTGCCACGGCAGCCCGACGGGCAACCCCCTTGACTAGTGCCGCCCATCTCGGTGAACCTCTCCTTCGGGTGGGTTCGGCGTTCCGCACACGGGGGAAACGGCGGATCCACGCCAAAAGGGGGAATTGTGGTCACGGGCCAGGTAGGCCGAGCTGCGCCATGTCGAAAAGCAAGAGGTGGAGGGGCGAGAGAGGGATCGGGAAAAACTAGCTGCGGGCAACTATTATGCACGGCCTGCCACACGGGCCGAGAGCGGCGTGCTGAATCTGCCCACGCCACGCTCCGACTGCGACAGCGGTGCACACCCGGGGGATCGCGCGTGATACGGATTCGCGCGCTCCTGGGCATCCCCGCGCTCACGCGATTCCTGCCCCGGAATGCCGAGAGGCCGACCAGCCATCCTGCCGCGGGCGGAAGAGCGGACGAGGTCCGGCACCTGGTGAGAGCCAGACGCGGCGTTGCCGAGCCGGACGGCATGCGCGGGCTTCGCATCGGATCCCGCCCCGGCAGCGCCTGCGACAGTGACGTGCCCATCCGCCGTCATGGTGAGTTCCTTCCCCTGCGAAGTCGAGAACCCGGTGACGGCACCGCCACCCTCGGCCGGCTGGATCAGGACGAGGAGATTCCGCGGCACACGTGACCATCTGGGGTGAGACCAAAGACGCCCGCGAGGCTACTTCTCTCATGCCGCCCAACCGGACTCGCCACCGGGCGACTTGGTGGGCGGGGCTGCATCATCTCGCGCTCCTTCGGCAGCTCCCGTTCCCTCGGTGCCCCGGACACCGTCGAGTTCCACGAGGGCGCTCGTGCGCGAGCCGGCGATGTCCGGCATCTCGTGCGGACCGTGGGGCTGTTCGGCGCCCCCGCCCGCCGTCGGTGTCCCGGGCCGCGCACCGCAGGGCGTGGATGCCCCCGGCCGCCAGGTCCGCGCCCGCCGGAGCCTCTTCCACTTGCGTGCGCCGTTTCCTTGACAACGCAAATACCGCTTCTGCACTCCGGTAGTTCCGCTGCCTCGCAGCGTGTACGACCCCAATGTTGCGCACCCGGCTTGTTCAAGTCCAGGTGTCGACTTGAGTTTTTTCCCTGGGTAAGGAAAAGAAATTGCAGAGGAGTTCAGTCATGACGAACGAGCAATCCAACTGCGACACGATGGTCGCCGATCCTGTGACCGGCAATAGTTGCCGGATGTACGTCCTTCCCCGGCAGCGGCCGGGCGACACTATCGGCGACGCACCGCGCGTCGCCGAACTGAAGTGCAAAGTGGCCGAACTGGAGACCGAATTACGGGATCTCCGGCGAACGAACGACACGTTGAAGATGCACGTGGCGAAGGCTCTCGGGCTCCATCTCGATTCGCCGATCCCCGGCACCGGCTTCGAGACGACCGTCGGCAGGAAAGGCTCGAACGCTGCCGCGGTCTCCCGGCGTACCGCACCGGTCGCTGTCCGAGGGGTCGAGATACAGGTCCCGAAACCGACGGAGACGCCGCCGACCGGGGTGGAGTTCCGGGTGCTCGGCCCGGTGGAGGCGGCTGTCGCCGGCCGGCGGATCGATCTGGGAGCGCCGAAGCAGCGTGCGGTGCTCGCGCTGCTGGTCAGCCAGGTGGGTCAGCCGGTGTCGGTGGATGTGCTGCTGGAGGAGTTGTGGGACGGGAGCCCGCCGCCGTCGGCGATCACCTCGCTGCATGCGTATGTAGCCAACCTGCGCAGGGTGCTTGAGCCCGATCGGGCGCCACGGAAGCCGGCGAGGGTGCTGCGCACACGCGGCCGCGCCTATCTGCTGGACAGCCGCATGGTCCAGGTGGATGTCCATCGCTTCGGTGACCGCGCCATGGCCGGCTGGCAGGCACTGGATCGCGGTGATTCGCAACGGGCGCTGCGTGAGTTCGATGCGGGGCTGGCATTGTGGCGTGGGCAGGCCTACGCGGAGGTGGCCGACGCGACTCATGTGGCGCCGGAGGTCGTGCGGTTGGAGGAGTTGCGGCTGTGGGCGATCGAAGGGCGGTGCGCGACCCTGATCGCCATGGGGGCGCACGAGATAGCGGTGTCCGAACTGGCAGCCTTCACACAGGCCCATCCGCTCCGGGAATACGGCTGTGAACTGTTCAGTCTGGCGCTGTACCGGGCAGGGCGGCAGGCCGATGCGTTGGCGATGCTGCGAGCCCACCAGAAGCGGATGGCGGAGGAGCTGGGAATCGACCCCAGCCCGGCGCTTCGGCACCTCGAGCGGGAGATATTGCATCAGGCCCCGAGCCTGGGCTGAGAATCGCCCGCCGTCGGCCGCGAACATCTCGTTGCCCGCTTTCCCGGCCGGTGGACTTCGCGTGCTGCCTGCGGTGATGCGGCCTTCCGGCCGGTCGCCGCAGGCAGCGGCACGTCGCGGCTACCGGACTACCTCACACCGCGCCCTGGAGTTCAGCCGCCGTGCGCTGAACGCGGGAGCGGACGTGACCGAACGCCAGGAGCACGGAGATGTCGGTCAGGACGGGCAAGTGGTACGGGAACGGACGAGGGCCGACCATGTCGGGCGGGCCGTCGTACCCTCCGTCCGCGTTCTGGCGCGCGAGCAGCCAGGACATGGCGCGCCCGACGGGCCGGACCTCGGCCCCGTAGCACAGCGTGATCAGCGCGTAGGCGGTGCTGATCTCGTCGCTGGGATCGCCGGGCTGCATCCCCCAGCCGCCGTCGGGGTTCTGCGTCTCGTACACAGAGCGCTCGATCCGCTCGGCCATACCGGCCGTACGGCGGTCGTCCGGGTCCGCGGTGCAGGCGGCGAGACGGGCTCGGAACATCGTGTGCAGACGACTGCGGCTCCACCCCGGCTCGAAACCGCCGTCGGACAGCTGACTGTCGGCGAGGAACGCCAAGGCGCGTTCCCGGGCGGGTGCGGTGGAGGGATGCGGCGCGAGCGCGTTGACGGCCGCAGCCGTCATGCACGGCTCGGAGGCGGCGCCGGCCACATAGGTGGGGAACCCGCCGTCGGCGCCCTGCACGGCCAGCAGTGCGTCCACCCCGCGCCGCACGGTGCCGCCGTAGGAGACCGGATCGATCTCCTGCAGGAACTCCAGGACGCACGAGGTGCAGTCGACATCGTTCTGCGCCACGCCGGGGCCGATGGACCAGGCGCCGCTGAGCGCAGATCCGCGGGACAGCGAAAGGGAAAGAGAGCGCAGCGAGTCGTCGACCTCGTGGGCGGCGAGCTTCCCCGCGATCGTCTGCAGCAGAGCCGGTGGGGCGCCGGCGGCGGCGAAGGCTATCGCGGCGGTCGACGTGCACCAGTTCTGCATCTCCAGCACGAACGGGAAGCCGCCGTCGTCGCGCTGGTGCCGCAGCAGTGTTTCCAGGCCGCTGCGCACGGTCGCTTCCTGCCCGGGAACACCGGCGAGCCCGTGCAGCGACAGCAGGTGCAGCAGCACATAGCCCTCCCACACCGTCGTCGCCGGGCGGGTGGCGGTCAGTGTGTTCAGCGCGGCGGCGGTGGCCTCGTTGCTGACCCCTGCGGCGGAGGCGAGGATCAGCGTCACGGCGGCCTGCTGGACGGCGGCCCAGGAGTGCATGGGGTCGGTGGGGGCTTCTTCATCGGCCGCCGGCACGAGGCCGGGCGGCAGCGGGCACCCGAGCACCGACAACACGGCGTACAGCATCCGGCGGCGGCGGGCGGAGATGAACTCCGGTGCCGCGCCGAGCAGGGCGTCGGTCAGCTTGTCGATGAGGTCGGTGTCATCAGCGGGTGACCGGTCGGAGGCGCGCCCCACGGCGAGCGTGGCGAGGACGCGGTCGAACTCCCGCGGGGTGTCGAGGTGCGTTTGCAGGAAGGCGAGCACGCTGTCCCGAGCGGGCGAGGCCATGCCGATGCGCGTCATCAGCGTCAGGGCGAGCGCCGATTCCAGCACTCGGCTCTGACATTCCTCACGTATCGCGCCGTCGGGATCGACCCTGCTGCTGACATGTGCGACCAGCGCGGATGTGGCCTTGCGCACCTGCTCCGGGCTGACGTCCGAGGGCCACGGTAACGGGGCCGAACGCGGTGAATTCGGTGGCCTCATGTCATGCTCCTATCTGGGTGCCTGGGGTGGGTGATGGGCCCAAGGACGGCACTGCGTGACCGCCGAAAGCCGAGCGCCGGAAATTCCGGCACACCGTGGCATGCCGTGGCCGTCTGCTTTCGAGGGGAATGGCAAGAAACCAATGTCAATGCCGTAACAGGTCAAGCAGTTCGACATGGTTGGCGCATACGGATCGACGCTCGCGCCGAACCCTCCGGGCCGGGCCCAGCCGCCCCGCTCGTCGTGGTGTCCTCGTCGTGGCGCTCCATACGGCCAAGGTTCCGCCAGAGAGCTTGGTCGGCACTGTTCCGCGACTTGGCGCCGGCTTGGCAACAGGCCCATGCCGAAGATCGCCGGCTTCGGTACCCGACAGGGCGGAAGAATTCTCCCCTCGATGTTCCGAATGGGAAAAGTGAATAGCGCCCCGTTCCGGACGGCGAATAAAGCGAGCGGTGTGAGACGACCGGCAGGATCCGGCGGGCACGCAGCTCTCGCGGACGAGCGGTCCGGCCGCCGGCTGTGGACCGGGACGGCCCGCCCGCGCTACGGCGCCGTCGCCTGGGACACCGGGCCCGTCGGAGCGAGAGGGACGGGAGCGTTAGGTTGGGACCGGCCATGCGGGACCCCGTGAGAGATGAGAGGGACTGACGGGTGAGCGAGACACCACCGAACACCCTGCAACACCGCTTCGACGGACCGGAGGACGCCCCTGTCCTGATCCTGGGGCCGTCCCTCGGCACCACATGGCACAGGTTGTAGAAGCCGTCTTCCGGCGTCCACGTGGTCTACATCGCTGCTGTTCATGCAGGTGGGGCCTTTGTGGTCCAGGCACATCGATGGTGTTGGTGACAGCACGTGACACGTGATGGGTCACTGAGGCCCCTGCCGGGCAATGGATGGCGGGGGCTTCAGTCTTCCTGGGCAGCGAGCGTCCGCTCCTCGATCCTGCTGCGGCGTCTGCGAACGCCTCCTTGAGGGCCCACAACCGGCGCCGCCGCGCGGGCAACCCACTCGACCCGACGCCAGCCCGTTGATGCCCTGTCCTACAGCCGTCGAGAGGCGCCGCACTGGGGGTGAAGCAACCTGAACCAAGATGTCGGTCTCTGTGCCGCGGAATGATCGGCCGGTGCCAGATCCAGGGCGCTCCGGGAGCTGGCACTGAGCATGCTCTGCGTTTCTGGGTGGGGTGCTGACCGAAGTGTCCCGATCACACAGTGTCGGCCGTTGGCTGGGGATGGTGCGTTGTCGGTGCCGGGCCGGCGGGGCGTGTCCCGATAGGGGCCTGCCGATCGTTGTGGCGTCCTCACGATTCTGACCGCCCGACGCGGCCCGGTACCGGCAACGCGACGCGCTATCGGACCGGAAGGGGACTTGGGTGATAGCGGGTGGTACAACAAAACCCGCCAGAAACCGTTCCGACGGGGACTTCCGCGCGGAGCCGTGATCTCACGCCGGAGCGCTCCGGCGTGAGATCGGTTGCGCTCGCACGAGTGGTTCCCGGGAGTGGTGCAGGAACGCCTGCCCGAGCTGCCGACCCGCCGCAGGAAGGCCCTCCCCGGTGCGAAATACTCTTGATGGGTTCACGCGCTTCCTCGATCAGCCGGCCGGTCACGATACGGAGGGCAGTCGCGTGGGATGCCGAACGGCTCACGCGGCTCGTGCGTGGCTCAGGCGCCTACGAGGGCAAGTACGCGGCCGCAGCGGCGGGCTACCGGCCGAGGCCCGTGCCGCCGGGCTCGACCGTGTCAAGGTCGTGTCGCATGTTCCCGCCGAGGACTTCTACCACCGCGTCGGTGCAGTGCGGACCGGGACCGCGCTCGCGAACCCGCCCGCCGTGCCGACCACTCGACCGTAACCTGATGCAGAGTCACGAGGTGAGGGCGAGGCGCTGCGGCAGTGGTGCCATCCCGCCAGGCCAACCGGTAGCATCGGTAGCGGCCTGGTGCAGCCGGCCGCTCGCGCCTTTCAAGGTTGGGTGAATGCACCGTGGGTCGCCTCGCCTCGGCTCACTGAACGCGGCGCCAGCCGACAATGCGACCATCGGCAGGATGGGCCGCGTGGAAAGCCGACGCGATGACGTCTAATACCACTGACCACGCCAAGAAACTCGCCAAACGCTTGCGCGAGGACCTGGCCACGGCGGGAACCGAGATCCCCCACAGCCTCGCGCTCGAACTGATCGCCCACCAACTCGGCACCAAGGACTGGAACGTGCTCGCCGCCCTGACGAGCCGCGCAGCAAGGCCTGCCCCGCCGGACATCAGCCCGGGCGTGCCCGTCCTGCGCGTCATGTCCGTCGCACAGGCACTGCCGTTCTACCTTGACTTCCTGGGCTTCGCCCTGGACTGGGAGCACCGGTTCGAGCCCGGGCTGCCACTGTACGTGCAGGTATCGCGCTCGTCAGCCGTGCTGCACCTCTCCGAGCACCACGGCGATGGCGCCCCCAACAGCGTGGTCTGGATCCCGGTACGCGATGTGTCCGCTCTGCACAAGGAATTGCTCGCCCGACCGAACGCGCCGGTACGTCCCGGAATCGATCCGGACGCCCCCGGAGGACCGACACTGCAGGTCATCGACCCGTACGGCAATGCCCTGAGATTCACGCAGTCGCCATCCGCCCAGTAGCCAACCCCGGCAGAGCGCGCCGCAGCACGCGGTGCGCTCTGCCGAAGAGATCCCCCACACGAACACTCCACAGAGCGACGGCAGCAAGATCACGATCTACGGCTGGAGTACCAGTTCGTGGGCCGCGTCGAAGCGGGAACGGCCTCGCAGGCCCTTGTTGGCCCCGAGAGCGACAACGGGCCTGTCGGGGAGGGCTGGTGACGTCCGGCCGCGGGTGACCGCCGTTGCGTCGCCGTTCCGGTCGGCGCCTGGCGGCCACCTGCTGATCGACCGGCACGCTTCAGGTGGCACTCCCCGCGATGGGGCAGTGCGCGTGCTCGTCCGGGTTCATCCCTGGTCCTCTGACGAGGGGTAGATCCGCCACAGCTGGGAGAGGTTCGGTCCGCCCCACATGCGGGTCAGGCCCACCAGCCGGTCGTTGCCCTGGAGGTGGTCGGCGATGGCGAGGGCGTAGCGCGGGTGCACGACCGAGACCATGTAGAAGTCATTGCCGCGCTCTGCATGGGAGACCAGCCGCCAGTGCTGGCTGAGGCTGTCCGTGCTTTCTCGAAGAGTCACGATGTCGGGCGGGTTGGCCCCCGCGGTGAGGCAGCGGTGGTTGGCGTACGACTCGATGCGCACGGTGCCGTCGGAGTTCTGCCGCAGGAACCATCGGTGCGAGTTGTTGTCCTTGGCGAACGGGTCCTGTGCCCAGGTCTGGGTGTGGTTGCCGACACCGTCGTGCCAGTCGTTGCACATGAAGTAGGTGCCGGTGACGTGGTGGGTCATCGTCACCGATCCGCCCGCGAGCAGTACGAGGTCGCTCATGTCAGTGCTCCTCAGCCTCGAGAGTTTCTTCAGGGGGCGCCCATGAGACTCAGCGTAAAGAGCCGGCTGTAGCTCCACAGCGTGGCCAACCGGTCGTTTGCCGAGGTCACATCCTGTCCGGGAGACCTCGAACGAATGAACGGAGCTAGTCGAGCCGGCTGACCGAGCGTCACCCACACGTCCCGCAGGCGGCGCAACGATGTGGCAGGGCACCGCTGGATTCGAACGGGCAGGGTGGATGTCACGCGGCAGGCGGGAGCTGCAAGAACGAGAAGATGACAGCCTTCCCGACGAGCCCACTGTCCTATTCCGTTTCCCTGTCGCTCCGGTGTGAGAGTCTGCGGCGGCATGGGCGGATTCCCGATACCAACTCGCGGAAGTCGAACGTGCGGGTACCGCCGGACGCGGACGCGAGGACGTGTTCGGCCTTGCGTTCGTAGCGGCGGTGCACACGACCGTCCAGCGACGCCGACCAGTCACACGTCGCCTGTCGGCCGATGGGCGCCGGCGGTCTTCGTCGCGCCCGCCTGACCGGGTTCCTCTTGAGAGCCGAGGGTCTCATCGACGCCGGCCAGGTGACCCAGCGGATCAGCCTGGACGGCCACCCACGAAGCCCGGCTCGTCGCCGAACAGATCATGGACAACATCCGGGCAAGTTCGGGCCCTCGCTCATGACCGAGATGTCATGCGCTACGGCTATTCCACGGAGTTCGACGCCGAATGCCACATCCTTGACGCCCCACTGATGATCGTGGCGAGGGCGCCAACGAGATTTAGCGGAACGTCATCGCGAGTCAGCTCGTCAAGCGCGGTGGTCTGAATGCGTGAGGATCGGTGCCTCTGCGGAGGCGGAAGCCGTCATCGCGTGGGCGCTGGGCCGGGAACTGGGTGTGGCGGTGCGGCGGCTCACGCCTCACCAGGACGTCCCGGACAGGCTGGGGCAGGGCTTCACGTGTTTGAGGGCCTGTTCGACGGTGGGTGGCAGTCGATGATCTCGTCGATACCGACCATGTTCAGCAGGCGCACGACGGCCTCCTGGGCGCCGGCGATGCGCAGCCACCCCTGAGCGGCGTTCACGCGTCGGTGCACGGTGACCAAGACATTGATGCCGCTGGAGTCCATGAAGGTCACGCCGCTGAGGTCCGCCACGATGCGGGGCTGCGTCCTGCCGTCGTCGGTCAGCATTGCCTGGCTGAGGACGTCCTGGACGTCGTGGTCGATTTCGCCGTGCACGGCCACGACGAGGACGCGGTCGACCATTTCGTGCTGGACGGAGAATCGGCCTGGCGGTCTTCCTTGTGGATGTCGCTCACGTCTCCTCGACTGCGCCTGGGCTTGCTCACTCGGGGTGTGCCGGGACGATTCTGCCCCACCGCCGCGGCGGCATGTGCCCGGCCAGAGGTGTGGGACAAGGCGCCTGGTGACATGCGTGTCGCTGTCGTGGGTACTTGCGCACGTCGACGGGGGGAGTGAGGACGAGATACGTGGGAGTCCATGCCGAGGGTGACGGCTGTACCGCAGATCGGTACCTGATGCGGGCCGGCTACGCGTGGACGGAGGCGTCGGCCGTATCGCCGACGCTCGCCACCACGCTGTCGCCTTCCTCGACCAATCCCGTGCTGATCATGGCCTGCCCGTGTCCGCTCGCGCGAGAGACCTCACGCAGCTGGTGGTCAGTGAGCTGGTCACCAACGCGCTCAAGTACGCCCCCGGCCCCGTCCTGATGGAACTGCGGATCTCCGCCCAAGCCGTGGACGTCGTCGTGTGGGACAGCGACCCCATCGTGCCAGCTGCCCGGCCCGCCGATCCCGATCGGATCGGCCAGCACGGCCTGGAGATCGTCAAAGCTGTCACACAGGACCTCTTCACCGAACGGGAGCCGGTCGGTAAGCGCATCACGGCCCGCATCGCCCTGTCCGACGCCTTCAGCAGCGACACGGTCCGCCGCTGAACGAATGAGTCCTGCCGACGGCAGGCTCGTCGGGCTTGGATCGTCCGCTTCGACCTGAGTGGGGCCATGGAGATCGACCGGTGGGATTCGCGGAACTGCGGACTCAACCGTTGATCGCTGGGACAAGGCTGACGTGGTGCGTCAACTGCGGTGAGCACGCCCGGCCCCGTCCAAAGGCGTCGGGGGCGGTCGGCTCACGCCATGTCTGCTGCGTGGGGGTTGGCGAGTTCGGGCAGGCGAGGAGCAGGGCGCGGTCGTCGGGGTAGTCGACGCCGGGCTGGTGGTTGAGTGGCCGGTCGGCCTCGCAGCGTCGACGCGAGGTAGCTTCCGTCTGCTCCGAGGTGGCACGGTCGGAAGGGCATGTCCGCTGCGGCCCGCGGCGTCAGCCGCGGCGATCAGGGCCGCGGGCCCACGCCGGACCGGCGGCGGAACGTGCCTACCTGACGTCACTCCGGAACGTGGCCGACGACTGCGCGGCGGGTGCCGGCGGTGAGCTGCCGTGCCTCTCGGCAGAGCAGACTGTCCGGGACAGGGACGCGATACGCGCCGCGCCCAGCGAGCGAACGGACGGCGAACCTCCTCGGCGTCTCCTACGGCACCAGGCTTGGCGCGGCCTGTGCGGCCCGCTCCCCGCACCGCACCGGTCGCATGGTCCTCGACAGCGTCGGCGGCCCGTGGGACTGGTCCGACTTCGATGTCCTGCAGAACCGGGGTACTGCTGCGTCAACGCGAGGCCGGCTCGGTGGGGCAACCCACCGCTGAAGCAAAATCCTCGGACGGTCATGCGGGAGTAGTCGTACCGCGGGATCCGGCCCACGGTATGCGATACGAGTTGCTGGGCCCCTTCGAAGAGGCGTCTTACGGATAGCCGCGTCCGTCGTTACGCCCCTTGGGAGCCCTGGTGCCGTTGGCCACTCTTCATGCGACGTTGCACTCCGAGTGAATCAATATCTGTGCCCGAGAGATCAGAGTTTGACGGACCGCGCAGTGGGGATTTTTGCTGCGACGAGCAGAATGGGATTATCCAACGCACATGGGCCGCTCCGGCATGCTACTGTCTATCTCAGTTGCAGTTGTGGTTCCCAAAACTTCAAGTGCCCCCACCAGGCTTCTGTCGGGCGGGAGCACTTTTGTATTTCCGGTCATTCCGGGCGGGGTAATCATCGCGGCGACACGGCGTCCGCGCAGTGCGGACGCCGACGCACTGCCCCAAAGGAGATATGACATGGCTGCTGGTACCGTGAAGTGGTTCAACGCGGAAAAGGGCTTCGGCTTCATCGAGCAGGACGGTGGCGGCGCCGACGTGTTCGCCCACTACTCGAACATTGCCGCGCAGGGCTTCCGCGAGCTGCTCGAGGGCCAGAAGGTGACCTTCGACATCGCGCAGGGCCAGAAGGGCCCGACGGCCGAGAACATCGTCCCGGCCTGACGCTCACGCGCAATCCGTAGCTGGGGCCCGCATCCTTCGGGGTGCGGGCCCCAGCTGCACGCGTATCCCGCAGCGGATTTCACCCGCGGGACGCCCCGGAGGAATCCGCAGTACCACCACCACAAGCGGTTCCTCCCCCAGGACGCAGGCGCATCCTGAAGCGCTACACCGCAGTCGGCGTCCGGATCTCAAGGTCCCTATCGCGTCACCCATTTCAGCACCTGCGCCCACGGATGTTCCCGCCGGCCAGATCTGCTTTCTCTTGCCACCGGTCCATACTTGTAATTCTCCATGCCGTTCATCGCAGCGGGAATTCCTTGATATGTGCCACATCGAGGAAGGTTCCGCATGAACCGCACGTACACGAACGACCGCCCCGCCCGCGCCCGTAATGGCAATGCCGACGCCGAAAAGGGCGGCAGCCGCTGGGCCTCGCAGGCACCGCGCCGTTCCGGCGGGCCTGCCCGTTCCGGTGGTTACGGCCGTCGGCCCGCCGCAGTGCAGGGTGAGTTCGCGCTGCCCAGGACGATCACCCCCGCACTGCCGGCAGTCGAGGGCTTCGCCGATCTCGACATGCCCGAGCAACTGCTGGCCGAACTCGGCAGGCAGGGTGTGACCGCACCGTTCCCGATCCAGGGCGCGACGCTGCCGAACTCCCTGGCGGGCCGTGACGTCCTGGGCCGCGGCCGCACCGGGTCCGGCAAGACCCTGGCCTTCGGCCTCGCCCTGCTCGCCCGCACCGCCGGACAGCGCGCCGAGCCCCGCCAGCCGCTGGGACTGATCCTCGTACCCACGCGTGAGCTGGCACAGCAGGTGACCGACGCGCTGACCCCGTACGCCCGCTCCGTGCGGCTGCGGCTGGCCACGGTGGTGGGCGGCATGTCGATCGGCAGGCAGGCCAGCGCGCTGCGCGGCGGAGCCGAGGTCGTCGTCGCGACTCCGGGCCGGCTCAAGGACCTCATCGACCGCGGCGACTGCCGGCTGAACCACGTCGGCATCACCGTGCTGGACGAGGCCGACCAGATGGCCGACATGGGCTTCATGCCCCAGGTCACCGCGCTGCTCGACCAGGTCCGCCCCGAGGGGCAGCGCATGCTGTTCTCCGCCACCCTGGACCGCAACGTCGACCTGCTGGTACGCCGCTACCTGACCGACCCCGTCGTGCACTCCGTCGACCCGTCGGCCGGTGCGGTCACGACGATGGAACACCACGTCCTGCACGTCCACGGCGCCGACAAGCACGCCGCCACGACCGAGATCGCCGCCCGCGACGGACGCGTGATCATGTTCCTGGACACCAAGCACGCCGTCGACCGCCTGACCCAGGACCTCCTCAACAGCGGGGTACGGGCCGCCGCGCTGCACGGCGGCAAGTCGCAGCCGCAACGCACCCGCACGCTGGCGCAGTTCAAGACGGGGCATGTCACCGTGCTGGTGGCGACCAACGTCGCGGCGCGCGGCATCCACGTCGACAACCTCGACCTGGTCGTCAACGTCGATCCGCCGACCGACCACAAGGACTACCTCCACCGCGGCGGCCGTACCGCCCGCGCCGGCGAGTCCGGCAGCGTCGTCACCCTGGTCACCCCGAACCAGCGCCGAGGCATGGTCCGTCTCATGTCGGACGCCGGAATCCGGCCGCAGACCACCCAGGTCCGCTCGGGCGACGAGGCCCTGAACCGGATCACCGGCGCCCAGGCCCCGTCCGGCATCCCGGTTGTCATCACCGCACCGGTGGTCGAACGCCCCAAGCGCAGCGCCACCTCCCGAGGCCACCGCCGCCCCGCCTCGGCGACCAGGCGCACCCCCGTACGCCAGTCCGGCTTCGGCGCGGTGGCCTAGAACCTCCGTGATCGGGAAGCCGGCCCAACTCTGCAGGAGGCACCTTTTGACGCTGGTTCAGATGCAGCCCCGCCCGGCGGACGCCAACCCCGCGCACAGGACGGCGGTGGAGGTCATGGACGCGGCCGGACCGCAGGTCTGTGACGACATGAGCGTCGAGGTCGCGCTGGCCGTCATGGCCGCCGCCCGCACAATCCGACTGGTCGTCTGCGACCAGGACGGCCAGTGCACCGGCCTGGTCACCCGTACCGAACTCGTCGCCGTCCGCGACAGCTCCGACTACACGGACCGTGTCCGCCTGCGCGACATCCTCGGCGACCACGGCTCGTTCCCCTCACCCGTGACCACGATGGCCGAAGCCGAGCACGCGATGCGCACCCGTCGGCTTGGTGTCCTGCCGGTGGTCGACGAGCAAGGCAGCGCCCTGGGCATCCTCGCCCTCTCCCGCTGAAACACCTCGCCCCTGGTAGGGCGACCGTTCTTTCCTTCTCTCTGTGAGGCCACATGCGCTGCGTCATCGCCCGCTTCCCCTTCGA
This sequence comes from Streptomyces flavovariabilis, assembly GCF_000725785.1. Lineage (NCBI taxonomy): Bacteria > Bacillati > Actinomycetota > Actinomycetes > Kitasatosporales > Streptomycetaceae > Streptomyces > Streptomyces flavovariabilis. The sequence continues at coordinate 8,191 of NZ_JNXD01000037.1, read as the reverse complement.
GCTCACCAAGGGCGGCGTGCTGGAATCGATGAAGGGCATCAAGCCCGAACCGGCCACCGGCGAATCGGTGATCATCGGCCGCCGCAACTACCCCCTCAAGCAGGTCGGCCAGGTCATCACCCGCCAGGACCGCCGTGACTTCAGCGCCGCCGAAGTCCTGCGGGCCATGGCTCAGCTCGGCTTCACCTGCCGCGCCGTTCCCAAGGCAGCGCCCCTGGGCATCCTCAGCCCGATGCAGCACGCCTCCGCGATGCTCGGCACCCCCGTCACGGTCTGACCGGGTGAACAGACACGAGCCGGCACCTGACCGGCAGTGTGGGCCCGACCGGTACGCCGGTCGGGCCCACACTGCGTGCGTGCCCTGCAGGATCCGGGCGACATGGAAGTGCAGACGCGTGGGCGGCCTGTCCTTCTTCGTGGGCGTCGGACTCCACCGGGGCGCTGACGTCAGCGAGCAACTCGTCAGGCTGCGACATGAGGCGGACCATATTCGCCGGCCATCCGGCTGCTTGAGCGGTGACGCTACAGGGCAAGGCGGGCGCTCACGGTCTTGCCGCCGGAGGCCCCGCGGGTGACCGCCGTGGCGTGCGCGAGGCGGGTGACCATGGGCCAGCCGAAGCCCCCGGTGCCGCCGTTCAGGTCAGGGGTGCGCATGCGCGGCACATGCCGGCTGGGATCGTGAACGGCGACCTCGATGGTGTCGGGGTGCGCAGTCAGTTCCAGTGTGCAGCGGCCCCCGCCGTGGCGCAGGGCATTGGTGACGAGCTCGGACACGACCAAGACCACAGTGTCCGCCGCGTCAGGGGCCACGGCCGACTGCTGCAAACCTTCGAGGAAGGCCCGTGCCGTATCGCGTGCGTCGGCAACGGCTGTTGTGGAACGGACGGCTGCGGCGCTGGCCATCACCGTGATCATCAGGGTCCCCCTGGTCTCTGAATCGTCCATGCCCCTGCCCGTGCCTACCCAGCCCCCTGTGCCCCGCCCCTCCACCCGCCAATCCCGCGGAGCCCCAGTGCTTGCCGGAAGGGGTCGGAGGACCACAGTCGACGCATGACGGCACCTGCTGCCGTGACCGTGTCTCCGCAGCCCGCGGTCTGCTCGAGTCAGGGGCCGTGCCGGTTCGCCACGAGCTGCTCGATCATCCCGGGATCGTCGAGGGCGGCGCAGGGCCTTCTGCCACGCTCGTCAACGGCCGACCTGGGGGGCCACGGCTGGAAACGTCCGTCCCGGCCGGTGGAGTTCTCCACGAGACGCAGTGTTGGCCGGTGCCCGCCGACGGTAGCCGCGGCGCAGTCGGCGACGTCCCGCTCAGCCCGACGTACTGCGCGGCGGGGGATCCCTGCGCGCCGGACTGAGCCCGAAGCTGCTTGAACCATCCCTGGACCGGTCGAGGCAGGCTGGTCGAGACGGACTACCTCATCTTCGAGCACATGGAAATCTATGCCAGCTGAAGTAGACATTCGTCGGCAGTGTGGTTATGGTTTCTCTCGTAGCCGAGATCAAGAGAGGCCCGGCAGAGACGAACTGCCGGGCAGCAGTACGCAGTTGCAGTTCGCAGGACGGTGCGGTGGTGGAGTTCCGAAGCCAGAGTGGTTGCAGGACGGCGACGGGACTGACGACCGGACCGGGTGGCCCGCAGTGATCAGGGGCCGCCGTGAGGCAGTACCGCAGTGGCAGTACCAGTAAGTGAAGGTTCGCAGTACCCAGCAGTGAAGTAAGTGAGCAGTACCTCGGTGAAGGCGTCGGCTGCGGGCGCGCGCACCGGGAGGTTCGGCAGTGGGGTTCCAAGCCAGTGCAGACGCAGGACGGGCGACGGGGCTGACTGCCGAAGAGTGGCGCTGTTCGAGGCCACCAGCAGTTCGCAGTTTCCGTTAGTGAGTAGTTGATCAAGAGGGAAGAACGGAGGAGCCGAGCGCCATCAGGATCGCCCGGGCGGAAGTCTTGGCCCCGGGTACCGCAGGACATCGATAGTGAGGTGGTCTCCGGTCGAGCAACCGCGATCCCCGCGCCCCCGACAGCGTCTCGGTCGGGTCTGCGGAAACAGAGGGCCGGTGCAGTATCAGGGCCGGCAGATGGTGTAGTAGTTCCTTCGGGGCCCTGGCGGCAGTACGGCGCCAGGGCCCCTCCACGCGTTCCACAGAGAGGTGCGATGACAGCAGACGACACGTTCGGCCGTCTCGATGACGACGACTACCCCGCCTACACCATGGGCCGGGCCGCCGAGATGCTCGGCACCACACAGGGCTTCCTCCGCGCCATCGGTGAAGCCCGCCTCATCACCCCGCTGCGCTCCGCAGGCGGCCACCGCCGCTACTCCCGCTACCAGCTGCGCATCGCCGCGCGGGCCCGGGAACTCGTCGACCACGGGACCCCCATCGAGGCCGCCTGCCGGATCGTCATCCTCGAAGACCAGCTCGAGGAAGCCCAGCGTCTCAACGCCGAATACCGCCGCGCCGCCGAATCGGCGAACCCGACGGCAGCAGCATGAGATGAGCGTGCCCGTCAGGTTCGGCGGGCACCGCACGGACGGTCTCGGTGTGCGGTGTGATCATTTCCTATGGTGACGCGGTGTGCGGGCGTGTAGCGTCTGCGTCAGCTGTCGTGGTTCGGAATTCCCTCTTGCCCACGCCTTCGGTGTGGGCGTTTTGCTGTGCTGTGCCGCAGGGACCAGGGCGATCACCTCCGTCTGCCACATGGAGTGGGAGGCGTTCATCGACTGGAAGGCATGAGACATGGCTACGGGAACTGTGAAGTGGTTCAACGCGGAGAAGGGCTTCGGTTTCATCGCCCAGGACGGCGGCGGCCCGGATGTCTTCGCGCACTACTCCGCGATCAACTCCACAGGCTTTCGTGAGCTCCAGGAGGGCCAGGCCGTGACGTTCGACGTCACCCAGGGCCAGAAGGGTCCGCAGGCCGAGAACATCAACGTGGCCTGACCTCGCAGACCTGTCCGAGGAATCGCGCACGCCGCGTCCAGGTGGCGGCCGCCGCCCCTGCGGGCCCTGCCACCCACCCGGACGAAGGCGCCTGCTCTCGTGCCGGGTCGGCAGGATCAGGGGCCGCGCAGCAATGGCTGCGCGGCCCCTGATCTGTGGAGGCCCCCGGGCCGGTGCGACTTCGGCCCGGAACTTCCTGACCTCAGTCGCTGCACGCGTCGTCGGGCACGGGAGCCGCATCTCCTGCGCGGCTGCCGTGCAGCTCGAAGGAGCCGACGCTCAGACGCTCGTCCAGGCGTCGAGGAAGGCTTTCCGTCCAGCCGGATCGTCCGGCCTGCGGTCTGCGTGCGGGACGCGCCAGGCGGTGAGCTCGATATCTCGGAGCCACAGTTCTCCGATGACCTGTGTCTTGAGGTCGGGCAGATGGTCGGACTCGACGAGCCTGACCGATCACATCCCCGGCCGCGACGCGCTGGGGCGGGGTCATCTCATCGACGGCCGAGAGGATCTGCCGGGCCAGGGCGGTTCCTTCTCCTGCCAGCGAACGCAGCAGCGGAGCCTTGATGTTGACGGGCAGCAGGTACGCGGTGCCCGACGACCTCCACAGGTCCGACCAGAAGCGTTCTCCTGCCTTGGTGGGGGCAGGCAGAGCAACCAGCAGCCCGAGGAGATGGCCGGTGGCCGCATAGCCATCGGCGTGGGCGGCGGCGACCACCGCAATCCCGGCGACGCGCTCCACGTCGAGCTGGCCGACTTCGAGATGCGGAGCCAGGTCCAGTTGGTGTTCCAACTGGTCTGCGAGGGCGGTGGATACGTGGGGGCGGACCTCAGGAAGCATCGGCGATCCTTGCGCGTAGGCGATCGGAGATGCCCGTTCGGAGGCCCTGATCGTTCCTATGACCAGCCGTTCTACTCGGCTTCGGCACGTTCAATCGGCGGTAGCGTCAACGGGGCTGGAGTTCACACGGCGGCGAACCGGCCCGCGCCCGGCGACGTGGCTCTGGGGTTCTGGACCGACCTCCCGTCATGTTTCCGGGTGAGGTTTCCTAGCATGACCGCATGGTTGCCAGTGACGCCCAGGAGCCCGGGGGAGGACGAGAAGCTGTGTCCCGCGACGCCGCTGAAGTCGAATGTGGTCACGTCGTGTCAGCGCGTGGAGAGCGCCGTGCAGACGGGCTGCCCGACCAATCACCGGGCGACCATGCGGGGGAGGGGGCTCACTCGGTTGCTGCTCTGGTGGAGCGGGTGTCCGACGTGGCCGAGCCGATCAAGCCGAGGTTGCGTGGCTGGCTTCATGCCGGAATGGTCCCCGCCGCACTGATCGCAGGCGTCGTGCTCATCTGCCTGGCCCGTACTCCGCAGGCGGTCGTGGCCTGCGCCGTGTATGCGGCCACCGCCTGGCTGCTGTTCGCGACCAGCGCCATCTACCACCGCGGCACCTGGGGACCGCTCGGCGAGGCTCTTCTGCGACGCCTCGACCACGCCAACATCTTCCTGATCATCGCCGGCACCTGTACCCCCCTGGCTGTGCTCCTGCTCCCGCCGGACCAGCGGTCCGTGCTGCTGTGGATCGTCTGGACAGGAGCTTTGGCCGGCATCGCGTTCCGGGTCCTGTGGGTCGGAGCTCCGCGCTGGCTGTACACCCCGTGCTACCTGGCGCTGGGGTGGGCACCGGTGAGCTACCTGCCCGACTTCCTGCACACCGGCGGAGCGGCCGTAGTGGTCCTGATCGTTGTCGGCGGTCTCTTCTACAGCGCGGGCGCGGTGGTCTACGCCCTCCAGCGGCCCGACCCCGCACCCCGCTGGTTCGGTTTCCACGAGGTCTTCCATGCGCTGACGGTGGTGGCCTTCACCGCGCACTACACCGCCATCTCCCTCGCCACCTACTGACCCCGCGACTGTGTTCTGGTCCGCCGCTCATCGCCCACGTCGCCGCGTGCTGTGGTGCATCCCACGTACGCCGGTGGAGGGGCCAGGGATACGAGGTTATCCGCCGTCGTCCGCCCTGAAGTTGGCTGCTCTCCAGGGTGTGACGCTCCGTAGGCAGGTAAGGAGGGAGGAGCGAGAGAAAGACGACAGCGGTCTTCAGCTGACCTGAGACAGAGGGGGCTCCGTGTTCGAGGCGCAAGACATCAGGGAGTGGCGAGGCCACGACGTGGTCGACCGCGAGCGGCACAAGATCGGCGTCCTGGAGGCGGTCTATGTCGACACTGCCACAGACCAGCCCGCGTTCGCGACGGTGACGGTCGGCCTGCCGACCCGGCACCGGCTGGTGTTCGTCCCTCTGGGCGACGCGACGGTCGGTCCCGGTTATCTGAAGGTCGCCTACGACAAGAAGCAGGTCAAGGAAGCGCCCTCGATCGGCACGGACGGCGAACTGCTCGCGGAGGACGAGAAGACGGTCTTCGCGCACTACGAGCTCGCCTACCGAACGGGTGCGGGCGGCGAACGTCGCCTCGCCCGCCGCTGATGCCCTCACCAACGTCCCCCACCACGAGGTGACACCAATGGCTCTCTTCCTCCTGCTGCTCATTGTGGCCATCGTGCTCGGCATCATCGGTGTGGTGGCCAAGGGCCTGTTCTACCTGTTGGTCATCGGCGTGGTGGTTCTGGTCGCCGACCTCGTCCTCCTCGGCCTACGCCTGGGCCGCCGCCGCAGGCGCCTCCCCAGGTGACGCGGTCAGCCGGGCAAGCGCCCCACGGGCCGCCCGTCCGGGGACCGGACGCAGCGGGGGGGTCGGAGCAGTCGTCGAGTCATCGCCCAGGAGTGGTCCGCCCCGTCCGCGACGGGGCGGAGGCGTCGGAGAGGTCGGCGCCGGTGTCGGCGTCCCGCTCGGAGTGGCCCACGCCGTGCCAGTCCAGGCACATGACGGTCGCGTCGTCCTGCAGGTGGCCGTGGTGGGCGTCGACGATCGCCGCGATGAGGGTGCGGGCGGCCTCGCGGGGATGCAGCGCGCGGGTACCCACGATCAGGTCGGACAGATCGAGGCTGCCTGCGTTGCGCTCCAGCATGCCGTCGGTCAGCATCACCAGTCGGTCGCCCGGCTGCAGGTCCAGCGACTGGACCCGGTAGGTGTGGGGGACCTGGAAGCCGAACGGCATATCGATCTTCGGAGTGATCTCCCGCACCTGGCCGTTCCGCATGCGCAGCGGCCAGGGGTGGCCGGCGTTGATGAACTCGGTCCTGCCGTCGGTCAGGCTGATGCGCAGGAGCTGGCCGGTGACGTAGCTCTGGCGGCCGTGTTCACGCATGGCCTGGTCGGCCTGTCGGGCCTGTTCGGCGAGGTCGGCGCCGGCCCGCCGTGCCCGGCGAAGGGCGCCCACCAGGAGGGTGGCCAGCAGCGCGGCGTCGACATCGTGACCCATGGCGTCGGTGACGGAGAGCTGGACTGTATCCCGGTCGATCACGTAGTCGAAGGTGTCGCCCCCGACGTGGTCGGCGGGCTCCAGTGCCCCGGCCACCGCGAACTGAGCCGCCTCACACGCCAGCGACGCCGGGAGCAGCCGGTGCTGGATTTCCGCAGCGAGACTCAGCGGGCTGGTACGGCGGCCCCACTGGTACACGTCGGTGTAGGACCGGTTGGCGATGACGATGTACGCCAGGGCGTGCGCGGTCTCGCCGATCTCCCGCATCGCCTCCGCGTCCGGCGCCGCGGGCAGGAAGAGTTCGAGGAGCCCGATGGCGTCCCCGCGGTTGGTCACCGGGGCGACGATCCGCACCAGCGCGCCCTCGCCCTTGTCCTCCACGCTCGGCCGCTGGGTTCGGATCACGTCGTCGTACAGGGTGCCCCGCAGCGTGATGCGCCGGGCGGGTTCATCGGTATCGATGCTGCCCGCCGCTCCCAGCCGTACGACCGAGCCACCGGTGAAGTCGGTGATGAGGAACGACACCGACGCGGCCCCGAGGCGCTCCTTGAGCATGTGCGCGACCACGTCGAGCGACTCCACGGGCGCCGCCGACTCCGCTGCGGCCAGAGTCTCCGCCAGGGTTATCGCCCTGCCCCGGCCACCCCCGTTCGCGGGAGTATGAGTGGTCGGCCCACCGTCCCCGTCAGGCCCGCGCACGGTCACGGTGACTCCTCGCTGCTCGGTGCTGCTCAGGGCTCCGGCCCGGATGCGAGGGGCTGGCGCCAAGCCCGGTGCCCGGTAGATGTTATTGCACCACAGAGCCTCTGAACGGATGCACCTGTCGGCCGGCTGTTCGTCGAACGGCCCGGCCACCGTCGCCGTGTGGAACGCCTGGACCTCGTAGTCATCCGGCTTACCAGAGTTCATGCCACGCTGGCACCGGAGTTGACAAACAGTAGTGGGGCCCGAACGGTACGCCGTTCGGGCGCCCACCGTTCGACGTCTCCCAGGGCCAGAAGGGCCCGCAGGCCGAGAACTTCCTGAACTCGGTCACATCAGGCGTTGTCCCGGGCTCGGCCGCCTCACCGTACGTGTCGCAGTTCGTCGGCGACCAGGGTTGCTCGCAAGGTGCCGCAACACCGAACCGGAGGCTGGCCCGACCTGCGGTCTGCATGCAGAACGCGCCAGGCGGTGAGCTCGAGATCTCGGAGCCACAGTTCGCCGATGACCTGTGTCTTGAGGCCGGGCAGATGGTCGGATTCGGCGAGGCCCCGCATCCGCCGCCCCGGATGCACGATGGGTGGTCTGACTCGACAGGGCCTGAGCGAGCGGACGCCCGCCCGGGCCCGCGCCGGACCCGCACCCCGAACAGGAGGGGCACCGGTGGTGGCGCGTGATGTGCCTGCACGATGCCGACTGCTTCTCCATGCCCGGCTACCAACCTGGCATCGCCGCGCTCGCGGCCGGCCTGTGGTCTCCCCTTGCCACCCTGGCCCGTGATCGCGCTGACCTTGTGCGGTGCCCTGCCGGTCCAGCGGCGGACGGCGCGCCGCGCGAGGCCAGAGGCCGCCACTGCCCACGGGGCCGCGGCGAACCGGCCCCAAGGGTACGGGCGGTCAGCCGCAGGTACGAGAAGACCGGCTCATTCCCCGTGCGCAGGCTTCGTCAGCTCTGCGTTGAACTGAGCGCCGATCAGGAGGGACAGGTTGGAGAGCCACAGCCAGACCAGGAACACCACGACGCCTGCCAGTGAACCGTACAGACGGTCATAGGTGCTGACCAGGGAGGTGTAGACGGCGAATCCGAGTGAGACGGTCAGCAGAAGCGCCACCGCCAGTGTGCCGCCGGGCGCCATCCTCCGGACAGGGCGGGAGCACGCCGGCCCCGACCGGTACAGGACGAGCACC
>NZ_JNXD01000036.1:0-38635 GCF_000725785.1 Streptomyces flavovariabilis | reverse complement strand
CCGCTACGAGCGAAAGGCCGAACACTTCCTGGCCTTCGTCGGCATCGCCGCAGCCCTCATCAGCTACCGCCGACTCACCAAGTGAAACAACGTCTAAGCACGCGAGCTCCGGTTGCCGGGCAGGGTGAGCCGTGTCGTTCCCCGTGCGCGGACCAGGGCCCGCATGCCCCAGCGCGCCGGTACGGCGACGACGGCAGGGGGGACGAGTGCGCGGCTCCGGGCGATCGTCTCCGCGATCCGGCCGAGGTCCCCCGGCGCCCCGTGGAGCGGCCGGCGGACGACCAGGGTCGGCAGCGTCTTCCAGCGCACCCGTCGCGTGCCGGCGCCGTCCTCGGAGCCTGCCTCGACGGCCTGAGTGGAGGACAACAGCTGTGCGTGACCGCCGAGTTCGCGCTGGGCGCGCCGCCCTGCGGTGGGTCGCCAGACCGGATGCAGCGCGAGCACGCCGTCCGGTCGTACCACTCTCAGCAACTCGGACAGCAGTCCCTCGACGTCCCGTACATGCTGGGCGACGAAGCTGCCCAGGACGACGGAGAAGGTGTGGTCGCTGAAGGGCAGGGCCTGCCCCAGTGCGGCGACCACCCTCGCTCCCGTCGGTGGCTCCTCCGCGTACGCGGGATCGACCCGGACGACATCACGTCGGTCGCGCCCGAAAGGCGAGTCGCCGGCGCCGATGTCGAGAACCAGGCCTTCTCGGTTCAGTACTTCCGAGCCGAACACGCATGCGTAGAATTTCGCGGTTCCGCGCCCGGTTCTGATCGTCTGCCGTGAACGATCGAGATCTTCTCGATGACTGTCTTGCATCTTTGTGCATTTCCGATCTTCAGGTAAGCGAACTACTCGGAACGTATGGACAGTTCGCCGTCCACACAGTCACACTGTAGGAACTTTGCATGACTGATCAAGGGGGCGGGTGTGCAACGAGGGCGTTCGACAACAAGTCAAGATCGCGAATTCGAAGAGCTCGTGGGTTCGATCAGACAGGACTGGCGTACCGCGGAGCCGGCGGAGAGCACACGAGAACGCCGGCGGCTTCTCGAACCGCGCGCCGACGAGGGCGTCACTTGGTGAGACGGGATTCCGGTCTCCGGCGATACAGCCGGCTGACCAGGATTCACGCCGCGAGCGCGGCGGCATTCGTCTACCCCCTCGGCCCCTTGGTGGCCGCGGGGGGAGACGTCTCCCCGGCTCTGCTGATCGCCGTCTCGGCCCTCGGGGTGCTCGGCCACACCTATGGATGCACGGTCAACGACCTTGCCGATCTGGAGTCCGACCGGCGGAACCCGGCGCGACAGTCGAGCATTCTGGTCAGTGGTGGCATCAGTATTCACGGAGCACGTATCGCACTGGTCGTTCAGCTGGCTCTCGCCGTCATGCTGACGATATACGCCGCGGCCGTCGGAGAATCCGGGTGGCGTTTCACCATCGGCATGACCGCCTTATTCGCGTCCGTCACTGCCTCCAACATCTATCAGAAACGCAGAGTCGCCCATCCCTTGGTCATGGACCTGCTGTTCGGCGTGAACATGGGCGGGCCTGCTGTCCTGTGCTGTGCCATGACGAGCTCGAGCGATCTCACGCCCGCATGGTTGGTCGCCGTGGCCTTCGGCATCCATATGGTTCTCCTCAATGTCGTTGCCGGAAATCTGAAGGACCTCGAGCACGACCGGGCGGTGGGAGACGACACGACGGCTCTCCGGCTGGGGGTTCGGCTAACCGATTCCGGGCGGGTGATACCGACGCCCTCCTACCTTCTGCTGCTCTGCATGCTGCTGCTCGGCTCCGTCGTCTCCCTCCTCGGTCTGGTCCTGACCGCACCGTCTCCGGGAGGGCACCGCGCGGTGGCGTCGGCCGTACTGCTCGCCCTGCAGTGCATGGCCGGCCATACGCTGTGGACGCTGGTGCGACAGGCACGGGCCGTGGACCCGAACGGCCGTGAGCGCTATCTCGGCTTGAACTTCTTCTCGTTGATGGTGGCGTGCTTCCTCTGGGCACCCGTCGCGACCGCCGTCGTCGCCGTCCTCACCGCCGTGTGGCTTGTGCTGACCCGTGGCCTGGTGACCCTCCCTACCCGTGAGCAGGAGAAGATCGCCTGATGCCGTCCCTGAACGAGGCGCGTTCCGCCGTGCCCTGGGAAACCGTCGTCGCCTGCATTCGCCACGAGATCACGCACGCCGTGCCTGCGCTCGACACGACGGTCCGAGAACTTCCCCGTAAGGTGTTCGGCCTCGATTCCGGCTTCTTCTACATGCCACTCGCCCAGGCCATGCAGTGGGGAGAGAAGGACGGAGCCTGGCTGGAGGAGGTCGCCACCGTCTTCGGCCTCGGGCACCTGTACTACGTCCTGCACGACCAACTCGTCGACCGGGGAGGGCTTTCCCCCAGACAAGCGGTGCTCATGGACGCCGCGCTCGCCCTGTATCTGACGCGCGGGGCACGGCTGGGGGCCGGAACCGAGCGTTTCCTGCTGTCCCACGCCGCCGGTGCGGCCGCCTACGCCGAGGCACTGCTGCGGGACATCGCGCACAATGAGCGGCCGGGAGACCGCTACGGTCCCGAGGACGTGTTCCGCCTGGGAGAGAAAGCCGCTCCGGGAATCCTGGCTCTGGTCGTCGTGGCGGCGCGCTGCGGACGGTCCCACCACCTCGCTGTCCTGCCCCAGGCCGTCACGGACCTGTGCTCCGGACTTCAGTTGCTCGACGACCTGCAGGACCTGAGGGAGGACTGGAAGCACCGCAACGTCACCTTCCCCGTCTCCTTGGGCATCAACGCCCTGGGCAGCGTCGACCCCACTCTCTCGCCCTTCGCCGCACACACCGCGGACGACCTCCTCGACGCGCTGTATCTGAGCGGCGGAGCGGCAGTGGTGCTGCGGCTCGCACTGCGCTGCCTGGAGCGGGCGCACGCCGCTCTTTCACGGACCGACGCCGGTGTCGTCCTGGGCCTGGTCGAGACGTGGGCCGAGCGGGCCACAGGACAGCTCGACCGAGCGGAGAAGGGATCAGGCGCTCATGCTCCTCTGGGGTGACCGCGTGAAGCCCCCGGTCCGCACCAGGGTGGTCGGGCACACCTACGGTGTCTACTACACCCTCTGCATCGGTCTCTTCCGTCCCACCGTGCGGGTGCCGCGAACGGTCATGCCGGCAGATCCGGTGCTCTACTACATGCCGCATTCCGATCTCGTGCCCGGGGTCTTCGCCGCTCGCGGATTCCGCCATTTCGCCTGGGTGAACGACAACACCGTCGGCGGATACGCGGCCGCACTGCCCGCTCTGACCTCGGGAGTGGACGTCTTCCGCATCGGCCGTGGAGGGCACCGCACTCCCTACGAGCAGGTCCGTGACTTCCTCCGGGAGCGCACGGGACCGGTGGGAATCTTCACGGACGGAGGCCGCCGGGACGGCAGGGTGAGGGCGTCACTCGCGGCGCTGGCCGGGGACACCGGCAGGGCGGTCGCCCCCTTGCGCATCCGCGCGGACCGGGCATGGGCGTTCCAGGGCCAGTCGGTGCCGCGGCCGTTCAGCACGGTCCGGGTCGCCCGAGGCGAGCCGATCCCCGCCTCCGTACTGTCCGCGGCCGGACCCGAGCGGAGCCGGGACCTGCTTCAGCACGCCCTGGACGTACTGGACGGCGCGGAGACCGAGACGGCGCCCGGTGTGCGAGAGACACCGTGACGGATACCGGGCGCCCGCACGGCAGCACCGTACCGGTCAGGGATGTCTCCGGCGCCGCCCGCACAGAGGTCGCCCAGCGCCTCTGGGACTACACAGGCCTGGTGCGGCTGGAATGCCTGCCCTTGCTGTCGGCGCCCTTCCTGCTGGGCTGCGCCGTCTCGCCCGCCGGCTCATCGACGACGGCGTACGCCTGGTTCGGAGCCGGTCTGGCCCTGCACGGTCTCAGTTGTGCCAGCAACGACATCGCCGACAGGGAACTGGACGCGCACGACCCTCGGCGAGCGAACCGGCCCCTCACCTCGGGGCGCGTACCGGTGCGGCACGCTGTCGTCCTGTCGGTGCTCCTGGGCGCACTCTTCGCGCTCGCGGTGCTCATCCTGCCCAGCGAGCATCCTTCCCTCCTGTGGATCTCGCTCGGACTCACGGTCTGGGGCAACACGCGGCAGAAGCGCTCCCGTGTCCCCACACCGGTGTCCGACCTGCTGTGGGGGGTCAGCGTCGCCGCGCCGCTGCTGGCGTTCACCCCCGAGCCTGGCATCGGGCATGTGGCGGCGACGGCAGCTCTGGCGCTGGTGGTCACCGCATTCGACGTGGCCGGGGGAGACATCAAGGACCTGGACACAGACCGGCGCGCCGGGCTCCGCACGACGGCGATCGTGCTGGGCCTGCGGCCCGGACCGCACGGTATCGACACGTCCACCGCGTTCCGACTGGCGACGACAACCGGCTACGCGATGACAGGGGCTCTGTGCCTGACGTCACTGATCACCGCGTCGGCCCGGCTTCCGCTTCTCCTGGCCGCTCTCACGGCTCTCCTCGCGGGCACCGTGCCCCTGGCACGCCACACAGCAGGGCGCGTCGTCTCGGCCGGCGGTCGCAGCGTGGTGTTCCTTGCCGGCCCGTTCGTCGCGGTGCTGTGCGCGACGGCGGCCATGGCGCCCCACCCCGCTCAAGTCGCCCTGGTCACAGGAGCGGTGACGGGTGCCACGCTCGCGGCCGGCCTCGGCCGGCGGCTCCTCGCCCGCACCACGTCGCCACACTGAGGACATCGGTCCGCTCCTTCGAGGACCCTGCCTGCGTGTGCGGTGAGGCTGCCCTGCGCCGAGGGATGAACTGCGAGAAAGTCAGATCCTCGCACTACGGGCGATGCGGTACAGCACTTTCGGACGCAGTGGCCCTTCGGGCTCGGTGGCATCGTCGAAGTCGTCGGCCGGGTGCCGGGTCATGCCGATCCGGCGCATCACCGCCTGCGAACGCAGGTTGGTGGCTGTGGTGACAGCGAGGATCTCAGGAAACTCAAGACTGTCGAAGCCGTGGGCCAGGACTGCCAGCGCAGCCTCGGTGGCGTAGCCCTGGCCCCAGGCCGAGCGGGCGAGCCGCCAGCCGATCTCCACTCCTGTGAACGGCATACCGTCGTCCACTTCGTCCAAGCCTGCGAAGCCGATGAACTCGCCCGTGGCCTCCACCTCAACTGCCCACCACCCGTAGCCGCGCTGGTCGAACTCGATCTGGAACTGCGCCACGGAGGCATCGCTCCGTTCGCGGGTAAGCAGGTCACCCAAATGCCTTCGAACCTCGGGGTCGGCATTCATCGCCGCCCACGGTTCGAGGTCGGAGTCACGCCATCGGCGCAGGACAAGGCGATCGGTACGCAGTTCAGCCATGCTGCCCAGCCAACGTGAGCTCTGGCTCCGAGGCAATCTCCTTTTTTCTTTCGGGCGGCACCGCCCCCAGAAGCACGGATCACGCGCAGGGTGAACTGAAGCGAGCACCAACCCGGCGAACCTGCGCGGTCGCAGCGCTGGACGAACCCTGGACGACCAGGTGACCGACGTGCGTTCAGCGGACTGACGGCCTGTAACGTGCCGGACTGCGGCGGAGCAACAGCCGCCGGCATGACGAGGAGCGGGGATGTCAGGGATACGCAGCAGCAGGATCACTCCGCTGAGCAGGATGGGAGGGCTGGCCGTCAGCCCGTGGACGTCGGCGCGGCGAACGGTCGGGCTGGTGGTGTTCGGGTGGGCGTCCGCGGCAGCCACCACCTGCGTCGCGTACCTGGCCTTGGGCTATGAGGCGGTCCCCATCAGTGTCGGGGTACTCCTGTGTCTCACCTTTGCCGTGATGATGGCCCTGCTCCACCGAGCCTTCTGGCTGACCGTACTGTCCGCGGTGCCTGCGTTGTTCATCCTTGTCGGGTCGGTCCAGTACGCGCCCGAGGCCGCCCTGGAGCAGCGCGGTGTGCGCGAGACCGTCGTGATCGTGGCGGACACCGCGGCCGGCACATCGAGTGACAACCATCGCTTTACCCTCCGGGGCGCGGACGGAAGGACACTGCCGGAGAAGCTGCAGTTCAACGGTGGGCTAGGGGCGCCGAAGGTAGGTGACCGGCTCGACATCATCCGTGATCCCGAGAGCGCGGTCCCGATGGAGCAAGCGGACGATGTCGATGCCGCGGGTCGGCTGAGCGGTCTGGTCGGCGGCACGGTGACGTGGACCTTGATGGCGTTGCTGGCCGGTTGGCGTGGCCATGTCCGCCGCCGCCGGGGCCGCGACTCGCCGTTGGCCCAGCTCCTGTGATCCACAGGCGCCGTTACCAGGTGAGCGCGAGCCGGACATCAGGCGACTGCATCGAAGCCCTGGCTCCCCGGGCCGGCGATGACAGGGCACGGCTGCGGTGTCAGTCCGCTGAAGTATTCTTCCCGCCACCACGCACCGACTGGGAGGATCAAAGAATTGACCCGCTTGTCTGCTTTCCCCTTGCCCTTTCACACTTCCCGTTCCATATCGTTCGCGACGCCCCGAACGCTGCGGGAACTCCAGATGATGCAGTGCAGCGCACACATTCGGGCGAAGCCGGGGTGGGTCGACAAGATGAACGATCCCGAGATCGTCGCGAGGTGGACGCAAGAAGCGGTCGCCCAGGGCCTCACCGAAGCGCAAGTTGCCTACGTGCTTGCCGAACTGGTGCATTACGCCGCGCTGCGGGATGGGCGAACCGGCATCGAGGTGTCCGCCGTCGACGGGGTGTGGCAGTCGGACACACTCGTCGACGACACGCTCAGGTCGCGACTGCGCAAGGCGGTTGAGGTTCTGGAACAGGTTCCCGAGGCAGAGAAGGACTGGCATCCCGGATCCGACGGCCAGGTATTGGATCTGGTTCACCCCTCCCTGTTCTGCCTGGTGAGAGAGGTGAGCGGCGCGCCCGAGCGGGCTTGGCGGAACCCGACGGACCGCTACTCGAAGTACGAATTCTCGGAGAGGTTCCAGTGGTTGCCCACGGACGTCGACGTCAGTGACGACGGCGATGTCGCCTTCCGCTCCTACGTCAACAACGTCCACCCGGAGACTCATCGCGAACTGGCCTCCGTCCTGCCGGACTTGTTCGCGCGCATGCGCCCGCTGCTGGAGAACGTGCTCACCGATCTGCGCCATCCGCGGCCCTTGCGGATCGAGGCCGATCCCTACGGCTGGTACGACTCGGAGCCAGAGTATCCAGACAAATCCTCCTACAGTGATGACGAGGCCTACAGGGAAGCCCTCCGCGCCTGGGAAGTGGCCCAGGACGACTGGTGGGAAAACCGCCGCCCTGTCATCCCGGACGCCCCGGCCTTCACCCCGCCCGAACGGCCCGCCGAATCCGCCCGGGTCGACCTGCGCGGCCACCGTCTGCAGGTCATCGTCAAGCTCGCCACCATTCACCTCACCCCCGGCAAGCCCGAGTATCCGGGCGGGTCCTGGCATGTCGAGGGAATGCTGAACGAGCGGATCGTCTCCACCGGCATCTACTACTGGGACAGCGAGAACATCACCGAAAGCCGGCTCAGTTTCCGGGCGGCACTCGACGACCCGCACTACGAACAGAACGACGACAACGGGCTGCGTGAGGTCTACGGCCTGGAGGACGAAGACGCGCTGAACCAGATGCTGGGGTCGGCATCGACCCCGGCGGGCCGCTGCCTTGCCTTCCCGAACGTCCTGCAGCACCGGGTCGACTCATTCCGCCTCACGGACCCCACCCGCCCGGGACACCGCAAAATCCTCGCGTTCTTCCTGGTCGACCCATCGGAGGCCATCGTTTCGACATCCGATGTACCACCGCAACAACCGTGGTCCGACACTTCGACCATGACGCTTGAACAGGCTGTGAGGTACCGCGAACAGCTCATGCAGGAACGCAAGTTCTTCGTCGACGAACACAACGAGCAGCTCTACGAACGGGAGTTCTCGCTCTGCGAGCACTGACCCCATGACGACAGGTCACCGAACCGGACTGCCGATGGGAAGAGAGCCGATCACCTGTGCTCAGGAGCGCTGCCCTCGTGCCAAGTGACGGGTCCCGCGGTATCGCTGAGGGAGGCCTTCGATGACTCACCCTCGGGTTCCTTGAGATGGATCTCTCCGTGAAACGGGCCCAGGGCATGGCCGACGCGCAGCTCGCCGCAGCCGAGTCCGGCATCCCGCTGCCCGGCACGGAGAAGGTCCTCAGCCCTGAGACGAGGAACGGCGCCACACTCGGCGTCACCGCTCTGCTGCTCTGGCTGTTCGGATCCCTGCTGATGGGCTCCGCGTTGGTTCTGATCTTCCTCTGGGCGGCCATCGATGGGCGCGGCCCCGCAAGGTGGCTCGCCTGGTACGCCTTGGTAAGCACGTGCCTGGGGCTGGGTGGATTACTCGGAGCCACAGTGGCGAAATCGATGTCCGATCTCGAGGCCCTGAAGGACACTTACCTGACGAGCCTCGGCACGCATCAGATCCGCGCCAACCGAGCGGGCTGCGACCGCGGCGAGGAAGACGAGGCCGTACCGCAGTGACCGTTGTGGCCCGTTTGACCGACGGAGTCCAAGACCCTCCGATCGCTGGCCACCGCGACTGCTTCTAAGTCAGGGCCAGGACGTCAGCGTGTGGACTGCCAGGAGTACGCAGAACGTCAGCTGCACCGTCCCGATGACCTGGTGCCCGATGCGCAGCAGCACGACGGCCGTTACGCCGACCGCCAGGGTAAGAGCGCCGAAGGCCTGCACTGGCACCCAGTCCAGGGGCGGCACGCTGGTCGCTGTCTGTCCGGGTCCGGCGTCCATCCGGCCCAGTCCCCGGGCGGCGAGCAGGATGAAGACCAACATCCCCGCCGCCACGTCCGCCACCAGTACGAAAAGCAGCAGACAACCTTCGGTGACAACACCCTGTCCGTCGGAAGGCTGCTTGTCGGTACGTTCGGGCATGGCTTAAGGATCGACCGGAATCCACCCTTCCGAACGGACTGTCACCGACTCGCAACCCAGGCGCACGATCTGAGGTCCTGGTGATCAGCGCCACCCGATTGACCGTCCGGCACCGCCGCACCACCGCTGTGGACAGCCTCGATCTGGACTTCGGGCACGGTGTCCACGCTCTGCTCGGCCCCAACGGAGCCGGAAAAAGCTCCCTGTTGCGCGTCCTGGCCACGGCAGCAGCAGCGGTGGAGGGCAAGCTGAAGCTGCTGGGGCGTGATCCGCGGCGTCCCGCCGAACGCCTCGAGATCCGCCGCCGACTCGGCTACCTACCTCAGACATTCGGCATGTTCCGGGGCTTCACGGTACGGGAGTGCGTCAGCTACGCCGCCTGGCTCAAGGACATGCCGAACCGTGGCGCGCTCGACGCGGTGGAACGCGCCGTGGACCAAGTCGGCCTGACCACACGGATGGACGCCAAGTACCGACCCCCTCCGGCGGAATGCAACGCCGGGTGGGGATCGCCCAAGCCCTGGTGAACAGCCCTGAGTTGCTTCTGCTCGACGAACCCACCACGGGCCTCGATCCCGCCGAGCGAGACCGCTTCCACGCCCTGCTCCGGCAGTTGAGCGCCACCACGACCGTGGTCCTGGCCAGCCACCTTATGGAAGACGTGCACGCCTGCTACGACAGCGTGCTCGTCCTCTGTACCTCCCGCAAGGCCTTCCTCGGATCCCCGCAGGCTCTGCAAGCAGCGGGCGGCTACGCCGCAGTCGTCGCAGGCAGCGCACATGCAGGCAATGCCCATTGACGGACGCAGCCGTCGACGACCACGGGCGGGGAGCGGGAGGCCGACGCCTGCTGCGTCCCACCCAGGATCCCCACCGACCCCCGCCCCGAAGGCCCTGTCAGCCCGCCTCGTGCCACCACGCGGGAGACACGCTGAGGCTCCAGACCGCACCCGCCTGCCCCTGGGCCTCCTCGTCCGAGCGGACGAAGACCCTCACGCCGGACTCGGGCACCCGGTAGCGGTGGATGTCCCCGGCCGTGCCGTCCTCGTCCGGTTCGGGCTCGACCGAGCAGCCGAGCCCGGCGATCGCGGCTGCCAGCCTCGAAGCGCCGGGAGGCAGCGAACTCGCCGTACGCGCTGCGCAGGGCCGCCGGTACGGACGACTCGGTGTCCCACCGCAGACGGTGCACCTGCACACTCACCCCGAAGCAGGGCCAGGCGCCGCCCTCCTCCTGGAACGACAGCTCCAGGAGCCCGTAGTCCCGGCGCAGCAGGCCCCCGTCCCCGGTGTCGAGGCAGTCGACGCCGAGCTTGGTCTCCCACTCGGCGGGCTGCGCGCCGATGCCCACGCTCAGCACATCGCCATGGGTGGCGACGTGGGCGTAGAAATCAAGGTCGGCCATCTCTGTCTTCTCCATCGCCTCGATCAGATCCTGCACGGTGGTGACAGGGAATCCGCACCCCGGACCGCTGCCGCCGACGGTGGCTGGGGGTCAGTGGCTGGTGAGTTCGCCGGTGAGTTTGCCGTGAAGGTCGGCGCTGGGGTTGTTCAGGCCGATGATCTCCACCGCCTTGCCGCGCTGGGTGTACTTGGTCTCGATGGCATCGAGGGCGGCGACCGAGGAGGCGTCCCAGATGTGGGCGGCGGACAGGTCGATGACGACCCTGTCGGGGTCACCGGAGTAGTCGAACTGGCCGACGAGGTCGTTGGAGGAGGCGAAGAACAACTCACCGGTCACGGAGTACACCACGGTGGTGCCGTCGGCGTCGGTGACGGCGGTGACGTTGGCCAGGTGGGCGACCCGCCTGGCGAAGATGACCATTGCGGTCACAGAGCCGACGACAACGCCGATGGCGAGGTTGTGGGTGGCGACCACCACGAGCACGGTGATGGCCATGACGGCGATCTCTCCGGCGGGCATCCGCCGAAGTGTCTTGGGGGCGACGGAGTGCCAGTCGAAGGTCGCGAACGCCACCATGACCATGACGGCGACCAGCGCCGCCATCGGGATGTCGGAGACGACCGGACCGAAGACGATGCACAGCACCATCAGGAAGGCACCGGCGAGGAACGTGGAGACGCGGGTTCGGGCGCCGGAGACCTTCACGTTGATCATCGTCTGGCCGATCATCGCGCAGCCGCCCATGCCGCCGAAGAAGCCGGTGACGATGTTGGCGATGCCCTGGCCGATGGACTCGCGGGTCTTGGAGGAGTGGGTGTCGGTGATGTCGTCGACCAGCTTCGCGGTCATCAGCGACTCCATCAGGCCGACCAGCGCCATCGCGAACGCGTAAGGGGCGATCGTCGTGAGGGTGTCCGTCGTGAACGGCACGTCGGGCAGACCCGGCACCGGCAACGAGGACGGCAGGGCGCCCCTGTCGCCGACGGTGGGCACGGCGATCCCGGCCGCGACGGTGATGACGGTGAGGATGACGATGGATACCAGCGGGGCCGGGATCACCTTGGTGACCTTCGGGAAGAACACCATCAGCACCAGGCCGCCGATGATCAGCGGGTACACCGCCCACGGCACGCCGTGCATCTCGGGCACCTGGGCCATGAAGATCAGAATCGCCAGGGAGTTGACGAAGCCCACCATCACCGAGCGCGGTACGAACCGCATCAGCTTCGCCACCCCCAGCGCGCCGAGCGCCACCTGGATGATCCCCGCCAGGATGACGGCGGCGACCAGGTAGCCCATGCCGTACTCGCGGTTCAGCGGGGCGATGACGAGCGCGACGGCGCCGGTCGCGGCGGAGATCATCGCACGGCGGCCGCCGACGATCGAGATGACCACGGCCATGGTGAACGAGGCGAACAGGCCGACCGCCGGGTCCACCCCGGCGATGATCGAGAACGAGATCGCCTCGGGAATCAGGGCCAGGGCAACGACCAGGCCGGCCAGGATCTCGGTACGCCAGACCTTCGGGTTGCCCAGCCAGTCGGGGCGTAGGCCGCGCAGGTGCGCGGCAGCAGTCACTGCGTCAGAAGACAAGGAGACGGATACCTGTCGTGCTCAGGCACACCCCACCAGCAGCCCGGGACGTGCGGGAAGGAAGCGCAGGGGCCAGGCCGGCACCCCGCGGACGACCCGCAGGGCGGGTCGGAGTTCGAAAGGCAAGGCGGAGGAAGGGGCCTGACGCGAGAGCGCGGCCGGGGAGCTCACACCTGGCGGCGAGGCGTCACGGCGGGCAGGCGGCGGCGATCGGCGTCATGGGCTCGCGCACGCTCTCTCCTGCAAGAATCGGATCTTCACCGGGGGCGCCATCGGTCCCGGAACGGCAAGTAGCAGGGCAGTCGAGCCGCCCTCACCACGGCAACTCTACCCTAACGTTAGAGTAGAGACTGGTGAGGTTGCGGGACGCGGCCCACCACGACGGGAAGGGCCAGGACCACGGGCGTGGATGACAAACACATGCAGATCGGTGAGGTCGCCGCGCGGACGGAGCTGTCTCTGCGAACCATCCGGCACTACGAGGAGACCGGCCTGGTCATCCCCTCCGCACGCTCCCAGGGCGGCTTCCGCCTCTACACCGAGACCGACGTCGCCCGGCTCATGGTCGTCCGCCGCATGAAACCGCTCGGCTTCACCCTGGAGCAGATGCGCGACCTCCTGGACGCCACCGATCGCCTGGACGCCGATGGCGACCTTGACCCCGTCGAGCACGAGGCGCTGCTGGCTCGAGTCCGCGTCTACGAGCAGGCCGCCACCGAGCAGGTCGACAAGCTCCGGATCCAGCTGGCCCGAGCTGAGGATTTCGCCGCCACTCTGGGCACCCGCCTGGAGCGGACAGACCGGGCTGCCCGCGCCTGACCTGCACTGCGAGCGGCGAGCGGCGAGCCGAGAGCTGGACGGGTCGGCCCGCACCCGGCAATGATCACGTCGAACGCGTTGAGCTGGCCGACGGCGAACAGCTGCGTTCGCGCTACCTCGTCGGCTGTGACGGCGGTCGCAGTACGGTGCGCAAACTGCTCGGCGTCGGCTTCCCCGGCGAGCCCTCGCGGACCGAGACGCTGCTGGGCGAGATGGAAGTGGGCGTGGCGCAGGCGGAGATCGCCGCCAAGGTGACCGAAATCGGCGAGTCCGGCAAGCGATTGTGGCTCAGGCCCTTCGGCGAAGGGGTGTATAGCGTGGTAGTCCCCGCCGCGGGAGTCGGTGACCGCGCGGAACCGCCCACGCTCGAGGATTTCAAGCAACGGCTGCGCACTATCGCCGGCACCGATTTCGGCGTGCACTCCCCGCGCTGGTTGTCCCGCTTCGGGGATGCCACCCGGCTGGCCGAACGCTACCGGGTCGGGCGGGTGCTGCTGGCCGGCGATGCGGCACACATCCATCCACCCACCGGCGGGCAGGGCCTCAATCTGGGCGTTCAGGACGCGTTCAACCTCGGCTGGAAACTGGCCGCACAGATCCGCGACTGGGCGCCGGAGACACTGCTGGACACCTACGAGGCCGAACGTCATCCGGTCGCCGAGGACGTGCTGGACAACACCCGCGCCCAGATGGAACTGCACTCACCGAACCGGGACCGCAGGCCGTGCGCAGGCTGCTCACCGAACTCATGGACTTCGACGAGGTGAACCGCTGTCTCATAGAGAAGATCACCGCGATCGGCATCCGCTACGACTTCGGCGAAGGCCCCGACCTGCTGGCCGCCGCCTGCCCGACATCGACGTGACACAGGGCCACCTTTACGGTCTGCTGCACCGCGGCCGCGGCCTGCTGGTGGACCGTACCGAACGCCTGACCGTCGGCGGCGGTCAGACCGCGTCGATCACCTCGCGGACCCCACTGCGGCACTGGATGTTCCCTGCGTCCCGCTGCGCCCCGACGGCCACGTCGCATGGATCGGCGACGATCGGCAGGACCTGGACGACCACCTCTCCCGCTGGTTCGGCAAGCCCGCCCACTGATTTGGTCCCCGATGTTCGGGAGAGCCCGGCAGAACGTGCGCGCGGGCAGGGATGCTTGCAGCCGGCCCTCTGAGAGCCGTCACGGCAGAGGTGGAACGGTCACTCGCGGACGTTCGCCCGGACCGCCTCTTCGATGGGGGTCGACCCCGTGTTGAGTTCGAGGATCTGCCGGCCGATCCGCGGCTCGTGGAGCAGTTCGACAAGGGTGGCGGCGACGTCGTCGCGAGCGATCTCGCCGTGGAACTCCGCCGGCCCGAGGGACACGGTGCCGGTTGCCGGACCATCGAGAAGGAGCGAGGGGCGCAGGATCAGCCAGTTCAGGTCGCTGCGGCTGAGTGCGACGTCCGCGCCCTTCTTCACGGCGAAGTAGTACTCGACATCGTCTCCGAGGTCGCGTTCACGCCATGATTCCGGAAGCACCGAGACCAGCACGAAGCGCTCCAAACCGGCAAGGCGTGCCGCCTCGATCGCCTTGGCGACACCCTCGCCGTCGACGGCCCTCGTGACCTCTCTGCTGCCGCCGTTCGATCCGGCAGTGAAGACGATCGCGTCGACCCCACCGAATGCTGCCGCCAGTTCCTCAACCGTCATGCCGGAGAGATCACCGACGCGCGCGTCCACGCCTCCCGCCGCGAGTTCAGTCTGCTGGTCGTCGCGGCGAACAAGCCCCCGGACGGCGTCGCCCCGCGAGCGCAGTCTCTGCGCCAGCAGACCACCGATACCACCGGTGATGCCGATGATGAAGACGTCCACCGTGAATGCTCCGTTCTCTTGATGCGGCTTACCACTTGTCGGCTCCGTCGCCGCGCGGACGACCGCCAGACCGACGACGAAACGGTGAACGGCCCTGGTGCGCGGGGGTATTCCAAGCAGGCGAAGGCCATCCCCTCGCCCAGGCACCCCCGCTCTCACGAAGGATGGCCCGTCGATGGAAAAAGGGTTTGAGCGAGGCGGAACCCCGCTGCTACTTTCGTGGCGGACCGTGAAGTCGTCGTATGGAGGTGAGACCCGTGAACACAGTCACCCATGGGTGCTCCCTCGATCCGCCACGGTCCAGCGGCTGACGTTCGGTGTCGCCAGGAGCGCCTGAGATCGAGGCACTCCTGAAGGAGACTCCGATGAACACAATGCCCTTCACATCTGGCCCGAGCGAGAACGCGGTGATGATCACGCGCGTCGTGGACAGGCAATGGCATGCGCTGGACGACGACCTGGTGGTCGGGCGCGGACATGCCCAGCACCGGCCCGACGGACGCTTGTTCGTCAGCATCGACGCCTGGCACAACGCCACCTTCGACCGGCTCGCCGAGGCGATGCTGGCGGAACTGCCGGCGCCGCTGTACACGGTGGTCGACGAGGCCGACGTCGAGCTGACGGCCGGCTGGCGGCGGGCCGGTTTCACGATCCGGCGCCGCGAGTGGGAGTACGTCGTGCCGACCGACCCGCGGGTCACCAGGCTCGCCGAAGTCCTGCCGCCTTCGGACGTGAGGATCGTGCCCGCCGGTCAGGCGGACGAGGGTCTGCTGCGGGCACTGGACCGCGCGATCCGTGACGAGGTCGAGGCGACGGTCGGGTGGCAGTCGATGCCCGCGGAGGTCATGTCCCGCCCTGAAGGCGACACGATCGTCGACCCGTCGAAGTACGCGGTGGCCGCGGTGCCGCACCGCTACCTGGGTCTGATCCGGGTGGTGGCGGGGAACCGGCCGCGCATCGGGCTGGTCGCGGTCCGGGCCGGCGAGCAGCGCCGTGGCATCGCACGGGCGTTGCTGGCCCATACGCTGGGGACGCTGCACCGTTCCGGGTCCGCCGCGGCCTGGACCGAAGTCCACGAGGCCAACCAGGCAGCCACGGCGCTGTTCGAGCTCATCGGCGCCCGGCCGATGAGCAGCAATCTGGAGCTGGTGCGATGACGAGGAACAAGAACGTCATAGAAGTCGAGGGCAAGGTTGTCGAGTGCCTGCGCAGCGCCATGTTCACCGTGGAGCTCGAGAACCGCCACCAGGTGCTCGCGCACATCAGCGGAAAGATCCGCAAGAACTTCATCAAGATCATGCTGGAGGACCGGGTGCTGGTGGAGCTTCCGCCGTACGACCTGACGCGCGGCAGGATCGTGTTCCGGTACCGGAACTAGGGGCGGTCGGCACTCTTCGAGGTACCTGATCCTGGGGCCCCGGGCACGGCGTTTGCGTGACCGGGGCCCCAGAATGGCTCGCAGGGCCGTACGGCAGCCACCCCGCCAGCGCCGCCGGCAGATCCGGTCTGGCCCGAACGTCGACTCGAGGGACAGCAGTTCCGTCCAGGTTCTTTGCCAGAACCTTCAGATAGCTGTCGATGAAGTGGTCCCCTACGTCATCGGTGGCCGGTGCGAAGGGGTCCGTGGTCAGACCGCAGGGCGCTCACGTGCCTGTAATAGGGCTCCGGCGGCAGCTGCGGCACGATGCCGTTGTTGTTGACGAAGCGGTACATCCGGTCCCGGAAGCCGGTGTTGTACGCCGCGGCCGACGTCGAGTCACAGGTGCGGGGCTGGCCGAAGGTGTGGACACGCCCTGGCCGTTGTCACGCCATTCGGCGAGCGCGGCCTTGACCTCCGGGTAGATGGAGTCCGGGGCGTCGGCGAAGCCGTAGTGGACACGCCCCGTGCCGTTCGGGCCTCGCCGGGGCGGGGCTGTGCCGTCGGTCAGCCAGTCTTTGATCCGGTCTCCGCGTCCGCGGCAAAAGAGCGTGAGCAGTCATGGCACGCGCGATCTGGACCGGTGTGGTGTCCTTCGGCCTGGTCAGCGTGCCGGTCGGCCTCTACTCCGCGACCGAGGACCACACCATCCATTTCCACCAGCTCCAGCGCGGCACCGCCGACCGGATCCGCAACAGGCGGGTGAACGAGCGCACCGGCGACGAGGTCGACACCAGCAACATCGTCAAGGGCTACCAGGTGAGCAAGGGCGAGTACATCGTCGTGGAGCCCGACGAACTGGACGAGATCGCGCAGGGCCGCTCCCAGACGATCGACATCACGGACTTCGTCGACCTGGAGGAGATCGAGCCGGTCTACTTCGATCGCACCTACTACGTCGCACCGCGTGGCAAGGAGTACACCAAGGTCTACGAGCTGCTGCGGGCCGCGCTGGCTCAGTCGAACAGGGTCGGCATCGCGACATTCGTGATGCGCGGCAAGCAGTACCTGACCGCGCTGCGCGCAGAGGACAAGGTCCTGGTGCTCCAGACCCTCCGCTGGGCCGACGAGGTCCGTGACCCGTACGAGGAGCTGCCCGAGCTGCCTACGGGCCGGGCGGGCAAGGGCAAGGAGCTGGACATGGCACTCCAGCTGGTCGACTCCCTCAGCGGACCGTGGGAGCCGTCCCGCTACCGCGACACCTACCAGAAGAAGGTGCGGGAGCTGGTCGAGGCGAAGGCCGAAGGCCGTGAGATCGCGGCGGCCGAAGAGGCGCCGGTGGCGACCAACGTCGTCGACCTGATGCAGGCGTTGCAGGGCAGTATCGACCAAGCCCGCGGCGGGCCGAAGAAGTCCAGTGGGCGGAAGCCGAAGCAGTCGCAGCCGGGGCGCAAGACGGCACAGAGGCCCGCGGCGAAGACGGCGAAGAAGGCCGCCACCCGGAAGGCGCCGTCGCCAACGGGCCGCGCCTCGGCGGACTCCCGCGACCAGCGCGGTCCGGGCAAGAGGGAACTGCGGCAGTTGAGCAAGGCGGAGCTGTACCAGCGGGCCACCGAACACGACGTTCCCGGCCGATCGAAGATGAGCCGCGAGGAGCTCGTCGTTGCTCTCGCCCACGCCGGGCAACGCCGCAAGAAGAGCGCCGCCTGACCCCGCGCACATGCCGCGGAGCGACGCATCTGCTCGGCCCTGGCTCAGGTCTTCCCCCGGCGCCATGGTGGTGCTGACTCCACCTCATTCAGGGGGAGGACGCCATTATGCCGCTGACTGATGATTCGCATACTGAGGCCATGACCAATCCAATGGTGCTTCCGGTGGGCCCGCCGACGCAAGGAGAACGACTTGAACAGCACAGTGGAAGCGACTTCTCGGAATTGTCGCGGCGCATAGCCGCGGCCGGGCTCCTCCGGCGCCGCCCGCTGTATTACACGATGCGTTTCGGGCTGGTCGCCCTGGCTCTCGCGGGGTGCGTCGGCGGGTTTCTCGCACTGGGAGACAGCTGGGGCCAGGTGTTCGTCGCCGTCGCCCTGGCCGTGGTCTTCGGCCAGCTCGCGCTCGCCGCCCACGACCTCGCCCACCGACAGGTCTTCTCCCGTCGGCGTCCCAGCGAGGCAGGGGGGCTACTGGTCGCCGACCTGTTGCTGGGAATGAGCTACGGGTGGTGGATGAACAAACACACCCGCCATCACGCGAACCCCAATCACGAGGGAAAGGACCCGGACGTCTCACCGGACATTCTTGTCTGGTCGCGTCGACAGGCGCGCAGAGCCAGGGGTTTGCCGCGTTTCATCGGAAAGCACCAGGCCGTTCTCTTCTTTCCGCTGCTGACCCTGGAAGGCTTGAATCTGAGCTTCAGCAGCTTCCGGGCCCTGAAAAGTCCGCCGGTGAAAAGGACCGTCCTCGAGGGCACGCTGCTCGTGGCGCATTTTGTGGTGTATTTCGGTGGCCTGTTCGCCGTCCTCTCCCCCGCCAAGGCGCTTCTTTTCATCGCCGTCCACCAGGCCCTGTTCGGGATCTACCTCGGCTCGGTGTTCGCGCCCAACCACAAGGGGATGCCGATGATCGCGGAGGGGATGCGGCTGGACTTCCTGCGCCGCCAGGTTCTCACCTCGCGCAACGTCCGGGGCGGCGTACTGGTCGACGTCTTCATGGGCGGGCTCAACTACCAGATCGAGCACCATCTCTTCCCCAGTATGCCCACGCCTGCGCTCGCCAGGGCGCAGGTCATCACCGAGCGGTACTGCGCAGAGTTGGGCGTCCCGTACCACCGGACCGGGCTGATCGCCTCGCACCGGGAGGCGCTGCGCCACCTCAGGAGCGTCGGCGAGCCGCTGCGCGCCCCCGGCGGAGGCCTGACCGGCAGCTGATGCCGGCAGATCACGCCTGGCCCCGTTCTGCGGCTTCGCCCGAGGCGCGGGTCGGCCAGCCCGTGGTGGCAGGGGCCGGAGACGAAGACGGGGAAGAACGCGTGGCCGAGGAACGTCGCGAACAGCATGCTCACCGGTGACAGCGACGAGGCGTCCCTATTGCAAAATCGGGTATGCCCGTCGCCGCCGTCGTAAATGGGTGGACGGCTCCCCGCCACGCCCGGCAAAGTGGCCGCCCGTGACGAGCAGTGAGCTGTGGACCCTTGCGACCGCCGACCGCTACGACGCCGAGGAGGGCGAGATGTCCTCGGCCGCTGTTCTCGGACCGACTCTCGCCTTCCTCGCCGAACTCGCCGGAGACGGCCAGGCGCTGGAATTCGCCATCGGAACCGGAAGAGTGGGCGTCCCACTCCGGGAACGTGGCGTGCCCGTCGCGGGGATCGAACTGTCCGAGCACATGGCAGCGGTCCTGAGGCGCAAGATCGACGAGGACACGCTCCCGGTCGTCATCGGGGACATGGCCTCGACGGTCGTCCCCGGTGAGTTCACCCTGGTCTATCTCGTCTACAACACGATCACGAACCTGCTCACGCAGGACGAGCAGGTCGAGTGCTTCCGTAACGCCGCACGTCACCTGACGCCTGGCGGCCGATTCGTCATCGAGCTGGGCGTGCCACCGCTGCGCTTCCTGCCACCCGGGCAGGTCGCGGTGCCGTTCGACGTCTCCGAGCGGCACCTCGGGTTCGACACCTTCGACCTGGTCGAGCAGATCCTCGTCTCGCACCACCTCACCCGCGACGGCGACGACGGCCGCTACCGCCGCGGCAACTCCCGGCACCGGTACGCATGGCCGGCGGAGCTCGACCTGATGGCCCGGATCGCGGGGCTCGAACTGGAACGCCGCGTCGCGGACTGGAACGGAGCCCCCTTCACCCAGGACTCCGCGAAGCACATCTCCGTGTGGCGCAAGCCGGTCTGAGGCGATCCCTCGTTTGAGGCTCAGGAGGGGCAAGAGGGGGGCGGATTCCGGTCGTGGCGGGGTTCAATGGCGGTCATGATGCGTAGAACGTCCTCCACCGCCGTCGTCGCCGTTGTCGTCGCGTTCGTGTTCGCCGCTCTCACGTCGTGTTCCTCGGATTCTTCGGACAAGGGCCCGGCCGGGGGCCGGTCCAGTGGGTCCGGCTCCGGGGCGACGGCGTCGGGCCCCGGGCCGACTCCCTCGGAGACGGACACGCCGTCGCCCGCGCCTACCGGGCCGTGCGCTGACGGGAGATGTGAGATCGAGGTCGCCGTGGGGGACGTCGTGACAGTGCCGGAAAAGTACGGCCTCGGGCCGATCAAGGTGGCGGCCATCACCGGCGGCAAGGTGGAGATGGCCGCACCGCTGACGGGGTCGGGCTACAGCGTGTCGGGCTGTTCCGGTGGCGGCGGCGTGTCCTCGGGGGGCAACGGCGGCGTCCGGTTCATCTGTGGCGAGGGACCCGCGGCGACCGTGAACGATGCCATGAGCCTGAAGGTCGTCGAGATCCAGGAGACCGCCGCGACCCTCCGTATCGCACCCGTTGGGTGACGTCCCCGCCCGGCCATCACCATCGGCGCCAAGGCCGGGTGAGGAAGCCGGGGCGCAGCGACACGGACGCCGCCGGCCCCGCCTTCCCGATGTCACCTCCTCGCGGGCTCGCCTCGTCCTGGGACGGTGTCGGCGGCGAAGCTGTAGGTCCCCGAGCCGACCTCGAACACCGCGGCTCCGTTCTGCATCCGGAGGAACCGAACGCCCTTGGCGGTGTCGGCCGGTCGGCCGCCCTCGGTGACCGCCCAGCGGGTCTTCGCCGGTACGTGGACCTCCGCGACGGTGTTGACCGGCACTGTCACCTTCAGGTCGACAGCGCCGTCGCGGGTGCCCCACCGCGAGGACAGCAGGCCGTAGACGGTCTTGAGGCTTCCGGATCCCTCCGTCAGGTCTCCGCCGGGCACCGGCGCGATCCGGGAGCGCTGGTAGCCGGGCTCGATCGCGGAGAGGCCGCCGATGTTCTGGAACATCCAGTCACCCACGGCACCGTAGGCGTAGTGGTTGAAGGAGTTCATGTCCACCGGGCCGAAGCTGCCGTCAGGCATGATCGAGTTCCAGCGCTCCCACATGGTGGTGGCGCCGTTGGCGACCTCGTAGCCCCAGGACGGGTAGTCCTTGTGCAGCAGCATCCTGTAGGCCAGGTCGTCGCGTCCGATCTTGCTCAGCGCGGGCAGCAGCAGTGGTGTGCCGATGAAGCCGGTCCGCAAGTGGTCGTCGGTGAGCGCCAGTTTGGCCACGAACTTCTCGCCGACCTTCCCGAGCAACGCCGGATCCGAGACCAGGTCCATGCCGAGCGCCATCGCGTAACCGGTCTGCGAGTTGCCCTTCACGGTGCCGTCGGCGGCGACGTAGGCCTTGGTGAAGGCGTCGCGGATGTCGGCGGAGAGCTTGCCGTAGTCGGACGCCGCCGCATCGTCGCCCAGTGCCTCGGCCACCTCCGCCATCATGCGGGCGTTCTCTGCGTAGTAGGCCGTGCCCAGGATGCCCTGTTCGGTGGGGTCGTCAAGGTGCAGCCAGTCGTTGGTGAAGAAGGTGGTCCGGCCGGGTTCGAGGAGGTCCGGTCCGGCGCTGTCGCGCACGAACTGGAAGAACTTCCGCATGGCGGGGTAGTTCTCCCGCAGGATGCGGGTGTCGTCGTAGGAGCGCCACACGGAGTACGGCACGGTGATCATCACGTCGGACCAGCCCACACCGCTTTCACCGAACTGGCCTTGAGGGGTCGGTACGACCGCCGGCAGGTCACCGTTGGCGTACTGGGAGTTGCGGACGTCCGCCATCCAGTGGGACAGGAACGCGCGGGTGTCGACGAGGTAGTTGGCCGTCGGCGCGAAGAGGCTGATGTCTCCCGTCCAGCCCAGGCGCTCGTCGCGGGCCGGGGTGTCGGTGGGTATGGAGAGGAAGTTGCCCCGCTGACTCCAGGAGATGTTGCTCACCAACTGGTTGAGCATGCTGTCCGAGGTCTTCAGTGTGCCGGTGGACGGGAGGTCGGATCCCCACACGACGCCCTTGACGTCGGCGAGCGCTGGAGGCTCGCTCACCCCGGTGATCTCGATGTAGCGGAACCCGTGCTGAGTGAACGCGGGCTCGTAGGTGACCGTTCCGGACTTGTCGAAGACGTAGCGGTCGGTGACCTTTGCGCTGCGGAAGTTGTCGGTGTAGAGGGTGCCGTTCTTGTTGAGCACCTCCGCATAGCGGATTTTGACGGTCTGACCGGCGGAGCCGGTGAGGGTCAGGCGTGACACACCGACCATGTTCTGTCCGAGGTCGTAGACGTGGGTTCCGGCGGTGGGTTCGGTCATCTTCCGGGCTTGTAGCACCTGGGTCCGGCGCACCGGGTCGTCGCTCTGCGCGACGAGAAGAGCGGTCCGGGACTCCAGGCTCGCAGCGGGTTCCCACGTGGCGTCGTCGAATCCCGGCCGGCTCCAGCCCGGCGGCTCGAGGCGGGCGTCATAGGTCTCGCCGTCCTGCAGATCGGCCTTCACGTAGGGCCCTTCCGACGCCATCCACGAACCGTCCGTCGCGATCCACTGGACCGACCCGTCGGTGTAGGTGATGCGCATCTTCGCCACGAGAGCGGGAGTGTCCCCGTACTGGCGGCTCCAGCCGAGCCCGACCTTGCCGGCCCACCAGCCGTCCGCCAGGGACGCGCCGATCACGTTGTCGCCGCCTTCGAGCAGCTTCGTCACGTCGTAGGTCTGGGACTGGATCCGCTTGTGGTAATCGGTCCAGCCGGGGGCGAGCACCTGGTCGCCGACCGGCCGGCCGTTGATCTGCAACGCGTAGAGGCCGAGCGCCGAGGCGTAGACGCGCGCGGAGGCGACCTTCTTGCCGGACTTGGTGGCGAAGTCCTTGCGCAGCAGCGGGAGCGGCCGGACCGCGGGTCCGTGGAGGGCGTCCGTGGTGCCGGACACCACGAGGGCGGAGTCGACGATCTCGCCGTCGGTGAACGGGTTCCGTCCGGACGCGAAGTCGGTGTCGAGCAGCGTGCTGCCGTCGGTGCCCGTCACGACGGCGTCGTAGACCGTTCCCCGTTCGCCGCAGCATGCGTGGGTGCGGAAACCGATGTAGCCCTTGGTGAACGTGGAATCCGTGAAGGAGCTGACCGGCTTGCCGTCGAGCGTTGTCTTGATGGTGGTGCCCACCACGTCGTAGCGGACGGTGTGCCGGCCGGCGAGGAGACTCGCGTTGGTGAAGCCGAAGGGCGCGAGATCCACCTCGCGAACCACGGTGTAGTTGCCCTTGTCCTGCTTGTGCAGTCTCAGGATCGGGGTAGGGCCCGTGGCGTTGAACTGCCACATGTACCCGTTGCTCACGTCTGAGGCGCGCAGGAACATGCCGAAGGCGGCGCTGTCGAGCTTGAACTCGACCGTGGCGGTGTAGTCGGTCCACTTGTCCAGCTCACTCGGAGCCTCGGGACGGGCGATCCACTGGGCGCCGTCCCAGTCGCCGGTATCCAGTAGGCCGGTCTCGAAGTACGCATCCGCGCTCCACCGGCTCGCGACTCCCTTGTCGTCCCAGACCCGGACGCGCCAGTGGTAACGGGTGGCCGCCTTCAGGCCAGGACCGTCGTACCGCACGCCGACCTGGCGGCCGGACTTCACCTTGCCGGACGACCACACATCGGCAGACCCTGGCGTGCGTCCGACCTGGATCTCGCAGGCCTTCTGCATTGTCGCCCGCCGGACCGACGCCAACTGCCAGCCCAGCACCGGGTCCTCACCACCGATGCCCACCGGGTTCGCCCGGCCGTTGACACTCAGCGCCTTCACGGTGAGCGGCTCGTCCGGCACCGCGGAGGACACGGTCGCCGGCAGGATCGCCACGCTTCCGACGACGGCACCCATGGCGAGGGCCAGAAGTTCAAACAAGAGTGCGCGTTTACGGAGCACGGCATCTCCACGGATTGAATCGTTTCAACAGCAGTGAATTGCCGGGACCTTACTCATGTGATGAGCGCCACGTCAATAAGCGGAACGCAGATTCCTGCCGCACTCTCCGACTTGGTCCTTCATGTCGCGCCCCCCCCTCCTCGGTGGGCCGCGGGCCAGAAGCGATTGGCGAGCGCCACACCCTGATCGACCGACAAGTTGTCGACTTCGAACCGCTGGACCGAGCCGATCAGCCAGCCGTCCAGGTGAGCCGGTGCTACGGGGCCGAGGATGAGCTTTTTCGCGCGGGTGGCCGGATGCGCGCTGATCTCGTGGGCCTTGGCGGCCCCGGCGAGCGGGGAGGCTCCGGTCGGTGCGGACGCTCAGTCGGCCGTCGGCGGCTCGAGGGCGTAACCGGCCAGCCGGGACCCGCATCGGATCACGGGCGGGCCGGTGACGACCGGCAGCAACGCCCGCATGCCGTACCCCTGTCCCGTCCGCACTGCCCGTCAAAAACCGCGCTCGGCGGGACACCGCTCGCTCAGGGTTCCGGTGCCGGGCACCTGCCGGTGTCCGGCACCAGAACCTTCCGTGGTGCTCCCCGCGACCCATCCTGCATCGCCCGCGCACGCCCGCGCATTGCCGGTTCCCGGCAGTGTTGTCTAGGGTCTGCATGCCGGTCGGCCGCTGAGTAGCCGTCAGCGGCGCGTCGAGAACTCGGGGGCACCATGGCGGAGTTGGAGATTCCAGAGGAGTATCTGGCTGGTTATGCCCAGATGCTGGCCGAGGTCGCGGCCACCGGCCGGCGTCTCACCCGGGAGGAACTCACCTCCCGCCGGACACTCGGGGAACAGGCCGCTGACGCCGGCCACGGACTGCGGGCCCTGGTAAGCGCCCATCTGACCGCCGCACGCGCGGCCTGGCCGGCCGGACCCGCGTCGGCCGACAGCGTCCTGGCCGCCGTGCAGCAGGTGACAGACGCCTTCGCCGAGGGCTTCGAGCGGGCTCAGCGCCAGGCCGTACGGCAGGAGGAGGCCGCACGCCGTGAGTTCATCGACGACCTCCTCTACGGCCGCAGCGACCTCGGACGCCTCGCCGAACGTGCGGAACGCTTCGGTCTGCGTCTCTCGCACGCCCATGCCGTCGCCGTCGCCGAGGGCCCGACCGCCTACGAGGAGGGCGATCCCGTCCCCCGCCAGGTGGAACGCGCCCTCATCTCCCGCTTCGGCGACCGCAGCATCCTGCTCACCACCAAGGACGGCCGGCTGCTGTGCATCGCCCCCGGCCCCCAGGAAGAGGTCCTCACCCACTTCGCAAAGCAGGCCCATGCCGCCACCGACGGCGGCCGGGTCGCCATCGGCCGCCCCCAGCCCGGCCCCGGCGGCGTCGTTCACTCCTACGAGGAGGCACTCAACGTCCTGGAACTCGCCGAGCGCCTGGAACTGGAGGACCCGGTCCTGCGCGCCGCCGACCTGCTCGTCTACCCCGTCCTCACCCGCGACCGGCAGGCCATGGCCGAACTCGTCCTCGCCGCCCTCGGCCCGCTCACCACGGCCCGCGGCGGCGCCCAGCCCCTCCTGGACACCCTCACCGCCTACTTCGACTCCGGCTGTGTGGCCGCCGAGGCGGCCCGCCGCCTCACCCTCAGCGTGCGGGCCCTGACCTACCGGCTGGAACGCATCCACAAGCTCACCGGCGCCAACCCCGCCGATCCGTCCCACCGCTACACGCTGCAGACCGCGGTGATCGGCGCACGCCTGCTGGACTGGCCCGCGCAGGAGCTCTGACGCGCCCCGCGGACGAGCTCAGGTGCGCGCGAGTTCGGCTGCGCCGAAGGACACGTCGAAACGGTCACACCAGATGCTCACGCTGGTGTACCGGGACGGGTCGATGTCGGCGGGCAGGGCGTAGTTCTGACTCCCCTTGTTGCCCTTGAGCTTGCCGAGGCTGACATACGCGCCGTCGTCGAAGACGTGCCAGCCGGCCCGCCCCTCCTTCACCGGCGCGTCGGTCAGCCATACGCGCAGATCCGGACCGTTGCTGGTGTCGAGGTCCTCCAGCCGTACGACATGGGAGCCGTCGGCGAGCCGTACGAGCTTCACACTGCCCGAGGTGGCGTGCTCGTGGCTGATCAATGCGCCGCCCGCCAGCGTCCGGGGCCGGGGAGCAGGGGAAGGCGACGCGGAGGGCGCTCCGGCCGGAGGTGCCGTCGGTGCCACTACGCTCGGCAGGGCCTCCTGCACGGTTTCGTCCTGCCACAGCTTCCACGGCTGAAACCAGTACAGCCCCAAGCCGATGCCGGTGACCGCCACCACCAGCACCCCGATGGCCAACGGCCTGCTCAGCCTCTTCCGTCCACGCCCCATGCCCGCCTCGTTTCCTGAGTGCTCCGTGCCGCTTCTATTCAACGGGCTGCGCGGGCGGCGTGCGCCCCTGCGCGGATGACGGAAGTCTTACGTCACGGCGGCAGCCGTGAATCGTCGAACTGATCGGCGAGTGGCTCGGGACGGGTCAGATACGCCGAGAAGGAACGGTTGGGACGTGGTCCGCCCAAGCGGTCGCATCCCGGTGGCCCCGCTTGTCGCCTCGCGGGATGCCCGGCGCTGCCGTAGGGTCTCGATGCCGCTACGGCAAGTCGGACTGACGGCCCTTCGCGTCCGTGCGGACCAAGTGATCGAGGAGCGCTCATGTCGGGACAGTTCGAAGCGACCATCGAGATCGACCGGCCCGTCGAGGCGGTGTTCGACTACCTCGCCGACGGGCGCAACGATCCACAGTTCAGCCCGCGTGTGCTGAGGATCGAACGGGTTCCCGAGACCCCGACCGCTGTGGGAACGGTGTTCCGCAGTACGGTCAAGGACGCCGGGGTGAAGACAGCCAGGGAGTTCCGTATCACCGAACTCGAAGCCCCGGCGCGGATCCGGTGGACCGAGGTGTCCAAGAACAGCGTGGCGGTCGCCGAAGGCGGCTACGACCTGGAGCCGCTGGCCGACGGCAGGACGCGGGTCCGTCTCCACAACGTTCTGGAGGGCCACGGGCTCGGCAAGGTGCTCGTCGGCCTGGCGCTCACCGCCGCCCGCAAGGACGCGCCCGCCTTCGGTGCCCGGATCAAGGCAGCGGCCGAAGCGGCGATCCAGCAGCACTGACCGCGGTGCCGGGCCCTTGCAGCGGGCCCGGCCGGTGTCAGGTCACTGGGATGAAGGGCCGTCAGCCACCGCATCGAGGAAGGTCAGCACCGACGCGTCCTCCTCGATCAGCGGAGCGAGGGCGGTGTTGAACGGTCCGCCGTACGGGGCCTTCAGGTGTGCCTGGAAGGCGTCCTCGTCCCGGTATGCCTCGAAGATCCAGAAGGCGCGAGGCCTGGCCGCCTTGGTGTACACGTCGAAGGTGACGTTGCCCTCCTCCTGACGGACCTTCTCGGCGTACTCCAGAATCATGCGGGCGACCTCGTCCTCGGCACCCTCACGGGCGGTGAACTCGGCGAGCAGGGTCTTCGTCATGCGGGTGTCCTTGTCAGTCGTGAGCGGAGTCGAGGTGCCAGACGCGGGCTCGGTCCAGCTTCACCGAGCCGTTCTCGGCGAAGACCTGCACTCCCTGGCTGGCGGGGTCGGGAAAGATCTGGTCGGTGATCACTGATTCGCCGTTGCCGCCGAAGACCTCGACGGAGGACCAGTCGACGAGAACCCGCAGCTTCACCTTGCCGTTGTGGGCCTTCAGCGGCGCGGTCTGGACGCCGGGGAAGGTGCTGTTGAAGTCCACGGCACCGGATCGGGTACGGTCGACGTACAGCTCCTGCGTCGTGGTGTCGTAGCCGATCACTGTCTCCTCGCCCTTGGCTCCGGTGCGTACCTTCAGGCCGAAGCGTTCGGCGTCCTCGAGGGAGAACGTCGCCTCGATGTCGAGGGCCTTGCCCTCGGCGGCGGGGCCGATCAGAGGCTTTGCAGTGCTCCTGACCGTGATGCCGGACGCCGTCGCCGGGCGCTTTCGGCGGAGGGACTCCAGGCTGTCGACGGGCCGGCTGGTCAGCCGGACTCGGCCGTCGACGGTGCGCAGCGCCATTTCCCGCGGTGCGCTTTGCGCGCCGCGCCAGGGTGAGGTGGGGATGGCCCCGCTGTAGTCCCAGTTGTTCATCCAGCCGACCATGTACCGCTTGCCGCCCGGTGCGTCCTCCCAGGACACGGCCGCGTAGTAGTCCTTGCCGTAGTCGGCCCAGTCGGCCCGTTGTACGACGGACTGGGCGGGGGCGTCGGCGGCGGTGAACCGGTCGGCCAGGATGTGGCCCCAGCCGGCGTTGTTGCTGTCGACGATCTGGATCCGTGCCTTCTTGCCGGCGTAGGGACGCAGGTCGAAGGACGCCCAGTCCAGGGTCTCGCTGTTGGAGCCGGTGGCGCTGCGGACGACCTGGCCGTCGACGATCAGGTTGACGGACGTCTCCTGGGAGACGGGCTGGGCCTTGGTGTCGGACAGCAAGATGTGGTCGACGTTGAGGTGGCCCCAGCCGCCGGTGTTGTCGTCGGCGATTCTGATCTGCGCCTTCTTCCCGGCGAGGTCCTTGACGTCCCATGAGGCCCAGTTGAGCGCCTCGGCGTCCTTTCCGGTCGTGCTGCGCACCACCTGGCCGTCGACGAGGAGCTCGACGGCGGTGGGGTCGGCGGAGCCGGAGGGGTGGTTGCCGCCGCCGATGAGGAAGTTGACGTAGTCCTTGTCGATGGTGAATTCCGGCGAGGTGAGAGTGCCGGTGGTGGAGTCGCCGTTCAGGAAGCTGTTGACCAGGCCGTTGCCCAGGAAGCCGGAGACTTCCTGCTGGTTCGGGAGGGTGCCGGTGGCCGGTGCCGAGCCGAAGGCGTCTCCGGTCGTCGTCCAGTCGCCGTAGCCACCGCCTTCGAAATCGGCCAGGACCGTCCCCGCGGGCGGGTCTCCCCGCTCCAGCACCGTCCCGGTCTCGTGCGGGTGCCGTCCGCCGCCGACCTTGAAGTTCAGGTAGCGGCTGTCGACGGTGAACTCGGGGGAGGTGAGGAGGCCGGTGGCCGCGTCACCTCCGTGGAAACTGTTGGCGAGGCCCTTGCCGTCGAAGCCCTCGACGGTTCCCTGCCCCGCCACGGCCCCTGCCGCCGGTCCGTCGCCGAACGCGGTGCCGGTGGCCGTCCATGCACCGAAATCGGTGTCCTCGAAGCCCTGCATCACGGTGCCGGTGGGCGGGGTGTAGGTTCCCTTGTCCTCGGCGGTGAACCGTGTGCCGTCGAAGTCGCCGATGAAGTACTGGGCGGCCGAACCGCCCGCTATACCGCCGGGGTTGATGTTGACGACCAGGACCCACTTGATCTTCTTCTTGTCCCCGTCGACCGCGAGGGGGAACAGGTCGGGGCACTCCCACACGCCGCCTGTCGCGCCGGCCGGCCCGAACTCGCTGAGAAGATCCCAGTCCTTGAGGTTCTTCGACGAGTAGAACTGCACCTTGTGCTCGGTGGACAGCGACACGGTCATCAGCCAGCTCTTGGTCGGCTCGTACCACTGGACCTTCGGGTCACGGAACTCCTTGGAGCCGATGTCGAGGACCGGGTTGCCCTGGTACTTGGTCCAGGTGCGGCCGCGGTCGGTGCTGTAGGCGAGCGACTGGGCCTGGACGCCCGTGCCCTTGTGGGCACCGGTGTAGATCGCCACCATGGGCGGGTTCTTCTTGGTGCCGAAGCCGGTGGCGTTGTTCCGGTCGACGACCGCGCTGCCGGAGAACACCATTTCCTCGTCGTCGTGCGACAAGGCGAGCGGCAGCTCCTTCCAGTGCACGAGGTCCTTGCTCACCGCGTGCCCCCAGGACATGTCGCCCCAGGAATTGCCGTTGGGGTTGTACTGGTAGAAGAGGTGATACTCACCCTTGTGGTAGACGAGGCCGTTCGGGTCGTTCATCCAGTTCTTCTCCGGTGTGAAGTGGAACTGGGGCCGGTAGGTCTCGGAATGCGGCGAGGGGTCGGCAGCGACGGCCTGAGGCGCCAGCGGGGCTGCGGACAGGGCGCAGACGGTCGCCACCGCCGCGATCATCCGGGTGCGGGCATGCCGGGATACACGTCCTGAGCTCATGGGGTCTCCTGTGCTGCGGCCGTCCGGACGGCGGAGCCGGATGCCCGGCGCGCAACCGACCGTGGAGTGACGCCTTCCCGGCTCGTCGTCCAAGGCACCGGGGAGGGGGTGTCATCGTTGACTTATGTCATCGATGACACCAGGTGGGCCTGATGATGGACGCAATCCGGCCGGTGCGTCAACGGGTCAGGCGGGATGCCCGCTGCGCGAGTGGCCCGCCCGTCATGCGCGATCGGCCGCGGCGGGCTCCTCCAACCGGGATCGCCACGGGGGGTTGGGGCCGGCGACCGAGCAGGTCAGAGCAGCGACACGGGCGGCGAAACGGCAAGCGTCCGCGACATCGCCGAGGCGGAGTTCCGCCAGGCGGCCACCGAGCAGGCCCTGGGCACCGAGGTGGTGCAGCAGCCCTGCCGTGAAGGAGTCCCCCGCCCCGACCGTGTCGACGACGCTCGTCGACAGGGCAGGAACGTGTATGCGTTCGCCGGCCAGCGAGGCCAGGGCACCGTCGGCGCCCTGTGTGATCACCACGAGCCGCGCCCCGGCAGCGTGCCAGATGTCGCACGCCTTCTCGGGCGGCGTGCCCGGCAGCAGGAGTTCCAGGTCGTCCTCGCTCAGGCGCAGCACGTCGGCGAGGCCGCACCAGTGCGTCAGCCGGGCACGGTAGACGTCGGGGTGCACCAGCAGCGGCCTGACATTGGGGTCGATGCTGATGGTCGCGTGCGAGGCGGCCGCCGCCAGGAACTCCTCCACGACCGGCGCCCCGGGTTTCTGAACCAGGGCCAGGGATCCGGTGTGCACACAGGCGGTCTGCGACAGATCCACCTGCGCCAGCTCCCCGGCGGTCCACTGCCAGTCGGCCGTGTTCTGCGCGTGGAAGGAGAAGGCGGCCTGCCCCTGAGCGTCCAGCTCCGCCACAGCCAGCGTGCTGGGTTCCACAGCCGTCACTGCGCTCGACAGGTCCACCCCCGATGTCTCGAGATGAGCGCGGAACAGGCGCCCGAACACATCGCCCGACAACCGCGCGAGGAAGCGGGCCGGGGTGCCGAGCCGGGCCAGTGACACGGCCGTGTTCGCAGGTCCGCCGCCGGGCAGCACACGCAGGGCGAGTTCGTTCGAAGTGCTTGCGGGTTGGGTGAACGCGTCCGCGACGCACTCTCCCAGGACGGTGATCTGACGCGGGCTCATGGGCTGCTCTTCTCTGGCGGACGTACGGGCACACCGGGCGTCGTGGTGCGGCTGCCGGACTGCCCCGGAGGGTGCGGCCGCGAGCGTTGTCGATTTGTGACGAGTGCAAGGCATTGACGTTTCCGGGAGAGGGAGTCCATCATCCTCGCCATGCAGTGTCAACGATGACATAAGTCAACGATGACACCTCGGGTGGCCTGCGCCGCTCGCCATACCTCAGGAGTCGATCATGCCTCGCACCACTCGTCTGTCCTCCTCCCTCCTCAGAGCGGCCGCCGCCGCAGGCGTCGCGGCCCTCACCCTGACGGCCTGTGGGTCCGGCTCCGGTTCCGGGTCGGCTTCCACCGGCGCCGGTTCGGGCGATGTCAAGGTCGGCCTGATCACCAAGACCGACACCAACCCGTTCTTCGTGAAGATGAAGGAGGGCGCGGAGAAGACCGCGAAGGCCGAGGGTGTGCAGCTGATGACCGCGGCGGGCAAGTTCGACGGCGACAACGCCGGTCAGGTCACGGCCGTGGAGAACATGGTCGCCTCCGGCGTGAAGGGCATCCTGATCACCCCGAGCGACTCCAAGGCCATCGTGCCCGCGATCGAGAAGGCCAGGGCCAAGGGAGTTCTGGTCATCGCCCTGGACACCCCGACGGAGCCGCAGAGCGCGGTCGACGCCCTCTTCGCCACCGACAACCTCAAGGCCGGCGAGCTGATCGGCGAGTACGCCAAGGCCGCAATGAAGGGCAAGGCCGCGAAGATAGCCGCCCTCGACCTCGCGCCGGGTGTGTCCGTCGGCGTTCAGCGGCACAACGGTTTCCTCAAGGGTTTCGGCGCCACCGACAAGGACGTCGCCTGTGCTCAGGACACCGGCGGCGACCAGTCCAAGGGCCAGACGGCGATGGAGAACTGCCTCCAGAAGGAACCCGGCATCAACGTCGTCTACACGATCAACGAACCGGCCGCCCTGGGCGCGTACACCGCGCTCAAGGCCAAGGGCCGGGAGAAGGACGTGCTGATCGTCTCCGTCGACGGCGGATGCACCGGCACCCAGGCGGTCAAGGACGGCAAGATCGCCGCGACGTCCCAGCAGTACCCGCTGAAGATGGCAGCCGAGGGCGTCAAGGCCGTCGTGACATACGCCAAGGACGGCAAGAAGGCGTCGGGTTACACCGACACGGGCGTCACCCTGATCACCGACAAGGCGCAGGCCGGAGTCACGTCCAAGGACACCGCCTACGGCCTGGACAACTGCTGGGGCTGAGCCCCCCGACGACCGTACGCCTTCTCAGCTGGGCGGCCGGCCCTCCTCCTCCCCGGCCGGGGACGGCCGCCCCTCGTTCCCTTGTCCTCCGGCAAGGAGAGACACGGACTTCTGTCTTCCGACAAGGACTTCGCATGACCGCCACGTCCACGCCCCCGAGCACGTCCTCGCCGTACGCCGGGCTCAAAGCGCCGACCACGGCCCGCAGACTGCTCATGGCACCGACCACCGGCCCGCTGGTCGCCCTCCTCCTGGCCTGCGCCTTCTTCTCCTTCTCGACCGAACAGTTCCTCACCGGCGGCAACTTCTCGCTGATCGTGCAGCAGGTCATGGTCGTCGGCACCCTCGCCATCGGCCAGACCCTGATCATCCTGACGGCGGGCATCGACCTGTCGTGCGGTGCCGTCATGGCCTTCGGCAGCATCATGATCGCCAAGATGGCCGCCGAGGGCTCCCTGCCCCCGCTCGCCGCCATCGCCCTGGGCATCGCCGTCTGCGGCGGATTCGGGCTGCTCAACGGCCTGTTGGTGCAGAAGATCCCGCTGCCGCCGTTCATCGTCACCCTCGGCATGCTCAACGTGGCGTTCGCGCTGACCCACATCTACTCCGAGGAACAGACGGTCACCAACCTGCCGGGCCCGCTGACGGCCCTCGGGCAGACCTTCCCCCTCGGCCACACCGACATCACCTACGGCTCCCTGGTCACCATCGTCCTGTTCCTGCTCCTCGCTTACGCACTGAGCAGCACCGGCTGGGGCAGGCACGTCTACGCCCTGGGCAACAGCCCCGAAGCGGCACGGCTCAACGGAATCCGCACCTCCCGCCTGACCATCGGCGTCTACACCGCGGCAGGCCTCCTCTACGGCATCGCCGCCCTGCTGCTCATCTCCCGCACCGGGGTCGGCGACCCGCAGGCCGGCCAGACCGACAACCTCGACAGCATCACCGCCGTGGTCCTCGGCGGCACCAGCCTCTTCGGCGGGCGGGGCTCGGTCCTGGGCACCTTCATCGGCGTCCTCATCGTCGGTGTCTTCCGCAACGGCCTGCAGCTGATGGGCGTCGCGTCCATCTACCAGACGTTGATCACCGGCGTCCTGGTGATCCTCGCGGTGACCGTCGACCAGCTCTCCCGGAAGAAGGCCCGATGACCGCCACCCCCTCCCCCACCCCTGTCCTTCAGGCCCGCGGTCTCGTCAAGCGCTACGGCCACGTCACCGCCATCGACGGCGCCGACTTCGACCTGATGCCCGGCGAGGTCCTCGCCGTCATCGGCGACAACGGAGCCGGCAAGACCAGCCTCATCAAGGCCCTCACCGGCGCGGTGGTCCCCGACGAGGGCGAGATACGCCTCAACGGCAAGCCCATCCAGTTCTCCGGTCCGCAGAGCGCCCGCGCCCACGGCATCGAAACGGTCTACCAGGACCTCGCCGTGGCCGCCTCCATGGACATCGCGTCGAACATGTTCCTGGGGCGCGAGCTCCGCCGCCCCGGCGTCCTCGGCAGTGTCTTCCGCATGCTGGACAAAAAGCGCATGCGTCAGGAGGCCGCCGAGCACATGGCCGACCTGAAGATCGGCCTGCGCTCGCTGACACAGGCGGTCGAGACGCTCTCCGGCGGACAGCGGCAAGCTGTCGCGGTCGCCCGTTCCGTCGCCTGGGCCCGCAGCGTCGTCGTCATGGACGAACCCACCGCCGCCCTCGGCGTCAAGGAGTCCGGTCAGGTCCTGGACCTCATCCGCCGGGTCCGGGACAAGGGCATGCCGGTCGTCCTGATCAGCCACAACATGCCGCACGTCTTCGAGATCGCCGACCGGATCCACGTCCACCGGCTGGGCCGGCGCGCTGCCGTCATCAAGCCCTCCGACTACTCCATGGCGGAGGTCGTGGCCATCATGACCGGAGCGCTCACCGTCGATGCGGCCGGAGGTACTGTCGTAGCCGATTCCGAAGCGGCGAAAGCCGCCGGAGTCCAGGCCAACTGACGCACTCACAGGTTCCGGCCGAGGCCGCGGCCGGGACCGACGAGCACAGGAGACTGTTTCCTCCATGGCAGCGAACCGCCGCCCGACCCTGGCAGACGTCGCCCGAGAAGTGGGTGTCAGCGCCAAGACCGTCTCCCGCGTCCTCAACGAGGACGGCCCCGCCTCGGCCGAGACCAGGCAACAGGTGCTCGCCGCCGTGGCCAAGCTCGGCTTCCAGCCGAACCTCATGGCTCGCAACATCCGGGTGGGCGGGCCCGACACCACGGTCGGGCTGGTCATCCCCGACCTGGCCAACCCGTTCTTCGGAGCCGTGGCCAGAAGCATCGAGGACACGGTCCGCGACCGTGGCCTGACCCTGCTCATGGGGTCCTCCGCCGACGATCCCGACCGTGAGCGCTCGCTGACGGACAAGTTCCTCGCGCGACGCGTCAGCGTGCTGATGGTCGTGCCGTCCGTCGGCGCCGACCACTCCCACCTCAAGACCCACCGCGCCGGGGGACTGCCCGTCGTCTTCATCGACCGCCCGGGAGCGGGGCTGGCCACGGACGGCGTCGTCAGCTCCAACCGGGACGGTTCCCACGACGGCGTCACCCACCTGATCGCCCACGGGCACCGGCGCATCGGCTTCATCGGTGACCTGCCCACCAAGCTCTACACCCGCCGCGAGCGCCTCGCCGGCTACCGCTCGGCCCTCCAGGAAGCCGACATCCCCTACGACCGCTCGCTCGTCGCCAACGCCCACGACCAGCAGGGAGCCGAGGCGGCGACGGCCAAGCTGCTCGACCTGGCCGATCCGCCCACGGCCCTGTTCGCCGGGAACAACATCATGGCGCTGGGCATCGTCGCCGAACTCGCCCGCAGCAAACGCAAGGACGTGGCACTCGTCGCCTTCGACGACGTCTCGCTCGCCGAGGCGCTCGAACCGGCACTGACCGTCGTCGCACAGAACCCCGAGGACATCGGCAGAACGGCAGCGACCACCGCCCTGGCCCGACTCGACGGCGACCGCTCCCGTGCACGCACCGTCACCGTGCCCACCCGGCTGATCGTCCGCGGATCCGGCGAACAACCGGCAGCCGGCGGGCGGAAGGCGTAACCGGTCACCGAGCTGAAGGTCGCCGCGACCGACGAGGAACAATCCGTCACCAGCGGTGGACTGCGAAGCGTCCGTGGTGCTTCTGAACGTCGTGACCCCGCGAAAGCGCCGCCACCCTGTTGACAGTGAGTGACGGTCGCCAGAATGGTCGACAAACGACAATCGGGCTACTATCTTGAGCCATCACGCGACAGCGAGCGTCGTCGCAAATGGTCGACAAACGACAATCTCATGACCAGCTTGAGCCGTCACGCGGCATTCCGCCCAACCTCGCAGCTC
The DNA here is from genome assembly GCF_000725785.1 of Streptomyces flavovariabilis. Taxonomy (NCBI): domain Bacteria; kingdom Bacillati; phylum Actinomycetota; class Actinomycetes; order Kitasatosporales; family Streptomycetaceae; genus Streptomyces; species Streptomyces flavovariabilis. The sequence continues at coordinate 2,986 of NZ_JNXD01000036.1, read as the reverse complement.
AGAAGGAGAACCGGGCACAGATGATCCAGATACCTAGGAAGTGGGTCCGCAGGGCCACCCGCGGCCGCTCGTGTGCTGCGCCGGCTACGGCGGCGGCACAGTGAGCCGGCCCGCGGATTCGGCCGCTCCGACCAGCTCGGCAACACATCGGCTCCAGGCCCTCGGCCTGGACCTTCCAAGCCTCGGCAGTAACCCGAACTACGTGGACCACCGGGCGGTCGGCTCCGCCATCCACATCGCGGGCCAACTGCCTTACAGGGACGGCGAGCTGCTGGGCCAGGGCACCGTCGGCCGGGACGTCGAACTGCAAGCGGCACGGGAGCTCGCGCGCCATGCCGTGCTCAACGCACTCGCCGCCGCTGTGCAGGCGGTGGGAGATCTGGACCGGGTCCGGATCGTGCAGATGCTGGTCTTCGTGGCCAGTACGCCGGACTTCGGTCTCCAGTCGCGGGTCGCCGACGCGGCCAGTGAGTTGCTCATCGAGGTGCTGGGCGAGAACGGGCGGCATGCGCGCACCGCGATCGGTGTCGCCGGGCTGCCGCTCAACAGTCCCGTCGAGATCCAGATGGTCTGCACTGCGGCATAGGGCCGGGCGCGACGGCGATGTAGCGCGAGCGCGCGTGATGCCTCGGGCGACGCACGTCGGCATGCGAGGGAGTCGGCATCCGCGCCCCTCGTTCAATCCCCAGACACAAGCAGGAGGAGCGCAGCGTGAACCGGCTCCAGCGAGTACTCGACGCTCTGGTCGAACGGGTCGACACCCCCGCGCCGATCGTGCTGGTCGACGTCATGCAGGACAACATCGACCGCATGCAGGGCTTCGCCGCCCAGCACAACTTCGACGTCAGGCCTCACGTCAAGACGCACAAGTGCGTGGAAATCGGCCGGCGGCAGATCGCGGCCGGGGCGGTCGGAATCACCGCGGGCAATGTCGGTGAGGCCGAGGTCTTCGCCGCGGCCGGATTCGACGACATCTTCCTCGCCTACCCGGTCTGGCCCGCGGGAACGAAGGGGAACCGCATCCGCCGCCTCGCCCGGTCCACCCGGCTTCGGGTCGGCGTCGACAACGCCGCGGCGATCGAGGCCCTCGCCGACGCGATGAAGGACGAACCGGACCGGCTGCAGATCGTGGTCGAGGTCGACTGTGGTGCCCGCCGTTCCGGGGCGCCGCCCGAGGCCGCGGGCGACCTCGCGCTCGCCGCCCGCAAACGCGGCCTGGTGCCGGTGGGCGTCTTCACGTACCCAGGTCACGGCAGCTCCGGACGGGACGCTCGCGAGCGCGCCGCACAGGACCAGGATGCCGCGCTCACCACCGCGGTCCGCAGCCTCGCCGGTGTCGGGATCACCGCAGAGGTGGTCAGCGCCGGCTCCACGCCCACCGTCGAATTCTCCACCAGCGGCGTGATCACCGAGATCCGTCCCGGCGAGTATGTCTTCGGCGACCTGAACAACACCCGGCTCGGCGCCTGCACCGACGATCAGATCGCGCTGTTCGTCGCCGCCACCGTGGTCAGTGACTGGGTCCCCGACCAGGTCATCCTCGATGCGGGCACCAAGGCCCTCAGCCGCGAAGGCAGCAACGAGCGCGGCTACGGTCGGGTCCCCGGCACGAAGGCTGTCCTGTCCAGGCTCAACGAGTACCACGGATTCCTCGCTGTTCCCGGCGGCGAGTTCCGCCCCGGCGTCGGCACCGTGGTACCCGTGGTGCCGAATCACGTCTGCCCGATTGTCGTCAATTTCGAAGAGCTGATCGTCACTGACAGTGCGGGCACGTCGCTGCGGCGATGGCCGGTCGACGCCCGCGGGTTCCTCAGTTGACCAGCCCCGGGACACCTCGTACCCGAGCCCGCAACCCGACCGTCCTTACCCGTAAAGGAGTGCCTGACATGAGACTCAAGAACGTCACGGCCCTGGTGACCGGCGCCAGCAGTGGCATCGGTGAGGCAGTGACTTCCCATTTCCGCCGCGAGGGCGCGCGACTGCTGCTGACCGGCCGCAAGGAACGACTCGACACCGTCCGGCCCGACGATCTGTACGTCCCCGGAGACCTCAATGACGAGGCGTTCGTCGAGGACCTGGCCAACCAGGCCGCCGAGTCCTTCGGCACCGTCGACGTCGTCGTCCTCAACCACGGTCTGCAGGCCAGCAGCCCGCTCACCGACATGCCCTACGACGACGCGAAGAGCGTGCTCGACAGCAACCTGCTCAGCGCGTTCCTGGTGATGAAGCACTTCGCGCCGCTGATGCCCCCCGAAGGGGGCTCCTTCGTCTGCGTCGGTTCACGGCTCGGCATGGTCGGCAAGCCCGGGGAAGTCCTGTATTCCGCCGCCAAGGGAGGCCTGATCATGCTCGCCAAGGGCGCGGCGATCGAATGGGCCCAGCGCAACATCCGCGTCAACGTCGTCGCCCCGGGACTGACCGCCACCCCGACCATCGAAGCAGCGATCCTGCGCAGCCCCGACCCCGAGGCCTACCGCCGCGAGCGCGAGACCCAGATTCCGCTCCAACGCCTCGCCACCCCCGAAGAGGTCGCCGACGCGATCCTCTTCTTCGCGTCATCGGAGTCGTCGTACATCACCGGAGCGGTCCTCCCCGTCGACGGCGGGTACACCGCCTTCTGACACACGTGCTGGGCATCACGACCAGCATCCAGCATCGGCTGAACGGCCCATGCCGCAGGTAGACCGACGTATGGACGTCGCGCTCCACGCGGTGGTGCGGGCTTGCGCGCGGAAGTGGAGCGCGTACCCCGATCGCCGCATTTGAACTGACCGCATCCAGCATGCGGCACCATCGCACATCCCCGCGTGACCTCCCCTCCCCGGACTCGCTCGGCCCTTCTCATGGCCCGCGCGATTCCGTCCGCCGGCTCACGGCGCCCCCCTTTACGGATTCCCCGAACCCCCAGCGATCTCCAGGAGCTTTGCCATGGAAGGCAACCGGATAGGACGCAGAACCGTACTCCGCACCGCAGGCGCTCTGGCCG
>NZ_JNXD01000035.1:0-40618 GCF_000725785.1 Streptomyces flavovariabilis | reverse complement strand
CGCCGGAACAGTGTCCACAACTCGTCCGGCACCAACCGCTCCAGCAGATCCGTCATGCACGGCACAACGAGCGATCACGCCATCAGAAACGACGTCTTAAGCCCCCGCGTCCTCGGGCAGGTCGGCCTCCGCCCGATTCCGCCGGGCAGCGCCGTGTGCCAGGACGGCGAGCGTCACCGCGGCACAGGCGATCTGCAACGGCGCGCGCAGCAGGAAGCGCGCCACGATCAGGACGTCGGCGTCACCACGCAGGTACAGCACGGACATCACGACGGCTTCCACGGCGAACCGCGCCGCCCACAGCAAGGTGAGCAGCGTGTGCACCCGCTTCGAACCCGGAACCCGGAACCGCCACCGCCCGGCGGCCGCCCGCAACACCACGCCGATGAGGGGCCGTCCCAGCAGAACACTTCCCGACAGCACCACCGCATAGACCGCGTCGATCAGAATGCCCGGAAGGAAGTAGTCCTGGGCCCGGCCCGTCAGGGCCGCGAGAGCAACAGAAAGGGCCAGCAGCCCCAGTGCCACCAGCATCTTCCGCGCATGCCCCAGGGGACGGGCGATCAGCAGGGCAGCGCAGCCGACTCCCAGCGCGAGGTACGCCGCCACGGCGAGGGACACGGACGCGAAGCGCCAGGCGCCGTACCACACGAGGGTCGGCGTGCCGATCAGAGCCACCAGGCAGGCGTCACTGGCCATCACCGAACGACGCGACTGCACCGGCTCCGTCGAATCCGGGGATGTCACGGCAGAGTTACCCCTTCTCCGTCGAGTGTCGGGCGGCCCACCGAAGGGACCTGTTACCCGAAGAGAAGCATGCCGAGGATCAACACGCCCACGATTCCGGTCAGTGTGGAGGCCGCAATCGCCAACAGTCCCGATATTGGAGGCATGTTGCCCCATTCGTGACCGAAGGACGCCTGGCGCTGCGGCGGGGAGCGGCTCAGCGAGGCTTCCGTGCCGGGGCGCCGGGCGTCGCCGGCCGGGGAACGGCACGGCTCGGCCGCTGCGATGCTTGTTCCTGCCGGAGGTCGGGCATGCTTGACGACCATGGCCAAGCGACGCCGCCCACTCGCAGCGACAGTGTTGAGTTCGGTCGTGTGCCTTTCTGGGCTGTGGTGGACGGTGCGAGCACTGGGACAGCGCGGCATGGAGTCCTCGGAAGTGGCCGGGGTGCTGTCCTTCTATCCCGGCTTGGTGGGCGCCGTACTGGGCGCTTGGGGGCTGTGGGCGACGTTGCGCGGCATGCGGGAGCAACGGACGGCTGAAGCGATATCTCTCGATCTCGCGCGCACAGTGCTGCGTGAAGAGGGTGCCCAGTACCGTCAGTTACTGGGCGGCGGAGACGGAACCCCGGAGGGGCCCATCGATGTGGCCTTCACTGTTTCCGCTCCGGGTGCGGGGGAGGGGCAAGTCGCTCAGGGCACCCTGGCTGACATCGTGGCGCACTACCTGACTCCAACGAACAGACGCATGCTGATCACCGGGGAGTCCCCTGCACATGCTTCAGGGGCAGGTGATGCAGGCACCGGTAAAACGGTTCTTGCCTTGGCGCTCGTCCTGGGACTGGCCTCTGAGCGAATCAAGGGAAACCACGTTCCGGTTCCGGTCCGGTTGACCGCGGCATCCTGGCCGCACAATGAGATCGACCAGTGGCTGTGTTCTCGCCTCACCGAGGTCTACCACCTGAGCAGCAGCGACGCGGAACAAGTCGTGGACGCGGGAATGGTACTGCCGGTGATCGACGGACTCGACGAAATGGATCGTGGCCCACTCCTGGGCTACTCATCGCGTGCCGCCGCTCTGCTCCGCGCTGTGCAGCGCTCGGGAAACGGCGGCTCGCCGGGTCCCATTGTTCTTACATGTCGCGCCGCTTCTTTCCTGGACATGATCGATTCCGACACCTATCCACAGTCCATGGTTCATGTCACCATTTCTCGCGTCGATCCCCCACGAGCCAAGAAATACCTGGAGCAACAGGTGGCCGCCACACCCCGCGGACGCGTCCGCTGGCAGGCGGTTCTGGACGCATTGGAAGCTGCCACGAGCAACTCGCCCTCGATGGTCGCCTCGGCAGTCGCCCACGCCTTGGACACTCCCTGGCGACTGAACCTGGCCGTCACCGTCTACCAAGAACGAAGGCCGGACGGCACCTATCTGCGTGACCCCGCCGATCTGATCGGGCTCGCCCGCACCGGACACCTGCGGGAATTCCTTCTGGATCACTACATCAGCGCTGCACTGGCCGCTGCTCACCGCAGCACCAGGACCAGGCGTCCCGGCCGGTCACAGGGCGGAAGGCCGGCTCAAGCCGAAGCCGAGGCGACCTGGCGCGCTCTTGCCGCTCTCGCGCACTACCTGAACGGGAACAGTACTCCACAAGGCCCCAGAGTCATTGAGGGACGTCGTCTGAGCAGCACTGACATCACGCTCCATGAATTGTGGCCGTTGGCAGGCCCAAGGCGCGCTTTGAGGACAGACCGTGCGATTACGTGCGCGATCGCCTTGCCGACGATCTCCGCTCTGCTGTGCCAGCTGTATCACGCATTCGGTTTCGGTGTGTGGCAAACAGCTCTCGGCGCGACAGCGGTGCTAGCGGGTGCGACTCAATTAAGAGGACCGGTCTGGCCACATCCACAGCGATTCGGCCTCAACCGCTTACGTACCCGAACCGGCAGAAGAGACGCGATTCTGTGGCTGACCGTGGGAACCTTTCTCGGCATCCCCGGAGCGCTGGTGGGCGACATGGCCGGCCTCGCGGGGGGTGCCGTCGGCGGCGCTCTCGTCTCCCTCACCTTGGCCGTGACAAGAACGGATTCCGATCCGGTCATGAAGCCGCAAGGCCCGGTGAACGGAGACGCACTGGGAGGAGCTCTTTACGCGGCAGCTTTCGGCATCATGTCCTTTCTCGCCCTGAACGGCGCGGGAAGACTGTCCGAGATAGTCACCATCGCAGTTCTCGCCGGATTGGCAGTCGGCTCCGCGGCTCGATTCGCCAACGGATTCCTTGTCACCCCGAAAAACGAGGCAGGGCGGGCCACGCTTCGGTACTTCGCCTTTCTCCTCTGCTCGCGCAGGCAACTCCCCTGGCGGCTGGGAAGGTTCCTCGACGACTGCTATCGGCTGGGTTTGCTACGTACGGCCGGCACTGCTTGGCAGTTCAGGCACATCGAGTTACAGGAACACCTTGCCGTTCGAGCCGACCCGCCCTCGTCACCCTGATTCCTGCGAAACGCCCACCCCGCACCTACCGCTCCCCACGTGATGCGTCTGCCGGCAGCGCTGTACAGGTGGCGCCATCTCGCCCTTGCGCGGCAGCAGGCCCTGCGCGATCGCCGTCACCAGGCTTCGGCGCCCAGGGGGAACGGCCGCGGCGACGGTGAGGTGCATCTCGACCGACGTACGTTCTGGTCAGATGGTGAGACCTGCGTCGCGGGCCACGAGGGCGGCTTGGACGCGGTTGGTGACCTCCAGCGCGGCCAGGATGCGGCTCACGTGGGCCTTGACGGTGCTCTCGCGCATGGCGAGACGGGTGGCGATGTCGGCGTTGGTGTCGCCCTGGGCGAGCAGGGCGAGTACGTCGCGTTCGCGGGGAGTGAGCCGCTCCACGCGGGCCTGAGCCGCGGTGGCCTGGGGCTGGTTGGCGGCGTGGTAGCGGTCGATGAGACGGCGGGCCGCGGTGGGGTGGAGCATGGCCGAGCCGGTGGCCACGAGGTGGACGGCGCGCAGTATTTCAGCGGGGTCGGTGGACGACCAGCCGGGCGCATGGATCGCCGCCGCGGGCACCGGCATCGCTCTGCTCACCCCCGACGGCGCCCTGGAATGGCTGGAACGCCCCGAGGACCGCACCCCGGTCCCCAGCCGGATGAACGACGGCGTCGCCGACCCCGCCGGTCGCTTCTGGGCGGGCAGCATGGCCTACGACGGGACCCCTGGCGCGGGCTCGCTGTACCGAACGGACCCTGACGGCACAGTGACACGCGTCCTTGACGGACTCACCATCGCCAACGGCCCGGCGTTCACCGCCGACGGCACCACCATGTACCTGGCCGACACGGCCGTCGGCACCATCCTGCGCTGCCGGGTCGACCCCGTCTCGGGCGACCTCTGCGGTCTCCCGGAAACGTTCGCTCGACTGCGCGACGGCGAAGGCAGCCCCGACGGGATGACCGTCGACGAGGAGGGCTGCCTGTGGGTCGCGCTCTGGGGCGCGGGTACGGTCCGCTGTTACCACCCCGACGGCCGCCTCCTCCGCACCGTGACCGTCCCCGCCCCACACCCCACCTCGGTGTGCCTGCATCCGGACGGCCACCGCCTCTTCGTCACCACAGCCCGGTACGGGGTGAAGAGTCCGACCGCCGCCTCCGGCGCGGTGCTCAGCATCGCCGTCCCGGCCAGGGGAGTGGCGGCCCGCGCCTGGCGCGGACGCCCCTGACGCACCCGCTGTCGCCCTGCCCGGCCGCGCCCGGTCCTGGCTACCGGTGCCGCCCTGCCGTCGAGCCGTTCACGAGGCCTCTCGCGCAAGCGTCGGAGTACGAAGGTCATGGCCAGGGCCTGCGCTTTCCGCTTGCTTGCGTGAGCCGGTCTTCGGCGGTCCTTCCGCAAGAGGTTCCGGTCCGTGTTTCGGGCGGACAAGGGACGCGGCACCCGCAAGGCCGGGCGCACCGCAGGCCGTTGCCGCGCAGCCTCTGTCGCGGATGCCGCTCAGGGCTTGAGCAGGACCTTGATGGCGCGGCGGACTGGGACCTCATCGCCGACATGACCGTGGACGTGCTGCGCACCGAGGCCGGCCGCAACCCGCACGACAAGGACCTGCACGACCTGGTGGGGGAGCTGTCCACCCGCAGTGACGCCTTCCGTACGCGCTGGGGGTCCCGCAACGTGCGCCGTCACGGCACCGGCGTCAAACGCTTCCACCACCCGGTGGTCGGAGGCCTCACCCTCGCCTGGCACGGCTCGGCCGTGGACGACGAACCCGGCCTCACTCTCCTCATCTACACCGCCGAACCCGGCTCGCCCTCCGAAGAGGCCCTGCGCCTCCTCGCCTCCTGGGCCGCTTCCCAGGACGGTGACACCCCTGCCGACCGACTTCAGCGGGGTAGCTGATCTCTCACCGGACGGGTCGGGCACTGGGGTGGATGCGCTGGCAGCGAGCCAGGTCAGCCGGCCATGCGGTTGTTCTTGCGAATCTGCTTGTCGAACGCTCCGGCGGGGACGAGGCGGCGCGCCGTGGTGACGCGTGAGGCCAGCGGGCCGGCGGTGTAGCGCAGCTTCGGCTTCTTGTCGGTGGCCGCAGTGACGATCACCTCGGCCACTACGGCGGGGTCGTCGCCGCCCTTCATCGCATCCGCCATCACCTCGTCGAAGACGCGCCGTCGCTCCGCGTACAGAGGCAGCGGGGTGTCGGGCTGTGCGGCGTTGGTCTCGAAGCTGGTCCTGGTATAGGCGGGTTGGACGAGGATGACCCGGACGCCGTGCTCGCGGACCTCGTGGTCCAGCGACTCGGAGTAGCCCTCGACGGCGTGCTTCGACGCGACGTAGACGGCCATGAAGGGCTGGGGAGCGACCCCGAGGACGGACGAGATGTTGATGACGCGCCCGCCACCCTGAGCGCGCATGTGCGGCAGGACGGCCTTCGTCATACGGATGACACCGAGGACGTTGACGTTCAGGACACTCTGGGCCCGGGCGACGGAGTTCTCCTCGACGGCGCCCGCCGAGCCGACGCCCGCGTTGTTGACCAGGACGTCGATGCGTCCGAACCGGTCGATCACCTCTGCGACCGCGGCGGTGGCCGAGTCGTCACTGGCCACGTCGAGATCGAGGTACGTCACACCGGCGGGCGGGGTGAGGCCGGAGGTGTTGCGGCTGGTTCCTACCACCTCGAAACCAGCCGCGACGAAAGCGCGGGCCGTCTCCTTGCCGATCCCTGACGAGGCGCCTGTCACGAGCACCACCGGCCGAGTTGCCGTCATCATGAACTCCCTTTCACGATTATGATCGTATGCCTTACGTTCGTACGACCATATGGGGGTAACCCGATCGATGGCAAGTGCTCGCGTCCGGCGGCCCGAGGAGACCTGTGGGTGTTCGGCTGTCGACGCCTCCATCGTCGCTACGAGCGCAAGCCGGACTGGTCATTGGGGATCAAAAGCACGCCGGCAATCTGCTCAGGGTGCTCGATGGCGAGCCAGTCGTCGCCCGTGAGGTCACCGTCCCGGCCCGAACGCCTCGGGCGGCACTCGCGTCACGTGTGCGCCCCTCTCCTGAGGGGCCCTCTCTGGCGCGGCCCCTCCATCGCCGCTTGAGATGCACCACACCGCCCGCAGGCGAAAATCTACTCTGGCGAGAGTAGACATTGCCGAGTGGTGTGGTTATGGTTTCTCTCGTAGCCCAGAAAGAGAGCAGGGCCTGGCAGACACGAACTGCCGGGCAGCAGTGCAGTATTTGCAGTCCGCAGGGCGGTGCGGTGGTGGAGTTTCGGAGCCAGGGTTGTTGCAGGACGGCGACGGGGCTGACGGCCGCACCAGGTGGCCCGCAGTGATCAGGGGCCACCGCGAGCAGTACCCGCAGTGAGAGCCAGTGAGCAGTACCTCGGTGAAGGCGTCGGCTGCGGGCGCGCGCACCGGGAGGTTCGGCAGTGGGGTTCCAAGCCAGAGCAGACGCATGACGGGCGACGGGGCTGGCTGCCGAAGAGTGGCGCTGTGACAGGCCATTGAGCAGTTCGCATCACCAGCAGTACGAAGTAGAGCAGTACCAGCAGTGAGGGAAGAACGGAGGAATGGGACGCCATCAGGATCGCCCGGGCGGCTTTTCGAGCCCGGGTACCGCAGGACATCGATAGTGAGGTGGTCTCCGGTCAAGCAACCCCGATCCCCGTATCCCCGGCAGTATCTCCATCGGGTATGCGGAGACAGAAGGCCGGCGCAGTAGCAGGGCCGGCAGATGGTGTAACAGTTCCTCCGGGCCCTGGCGCCGTACGGCGCCAGGGCCCTCAACGCGTTCCGCAAAGAGGTGAGATGACAGCAGACACTTCGTACGACCGTCTGGACGACGAAAACTATCCCGCCTACACCATGGGCCGGGCCGCCGAGATGCTCGGCACCACGCAGGGTTTCCTCCGCGCCATCGGAGAAGCCCGCCTCATCACCCCGCTCCGCTCTGCAGGCGGACACCGCCGCTACTCTCGCTACCAGCTGCGGATCGCCGCCCGCGCCCGCGAACTGGTAGACCGTGGCACCCCCGTTGAGGCCGCCTGCCGCATCATCATCCTCGAAGACCAGCTCGAGGAAGCTCAGCGGATCAACGCCGAATACCGCCGCACCGCATCCCTGCACACGCCCGGCACTTGAGTCGGGGTCCGCGGCGGTGCGGCAAGCCGCAATTGTCTTGTCGATTCCAGAGCTGTGTTCGCCCTGGCGCTGGTCGCCGGCATCCTCCTCTCGGCCTCGTCGACCAGGGCGACCGCGTAGTCCTCAAAGCTGAGGCCGTCTTCCGGTCAGACCGACGAGGGGAAGCGGACGGCGAGCAGGGCCCGGTCGTCGGGGAACGCCGCCTCAGGCTGGTGGTGCAGGAACCGGCCGCACAACTGGGCGATGTCCAGGCCCCTGGTGGTGCGGGCGAACTCGGTCAGTCGCCGCATCCCGATGGCGAGGTCTTCGCGACGGCGCTCGATCAACCCGTCGGTGTACAGCAGCAGCGTGTCGTTCTCGGCCACAGTGATGTCGGCCTGTCGGTAGCAGACGTTCCGGACGGGGCCGAGAGGCGGAGAGGTGGCCCGGTCGAGGTAGGCGCTGCTGCCGTCGGCATGGATGAGCAGCGGCGGTGGGTGGCCGGCAGTGGCGTAGGTCAGGGTGCGGGTGCGGCGATCGAAGACCAGATAGCAGGCGGTGGCCATCCGCTCCGGGTGGTAGCGGCCCAGGAAGGAGTTGACTTCGTGAAGGACAGCGGCAGGGTCGGTCCCACAGCGCGGCACGATGTTGCGCAGGGCCGCGGTGACCTGTGACATGACGGTCGCTTCGTGCAGTCCGTGACCGGCGACGTCGCCGATGCTCATGCCGATGTGATCGGCGTCCACGTCGTAGACGTCGTACCAGTCGCCGCCGACCGAGAGCAGGTCACTGCCGGGGGCGTAACAGGTGGCCGTCTCCAGACCGGGCACGCGTGGCAGCTGTGGCAGCAGGCTGAGCTGCAGGCGTTCGGCGACCCGGTGCTCATGCTCGTGCAGCCCCGCCCGGCGCAGAGCCTGGGCGATCTGCTGGGCCACAGCTGTCACATGCGCGGAAGCTGTGGGGCTGTGCGAGCCGTACACGAGCAGCATGCCCAGCTGGATGCCGTCCGCCTCCAGCGACAGTGCGAGCGGAACCGCGTCCGCGGCCTCACCGGGAAGCGAACCGTCCTCCCAGGACGGCCGGTCCAGGTCGGTCCAGCCGCCCGCGCCGACCGGCAGGCCGTTGTCCTCCGGCTGAAGGGGCGGCACCAGCCGCGCCGAGTGCAGATAGAGCTCCGCCGCGATCGCCCCCAGGGCGGCCGGCGCCACCTCGCTGACGACACGGGAAACCTCCGCGAGGGTGATCGCACCGGCCAGGGCGGCCGTCAGGTCGTACAGGTGCTGCAACTGGGCACGGGCAGCCTGTTCAGCGGCCAGTAGCCGAGCCCGGTCCACCTCGGTGGCCCGGCGGAAGGCGACCTCCCGGTTCAGCGCCTCCACCTGCTGGCTGAGCACGACGAACCGGTCCGACGCCCCGGCCTCGACGAGATGCAGCTGCAGGACCGGCTCCGGACCGTCCCACCACGTGGCGCGCGCCCCGTGACAGCGAAACCGCCGCATGCGGCCGTCGGCGTCCTTGATGACCAGCGCGCCCGGCACGGAGCTGCCGCTGCGCAGCCATACGGCCAGCTGCTGACGCAGCCCCGAGGCGTCGTCGGGCCCCAGATCGAAAACTCTGGCGCCAGGACGCAGCCGGTCGTCACAGCGGCCGGCCGCGGGGTTGGCGGCCAGCACACGACCGTCGGCCCCGCACAGCAGCACCGGCTGGGGCAGCGGTCTTGTGATGGCCCGGAAGAGGCCAAGAGTCATAGAGCCACAGCCTGGTCGCCGAAGTACTCACGGCCACTCGCCGTCTCGACATCCACGTCGGGGACGAGGTGCACCACCACGCGGCAGCCCGCGTCGCCGCGCGCGATGGTCTCCTCCAACTCCACGCGCGCGTAGCCCAGATTGCGGGCGGCGATGGTGCCGAAGACGTTGGACGTCATCATGCACATCGACTCCCGGCCCACCACCTTCTCGGCGAACGGGCACACTCGGTTGCCCAGCACGATCTTCGACTCGTCGTGCTCGATGACGTAGAAGTCACCGTTGATGCGGCGCTTGAGGTCCACGAGTGCCTCGGCGACCTGCTCGCCTGTGAGCCGGTCGGTTCCCAGCGCCTTGAGGTACATCTCGTCGATCTGCGTGCCGACGGCCTGCCCCACCAGGCTGACGTAGCCGGAAGCCTCCTCCAGACCGATCACCGACTCCAGTGACGTCGCCAGCTCACGCACCAAAGTCCGCAGGAACACATCACGGTCCAGTGGAATCTCCACATCCGGAACCGGTTCCATGCCTGCTCCCTCGCCCTCGGGCGGCCCGGCGGCAGCGTGTCCGGCGTGGCCTCAGTGTGACGGGATGATTCTGCCAGCGCCCCCCAGCCCGCCACCACCACTCCCATCGCAGCGGCGGTCGACCCTTCACAGGATCCGCCGGTCACCCGGTAGACACAGATGGTTCACCAGGCAGGCAGGGGTAACCCGGCAGATGCCGCTGCCCGCTGTGCACAGCGCAGTGCGCGGTGGCACAGGGCCACCCTGCTGGAGGAACCTAGTGAACAGCGATCCGACCATCCCGTCCTGCGAGTCACCTTTCCCCGCAGCCACAGCGAGCATCGCGGCTGCCCGGCACTGGGTCCGCGACTGCGTGGAAGGTTTCGGCGGTCCGCTGCGCCGGAACCGGATGATCCAGACAGCCGAACTGATCGTCTCGGAACTGATCACCAACGCGATCCTCCACGGCGCCGGCCCACCCCTGATCCGACTTACCTGGAACGGCCGGCTGCTGTGCATCGCGGTCAGCGATGACAGCGACCACTGGCCGCGCCTACATGCCGCCAAGAACACCGAGCCCGGCGGCTTCGGCATGCAGCTTCTCGAACGGCTGGCCCATCGCTGGGGCGTCACCCCTCGCCACCCCGGTAAAACCGTCTGGGCCGAACTCAGCCCCGCCCCATGAACTCGCCTGTTTCAGGCGTGGGTCAGTAGTGGCGGCACTGCGGATTTACTCCGATTCGGTCCCATGACCTGCCACCGGCCGGCCTCACCGGGAGCCGTGCCGCCCCTGCCGGGTCCTGCGCCCTGGGCCTCACTGATCGAATCGAAGGCCAACCTGCGATCAGTGAGGCCCAGAGGCCTGACCGGGTATCGTGCAAGGTGATCGATATGAGCCGCTGTGCGGTCGAGCCCGGGGGCTGGGGGGCAAAAGCGTGGATGTCGCACCTGGTGTGGACGGGTCCCCCGTCGCGCCGCGTGGCGCGGTACTGCAGATCCATCCGCTGCCCGACAGTCCGGGGCTGGGGGGCGATCGGGGAGATCAGCATGAACACACGGGCCGTTTGGCAGCAGGCGCTGAAGCAACTGTTCGAGCGTCGCACAGATGTACTTTATGTGGATCTGTCCCGGGTGAGGTTCGTGGATGTGGCCGGTGTGACGGACCTGGCGGTCACCGCCCAGCGTCTTTCCGAGGGGCAGCGGATCGTGCTTCACCGACCTCCGGCGCAGCTGCCGCGCATTCTTGAGCTTTTCTGGCCCGGGCTCGCCGCAATCGAGGTGGCCGCCTGATGAGCACAGCCGCTTCGCACGAGCCGTTCGTTCACCCGGCGCTCTTCTACCACGGCACGGACCAGTACGTCGCGGGAACGGTCCCCTTTCTGCGGGAAGGCCTGGACGCGGGTGAGCCCGCAGCCGTTGCCGCTCCGCCGGATCGCCTGAAGCTGATCCGTGAGGGACTGGGCGAGCGAGCGGGGGAGGTGCGCTTCATCGACATGACCCAGGCCGGCCGCAACCCCGGCCGCATCATCCCCAGCGTGCTGCGCAGATTCGCCGACGCCCAGCCAAGCGCCCGTCGGGTCCGCATCATCGGCGAGCCGATCTGGCGGGGTCGTTCCGCCGTCGAATACCCGGCGTGTGTCCAGCACGAAGCGCTGATCAACGCAGCTTTCACCGGGCGCGCGGTAACCATCCTGTGCCCCTACGACGCCGGACAGCTGGACAAGCAGGCCCTCAGTGACGCCCTGGCGACCCACCCGGTCGTCCTCGACGCCGATGGCGAGACGAAGTCCACCGCCTACAGCCCCGAGCGGATCATCGCCCGCTACAACGAGCCCCTGCTCGCCCCACTCGGCGTCGCATCCTGCCATTTCGCCGCCCAGACACTGCCCGACACCCGCGACTTCGCCGTGTCCCAGGCGCGGTCGCTGGGCGTGTCCGGCGTGAGTCTGGGAGATCTGGAACTCGCGGTGGCCGAACTGACCACCAACAGCGTCGTCCACGGTGGTGGCTCGGGGACACTGCGGATCTGGGCCGAGAGCGGCCAGATCGTCTGCGAGGTTCACGACGGTGGGCAGCTGACCGATTCCCTGGCGGGCCGCCGCCCGCCGAATCCCACGCAGCCCGGTGGCCGTGGCCTCCTGCTCGTCCACCAACTCGCCGACCTCGTTCGTGTCCACACCGGCCCCGACGGCACTACCATCCGCTGCTACTTTCCCGGCTGACCACGCCCAGAAGGCGGGTGAGCGTCGGTCGCGGGGAGACCGAGGGGCCACGTGCCTCCGCCCTGCGCAGACTCGCACGGCGCCCGGTCGCGGGTTCGTCCAGCTGCCCCTCACGAATGGGTCGGGGCCGATTCGTACACGCCACGGGTATGGGTGCGGGAAGAGGGGGTAAGAGCTGCGACGTCGGCCGTTCCTGCAGGCGGTAGCGGTCGGCTCGATCTTTGGAGGGGCACAGCATGGCGCTCATGAGCATTTCGGCGGCAGCGGACACGCGGACGAGCGGGCTGCCGGAGGTTGCCGACCCCTCCCGGGTCGCGCCGAAGGACGCCCGTGAGCTGTCGCGTCTGTTCTTCGATCAGCTGGCGGTGCTGGAGGAGGGCACGCCCGAGTACAGCTACGCCCGCAGCACGCTGATCGAGATGAACATGTCCCTGGTCCGTTACGCGGCCGGCCGTTTCCGCAGCCGCGGGGCGGAGGAGATGGAGGACATCGTCCAGGTCGGCATGATCGGCCTGATCAAGGCGATCGACCGGTTCGAGCTGACGCGTGAAGTGGAGTTCACCTCCTTCGCGATCCCCTACATCGTGGGAGAGATCAAGCGGTTCTTCCGCGACACCACCTGGGCCGTGCACGTGCCGCGTCGGCTGCAGGAGGCCCGCGTCCAGCTCGCCCGTGCCACGGAGGAGCTGCGTAGCCGGCTCGGCCGCACCCCCACGGTCAGGGAACTGTCGGAGCTGATGAGCCTGCCCGAGGAAGAGGTGCGGGAGGCCCGCCTGGCCGCCAACGGCTACAACTCCTCCTCCCTCGACGCCGCGATCGGTGGCTCCGAAGAGGGCGAGAGCTCCCTGCAGGACTTCATCGGTGCCGAGGACCAGGCGCTGGGACTGGTGGAGGACTTCCACGCGCTGGCCCCGCTGATCGCCGAACTCGACGAGCGGGACCGGCAGATCATCCACATGAGGTTCGTGGAGGAGCTCACCCAGGCCCAGATCGGCGAGCACCTGGGAGTGTCCCAGATGCACGTCTCCCGCCTCCTGTCACGGACCCTGGCCCGCCTGCGGGAAGGAATGCTCACCCACCGCTGAGTCCCTGGACCTCAGCGAGCCTCACTGCCCCTAGGCCTCTAGGTCCTGTCCCTGATCTGCTTCAGGGTGGTTCCCGATGGTGTGAGAGCCGGCCACTTGGTGAGCTGTTCCCATGAGCCATCAGCCGTCGTCTCGCCGCTTACTCGTCGTGCTCGCCGCTGCCCTCGGAACACTCGTCGCCGCCGCACCGGCCGGCCCACCCAACCACCCTCCACCCGATTACACCCACAGCATCAGGCCTCACACGCGCGGACCCAGGGCCGTACTGAACGAGATCGTCGCGCGGGGAACCCCCGGTGTCATCGCCCAGGTACGCGACCGGCGGGGGGTCAGGGACGGCCAGGACGGTGTCCGGGCGCTGGGCACGGAGCGGCCGCGGGGCACGCACGAAAGATTCCGCATCGCCAGCGTGACCAAGACCTTCACCGCCACTGTGCTCCTGAAGCTCGAAGCCGAGGGGAAGCTGTCACTGGACGACAGCGTGGCCAAGTGGCTGCCCGGGGTGGTGCACGGCAAGGGGTACCGGCCCGGGCGCATCACCGTGCGGCACCTGCTCAGCCACACGAGCGGAATCTTCGACTACAACATGGACGAGGGCTTCCGCGCCCGGTACGCGGGGGACGAGTTCGACCGCAACCGCCACTTCAGGTGGTCACCGCGCGCGCTGGTGGACATCGCCCTCGACCACCCGCCGAACTTCCGGCCGGAGCAGTGCAGCAGGCCCGGGCGGCCCGGCAAGTGGGACTACTCGGACACCAACTACGTTCTCGCCGGCATGGTCATCGAGAAGGCCACCGGCCACAGTTACGCGCACGCAGTCGAGTGCCTCGTCATACGGCCCCTCGGCCTGTCCGGCACAAGCGTGCCGAGCACCTCGCCCCGGCTGCCCGCACCGCACGCGAGGCACTACTCCACATTGTTCGAGGACGGGCCGCAGGCAAGGGTGCGCGACGTCACCGAGTTCAGCCCCACGGTCGCCTTCTCCGCGGGGCAGCTGATCTCGAGCTCGGAATCGGCGGGGGCAACGAACGCCGTCGTGGTAACCCGCAACCAGGGCGTCTTCCACGAGGCGTACTTGCCCCGCACCGATCAACCGCAGCACCCAGGAGCAGTCGGCCGGCGCGCTCGGTCACGTCCTCAGGCAGTGACGCCCTCGGCTATGCGCCTGCTCAGCTCCCAGGCCCTCAGGCCGCCCGGCTCCCGACCCTGGGACACGCTCTCCCGGGCGGCGTGCTGGAGGGCCGCGTTCACCGGGGTGGGCACGCCGAATTGCCGGCCGAGCAGCACGATCTCGCCGTTCAGGTAGTCCGTCTCGATCGATCCCGCGCCCCGCGCCAGGCTCTGCCAGGACGAGCCGCGGGTGGGCTCGCCGGCGATCGGCTGCGGGGTGACCGTCCCGCTGCGGAGCTCGGTGATCTCGGCCTCGCTCGCGTAGGCGATGCCCGCGGCGTCGAGGACCGCGGCGCCCTCGGCCTTCGCCCGGGCGACCAGGTCCTGCGCGGCGGCGTCCGAGGCGGTGCCGCACACGGCCTCGACCACGTTGGCGAGGTTGCCGAGGAGTTTTCCGTACTTCCAGCGCATGACGTCCGCCGCTACCGGAGCCAGGAAGTGGGCCTTCTCCAGGTCGTCTGCGATCCGCCGGGCGGTCTCGTCCGAGCCCGGCCCGTACCGGCCGAGGACCAGGGCGCCGGTGTACGGGCCGCAGGGCGCGACGACCTCGCCGGGGTCCAGGTAGGTGCTGGGCAGGACGACGCACATGCCGTACACCTCGTGGAAGCGGCGCAGCGCCAGGCGCTCGTTCTCCACGCCGTTCTGGGCGCACACCAGCGGCAGGCGTTCGCCCGCCGTACCGCCGCCCGCCACCGGCCGTGCTGCCCAGACGTCCAGGGCGGCCACGCTGTCCTGGGTTTTGACGGCGAGGAAGAGCACGTCGTCCTCGCGCAGTTCGATGTCCTCGGGCCGCGCCACGAGGGGCACGTCGAGGGTGAGCGTGCCGGCGGGGACGGTGAGCCGCAGCCCGTTGTCGCGCAGCGCCTCGAAGTGCGCGCCGCGGGCGACCAGGACGACGGACCGGCCGCTTTCGTGCACCCGCCCCCCGATCGAACCGCCGATGGCTCCGGACCCGATGAAGATGTAGCGCATTCCGCTCCCTCGCTCTCCGCTTCAGGCGCCGTACGGGTCGTACAGGGCTGTACGGCTCGAAGCGGGCTTCAACTGCTGTCAGTCGAGGGCCGCGGGGTCGTCTTCGCCGTGGCGTCCCGTCCCCCGCCCCCCCCGGTGGCGCACCACCGGGCGAGTTCCTGCGCCCGCCGCTCGACCTCGTGGTCGTCGGCACCGGCCAGGCCACAACTCGCCACGCACACACCGGACTTCACTCCCCGCCGGTACGCCGCCCCACCGTACCCCGCTCTGTCCGGGCGCGATGCCGCGCAGAGAGCACGTTCACACAATCGAGTCGACCAACTAAATCGGGAGACATTGTCAGGTGACCATGTCGGCTGTATGTTTGTCTCGTGCCGCAGCGACGCAGCGGACACAAAGGCAGGCCTGTGATCACGAGGCGGGCCTTCCCTCAGTGCGTTACCGGGGTCACGGCGACCCCGCGCCCCTGCTCATGGACAACCACAAACGCGAGGTCACGCCATGCCCACCATGCTCGCCGGACGCCTCCACCTGGACACTCAGACATTCGCGGTGGAGGAGGTGGCGATCCCCGTTCCGGGCCCTCAACGAGGGAGGACACGCTCGCCCCGATCCCTGCCCCGGGGCTGCGGCTGAGCGGCTCGTAGCCCCGGACCGCGCCGGACCGTTGGGGCGGGACCGGCGCGGCACAGGAGCCCGGCGGTGGCCCGGTGAGGTCAAGTGCCGCCGCCGGGCTCTTCCTTACAACTCGTCACACAGGTCGCATTCCCGTCCCGGTGCCCTCCGGCCCGCCGGGGTGTCCGGCACCGGGGCCCTGCCGACACTCCTTCGGCCGGGCGGGCACCTGACCCGGCTCGCAGCCGGGATCTCCATGCGGCGCTGTGGCGAAGCCAGGAGCGGAGGCCGCCCCTGATCGTGCGGAGCCCGGCGGGCAATCACTTCGAATCACGTTGCAAGAGACTCAAGAAGGGAAGCCGGACATGCCGTTGATCGCATCCATACCCGTCGACCGACTGGAAGGGCCCTACCGCCGCCGGTGGTGGGCACTGCTGGTGCTGTGCCTGAGTCTGCTGATCGTGGTGATGGCCAACACCTCGTTGATCGTCGCCGCCCCGGACATGACCCTCGACCTGGGGCTGGACAGCAGCCAGCTGCAGTGGGTGATCGACGGATACACCGTCCCGTACGCGGCGCTGATGCTCGTGCTCGGCGCGATCGGCGACAAATACAGCCGCCGGGGGGCGCTGATCACCGGGCTGGTGATCTTCGGTGTCGGGTCGGTCATGGGCAGCCTGGCGGACAGCGCCGACGCGGTCATCACCGCCCGGGCGATCATGGGCGTCGGCGCCGCGCTCATCATGCCCGCAACACTGTCCCTGCTGGTCGCCACCTTCCCGCGCAAGGAGCGTGTGAAGGCGATCACTGCCTGGACGGCCACCTCGGGGCTGGCCATCGCGGCCGGCCCACTGCTCGCGGGCCGGCTGCTCGAGGACCATGCCTGGAGCTCGACCTTCCTGATCAACGTACCCGTCGTCGCGATCGCGATCGTGGCCGCGCTGGCGCTCGTGCCGCCCTCCAAGGCGCATGACATGGGCAAGCTGGACCTGGTCGGCGGTGTGCTGTCCATCATCACCGTGGCGGCCCTCGTCTACGCGATCATCGAGGCCCCGCACTTCGGCCAGGACGCCACCGCCGTCGCCGCTGCGGTCGTCGCGGCGATCGGGCTGGCGGTCTTCGTCTGGTGGGAGCTGCGCCACCCCAGCCCGATGCTGGACCTGAGCAAGCTCCGGGACCGGGCGGTCGGGGGCGCCACCCTGGCGGTGCTGCTCTTCTTCCTGGCCGCTTTCGGCTCCATCTACTACGCGACCCAGTACCTGCAGTTCGTCCTCGGCGACAGCCCGTTGGAGACAGGCGTACGCCTGCTGCCGCTGGCCGGCGCGGTATTCGTCGGGTCGGCCGTCACCGGTTGGCTGACTCCCAGGCTCGGCATGAAAACCACCATCATCGTCGGCATGGTCTTGGGCACGATGGCACTCTTCCTGCTCCTCCGTATCGACAGCCAGTCCGGCTATGGCGACTTCCTGGCCACGCTGGTCCTGCTGGGTCTGGCGATCGGACTGAGCGTTTCACCGGCCACCGACACCATCATGGGCGCCTTCCCCGAGAGTGAACTGGGCGTCGGCGGGGGCACGAACGACACCGCCATGGAACTCGGAGGCTCCCTCGGTATCGCCATCCTCGGCTCCGTCCTGGCCAGCACCTACAAGGGCGGACTCGGCGACACCGTCGGCGGACAGCTCCCGGCCGCCATGCTGGAGACGGCCAAGGATTCCATCGGCGGGGCACAGGCCGTGGCCCAGCAGATCATGGCGGCCCCGGCCGGCGGCGTACCGCAGGCGCAGGCGCTCCTGAAGGCCGCGAACAGTGCCTTCGCCGACGCCGTCTCACACACCAGCCTGATCGGCGGCATCATCCTCGCGGTCGGCACCGTCGCGGTCGCTCTGCTGCTGCCAAACCGCCGCTCCGGCACCGACGTACCGCCGACTACCACTGTCGAGGCCACGGAGGCTGCCGACGGTTCCGTGCCGGTGCCCGTCGGGGACTGATCCACGGGGTGCGACCTGGAATCGCCTGTCTGGTCGACGGGTTCCGCCTGGCAAATCCGTACCGATTCAGCGTCTTTGGTTTCCTCGCCGCGCGGCGATCGCGTTGCTGATGAGGACGACGACACCGAGGGTGCCGAGGCCCACCCCGGCGTAGCCGATGAGTTCTCCACTGGCTTCGTTCTTCTTCTCCTCGTCGTAGCTGCGGGATTCGTCCCCCACCCGCGCGCACCACTGCCCGGGCCTCATGGGTCTGCCGTCGCACTCGACGGCGTCGCCGTTCATGAGGGCCTCGGCGTTGATGAAGAACGTGGCCATGCCGACGATCAACAGAGCCAAGCCCAATATCCTGAGCCATGGCTTCCCTGCGTTGCGCATTCAGGAAATCCCTTCCGTCCCGAAGCCAATGCGACACCACGTGCCCACGGATCTGAGCTCTCCGGACGCCGCCCCCGCGTGACCGGCACCCTCGCGCTCCGGGCACTTCCGTCCGGGCGACGTCCACAGCCCATCGCTCTGCTGTGCCGGAAGGGCGGCGGGGCCGGCCTGTTCCGCCCTTCCGTCAGCTCGTCGGCAGGGTCACGAGCTCCATTCGGCCGCCGGCGAGAGCGACGACAGCGGAGACCAGGGCCTGCAGACAGGTGAGCTCGGCCTCCTCGTCGGGCAGTGAGAGATGCTGCAGCGAGAGGCCGTCGAAGCCGGCCAGGAAGAACCGGGCGAGGGTCTCCGCCGGCTGGGCGAGCCGGTGACCGGCGCGCTCGGCTGCCTCGGTCACCAGCTTCGTCGTCACTGCCGTCACCTCGTGGTGGTGGCTCTCATGGGCTTCCTGCAGCCGTGGAGTCCGGAGCGCGAGCATGGACAGTTCCTGGAGCAGCTGGTGGGTGGTCGGTTGCTCTCGCAGGGTCTGCCACAGGGCGGCGGCGAGTGCCGCGACCGTCTCCTCGAAGCCGGCGTTCGCGTGCGCCGCCCGTTCGACCTGTGCGATCAGATCACGGGTCAGCTGCTCCATGACGGCCCGGTACAGATCTTCCTTGGTGCCGAAGGTGTAATGCACCGTCGCCTGGGCCACGCCCAGCTCGGCCGCGATGGCACGGGTGCTTCCGGCACCCACACCCTCCCTCGTCATGAGGTCAATGGCAGCCTTGATCAGCTGAGGGCGGCGCTCTGCCGCAGAAACATGAGCCATGCGTCCATCATATCGACTTAGTCCAGTGAATTGATCGTTCGATCAAGTCGCGATCCGCGACGTCTCTCCAGGCGGTGGCGGTCCGCCCAGGTTCCACGCCGCCGCAGCAGGTTCGGTGCCGGGCCCGCCGGCAGGAGCGGGCCCCCGGAGGGATGTTGGTTGTCTTCGCATCGCTGCGTGGCATCGCGTGGCCGATCCGGACGCTCATTCCGTCGACGCCCTCCATCCGGTCATGGAGGGCGGCGTCGTACGCGTGACGGGCATCGGGGCGCGTCGTCTTCTGGTTTCTCTTTTGCTAACGCCCCGCTGGCACGATCTGCCGATGACGGAGAAAGCAGTGCGAATCACTGGCGTCAGGGAGACGAAGACAATGGAGAAGACCGAGGCCGTGGTGGTCGGCAGTGGCCGGACCGAGCTGCTGCATACGGGCCGCGGCGTCCCGCTGACCGACCAGCCCGGCTGGAGGCGGATCGGGTGCCGGTCCCAAAGCCCGGAAAGGGAGTTTGAATTTGACAACCAGGCCAGCGTCATGTGCAACGGGGTCTCCATTCCGTCGCTTTGCTCATACGCGCGCCGGGCCGGTCTAGCTAGAAATAGTCACATCGAAAAAGGATTCCAGAGCCCGCTGCTCGTGAAATCCAGTTGTTAGGGTCGGATTTCGGTGCCGCGGCTCGGTCGTGCATCGCATCGCCCGCGGATCACTCAACTGGCACGGAACTCGGCCACGTGCCGCCCGCCCCGTGAACCCATCCCGTATTTTTCCGCGCCCTCGCTCTCCCTTTGGAGTTTTTCGTTGTCTGCCGACAGCACCACCACGATCCCCGGGCAGCCGGGTACTGAGGCGTCCGGGGCTTCCCCGGGCGGCCGACACCTCGGCCTGGCGCTCTTCGTGATCGCCGCGGCCCAGTTGATGGTGATCCTCGACGCCACGATCACCAACATCGCCCTGCCCGCCATCCAGACCGACCTGGGTGTCACCGACGCCAACCTCGCCTGGATCGTCAACTCCTACGCGCTGGCCTTCGGCGGGTTGATGCTGCTGGGTGGCAAGGCCGGTGACCTCTTCGGTCGGCGGCGCATATTCCAGGCAGGCATCGGTGTCTTCACCCTCGCCTCACTACTGGGCGGACTCGCCCCGGACGAGGGCCTGTTGATCGGCGCCCGCATCCTCCAGGGCGTCGGCGCCGCCCTCGCCGCGCCCAACGCGCTGGCCCTGATCACCACCACCTTCCCGGCCGGCAAGTACCGCAATACGGCCATGGGCGTGTACGCGGCCATGGGCGGCGTCGGCGCAACGGTCGGCCTGTTGCTGGGTGGAGTGCTGACCGACGCGCTCGACTGGCGCTGGGTGTTCTTCATCAACATCCCCATCGGCTTGGCCGTCCTCGTCGGCACCCGCACCCTCGTCGAAGCGGAAAGGCATCCCGGCCGCCTGGACGTTCCCGGCGCCATCACCGGCACCGGCGGACTCATCGCCCTCGTGTACGGCATCACGCGCGGCGGCGAGCACGGCTGGACAGGCGGCCTGACCCTGGCCTCCTTCGCGACGGCCGCCGTGCTGCTGGCGGTGTTCCTGGTCATCCAATGGCGCGCAGCGGAACCGATGATGCCGCTCAGGCTCTTCAAGGACCGCAATCGCTCCGGCAGTTACGCCACGATGCTGTTCGTCGGCTCCGGCATGTTCGCCATGTTCTACTTCCTGACGCTCTACATGCAGCTGATCCTCGGTTACAGCGCGGTCAAAACCGGCTTCGCCTTTCTTCCCTTCAGCGTCGGCATGGGTGCGGCCGCGGGCATCAGCTCCAAGCTGATCACCCATCTGCCGCCCCGGCTGATCGCCGGACCGGGACTGCTGGTCGCGGCGGGCGGCATGTTCTGGTTCGCCACGCTTGAGCCCGACTCCTCGTACGCCGGACATCTGATGCCGGCGATGCTCGTCACCGCTCTCGGACTCGGCATGAGCTTCGTCCCGATGACACTCGGCGCGGTCAGCGGCGTCGACCACCAGGACACCGGCATGGCCTCGGCACTGCTGAACACCGCCCAGCAGATCGGCGGCGCACTCGGGCTCGCGGTCCTGTCGACGATCTCCACAACCGCCGCGAACGACAAGTTCCCCGAGGCGGCCTCCGCCTTCTTCCGCGGTCTGGCGACCAAGGACTTCCCCTTGGTCGCCAAGGCGGGTGAGGCGCTGACGCACGGTTACACCCTGGCCTTCGTCGCCTCGGGCGCCATGTTCCTGGGCGGCCTTGCGGTCATGTTCCTGGCCGTCAACGCGGGCAAACAGCAGCACGCCGAGGGCACCGCGCCCCTCCACATCGGCTGACCTCGCCGAGGAGCGCAACCCCGGGGGCCGACAACCGCCAACGGCACAACCCAGAGGGCAGGGGCCGGCCCCCGACACGGCCACGACGACGTACGGCGCGAGGCGTCACACCACGACGCCTCGCGCCGCACTGGAGCGGACACACACCATGACCACCCCACACTTCTCTCAGCCGACGCCCTATCACGAACGCCCACAGCCGGCCCAGCCCGACCCGGCCCTCGCCCGGGCGTTCGCCCTTCTCGGTGAGCCATGGAACGGCCTGATCATCGCGACCCTGGCCAGGGGCCCGGCCGGCACCGCCCAGATACGTGAGCGGGTCCCCGGCATCGGCGACGACACGCTCGCCGACCGACTCCAGGACTTGACCACCGCCGACCTCGTCACCCGGATCGCCCACCCCGGACCGCCACCCCGCAGCCAGTACGCCCTGACGCCCCACGGCAACGCCCTCCTCATTCCCCTGGCCGCCCTGACCGTGTGGGCACAGGACCACCTCCCGGCGAGGGACTCGCCGGCACCGGGCAGGCCGTGCGCCCCTCACGCATGACGGCGGCGCGGGCAGACGTGGTGGCTTCGCTTTCTCCCCTTTGCGGGTCGGCCACCACACCCACCCCGAAGGAGACACCGTGAAAACACTGGTATGGCGGAGGTCGGTCGGACTGGTTCGTCTGGGAGTACTGGACTCAGGCACTGCCCGGCGTCGACGCACCGGACATCCAACGCGAGCAACTCAAGATCTACGCCGAAAAGATCATGCCGACGTTCCGCTAGTCGACCGCGCGTGACAGGACACGTCACACGCCACATGCCACACGTCGTACGGCCGCA
Organism: Streptomyces flavovariabilis; assembly: GCF_000725785.1. NCBI lineage: Bacteria > Bacillati > Actinomycetota > Actinomycetes > Kitasatosporales > Streptomycetaceae > Streptomyces > Streptomyces flavovariabilis. The sequence continues at coordinate 18,638 of NZ_JNXD01000035.1, read as the reverse complement.
TGACCACGTTTGCGCTTCGCACGGGGTGTTCTCGGCCCCTCCTGCGCCGCTCACGGGCCGATGCCACACCGCGGCGCCGCACAGTGATCCACTCCCCAGGGAGTGACCGATGCCCAGCCTGCCCGCGCCCTTTGCCCGGATGATCGAGATCCGGGGAATGCCGTGCACGAAGACCGGGAGAGAAGATCTGTCGCCGTCGTTCCGGCGTATCCACCTCGCCGGCGAGCGCCTGAAGGGGCGTGAATGGGCACCGTGCCAGGTGACCACGTTCCTGGTCTCGCCGACGGCGTTCCGGCGCTACACGCCAGACGCGGTCGACACCGTCACGGGACGCATGTCCGTCCTGTTCTACCGGCACAGCGTCGCCGTCCCGGGCCCGCCTTCACCCGGCGACACCTGGCTGGACAAGATCGCAGTCGGCGACCGGGTCTCCGCCATGGGGCTGGAGGCGACGCGGAGCTTCCGCGCGCGTGCCGAACCGGGCACAACACTCGTGTGCGGCGATGCCACCACAGTGGGCCTGTGGTCGTCGATGATCCGCTGGCTGGGCTACCGGGCCCGGGCGCGGGGGGTTGTCGAGGTGCCTGCGCAGGACGTGCCTCTGGTGCGGGACCCGCTGACCGGTGTACAGGTCGTCGCGCAGAGCCCGCAGCCGGGGGAGGCGCTGTTGTCCTGGCTGGCCGATGCCCCACCACAACAGGTCACCCAGGCCTACCTGTCCGGGCACGGACAGACCATTCAGCACGCGCGGAATCTGGTCCGTACCCGGTATGACCTGCACCGGTCCGCCATCTACACGCCGCCGTACTGCGCGACGGGCAAGGTCGGCCTGTGACCCGCATCATGACCATGCCTACCGAACGCCGCCGCCGACCTGTCCGCCGACGACGCTGAAGGCCCGGAGCGGTGTCCCCGCACTCGGAGCCTGCCGAAAGCCGCTTCCGCGAGAGCCAAGCCTTGCCGGCTCCCTAGATACACTGCTCATGAGGGCCCTGACACAGCGGATGGAGAGCTCCGCGGGAGCCGAACTCCGGGCCACCGCTGCCGAACCGACGCGCGGATCCTCTGGCAAGCTCCCCTGGTTGAGGTGGCCATGGACGACCCCCGACAGACGGTGCCGCACGCCGTAGGTCTGATCCAACACAAGATTTCCGTTCCGGACGTCCCCGAGCGCCTGGTGCCACGGCCCAGGATCGCCACAGCTCTCGACGCACTGATCGAGCGACGTCAGGTGGTGCTCGTACTGGCGACCGCGGGCGCCGGCAAGACCACCGCCATCACCCAGGCGACAGCACACCTGCCCCACCCGGTGGCCTGGTTGTCGGTCGATGGGACCGACGCCCGTCCGGGACGTCTGCTCGCCTATCTCGAAGACGCGCTGGCACAGCACGCACCCGCCGCACACCAGGTGGCGACCCGCGCCCTGCGCGCGGGCATCCAGCACACGGAATCCGCCGGGCTCCTCGCCGAGTCCCTGCGGGGACACACCCTGGTGCTGGTACTCGACAACCTGGAACGCCTGGGGGTGGCGGGAGAAGGCTGGGAGGCGCTCGGCTCCTTCCTGCACTACCTTCCGCGAACGGTGCGCGCAGTCCTGGTCAGCCGTCGGGACATCCCGCCGACAGTGCACCGGCAACTCGACCCCACCTCGGTGGCCTCCCTTCGCGAGGAAGACCTCGCCTTCACCGTCGAGGAGGCGGCCGAGGCCCTGCGTCTCAACGACAACACCACGATCGACCCGGCGAAGGCGGTGTCGGCGACGGGTGGCTGGGTCACCGGTGTGCTGTTCGAAGCCTGGCGCTCCCAGGAGCACACCACGGTCGTCGGAGGCGAGGCCGACCCTCTGCACGGCTACATCTCATCCCGGATCCTGGCGGAACTACCCGACACGGACCGCGACTTCCTCGTAACGGCCGCAGTCCTCGACGAGGTGACGGCCGAGCGGGCACGGGCGCTCGGCCTCGCCGCGCCGGCGAGACGGATGCGGTCGCTGCGCTCGGTCCGGCTGCCCGTCGTCTGGTCCGGCGACGGGCGCACGATGCGCTTCCACCCGCGGCTGCGGGAGTTCCTGCTGGAGCAGCTCGGCCTGCGCGACGACGAGGAGCTACGCCGGATCCGCCTCGCCCACGGCCGGCTGCTGGCCGGCGAAGGCCACGACGAGGAGGCCACCGAGGTCCTGCTGCAAGCCGGAGAGGTCGCCGAGGCACGCGTCTGCGGTGCGCGGGTCATCAGGCGTGTGATCGAGCGGCTCGACCTCCCTGTCGCCGAGCGGTGGCTGGATGCGTTCGGCCCGGTCGGCCCCGAGCCCCACGAACTGACCACGGCGCGGCTCATGCTCGCCTGGGCCCGGGACAACCCCCGAGAGGGAGCGGCCATCGCTGACGCGCTCCTCGAGTCCGGTGTCCGCGACGAGGTCGTCGAGGCGTCCGAACGAGCGGCAGCGCTGATGATCTACTGCTACGCCCAGTGCGGCCGCCCTGCGGACGCGGAAGAAATCCTGCGGCTGGCCGACCCTGGTGGGGAGGTCGCCGCAGTGCGCTACGGACTGGGGACCATCTATCCCTCCTACCGCACCGACACGCCACCGGAACTGACCGGTGGACCGTTCGATGCGGCCGTGCTGGTCGCGAAGTACTGGTTCGGCCACCTGACCGACCTCGACATCTCCCTGCAGTCGCACTGGGGCACGTCGCTGGCCACGCCGTGGCAGATCGGGGCGCTCCGCGCCCAGGGCCACACCCGCCGGGCCCTGGAGCTGTACGAACGGGCCCGCGACTCGGTCTCCAACTCGCTGAGCCTGCACGCGGTGGTGCCGGAGCTTCTGCTGGACGCCGGACGCCCCGCCGAAGCGATAGCGGCCCTCGAGGAAGGCCGCAAGCTCGCTCGCGACACAGGGGCACACGCCTGGTACATCGGATTCACGGAAGGGCTGGTCAAGCTCAGAATCGTCGACCGCCGCGACGCCGCGGCGTCCATGGGGCTCCTCGACGATCTGGAGAACGACCCGCTCATCGAGCATGCGCTACAGCTCAGGGCCAAAGCGCGGGCCTGGCGAGGCTGGCTGCTGCTGCGCAGCGGTGCCGACGCCGACGCACTCGACTGCCTGCGCGAGGCCGCGTCGCTCCTGAAGGCCGGCGGTCTCTTCCTGGAACTCCCCATCGTCGGGGTGCTGTTGGCGGAGGCGGAATGGCGCTCCGGCCACGAGGACACGGCAGACCGGGCCGCCGACCTGGCCCTGGAGACATCGGCCCGCCAGGGCTCCCACCACGTACTGCTCAAGATCCTCACCGAGTTCCCCGCCGTCGCGTCGCGTCGTATCGACGCCGAGGCCGAGGCGGACACCCCGTGGCACGCGGTCGGCCGGGCGCTCGCCGCCCAGGGATCGAACATCAAGGTCACAGCGCGCATGCCGACCGTGACGGTCTCCGAGTTCGGACGCCACGCCCTGATCGTCGACGGCGTCGAGGCCCGTCTTCGCATCAGCAAGAGCCTGGAACTGCTCTCCTATCTGGGCAGCAGACCCGGCCACACCGCCGATCGCCCCCGGGTCCTGGAGGCGCTGTTCGCACGCGACGACCGATCCACCCGCGCCTACCTGCGTCAGGCCGTCCACCAGCTGAATCTGGCCCTGCCGCCACAGCTGCGCCTCACCGTCGAACGGAACCGGCTGTCCCTCGCCGACGAAGTGGCACAGGGCTGCCAGTCGCTGCTGATGGACGCCGACCTCGCTCACGCCCACCGGCTGACCGGCCAGGCGAGGCTGTCGGCAACCGAGGCGCTGCTCGCCCGCAACGAGGGGGACTACCTGCCGGACCGCACCTCGCAGTGGGTGGAGGCACGGCGCCGGGTACTGTCCCAGCAAACCGCCGACGCGCTCTCATCGGCGGCCGACCTCGCCCTGCAACTGCACCGGTACGGCGACGCCGTGCGCCTGTGCGAACAGGCGACCGCGAGCGACCCGCTCCGCGAGGTGGCCTGGCGTGTACGGATGCGTGCGGCGAACGCGCTGGGCGACGACGACGGCGTCCTCACGGCATACCAGGGCTGCGAGACAGCGCTGGCCCGAATCGATGCGACGCCCTCTCGCAGCACCCGCAAGCTGCTCGCCCAGCTACAGCGGTGAAGCAGTTGTGCGTGGCCGGGACCGGGCCAAGAACCCACGCGCGGCTTGTAGCGAGCTGAGAAGGCTGAGGACGATCAGGGCGGCTGCATCCGCGCCGGGGACGACGACGGTCTGTTCGTCGAGGGCCGTGGCCTCGTCGGCCGGGTCGTCATGGAAGCCGACGATCGTACTGCGATCGGCGCGCTCGTCACCGAGCGGTCTGGGTGCTCGCCGGTCAGGCGGCCTTCTCCAAGTGCCCGGGGAAGTCGTCGTCATCGTCGGATTGTTGAGCGGCCTTCTCGCGGGCGCGCAGGAGTGCCCAGAGTGGGACGGAGAGGCCGGTGAGGTACCAGGGTGCGGGCCAGAGCGCTTTCCACCAGGTGGCCTGGGGATCGAGAACCAGGTCGGTGGCGGCGCCGGCCATCCCGGCGGCCAGGCTCCAGCACATGAGCCGGCCTACGTATCGGACACCAAGGGCAGGCCGGTCAGAGGCGGGGCGGGTGCGGCAAGAGGGCAGCGTTCTGCCCGGTTCACTCATCGCGGGGGAGTCCTTCACAAGGCAGGGCAGCGGCGAAAGGTGCCGGAGGCGTCAGTGTGCATGGAGTGAAGCCGCGGTCCCACCAGTGCTGTGCGTCGATCGCTTGCTCTGAGACACGTTGTGCCGGTGTGGTTTCGCGTTCAATTGCTGGTAAGCGCTCACTGTGTCGAATTCTGTGGGGTCAGAACCTGGCCGAAAGGTGATCGTTGCCCGCACGAGATGTACCGATTGAGGCCTGGTCGAAGGATTTCGGTCAGTGTGACCCCGGAGAGCGATAACGGAAGGGACAATTTTCCCCTGTGGTGTTGGTGAGTTGTCCTACTCCGTGCGTATTCGCCCAGTGGAAGTGGTCGGACTGATTCCGGCCCGTATGAGGCGCATGTTGCGGGGCACGGCCCGACGATTTGTGTGCTTCTTGTGACAGCTTGTGTGGCCGAGGTGACCGTGTGGGTCACCGGTTCTGACTGTCTGTCCGACTTCCTGTGGGGGGAAGCTGATGCATTCACGTGCTGGAAGCACGCCGTTCCGGCGTGCCCGGAGAACACACAGAACCGCTCTCGTCGCGGCGATCACCACGGCCGCCGTGGTGATCGCCGCAGCACCCGGTCTGGCGGCAACACCGAAGCCGGAGCTGCCGGAGCCGGAGAGTCCGTGGACGAAACCGACCAAGGTAGAAGCTCCCGCGACGCCGGCCGGGTCGGTCAAAGCGCCGGACTCGGAGGCCGAGGCCAAACCGTCCGCCGAAGTCGCGGCCTGGCGGGCGGCGCAGAAGGCTCGTGCCACCGGCGGGAAGGCCAAGGGATCCGTGGCCCGCCCGGAGGCCTCTGCCGAGGCAACGCCCTTCACCCCGGAGGGGCAGGGAGAGGTGCCCTGGCACCGCATCATCGACACGCGCCTGAACGATGCGCTGGTTGCGCGGGTGAACGTCTCCAACGGCAACCTGATGCTCGCCGCGACGGACTTCGACATCGCCGGTGTCGGCCGAAAGCTGCAGCTCACCCGCACGTACAACTCCCTCGAGGTGCCGTGGGGGAAGGTGTCGCAGCGCTGGTGGCAGGCTTACGAGCGCTACCTCCAAGCCGGTGACGGTGAGGTGGTCGTCTACGACAGCACCGGCAACGTCCTGCGGTTCAAGGAGACAACCAGCGGCGGATACACCACGCCGACCGGCTACTCCAAGGACCTGAAGAGGAACGCAGACGGCACCTACACCCTGACCGACCGCAAGTCGGGCACCCGTGACACCTTCAACGAGCACGGCACGCTGACCAAGGTCACGGACAAGAACGACGGGACGATCACCGTCGACCAGCACGACGAGGGCAGTGAGCACAAGGGCTTCAAGCTGACCGAGACCCGCTCCGGTCGCTGGATCGACCTGGTCAAGACCTACGCCAACCAGTGGCAGGCCAAGGACCACACGGGCCGCACCGCCGTCTTCGACCTGGACGCGGCAGGCAACCTGGCGAAGGTCACCGACTCCGACGGCAAGGCCACCGTCTACGCGTACGACTCCTCACGCCGCCTGACCAAGGTGACCACCCCTGAGGGCACCGCCACCCTGTTCACCTACGACGCCCACAACCGCGTCAAGTCCATGCAACGCGCCACCGAAGTGACCGGCAGCGGCCACGTCGGTCCGACCTGGCGCTACGACTACACGGCCGCCACCCCGTCGGACGCGGGCACGACGACGGTCACCGACCCCGACGGCGACGCCACCCAGTACATCCACAACGCGGACGGGGAGGTCACCAAGGTCACCGACCCCCTCGGCCACTCCCGCCACGCCAAGTACACGAACCATCTCCTGCAGACGGCGATCGACGCGATGGGCACGGGCGCGGACGGCACCGGCGGCAACACCACCACCTACGGCTGGGACGACCGCAACAACGCCACCTCCCAACGGCTTCCGCTCGGGGCGACGGCTTCCGTGACGGCGTATCAGACGATCGCCGGCACCGACCTGCCCAACGACTTCACCACTGCGGACGGCCGCAAGGACACGTTCAAGTACGACGCCAACGGCAACACCATGTCGGTGACCACGACCGGTACCGCCGGGGCGACCCGTGAGTACACGTACAACGAGGCCACCCCGAAGTGCGGCGGCTTCGAGGGCCAGCGCTGCACTGCCAAGGACGGCAACGGCAAGGTCACCTCGTTCGAGTACGACGCCAAGGGCAACCTCAAGACCGTCACTCCGCCGGCGCCGCTGGGCAAGACGGCCTACACCTACGACGCGCTCGGCCGGGTGGAGACCGTCACCGACGGACGCGGGATCAAGACCGTCTACGTCTACGACAACCGCGACCGCGTGACGAAGGTGTCCTCCACCAACGCCACGGTCACCTACTCCTACGACGGTGACGGCAACGTCACATCCCGCACCGACGCCTCCGGCACGACGAAGTGGGACTACGACGAGCTCAACCGCGAACGTGTCCGCACCCTGCAGAACGGCGCCCAGACCGCGCTGGCCTACAGCCCTGGCGGCGAGGTCGACTACTACGTCGACCCGACCGGGAAGACCGACTACACCTGGGACAAGGCCGGCCGCCTGGACTACCTGACCGCCCCGGACGGCAAGAAGACCGACTTCGACTACAACAACAACGACAAACGCACCAAGACCGTCTACCCCGGCGGCACCACGCAGTCGGTGACGATCGACGACAACGGCCGCCCCGAGGCCATCAAGGCCACCTCGGGTACCACCACGCTGATCGACCTGGCCTACAGCTACAAGAACACCGCGGGCAAGGACACCACCAAGATCCGCACGCGCACCGACAACCTCACCAAGTACAAGACCACCTACGACTACGACTCCCAGGACCGCCTGCGCTACGCCCTGGAAGCCGACTCCGCAGGTGCCCGGAGGGCGTCGTGGCTGTACTGCTGGGACAAGGCCGGCAACCTCACCAGCCATGACGGCACCAAGAACACCTGCCCCGGCGGCACGACGTACACCTACGACGACGCCTCCGAGCTGACCGGCAAGAACGGCTCCACCACCGGCTGGTCCTACGACAAGCTCGGCAACGAAACCGCCGCAGCGAGCACCACAGCCCGCACGAACGAAACGTGGACGGACTACAGCCAGCTCTCCGGCATCACCGCGGGCGGCAAGTCCTACGACCTGGTTCACGCGGGCACGACCAACTCCGAGCGGACCAAGCTGGGTTCGACGTGGTTCCACCACACCGCGCTGGGCCTGGTGTCGACGACGACGAACGGCGTCGACACCGGATTCATCCGCGAACCGGCGGGCACCTTGAACTCCATGACGACTGGGGGGAAGTCCTACTACTACCTCACCGACGCCACCGGCAACGTACTCGGCCTCGTCGACGACGCGGGCAAGCGCACCCACAGCTACGCCTACGGCCCCACCGGCCTGCCCCGCGGCACCACCACCGAGGCCACCCCTCAGCCGTACCGCTACACCGGTGCCTACCTCGACCCGACGGGCCTGTACAAGATGGGAGCTCGCTACTACGACCCGTCGCTCGGCCGCTTCACCCAGCCCGACCCCTCCGGGCAGGAGGCGAATCCCTACCTGTACGCAGCCGGAGATTGCATCAACCGCACCGACCCGACCGGCACGATCTCGTTGGGGTGTATCGGCTCGGGCCTGCAGCTCCTCGGCGGTGCAGTCGCCCTTGGCGCGGGAATCGCCTCTGCCATCGGTTCAGGAGGCTTGTCCACGCCTGCGTCCGTGGCAGCGATCGGAGGCGGGATAGGGCTCATCGGTAACGGACTCAGCACTGTGGACGCATGCCAATGACCAAGAAATCACTTCTTGCTCTTCTCATCTGGACCGGCATCGTGTTGGGAGTGATCGGAATCGTCCTGACCATCATCGATTGACATCCGGCGACACAGAAACCTCGCCCGTCCGCCTGCTCCGTGCAGACGGACGGGCACTTCTCGCAAGGGCGCGGTGAGAAGTCCAGGCGGAGTGGGCTGCAGTGTTCCTCGGGCTGGTGGCGGTGTGGCGCTTCATCGTCCGGCTCTTCAACCTCGGCCCGCCTGCCGCATGCGGATGTGCCGCGTCGGTGTGCTGCGCCGGCGAATCCCCTGATGGAGCCACTGCAGCAATCCCCCGCGACGCCCCGCTCACGGAACGAGGACGCTGTTCTGGGTGTTCAGGCGATCTCCGTACTCGGGAAGCATGTGAAGAGCGGGAACGGCACGCTGCGGCTGATCGTCTTCATGGGAACGGCCACCTGCGCCGCACTCACCCTCGGTGGTGCGCCTGGCGCGCGGATGTGCTGTGGCGGTACCGAGACGCGATCCGGCTTTCTCAGACTTCGGCGGTCCGTGGATGTCGAGAACGTGCAATCGGCTCCGTCCCCGGGGCATCAGCGGCCACCACCGGTCGCACCAGGACGAAGGAGACACCAGCATGGCGATTCAGCGGATGGACAATGTCGGCATCGTCGTCGAGGACATGGATGCCGCCATCGCGTTCTTCGTGGAACTCGGTATGGAGCTGGAGGGCAGGGCGGAGGTCGAGGGCCCGGTCGCCGACCAGTGCACCGGACTCGACGGCGTCCGCTGTGACATCGCGATGGTCCGGACCCCGGACGGTCACAGCCGGCTCGAGCTGGCGAAGTACCGCAGCCCCGCGGTGATCAGCGCCGGACCGCGCAACCGGCCGCACAACATTCTCGGCACGCACCGCGTCATGTTCGCCGTCGACGACATCGAGGACACCGTTGCCCGCCTGCGCCCTCACGGCGCCGAACTCGTCGGCGAGATCGCCCGGTTCGAGGACAGCTACCTGCTCTGCTACCTCCGCGGCCCGGCGGGCATCATCATCGGACTGGCCGAGCAACTGCGCTGAGAGGGAGGAACCGAACCAAGGGCCGGAAGCGGCGCTCGTCGAGCGGAACGCCCGCAAGGGCGGTGGGCACCAGAGACCGCCCCGTAGGGTTGGTTCGATGTTCGACCGTTTGGAGATCAGGGTGTTGCCGCCTGGGCCCCGTTTCGCTGCCCAGGCGCGATTGTGGATCAACGGCGAGGACGTCGTCGAGGAGGTGGTCGGCGAAGGCGGCCGTGGACCGTACGCTGCCGATGTCCTGCCGGCTGGGCGCCCCAGCCCTCTCCGGACGACCGGCGAGGCGCGCCGCCTGGAGCTGGGGGAACCCGACTGCACCGGCGGGTGCTGCGGCTTCCTTACCGTGGTCGTGCAGCGGTTCGGGGAGATCGTGCAGTGGTCGGACTGGGAGGCCCCCTGGGCGGCGCACACCCCCGCGCCCCCACTCCCACCAGAGCTCCACTTCGACGCGGGCCAGTACGACACCGAAGTAGCTCGCGCCGAGGCGGACCGCTGGTGGCAGGGCACCTGTAGGCCCGATACGGCGCAACTCCGCTCGGCCGCGGACTCACACCGGCTCCACGTCCTTGAGTGACGGCAACGCCCTGGCTGTCGCGGGACACGACGTCGGTTACACAGTCCAATGCCGGTGAAACCGAGGTGCCTCGACTGACATCAGTCAGGTAGCGTGCGGGCCATGTCGAGTCCTGAGTCAGACACGGTGGGGGCTTTCGGTCACGCCGTCAGCCCCCTGAACCACTGAGCTCATAGCCCTTTCGTCGCGCCGCATCCTGTGGTGAGGCGATATGCCTTCGGGGGCTGGCCGCGGTGACGAGATGACCTTCTCGTGCTTCTCCTCACCTCGGAGCCACTCGATGCCTCTCCCGCTGTATCTGCTTGCCATGGCCGTCTTCGCCATGGGTACCTCGGAGTTCATGCTCGCCGGCCTCTTGCCGGACATCGCGTCAGATCTCGACGTCACCGTTGGGACAGCGGGTGTGCTTACCTCCGCCTTCGCTCTCGGCATGATCGTTGGCGCGCCTCTTGTGGCCGCGCTTGCCCGCAACTGGTCCAGGCGCTTCAGTCTTCTCGGGTTCATCGTCACTTTCGAGGCAGCTCACGCCGTGGGCGCCGTCACCACGAGCTTCCCGGTCCTGTTCGCCACCCGGGTCGTTGCCGCGCTGGCGAACGCAGGGTTCCTTGCCGTCGCTCTGACAGTTTCCGCCACGCTCGTCTCGCCCGCCAAGAAGGGACGTGCTCTGGCCGTGCTGCTGTCAGGCACGACCGTGGCCACGATCGCCGGTGTCCCTGGTGGGTCGGTGCTCGGCGCCTGGCTCGGCTGGCGGGCCACATTCTGGGCGGTTGCCGCTCTCTGCGTGCCTGCGGCTCTCGGCATTCTGAAGGGAATCCCAGCGGGGGGTGTGAAGGAAGAAGCGACCGGCGGGCCGGCCTTGCGAGGGGAGCTCGCCGAGCTCGCGAAGCCGAGGCTGATCCTGGTGATGCTGCTCGGTGCGCTGGTGAACGCGGCAACCTTCGCCGGTTTCACCTTCCTCGCCCCCGTCGTGACCGACACTGCCGGGCTGAGTGAGCTGTGGATCTCTGTCGTCCTGGTGCTCTTCGGCGTCGGTTCCTTCGCCGGGGTCACCGTCGCGGGCCGGCTGTCCGACCAGCACCCCGGTCCGGTCATCGCAGTCACCGGTCCGCTGCTGCTGATCGGCTGGCCGGCCCTGGCCGTGCTGGCCGATGAGCCGGTCGCTCTGCTCGCCCTCGTGTTCGTGCAGGGGGCGCTGTCGTTCGCGCTGGGCAGCACCCTGATTACACAGGTCCTCTACGAGGCCGCAGGGGCACCCACGATGGCCGGCTCGTACGCGACCGCGGCGCTCAACGTCGGCGCCGCCGCCGGACCCCTCATCGCCGCGACCACCCTCAGCACTGCACTCGGACATGTCGGGCCACTGTGGTCGAGCGGACTCCTTGTCGCTGTTGCGCTGCTCATTGCGTTCCCTCTCCGCACAGTGATCGTGGCTGGCCGGACCACCTAGGTGCTCCAGTCCGGGCCTGCCTGTCCAAGTGGAAGAACCGCGCTTTGTTCGCGAGTTGGGCAGCGTTGGTTCAGGACTTCGGGCAGCACTCGTGAAGGTGGAGGAATCGAACGAGGACGCCGACGCCCATGTCGGCACGGCTCGCCGATGGCGCGCGCCCGACGGCCGGGCGGATGGCTCGGGTCAGATGTTCTGCTTCTGCGGGTGCAGGTCGAGTGTGATGTGCGGGTCGAGCGCGTGCAGGAAGTCGGGCGCGTCGAAGATCTCGCCGGCGGGGACTACGCCGACGGTCTTGGTGCGGCCGGTCAGGACGCGCTCGAGGGCCTCGGTGACAAGGGGCGCGGTGACGGCGTAGATGTCCTGGCCGCTGGCTGTGGCCCGGCGTTCGGCCCCACCGGAGCGGACGATGACGTCGACGAGGAAAGTCTGGTTCGAGCGCCCGCTCTCGTCGGTGGCGGTCGGGGCCGGCGTGTGGGGTGCGGCGACGTCCCCGGCGGCCTCGGCGGTCATGTAGGTGGTCACGTCGGGGATGGAGAGGTGCTGGGGGACGGTGACGACGTCCGCCATCGTGAACTCCCCGATCACCGGCCGGGGTCCCATCGGTTCCGGGAAGGTCCACTCCAGGGTGGGCGCGGCGTCGGTGCGCTGCTCCCACTGTCCGCCGCTGTAGCGCAGGCGGTGGTTGCCGCGTCGCTCGCGGGAGACCGCGCCCGAGAGCCGGGTACCGGCGGTGGGGTGCCAGTTGCTGAGCGCGTAGGCGATGTGTGCCTCGTCGGCTTCGGTCCAGTCGCCCATCGCCGCGGTGGCCAGCAGGTCGCCGAGGCCGCCGAAGAAGGCCATGGCGGGGACGATCACCGCTCCCGCGTCCCGGGCCCGCTCGCGGTAGTGGGCGAAGGTGTCGAGGTTGGCCTCGAGTTCGGCGGCCACGTCCAGGTAAGGGATCTTCGCGCGAAGCGCGGCCTCGATCACCGGGCCGGAGGTCGATGCGAAGGGGCCGGCGCAGTTGATGACCGCCGCCGTTCCCGCCAGGGCCTGGTCCAGCGAGGCCGGGTCGTCGACCGACGCCACCCGGGCCTCCAGCCCGTGCTCGTGGGCCAGCTCCTCCAGGCTCTGCGCGTTGCGCCCGGACAGCACCGGGACGAACCCGCGCGCGGCCAGCTCCGCGACCACGAACCGCCCGGTGTGACCGTAGGCGCCGAACACCGTCACCAGCTGACCTGACCCCATGAGACCGCTCCCGTGTACTCGAACACCCGCTGCGAGGTGGACCCGCTGCGGCCTGACATCCACATCCTGTCCCTCCGGCAGCGCCCCGCGCGAGCGTCGGAAACGACATGCCACGTACAGTTTCGGACATGCCTGCTGTTGCACTGGCCGTCACCGACGGCATGCTCCACTACGAACTGTCCGTGGCCGTCGAGGTCTTCGGAGCCGACCTGACCCACGTCGTGGACCCCTGGTACGACTTCTCCCTCTGCGGGAGCGGCCCGGTGCACGTCGACCGCTTCCGCCTGGAACCCGACCACGGGCTCGACCACCTCGCGCACGCGGACACAGTGATCGTCCCCGGCTGGGCCGACACCGACCGCGACCCGCCCGCCGAGCTGATCGAGGCGGTGCGTGCGGCCCACGCGGCCGGTGCCCGCGTGGCCTCACTGTGCACGGGTGCCTTCATCCTGGGCGCGGCAGGACTGCTCGACGGCAGGCGCGCCACCACACACTGGGCCCACACGCGGGAACTGGCCCGACGCCACCCGGCGGCCGCCGTCGACCCGAACGTCCTGTACGTCGACAACGGCGATGTCCTCACCTCCGCGGGCAAGGCCGCCGCCATGGACCTGTGCCTGCACCTGGTCCGCCTCGACCACGGCTCGACCAACGCCAACAAGATCGCCCGACGCCTGGTCATCCCACCCCACCGCGACGGCGGCCAGGCCCAGTTCATCGCCACCCCCCTCCCCGCCCCGGGCAACCACCCCCTGGGCGATCTCCTGCCCTGGGCGCTGGAGCGGCTGGACCAGCCGCTGACCGTGGAGGATCTGGCCCGCCAGGCCCGCATGAGCTCACGCCACCTCGCCCGCCACTTCAAGCACCTCACCGGCACCACGCCACTGCAATGGCTGCACACCCAGCGCATCCGCCACGCCCAGGAACTGCTGGAGACCACCGACGCCACCGTGGACACCATCGCCGTGGCCGCCGGCATGGGCACCGCCACCACCCTGCGCCGCCACTTCCACCGCAGCGTCGGCGTCCCACCCGACACCTACCGCCGCACCTTCCGTGTCTGACTGAGGGAGTAGTTCCAGGGCCCCGGCGGCCAGTCGAGCAGTGCCAAGGCACGGTCCTGTCCGAAGTGGTGAACAAACGCAGCCCAGCCTCGTGAACAACGCCACCAGCTCAGCCCGGGCTCAAGAGGGGGGGACATGGCCTGGAGGGTTCGGGTGGCTGTTTCGCGCAGCCAGGCGTGGGCGGGGTGGTTGTCGTGGCGCTGGTGCCAGAGCAGGTAGAGGGGTACTTCGGGCAGGTCGAGCGGCAGCGGCAGTGTGGTGAGGCCGAGCTGGTGGCGGGCGGAGCGGGTGGCCGCGTCGGGGAGGGTGACCACGAGGTCGGTTTCGCGGGCGAGTTGCAGTGCGGTGGCTGCGGTGGGGGTGGAGGCGATGAGGGCGCGCTTGTGGCCGAGTGCGGTCAGGGCGTCGTCGATCCGGTCGTGGAGGCGCCCGCGCCGGGAGACGGTGAGGTGATCGGCCGCCGCGTACCTCTCGGCGGTCACCGGCTGTTCGGTGAGGGAGTGGCCTGGGCGGACCGCGAGGACGAGCCGGTCGCGGCCGATGAGGCGGTGGCGGATGTCGGGCAGTGACGGCGGGCCGGCACTGGAGGCGAGGTCGACCTCGCCTCGGCGCAGCTCGGGGGTGTCGTCGCCGGGCTCGGCGGTCAGACGCAGTTGCACCCCGGGGGCCTGGCGGTGCACCGCGGCGATCAGGGCGGTCCCGCAGGTGGTGGTGAGGGCGTCGTGCCAGCGGACGGTGAACACCCGCTCCAGAGTCGCCAGGTCGAGTTCCGTCTGAGCGGACAGCAGGTGGTGGGCCTGCTGCACCAGGGCGTGGACCTGGGTGCGCATGGCCAGGGCGCGGGTGGTGGGAGTCATGTGGCGTCCGGTGCGGACCAGAATCTGGTCACCAGTTCCTGGAGGAAGGAAGCGTCCAGGGTGCCGCGGCCCGCCTCCACTTCACCTCTCGGCGATGAGCCGCTCGTTGGGCCGTATCCGCAAAGCCAGTAGCCGGAGAGCCGCCGTTGTCTGATGATCAGCGGATGCGTCCGCTGAAGCACGGCTATACCAACCACACCGTCGGCGACGGTGCTGTCGTGGAGAAGACCTACGAGGGCCCCGATGCTGAACTCAGGCTCCGTCGTGAGCACGCACTGCTGACCCAACTGCAGGGCCGGTTGCCCGTGCCGCCGGTGCAGGAAACGACCGCGGCCACGCTCACTCTTGGCTTCGTGGCCGGTGCCCCCGGCCAGGAACTTCTGGACGCCGGGCAACCGGAAGCTGTCTTGGCGAGTTGTGGTGAGTTGCTGCGCCGTATCCACAGAACTCCACCGAGCGTGCTGCCGGAAGACGCGCAGAGCACAAACAAGGTGCTGGTGCACGGTGACTTCGGCCCCAACAACGTGCTGCTCGATCCCGACACATGCAAGGTCACCGCCGTGGTCGACTGGGAGTTCGCCCACCTCGGGGATCCGGTCGAGGATCTGGCCTGGTGCGAGTGGATCGTGCGCACGCACCACCCCGCGCACCGCGTTGCACTCGGTCACTTCTTCCGGGCCTACGGCGGGGAGGTACCGCCCTGGCCGGCCCGCAGGGCCGCCATGCTGACCCGGTGCGAGGAACTGCGGCAGTTCTGCGACCGGTGGGAGCCGAACGGCGCAGGCGTGCGGCTGTGGCAGGAGCGCGCCGCCGCCACAGCGGACTGGCAGGAGTAGCCCGTTGTGCATCTGCTGGGGGTACTGGACCGTCGGGCCAGTCCGGTTCGCGCAGGCGCGTCACGTGCTGGAAGGCGAGCTGCGGTGCGCCGGTGACGAGAGCTGTCTGCGTGTGGATTGCTGATCTTCCGACGGGGGGAGACACAATGGGAATGGTATGCGCGAGAAGTGGGGGAACCAGTGAGAACGTTTTTTCAAACGAAGCCGGTTTCAGTGTTATTGGCTGCCGCAACCTTGAGCCTTGTGTTTCCGAATGTCGCCAACGCCGCGTCGGCCGATGGTGCCCGTTCCCAAAAATCTCCCGCATATAGCAATTCCTGCGCTACAGGAATGGCGGTTTCTCTCTACAACGGGCTGAAGATCCGAGCCCAGCCGAAAAACAACGCCACTGTCATCGCCACCGCAGGGCTCAATGATCCCTACCCTTGCCAGTTGGACACCGTCAGACTGGGCGACCGGTACAACGGGTGTGGGGTGTACAACGCCAACGGCTGGCTCATCATCCAGATAGGCCCTGAGCGGTACGGCTACTCTGCCATGACGTGCTGGAGAGACGCCTGACTCCAGGCCAGGATCAGGATCAGGATCTACGGTTGAAGCACCGATGCTCCAACCGTGTTCCTCCGTCAGCTCTGGTCAACGGCGTCGTGTGCTGATCTACGCGGCCGATGGGTGAGGCGTTCACGAAGTTGCGAGAGAACGCCCAGCAGTACTTCTCGGGCGCGGACGCGGCGGGTGTCTATGCGCTGTCCACACGGCACCCTGGCGTTGTCAGTGGCGGCCAGTAGCCTGATCGCATCATCCGACAGCGATCAAGTCGGGTTTGCTGCACCCCGCCGACGTGGAACCCGGCGGGGTGCGCTGCTGTCAGCCTCCGGCGGGGTAGGGGGCACGCGATCAGCAGAAATGCGGAGTCCTGTACAGAACTCAGGCCTGTCCGCCACGCTGGTCACCGATTGATCTGCGGAGGTTGAACCTCGACTGAGCCCGCCCGCGATCAAGGACCTGTCGAGGATAGTGCGAAGCACCTTCAGGGAGTGGCCCGAGAGCGGGGCTGCGGGGGGTGGGTGAAGGGCTCGCCAGGCGCGGCGAGATGATGCCGATGCGCCCGATCCGTCCGCTACTCGTATCCCATGACGACCGCGCTCTCCTTGTGGTGCCGGGCATTGAGCTGCCCCACCCGCGAACAGCTGACCGTACTCGCCCACGAGCTGAACAGCCCGCGCTGCACCGCCGCCCGGATCGCTTCCTTCCTCCGTACCTGGAAACCCTGACCTCGGGCCGGGTGGTGATCGCTACCCGCAACCGCACAGGTCCGAAGGCCTCCACCTATGGGCGCCGGCTACGCGGCGACGAGTTGGAAGAGTTCCGCAACGCCTTGGCGCGGGCGTAGGGCTGGAAGCGGGGGAGCAGACCCACTGGGAGATCCACTTCGGACACCCAGGCGGTCCGGTCCGGACCGACGTCGTTGGGGTGTTTCTCCGCCGCGGTGAGAGCACGTCGCACGGCGCGTCCTTCGCTGCGGCCGCCTCGTGCGGCGAGGGTACGGGCAAGGCGTAACTGCGCGGGAGCTCCTCCCCCTGCTCGACCACACCGGACCGTTGCACCCACCCTGGCGCTGGCTCCATGCGCCCGCCGACCGGTGTGCCGTTACCGCAGGGTGTATTCGCACATGTGCTTGCCATCGGCGCCGCCCGGGTTCTCGGCGACCTTCTTGCCATCGACGGTGATTGAGCAAGGAGCAGCGGCGAACTGGCCGTTGGACAGCCTCATCGGCCCCGGCACGACGGACACGGTGATCCCGACCTTGCGTTCGGTGCTGCTCAGGGTGAGCTTGTCCGACTTCTTCCACGGCAGCGTGACGTGCTCGGAGCGGTTCGTCGTACGGATGTGACCTGCTGTGTTGCATGATCCCACCCTGCCAAGAGTGAAGCCTCCGCTCGCAGCGGCGGCCATCGACCCGGGCACCATCGACTCCATGCCCTGCGTAGAGAAGAACGACAGGACGGCTCCAGGGACAGTCACCCGGGCGAAGGGATCGCTGCCCTCGACCTCTGCGTCCAGGACCGCGGCGTAGAAGGCGGCAAGGCCCGGAACATCGTCGGTGATCAGGGAGGTGCCGGTGAAGTGTGGCTGCATCGGGGCATCGTAGATCGATGGTCGGACACCTGGCTCCTGGAAGGGCGAATCTCTGCTGGTCGCGGGTGAGATGATCTTGGCGTGGCTGGTGTGATCACGGCGTCGGAACCATGCTGGATAACCCCGTTCACGGGCCTGAGCACGCGTCAGTTCAGCAAGCTCATCACTGCGATGAGGCGTGAGGGGGCGGATCCGGTGCGCAGGGGCCGGCCGTGGAGTCTGACTCTGGAGGACCGGGTCCTGCTGGTTGCCGCGTACTGGCGGACGAACCTCACGTTGCGGCAGCTGGCGCCGCAGTTCGGTGTGTCCAAGTCGGCTGCCGATCGCATCATCAACCACCTCGGGCCGTCGCTCGCGCTCCAGCCCCGAAAGCGGTTCCGCAAGGGCACCGTGCTGATCGTGGACGGAACCCTGGTGCCGACCCGCGATCACACGGTCGCCGAGCAGTCGAAAAACTACCGGTACTCCACCAACCACCAGGTCGTCATCGACGCCGACACCCGGCTCGTCGTCGCGGTGGGCCGGCCTGTGGCCGGTAACCGCAACGACTGCAAAGGCGTGGGAACTGTCTGGCGCGAAGGATGCCGTCGGTAAGACCACGGTGATCGCGGACGGCGGCTACCGGGGCACCGGCCTGGTCATCCCGCACCGCCGCGAGCGCGGCCAGGCCGAACTCCCATCTTGGAAGGAGGAGCACAACACCTCCCACCGCAAGGTCCGCGCCCGCGTCGAGCACGCCTTCGCCCGCATGAAGAACTGGAAGATCCTGCGCGATTGCCGTCTCAAGGGGGAGGGCGTACATCACGCGATGCTCGGCATCGCGCGCCTGCACAACCTCGCCCTCGCCGGGTGACGGAAAACGAGCAGGTCACCCGCTATGCCGTAGATCATTTACGGGACAACGCTTAGAAGGCTGATGAAGATCTTGGGTTCTGGCCCTGCCGCGTCAGCGGCAGGGCCAGACTCGTCATGTGGCGATGGGTGAGTGGGTCGGCGAGATGGTCG
>NZ_JNXD01000034.1:0-45252 GCF_000725785.1 Streptomyces flavovariabilis | reverse complement strand
TCAAGGGCAACGGCGTTCACCAGGCCATGCTCGGCATCGCCCGGCTACACAACCTGGCCCTCGCCCGATAACCCACGCCCCATACGGGACAACCTCTAGCTAGGTGTGGTGTCTCGGGACCTCGGCACGGTCGCAGCGGCCGTTGCACTCTCCGGGAGAAGCTCCTCAAAGCCTCCGCTCACCGGCCGGAGTGTCTCGCATCGGCAGCCTCCTCGGCGACCTCGGACGAGACCGCAGGTCAGGCTCCCGCCGCCGCATCTGTCCGCTGCCCCGTCGACTCAGACGGCCGGCAGCGCGTACAGCCGCTCGGCGTGCATCACGGCCAGCCGCTTGCCCGCCGCGACCACGTACCACTTCTCGCTGTCACCGGTGTTGTCGTTGTACGTCCAGCGCAGCTTCCCGGTTGCCGTGTCGAAGGCGTGCACGCCGCCCTTCTTGTCGTGCTCGGTCGCGCCGTACAACGTGCCGCCCACCTTGGCGAACTGCCACGCCTCCGCAGCCGAACCCACCAGATCCTTGTTGTGCCAGATCTGCTTGCCCGTACCGGGGTCCACCGCCCACATGCCGTACGCGCCGTCGGAGGCGTAGAGCACCCCGTCCAGGACCTGCGGATCGTTGAACCAGGTGAACTCTTCATTCGCCAGCGACCAGCGCTCCGTGCCCGCGGCCAGGGCGAACGCCCGCAGCCGCTCCCCGTCCGGCACGATCACCAGGTCCTCGTGCATGGCGAAGCGGTAGTAGTTGGACCTGCCGATCTTCTTCGTCCAGAGCTGCCGGCCCGTCGCCGCGTCGCGTACGGTCACGTTCTTCCGGTAGTCGGTGTACGCGAGACGCCCGCCGACGACCGCGGCGGTGATGCCGAACTCCTCGGTCCCCTTGTCACGCTGCTCACGCCAGGAGATCTTGCCGGAGGTGGTGTCGATCGCGGCGATCACGTTGGTCGGCGACGAGAGGTCCTCCTCCAGGATCCCGGCGAGGACGTAGACGTGTCGGTCGTCGGCCGCGATGGGGCGCGGCTGCTCGTACTCCTTGCCCAGGCGGCTGCGCCAGGTCTCCTTGCCCGTGGCCGGATCCAGGCCCACGACGTCGCCGTCGTACTCGGCGCTGGCGAGATAGAGCGTCCCGCCGCCGGTGATCAGCTTGGCGCCGGGAATGGTGATGCCAGGCCGTGACCACTTCTCCTTGCCGCTGACGACGTCACGCCCCACCAGCGGGTCACCCGACACCACGACCGTGTCCCCGATGACCGCGAGCGCGTGGATCCCGGCCAGGTTGTCGTTGCCTGTCTCCTGCTGCCACAGCGGCTTGGGCGCGGTACCCGGGGGCGGCGTGCTGAACGTGCCACCACCCTTGTCGGTGTCACCGCCCTGGCCTCCACCGGCAGTTGTGCCGCCGCCCGACGCGCCCGTTTCCTCCGCGGGGCTGCACCCCCATGCCCCTGCCCCCAGTACGGCCAGCCCGATCCCCGTCCCGGCCAGCCTGAGCGCCTGCCTGCGTGACACCGCGTGCTCGTCACGTCTGCCCATGTATGTTCCCCGTTTCCCCATTTTGGCCCGGATGTCGCCGACGCCCGCTCGGACGTCTCGAGCCCGGTCAGGCTAGCTGTCGGATTTCGGCCAGTCGTCGGGCGGTACCCAACCGGGACGCGTCCGTGAAACTCCTGTCACACAAGATCAGCAGCTCCTGGAACTGAGAAGGCGTCATGTTGAGCCCGTCTCACCCTGGGCGGCAAGTCCGTGGAGGTGGCGGACGCGTTTCCCGGCGTCGTGCCCATCCGTGAGAGGAAGGTCCCGCACGGACCTGCCGTGACCTTCAAGGCCGGCTAACACTGGTGGCGTGCTTCCATGCCTGGGCCAGGGCTGCCTCCTGCACCAGCAGCTCGTGGGCCAGGCAGTTCGGGAGTCGTCCAAGTACGGATCGGTTCTCGAACGCCGGCAGTCGGCTGACCTTGACAGCGCTGGGGGGTGTTCAGGAACGGAGTCCAACAACGACCGGCCGACCGCGCGGAGCCGTGGCGGCCATGTTCGGGCGAGTCGTTCGGCCATGAAGTCTCCGCCCCGGCGACTGAGGCCATGAGTGGATCAGGGGCCGAGAGGGCGTACTTCGCGGTTCAGTTGCTAGTAGTGCTTCGTTACGTCGGGTGATCTCGCCTGGTGGTGGGCACCTTCTCTGGTATGAGGCTGGGGGAAGTGGAACGGGTAACTTCCTTCCCGTTCAGGGCCAGGACGTAGGACAGCCCTCGCTCCTCGAGACCGAGCCGGAACGGGGTGCTGACGCCGGCTGTCGTATCCGGTGCGACTCCGACGGGATAATCCACCGCCGGTAGCCGACCAGGTCGGCGAGCTGCGGCATGACCGTGCGGATGCCCCGTCAGCGCAGATGGCGCTCAACGCCGCTTGAACTCCACCGGCCCCGCGTTCATCTCGACGGTGCCGTCCGGGTGGAGGACTGGGCGGCGCTCGGTCATACGGGCGCTGTAGGCCTCGATGTGGTGGATCGCCGCTCCGTCGCCGTCGGTGAAGTCGACGAGGGCGATGGCCACCCAGTAGCGGGTCTTGGTGTTCTCGTAGAGCGGGACGGTGACGGTCGAGCCGCGGCCGTCGGTGACCACGACCTTCGCGCCGAAGCTGCGGAAGGAGCCGAAGCCGTTGCTGACCGCGGAGTAGGCGCACAGGAGGACGTAGCCCTGCTGGTCAGGGCGGGCGATACGGAGTGTCTCCCGGCCGGGGACCCGAGCGTCGCCGTCGAGGCGGATGAAGGGACGGTTCTTCAGGGAGCCGAGACGCTTGTAGTAGACGACGTCGGCACCCTTGCCCTTCTTCGCGGTGTCCGAGTCGGATGCAGGGCGCGACCTCTTGTTAGCGGTGATGAGGGTGCCGGGCGGCCTCTCGCCGCGTAGGGCCACGGAAGCGGGAACGAACAGGGCGTAGAGGTCGAGGTCGGCGCCCTTTCTACGGCGCTGGTCGCTGCCGCCGTCCCACTCCAGGGTCACCGTGACCACCAGCTGGCGGTCCGCCTTGTCCAGGCTCATGGAGACCTGGCTGCCCTTGTCGAGGCTGATCGTGCCGAGCGGGGGTTTGCGCAGGCTCATGGGAGGCGCGGCCGGGGTCGTTTGTGCGTCGGTGGCCTGTGCGGGCTCTTCGGGCTCGCCCGGCTCCTCGGCCACGTCGATACCGAAGTCGGTGGCGAGTCCTGCCAGGCCGTCGGCGTAGCCCTGTCCGATAGCGCGCAGCTTCCAGGTCTCGCCCCTGCGGTACAGCTCCATCAGGAGCACGGCGCGTTCGCCGTCGGTGAGGGAGGGCGGGCGGAACTTGACCGAGTCTGCGCCGAGTTGGGCGGCGCAGACCAGTACGTCCTCGACGTCGCGGAAGGTGCGGCTCGCGTCGTCGGGGTCGCAGCTACCGACCAGGACGACCCTGTCCACGTCCGAGGGGAGCACGGCCGGGTTCATCTCGACGCGCTCATGCCCTGCGGCATCAGCGGCCAGGTGCCGGACCGCACCGGACTCGGCGGACGGCTGGTTGTAGAAGACCAGGTCGTCGTCGGAGCGCACCTTACCGTCCGCCGCCACCAGCAGAGCGCTGAGGTCGACCGTCCCGCCCACGGCGTGCAGTTCGGCGACGATGGTCCCGGGCCCCACCGCAATGTTCTCACCCTTGCCCAGCTCCGGCATGCCGCCCACTCCTTGAACAGTCCCCGTCAATCACGCCACCCTGTCACATCTGGCCCGAATCGGAACCCGCGTTTCCACGGGCCGGGACGGCCTCACGGGCACCGCCGCACCGCTCAAGGGCACGATCATCGCGACCGCTTCGAGGGAGGTCCTGATCAGGCGCGCCGAGCGTGTATTCATCGTGCTGCATGTGCAATGCGCTTTGAGACTGTGCAGTGGAGTCTGACCACGGCACCCGGCCCTCGGGCACACTACGACCGCCGATCCGCTACGAGGGCAAGGGCGGGCCCGAGTACAGGGTGAGGCACTGTCACGTTGGCTGACCGGTGGGATGATCTTCGGGTTGATCAACCTGGGAAGGGTCGTCTGTGGGGAGCGCGTCGCTGTCGTACAAGGGGCACCGCTACCCGGCCGAGGTCATCTCCCACTGTGTGTGGCTGTACTTCCGGTTCCCCCTCAGCTTCCGTGAGGTCGAGGAGCTGATGTTCGAGCGCGGGATCATCGTCTCCTACGAGACCATCCGCCGCTGGTGCGTGAAGTTCGCGCAGCGGTACGCCGAATCGCTGCGCCGCCGCCGGCCACGGTCTGGTGACAAGTGGCACCTGGACGAGGTCTTCATCAAGATCAACGGCGAGCGGAAGTACCTGTGGCGGGCCGTCGACCAGGACGGCATGGTGCTGGACATCCTGGTGCAGAACCGGCGGAACAAGGCCGCGGCCAGACGTTTCTTCCGCAGGCTCCTGAAGAAGACCCGCACGGTGCCCAGGGTGATCGTCACCGACAGACTCCGCTCCTACGGCGCGGCCCACCGCGAGGTCATGCCCTCCGTCGAGCACCGTTCCCACAAGGGCCTGAACAACCGGGCGGAGAACAGCCACCAGCCGACCAGGCAGCGTGAACGGGCGATGAAGGACCGGCCCACCACGGCCTAACCACAGGCCCGGCTCCCAAGCCCACCCTGCCCCGACGCGCCGTCAGGCAGTCACACACCCAACAACGTGACAACGCCCCAACGACACTTCTTGACGATCAACACCAACTCGATGGCCGTCGCCGCCTTCACCCTCCCATCCGGCAACGCCCCTCTGCCCGACCAGGTGACCCTCATCGAATGGGAAGAAGAAGGAGAAGGGGCTGGCCCCGGAGGATCCAACCCCAAGTCAGCCGGAGAACCACCAAGCATCTGAGACGTCCCACCCGTACGCTTCGAAGGCGCCGCATCGCCGACCCCGAGGCCTGCAGCCCACCACCAGCAGTTTTCGTCGACGAGGTCAGCGAGACAGTCCAGCTGGCCCGGACGTCGCGTCGTTTCTTCGATCCGCCCGACAGGGATCAGGCCGTCGAGGACGTCGACGACGAACTGGGACGCGGGGCATGGCTTCGAACTCGTCTCGTGACTCGTCGTTCAGCACCGTGTGCGTATCAGGTGACGGATGCTCAGCGATGGCTGGGCCTGCCGGTCAGTCGATGCCTTCGACGATGCGGAAGTCGCGCTCGAAGCCGTCGGGGAGGGCCACCAGCGCCTTCTGGTATGCCTCGCTCTCGTATGCCGCGACGGCCTGTTCGAAGCTGTCGAACTCGATCAGAACGACGCGTTGCGTGATTCCGGCCTCGTGGGCGACGACTCGACCGCCATGGGACGGGATCCGGGACAGGACGCGCCCGCCCCCAGCCTGGACAGCCGGACCGGCCAGCTTGTCGTAGGCAGTCAGCCCCTCAGGGTCGGAAATGGCGGGGTAGACACTGACCCAGTAGCCCTTAGCCATGGAAACCTCCTGTGTTGGGCCGGACACGTCCGACTTCGAATTGACACTCAGATCGATCGATCCCGGCGACGGGTACTGCCGTCAGTTGAATCGCCGTACGCGCAGGTTAGGGCTTGATGTGCGGTCGAGGGAAAGACCGGTACGGGATAGACTCAGAACGGATCGTTATCAATCGGCAGGGAGGCCACGTGGCGCCGGATACGGTGAGCCTGCGGTACTTCCTGGTTCTGGCCCAGGAGTTGAACTTCACCCGCGCGGCCGCACGGATCGGTATCGCACAGCCCGCACTCAGCGCCCGGATGCGCCGATTGGAGGCAGAACTCGGTACGGCCCTGCTGGTCCGCAACACGCGTAGCGTCGTATTGACCACGGCCGGTGCGGCTTTGGCGGAGTCCGCGCCGCCCGCGCTGGCGGCGCTGGACCGGGCATGGGACACCGCCCGGAGCGCGGCGGCCGGTGAACTGGGCACGCTGCGCATCGGATACAGCCTCAGCACCGGGGCCGAGACGGCACCGGCCCTGGTGGACAGGCTGATTCGCGGCAACAGCGGACTCGAGGTCGGCGCGGTCCCGATGGCGACACCGGAGATCTCCCCCGCGGTCGCCGACGGCCGCATCGATGCCGGGATCACCCGCGGTGAACAGCCGGGCCGTGGCGTGCGCCGGTTCCTGCTGCGGCGTGCGCGCATCGGGGTCCAGCTGGCGCAGCACCATCCGCTGGCCGAACACCCGGAGATCGAGATCGCCGACGCGGCCGCGTATCCGCTGCGACTCCCGGACCGTGCGGCCAACCCCGTGATCCACGATCAGCTGTCCGCACTGTTCCGAGACACCCGACCACACCCCCGATTCCACACGCCCGCAGTCTCTTTCGACATGTCTCAGCGCGACCTGCGCGACGGGGTCACCCTCGCCCCGGCCGGAGAAGCCGCGGCCACGGTACAACCGGCCGGTCTCACCTGGCGACCACTGCGAGGCGCGCCCAGCCTGACGATCCAGCTGGTCCTCCCACGCGAGCAGTCACCACTACACCGCCGCATCCGTGCCGTCGCCAAAACCCTGGCGCACGAGCTGCACTGGCTGCCGGACTGACGCGCAAGAGGACAAGCGAGACGGACGCCTGCGGTGGCGAGACCGAAGACCCTGCGCCCGGCGGACTGCGCGGTGATGACGACGACGGCGGTCTTGCTGAATGTCCGACACGACCTCGCTACGCCGGCGGATCAGCATCCGATGATGGCCCCGGGTCCGGTCCGAGTCGTACACCGCGGCGACGTCCTCGCCCAGCCCGAGATCTCGGCGGATACCGCGCCTTCGCCGACGCCGAACCGGACTAGCACGGGTAACCGGCGGAACTCCTCACCGAGGTCGACACCGGCAGCTTCACCAGGAAGCAGTAGCCGACTGAAGCCCTGCGGCCAGGAGTCCTGCCCCATCCTCGCGGGGAAACAGCCAAGGGTGTGACTCTCCTGCGGATCAGCCCGGATCGGACAGAAAATCCTCGACAGCAGCGGCGAACTGGGCCGGAGCATCGTGGTGCACGACATGACCGGCAGGCAGCTCGGCGCGACGGACCTTGCCAGCGCGACGGGTGATCATTTCGCTGGCATGGGCGGCCGCCAGCTCATCGCTGCGTGTTCCGCGGATCAGCAGAGTGGGGCAGGCCACCGCCGTCCAGTCCTGCCAGTGGTCACCATTGAGTGACTTTTGGGACGCCACCGTGTGCTCGATGTCGAACGAGAATCCCCAGCCGTCCTCCGACCGACGGAAGGAACACTCCAAATACGGAGCCGTCGAGCCCAGCGCGGCCACCAGATCCTGGCGCGACGGCGCATGGCGGGGCAGACGCAAGGTGAATGACCAGTCACTGTCCACCACTGCGCCGATATCCTCGACGATCAGCGCACGCACCCGATCGGGCTGCCGGGCAGCGTACTGGTATGCGTTCACTCCGCCGAGCGAGTGGCCCAGCACCGCCACCGGCCCGATGCCCAGATGCCGATGGAAGGCAGCGACATCAGCGACGTAGTCGTCCCGCTCGTAACGCTGAGCACGATCGGACTCGCCGTGACCGCGTTGATCGAGCGCGATCACCCTCCACTGCGGCGCCAACGCCTCAGCCAAGGGCACGAACGCCGACGCCTCGTTGTAGTGTCCATGCAGGGCGAGGAGCGGAGTACCCGGGCCACCGAAGTCCAGATACGACAGTTTCCGTCCGCCGACTACGAAGAACTCACGCATGACACGGATGCTATGCGGCAACACTGACACCCCATGGCTGACCAGCAGCCGACAGAGGCCAGAGCCGCCTTCCTCTCGGTCAGAACGAGCTACACCCAACGGACATCGCCCCACGAACCGCCCTCTGAGATCCCACACCAGGCTATGAGGGCGGCCTCAGCCGTGCACATGCGAGGGGCCGGAGCTGGGGCACTTCGTTCCGCTGGGGGACCGTCCGGGGCGCGGCCAGGGAGCCGGTGATCGCCCCTCACGGTCGGCTCAGTGGAGCCGGAGGCGTCGATACCCCGCCCGTTCAAGGAACGTCAGGGCCCGAGTCTCGCCTCAGCGACCGATGCGTTACCGGTGAATATGAAGCGGGGGCCAGCAGCGCCATGTCCTTGGCCAGTGCACCGATTGTGAACTCAGCCGTGACAGCGGTCGGCTCGTCGGCGAGGAACGTCCGTTTGCGGGCTACGAGTCCGCCGAGCTGGCCGAGTTCGAGGACGTCCAGCACTTGGGCACGGGGCAGGCCCAGGGCGTCGGCCTGCCGCAGTGAGTCGCGCAGCGCGAGGACGGCGCCGGCCAGACTGCTGTTGGCGATCAGCTTGAGCGCGGCGGCTGTGGTGGCTTCGCCGACACGCCGCACGGTGCCCAGCGTTTCCAGCACCGGCCGGGCTCGGTCGAGCGCGTCTTGGTCGGCGGCGGCGAGGATCTGCAGGGTGCCGGCGGCAGCTGGCACGGAGCCGAGCAGAGGGGCGTGGACGTAGGAGACTGGCCGAGTTGCCGGGCCAGCGTCGACGCTTCGGCGGGGGCGATGGTGCTGGTGTTCAGCACGATCGCGTCCGTTCGCAGCGAGTCACGGACGCGGTCGACAACCTGCCGGCAGGCCGGGCCGTCGAACAACGCCAGAAGAACGATGTCGGCCTTCGCCACGGCGTTGTTCGGGTCGCCGGTCGTCTCGACAGCGCCTGTTGTGTGCCCAGAGCGTGTCCAACCGACGACTTCCCCATGATGGTTGGCGAGTCGTGTCGCGATGGCGGCGCCGATGCGACCCAGGCCGAGGACGGCGATCGTGCGCGGAGCGGTCATGCGTCCCAGCGTGCGGGCACCGCGATGCCCGCGACAAGCGCAGGTCCAGCAGGGCAGCTATGCGGGCCGCGCAGACCGGCAGGCATACTTGCGCCATGGAGCTGGCCGTGCGGCGGACGTTCGTGACGGTGTGTCGGCTGGGGTCGCTGTCGGCGGCGGCCACCGAACTCGGTTACACGCAGTCGGCCGTATCCCGGCAGATCGCCGGGCTTGAGCGCCAACTCGGGGTGCCGCTGGTGCAGCGGCATGTGCGCGGAGTGCGTCCGACGGCTGCCGGCGAGGTGTTCCGTCACCACGCCCTGGTCACGCTCAACGACGCCGATCGCGCTGTGCGTGCCGCACGGGACGTTCGTGACGGGGCGTTCAGCCGGCCTCTGGCGGTCGGCGCGACGCCGTCTCTGGCTGCCGCGATCGTGCCGCGGCGATCCGCCGCCTGCTGGACGAGGCCGCACCCCTCCGGTGGAACATGGTGCCCGGGCTGAGCTCACAACTGCACGACCGCGTGATCGCCGGCGATCTCGACATCGCCGTCGTCACCGATGCACCACCGGGGGGGCTGCCCAACGACCCACGTGTCCAACGACGGTTCCTGGGGATGGACGACATGGTCGTCGTGCTGCCCGTCGACCATCGGCGGGCAGGACACGGCCCGGTGCACATCCGGACGCTGGCCGACCAGACCTGGGTCGAGGACAACGACGGCTCGGCAGCGCTGCTGCGCCAGCACGCCGCCCGCGCCGGAGTGACCGCCCGCATCGACCTCAAGGGCGGCCGATCTGCCCGGCAAGGTGGCCCTGGTCGCAACCGGCCACGCCATCGCGCTCATACCCGGTGTGCTGACGGGCGCGCTGCGGGCCGACGTCACCACAGTGGCCCTCATCGATCCCCCGACCCGGGGCGTCTACGCGATCACCCCGCGTCGCGACCCGAACCCGTCCGCAGCGTCCCTGCTCGACCAGCTCGCGACAGCCTTCGGCCCACGGTGTCCCACCCACGCCGCGCACCAGCCGACTGAGACGAACGTCGACCCCGCCGCGCCGGCACTTCACGACGGCATCACGGAAACACCCGGCTGAAAATCCCTGCCAGCAGGAGCGAATCAGGCATTGCTCGGCGTGTCCGATCCACGGCGTGCTCACCACTGGTGTACTCACCCTCGGCCCCAGGCCACCATCGACGATGTCGTTGCATCGGATGCCGTGCCATCTCGGCCCTGTCGGCAGGAGTCTGTGATGGGGACACCCCCAGCCGGTTATCCCTCATGGCTTGGTCCAGCCGGGCTCGGTTCGTCGACCAGCGAGGGGGACCGAGTCCGGTGCGTCCGGCGGTACGTCACTGGGACGGCGTACGCGGACCGGCCTCCCACGACGGACCCACCCCCGACGGACCTGCCCCCGACGGACGTCGCCGCACGGCGGCGGCCGTCAGTGTGACGAACAGTGCTAGGGCCACCGGGATGGTCAGAGCCCATGCCAGGCCGGTCAGCTCCGCTACGGCGCCGATGAGCAGCGGCCCGGTCAGGAAACCGAGGTAACCGATGCTGGCCACGCGGGCGATCGCGCGGCCGGCGTGCCTCGGGTCACGGCTGCCGGCGGCGGAGAACACCTGTGGCGCGATGCAGGACAGACCGGCGCCGAGACAGCCGAAGCCGACGATGCCTGCCAGCGGGTGGCCGACCAGCAGCGCGGCGCCGAGGCCGACCGCCGCGACGGCACCGCAGCCGCGTACCAGGGCGACCGGGCCGACTCGCGCCGTCAGGCGGTCCCCGACGAGCCGGCCGGCCACCATCATGATCGAGAACGCGGCGTACGCGGCAGCCGCGAACCCGGCTCCGCTACCCAGCGTGTCGCGCAGGTAGACACTGCTCCAGTCAGCCGCCGCGCCCTCTCCGACCAGGCAGCAGAAGACCAGGATCCCGAGGAACAGCACCCCGGCCGGAGCGGCGGCGCTCCGCTGTGGACGGTCGTCTCCGATGGTGGAGCGGTCCTGGCTCACCGGTGGGAGGTAGTCGGCGGGCAACGCCAAGTGTGCTGTCCACAAGGCGGCCGCCACGACGGCGGCGCCGACGGTGAGAAACGTGGTGGCCGCGGCCGAACCGGCATGGGCGGACAGGCCACCGGCCGCCGCCCCGACGAAACCACCGATGCTGTAGATCGCGTGGAAAGACGACATCAGCGGCCTGCCGGCGGCGCGTTCCACATCGACGGCGTTGGCGTTCATGGCGATGTTGAGGGTGCCGTGAACGGTGCCGAACGCGTAGAGGGCGGCGGCGAGGGTCACCACGTCGACCGCTAGGGCGGGCAGGATCAGGAACACTCCCTCGACGAAGACCATCGGGACCAGCACCGTACGACTGCCGTACCGGTCGAGGAGACGACCGACCACCTGCATGCCGGTGATCGCACCGGCGGCGAAGGCGAGCAGCCCGACGGCCAACTGTCCGTCGCCGAGGTCGAGCCGCTGCCTGATTGCGGGGATACGGGAGGTCCAGGCGCCCAACGCGGTCCCGAAGGCCAGGAAGGCCAGCGACGTCGCAACGCGGGCTCGGAGCAGGACTGCCTGATGGTCGCGGACACGGGGCACGAGTACCTCCAGGTGCGCCTCGGCAGCAGAGTCCGGGGCGGGGGCGGTTCGGCACGGAGCCCGAGCCGGGACAGGCGTCGGGGCCTGGTGGGACGGCGGCCCTCGCAGCGGTCAGGGAGCGGGATGTGAGTGCCGTCGGCGCAGTCCCGTCGGCGCGGTGTGTCGTCGGTGCGCGACTTGGTCAGGCGTTGTCGAGGCGGTGCCGCAGTTCGTCGTCCAGTTCCAGGTCCAGCGCGCCGAGGCACTCGTCGAGTTGGCTCACCGAGCTGACGCCGAGTACCGGCAACACCGGCGGGCTGCCGCGGAGCAACCAGGCGAGGACCACCTGGTTCTGTGTCGCACCCAACTCGTTCGCCACGTCGGCCAGCACCTCCAACCGCCGTCTGCTGTTCGCGTGGTCGTACTGCTCGGGCAGCGGCCGGTCGGAGCGGGTGTACGCGCCGGACAGCAGCACCGAGTAGCCGAGCACCGTCAGGTCGGGCTCCTCACGTGCGCAGTCGAGCAACTCGTCGCTGATATGTGGATTCGCGCCGAACTCGGCACCCGGTCGCGGTCGCAGGTAGGTGTGGCGCTGCTGAACGCAGCTGAAACCCGGCAGGCCCGCGGCCCTGGCGATCTCATGGGCTTTGGCGACGCGCCACGCGGCGTGGTTGCTGCACCCCGTGACCCGGGTCAGGCCCTCGGTCACCAGCGACGCGAAGGTGGCCACAGTGTCTTCCAACGATGTGCGACGGTCCTCGATGTGGGCGTAATAGACGTCGAGATGATCGGTGCCCAGGCGGCGCATGCTGGCCACGGCCTGAGCCCGGACCACCTTGTCGGCCAGCCCTTCCGCGTGCTGTGGCCAGGCGGCACCCGGAGGGTCGGGTAGCGCGCCCACCTTGGTGGCCAGCACGACACGGTCGCGGGCCCGCCGGGACGCCAACCACCGGCCCAGTAGTTCCTCGCTCTCCGCACCGGTTCCGCCGGGCACCCAGAACGCGTAGGTGTTGGCGGTGTCGATGAACGTGCCGCCTGCGTCGGTGAACCGGTCGAGGACGGCGAATGCCCGCCGTTCGTCGACCGTCGTACCGAAGTGCATGGTTCCCAGGCACAGCGCGCTCACGCCGAGCCCCGAACCGCCGTTGGACAGCATCCTCTGTTCCACGTCGGCCTCCTGTCGTGATCGCGGTTCACGCTAACGACGGTTGGCAAGGCCGTACGATCCAATCGCATGACCGAATCCCGGACCAATCTCGCGTGGGGCGCGCTGCTCGACCTCCCCGCCACCGGCGCGAAGCACGAGCGGCTGACCCGCGCGCTGCGGGCGGCGGTCCGCTCCGGGCGGCTGCCCACGGGCAGCGCCCTGCCGCCGAGCCGCGTCCTCGCCGCCGACCTGGGCTGTTCCCGCTGGGTCGTGACGCAGGCGTACGCGCAACTGGTTGCTGAGGGATATCTGGACGCACGGGTCGGGTCGGCCACCCGAGTGCGCTGGTCTCCCGACGCGGAGCCCATGCAACCGGACGCCGGCCGACCGCCGACGTCGCCGACGCGGTTCGACCTGACGCCGGGCCTTCCCGACCTACGCGCCTTTCCGCGGTCCCGGTGGGGTGAGGCACTCCGCGACCAGACACGGCGTGTGCCGTTTACTGATCTGGGTTTTCCCGTCCCGGGCGGACACTCGGACCTCCGCCGGGCCCTGGCAGACCACCTGCACCGCTGCCGGGGCGTCGTGGCGGACACCGACGACGTCGTGGTCTCCACGGGCGTCACGGACGGCGCCGCCCGTATGTTCCGCGCCCTGCGAGCGGAGGGGATCGCCCGCGTGGCCGTCGAGGACCCCGGTTGGACCCGCCTGCACCACGTGGCGCGCGAGGCCGGGCTGAGCGTCGTCCCTGTTCCGGTGGACGAACACGGCCTTCGGGTGGAGGAGTTGGACCGTGACCCGTCGGTCCGCGCGGTACTCAGCACTCCGGCCCACCAGTTCCCGACCGGCGTCACGCTCACGGCCGGGCGCCGCGCAGCGCTCGTGGAGTGGGCGCGGCGGGTCGACGGGGTGGTGCTGGAGGACGACTACGACTCCGAGTTCCGCTACGACCACCGGCCGCTGAGCGCGGTCCAGGGGATGTGCCCGCAGCGGGTCGTGCTGTTGGGTTCGGTCAGCAAGACCCTGTCGCCGGCCCTGGGCATCGGCTGGGTGGTCGCGCCCCCGAGGTGGTGCCAGGTGCTGCGGACCAGCGGCACCGCCCGGTCCGGCCCGCCGGTGCTGGACCAACTGGCGTTCGCCCGCCTGCTCCGGACCGGTGGCTATGAGCGGCACCTGCGATCGGTGCGACGGCGTTACCGGGCTCGGCGGGCAGCCCTGCTCGCCGCGCTTCGCAGACGGCTGCCGGCATGCCGGGTCACCGGTACGGCCGCCGGCCTGCATCTGGTGGCGCACCTCGGTGCCGACGTCGACGCGGCCGACGTCGTCACAGCCGCGGCCGCGCGCGGACTTCGGCTGGTGGACCTGCGCACCTACCAGGTGGACCGCAGGGAACCGGCGAACTACCTGGTCCTGGGCTACGGCAATCTCGCCGACGGTGCCATCGACGACGCTGTGGCCGTGCTCGCCGCGGCGGTGGCCGACCAGAGCGCGCGGGACCGTCCGGAAGTGGTCAGCGACCGGTTGTCCACATGAGAGCGAGCTTCTCTCGGACGTGTCCGGTTCGGCTGTCCCGCTTCCCGTACTACATGAACACCTTCGGGATGCACTCCATCCACGGCCGCGCCCCGGCCATCGCCGCCGGCCTGGCCGTCGCTCGTCCCGATCTGTCGGTGTGGGTGGTCACTGGTGACGGGGACGCCCTGTCGATCGGTGGGAATCACCTGATCCACACCCTGCGGCGCAACGTGAACCTCAAGATCCTGCTGTTCAACAACCGCATCTACGGACTCACCAAGGGCCAGTACTCGCCGACCTCGGAGACCGGCAAGGTCACCAAATCCACCCCCATGGGTTCGGTCGACGACCCCTTCGACCCGGTGTCGCTGGCACTGGGCGCCGGTGCCACCTTCGTCGCCCGCGTCCTCGACTCGGACCGCGCAGGACTGACCGACGTGCTCACCGCGGCCGCCGAACACCGGGGTACCGCGCTCGTGGAGATCTACCAGAACTGCCCGATCTTCAACGACGGCTTTCGCACCGGCTCGGCTGCCGAACCGTCATCGAGCGAGGCGACCCGCTCGGCTACCGCACAGTTCAAGATCTTTTGAGGGCGCCGCCGGGACCGACCGAAAGAAGGGGAACCGACGGCGTTGGCAGCGCAGCCGATGAACTCAGCGCTCGTGTACGTCACGTTCAGCTGGTCAGCCCCTGAGAGGTCGTTTTCTCCAATATTTTATCCCGGAATGAGTGTTTGATTCCCATATGTAGAGTTGTGCCAGGAGAGGGCGGCATCGCCGGGCAGGCACACCAGTCCAGGCCGCATCCTCGCTTTCCGGTCCCGGGAACGGTTCTGACTCCCGGCTCATGGCAGATTCCCTGCTGGCCGCCCATCCCTGTAATCAACTCCGTTTGTTTCATTGACATCTCACGCGGAATACCTACCGTTGGGAGCGCTCCCATGGCAGCTTTGCAACTGGAAGGAGTCCCCCCCACATGCCCAAACAGAGTCCGTTAGCCGGGCGTTTGTCGCCCCTCCGCCGGCCTCTCCAGGCGTTCGTCATGCTGTTCGCCGTGGTTGTCGGCGCACTCACCTGGTCGGCCCCCGCCCAGGCTCACGGCACCGTCGTCGGCCCCGCCACCCGCGCGTACCAGTGCTGGAAGACGTGGGGCAACAACCACACGAACCCGGCCATGCAGACCCAAGACCCCATGTGTTGGCAGGCCTTCCAGGCCAACCCCGACACCATGTGGAACTGGATGAGCGCGCTCCGCGACGGCCTCGGTGGCCAGTTCCAGGCACGGACCCCCGACGGGACGCTCTGCAGCAACAACCTCTCGAGGAACGCCAGCCTGAACAAGCCCGGACCGTGGAAGACCACCACCGTCGGCAACAACTTCTCGGTCCACCTGTACGACCAGGCGTCCCACGGTGCCGACTACTTCAAGGTCTACGTGAGCAAGCAGGGCTTCAACCCCAAGACGCAGACCCTGGGCTGGAGCAACCTCGACTTCATCACGCAGACCGGCCGCTTCGCCCCGGCGCAGAACATCACGTTCCCTGTCCAGACTTCCGGCTACACCGGACACCACATCCTGTTCGTGATCTGGCAGGCCTCGCACCTCGACCAAGCCTACATGTGGTGCAGCGACGTGAACTTCGGCTGAGCCGCAGAGCACGCACACGACACCGGCCTCTGCCGGGCGCCGGTAACCCGCCGTCCGGCCGACCGGGCCCCGTCGGGGCAGGGGCCCCATTTGGTCACCCTGCCCCGACGGGGCTTCCTGCGTTCCTCACTTGACTCTGTCGGGTCATTGGATGGTCGGACTCAACTGCCGAGGACCGCCAGGACTTCGACCGGGGAATCTCGTTCTGGTCCAGGAAGGTCTGGAAGGCGGTTGGCGGTCTCGGCGAAGAGGGTTTCTCGTCGCCGAGAGACCGTTTTTTCTCGTTGCTTCATCCCGGTATATGTTGCTGATCCGTTGATGTCGGGTCGCGCCAGGAGATGGTGGCCTCGCCGGTGAGGCGGCGGGCCATCAGGTCGGTCATGGCGAGGTGGATCATGGCTTCGGAGCGGGCGGGCAGGGTTTCGTAGTCGCGGGCCAGGCGGCGGTGGAACATCAGCCACCCGTAGGTCCGCTCCACGGTCCAGCGCTTGGGCAGCGGAGAGAATCCCTTGGTTTGTGCGGCAGTCGGTCAGTCGGTGGCCGGGGCTGGCTTGCGGGCGTCCAGCTGGAGCGGGGGCTCTTGCGGGTCAGGCGTCGGGTCATCACGGTGATGAGTGCCCGCCACAGCAGCACCGGGACGAGCGCCCCCACCCTGCCCGCCATGGACTGGGCCAGCCCTAGACCGTGCTCCTGCGAGGCGCCGTCCTGTGCGTCGTCGTGACTCACGAACGCCTCCCGTCGGCAGGGGACATGAGCGAGATCCTCTCCATTGAGGGGTGTGGGACCCGGCGCCAACTCGCATGTGCCGACGGGCCGTTGGGCCTGCCCTCTCTACCTAAGTGATTCACGGGCCCGATCACTCATGCCGCCCCGCAGAAATCACCGACCGTCCCCGCCCGGCAGCACTGTGCAACATTCAATAAACAGTGCTAGCTACGCAGAGTGGTCCCCTGACCAGGCATAACCCGACCGCACGAGTACTGCGAACACGCCTCCGCATGCCGAACATGTTCCGCGTCACACCCTGTAGTCCACCCGGCGCGCGCCAGCTCTACATCGGCGCGCCCGCAACAGCAGGCGCCCTATCGATCTCCTACGCACCGCCCCGCATGAGCGTGTCGCCGTTGCCTGTCGTGATCGACAGCGGCTCCCCGCGCAATGCGCCCGCGAAGGCCGTGCACGGCCTCACCGCCCTGGACGGCACCCCGCCGCCCGAGATCCTTCGACCGGCCGGGAGCAGGTGCGCCAGTACGGCGGACGCGTCGTCCACGGCGAGGTGGTCTCGGCCGAGTCTGCCGCCCCGTCGGCGGACGGGGATTTGCGGTTCACCGTCAGGAACTCCGCCGCCAGCATCTCGGGCCCGCAGCCTCCGCAGGCCTGCCCGCGGAACTGGACCCGCCCGGCCGCCTGGACGCTCGTCACAGGCCCTTTCCCGAGGCGGGTAGGCCAGGGGGCCCGGAACCGGACCGCCTGTCACGCGGCAGAGGCACCCGGCGTCCGCTGCGGTGCGGGCCCGCTGGCACCGCTGGTGGGCAAGCGCCGACGGCGCCAGGCGGCCGCCACGGACGGGATCACCGAGGAGACCCGCGCCCGGCTCGGGCGTATGCACAACGCCTGTTCGACGCCCGCGACACCGGGGCCAGCGACCAGGAAATGCGTGGACCATTCCGCCGGCCTGAAGCATCGACAACGTCGAGGTCCCCGCCGTGGAAAGGGATCCCCGCATGTCCGTCCCCACGGCCCCGCGCTGCGCGTACCGTGGCGATGAGACCCTGCCTGGAGGAGCCATGAGCGCCCAGTCCGACCACGTGCCCGCCTCGCCGGCCCCGCCCGCTCCGACCGCGGCCGCGCAGCTGCTCGCCCAGCTGCGCGAGGCAACCCGCGCCAGCACCTGGGTGCCCGCCTTCGAGCAGGACTGGGCACGAGCACTTGAGGACTCCCGGCACAGCTACAGCCTCAGCCCGCTCCATGACGTCGTGCGCACGTGGCAGGCCCGCCTCGCCGCGGCCCCGGTCGTGGACACGTTCCTCGCCGGCGGCTGCGACGACTCCGACGGCGTCGACCTGGCCGACGTCCTCGGCACCCGACCGTGAGTGACACACCCTGGCCCGCGCGCCTGTCGCCCAAAGCGCTGTCCGTCCTGGAGGAGTTGCCCAAGCACGCCCAGGAGATGGCCCGCGACGTGCTGGACATCGCCGGCCGAGACCCGTGGTCCTTCCCGCCCTTCGACGCACGGGACCCGGAGGGCGAGGACGTCCGCTCCGCCTCCGTGGGACAACTCACCGCCGTGTACTGGACCAACCGTGCCGCCGGGCGCCTGTACGTCATCGACATCGTCTGGCTCGGCTGACCACTCCCCGAGGGACCGCAGCGGCTCGGCAACGCAACTCGCCACTGCAAGCACCTTTGTCGGCCGGGCTGCGTAGCGCCCCGGCGCCGTCCGCGCTTCGCACGGCGCCGGGGCACGACAGCCTGCCCGATCAGCAGCTGGTGGCCCACTTGTGGGAGCGGAGGGTCTTCGGGGTCGAGTAGGTGTGCTTCAAGCCGTTGGCTGCGCAGCCTTCGTAGGTGCTGTAGTTGGCGTAGCGGTAGTACTTGACGGTGTCGTAGCCTCCCGAGTGGCCGTTGTTGTATACCGACCTGACCGTCGTGGTGCCCGACCACGAGCACGTGATGGCACCGCCCCGCCAGTCGCTGTCGTCGGCGTCCCAGCTGCACATGCTTCCGCTACCGCCGCTGCCGGAGAAGAAGCAGACGTCGCCCTTCACACAGCGGTCGTAACCGCTGGCGGCCTGGGCTGAAGTGGCGGGGACGCCCAGGCCGACGGCCGTCAGGGCGAGTGTGGCGATGGTGACACCTAGTTTGCGCATGTTTGTTCCCCCTTGGTCTGCCTCGATCGAGGCGCATGAAGGTGCGGCCGGGCGTTGTGGGCGACGTTCAGTGATGTCGCTTCCGGTGTGCCACGCCGCTCCCGGTGACGTGTTCACACCATGGCCGACCGGGCCGGGTGCCGGTACCTCGTACATCAGAGGAGTGGCGGTACGCGCCGGCGAAATCCCCGCTCAGGCCGGGCATTCGCCCCGCCACCGCACGGAGTCGATGGTCCGGCCGCCGGAGGCGAAGTTGCCCCGGCCCTCGTCCCAGCCGCGGTGCAGACAGGCGCCGCCGCCCTCCACGAAGGTGACCTGGACGTGGTCGTAGCCCTCCTGAACGTTGCCGTTGTTGAAGAACGACTTGCGCAGACCGCACGCGCTGCTGGGGTCATCGCTGTCGGTCCGGCACACGCTGCCGGTTCCGTCAGTGCCGGAGTAGAAGCACACCGAGCCCGGCGGGCAGTCCTTCCAGGCGGCGGAGTCGCCGCAGTTGGCGCTGGTCACGCTCGGCCACTGCTTGCCGACGCCCGTGTACTCGACGCCGTTGAAGTGGACCGGCTTGCGGTGCCTTTCGTCGGTGAAGTCGCCGGTCGCCAAGTACCGCTGTTCGTAGTGGAGATGGGCCCAATTCGTGCCGCCGGAGGCGCCGATCCGGCCGATGCGCGTCGAGGGCTGGACCTTGTCGCCCTTCTTGACGTAGCGGTCGGGGGCGTCCTTGAGGTGGTAGTACGCCGTGAACCAGCCGCCCGCGTGCTTGACCTGAATGGTGTTCCCCGAGCCGTTGTCCCAGTAGGTCGCGGTGACCGTCCCCGCGGCGGACGCCTGTACGGGCAGGCCGTCGGATCCGGTGTTGCCCTTCACCACGATGTCGAGTGCGGGGTCGTGCCCGGCGTCGTAGGTGTTGAGCTGCCACTGGCTCTGGCAGGAGAACGGCATCTGGAAGGCGGGCTTGCCCGGGGGTGGCGCCTGCGTGACCGATGCCCGGTCGGCGGAGGCGGAACCAGCAGCCGAAGCGGAACCGGAAGCGCCGGACATCGTGGCGGCTCCCAGCGACAGCGCGGCCGCACAGGCGAGCATCGCCGTACGCAGCCGGTGTCCAAGGCGCCGGACTTTCCTCTTGCTCTGCGGCATCGGACCCCTTTCGCAGGGCCGGGCGGCGTGCCCGGCGGAGGTGTGCTCCGCTCACCGTCCCGCCGGAGGGCCGTCACCGCGTACTCGTATCTCAGAGGGTTGGGCCGCCGAAGGGCGCGCATCACTGGCTCGGCACTTCTTCTCCCAGATGTGCGACCGGATCCGCAGCGGCGCGGTGAAGTTCTCCCTGGCGCCCACCTCGACGCAGCCCAGAGGCTCCCGCAGCCGCTTCTGCGCGTAGTAGGCGACATCGACGAACTCCTCGCCCGCGTCGGTGTCGTGGCCGTTGTTGAAGACCGACCGGGCCTTCTTCGGGGCGGCCCAGCCGCAATGGTTCTCGCCTGCTGTCCAGTCGTTGTCGTCGCCGTCCCACGCGCACATCTCGCCCATGCCGTCCCGCTCGGTGAAGAAGCAGACGCTGCCCTTGTCGCACCGGTCATAACCCACGGCGCCCGCGGCGGTCTCGCCCGCCCCCGCCAGGGCGTTGTTCACCCCGAAGCCGAGCGCCGCGAGCCCGGCCGCCGCCATCGCGGCCCAGCGCCACCGCCGAGGCAGCGGGTGCGACCGGGGCGAGCGGGCCGTGCCCGCCGCCGACTCCACCCTGCGCAGCAGTGACGCCGCGTCGTGGACGGCGCGCTCCCGGTGCGTGCGGGCCAGGCAGTCCGCGATGATCTGCTGCCAGGGGGAGGGGAGTTCGGAGGAGAGGCGCAACTCGTCATGGCCCTGCGCGTAGCGCACCGCCGCGTCCCGGCGGGCGGACGGGGTGGAGCCCGGCAGCGGCTGGGAGCCGGTGAGCACGACATGGGCGAGTACGCCGAAGGCCCAGACGTCCGCCGCCGGGCGGATCTGGCGGCCGCGTTCGCCGATCTCGGACCAGAGCAGCTCGGGCGGGGTGTAGTCGGGCGTGGAGAAGGCGGGGGTGTACGCGTGCGTGCCCTCCATCTCGGCGGCCATGTTGAAGTCGGCCAGGCGCACCGAACCGTCCTTCATGAGAAGGACGTTGGGTGGCTTGAGGTCGCCGTGCACCCAGCCCGCGTGGTGCAGCTGGTACAGGCCGGCGCAGATCTGGGCCAGCAGCTCGGGCCCGCCGCGCGGTCTCGGCGTCCGGGAGAGCAGGGCGTCGAGGGACTCCTCGGCCTTCTCCAGTACGAGGACGGTGGCGCCGTCGAGCTCCGGGTGCCCGGGGTCGTCCACCGTCAGCGTCTCGTACAACCGGATGAGGCGTGGCGCCTGCAGCCGGCTCAGCAACTTCACCTCGCGCTCGGCGAGTTCCCGCAGATGGCGCAGCTGGCGTGGGGTGCTGGTGCCGCTGGGCAGGAACTTCAGCGCGGACACGGACGGTGGCTCCCCGGACGGGCCGACGCGTCGGCCCGCGTACACGCTGCCGAAGGCCCCGGCGGCCATGGGCTCGCGGACCTCCCAGCCGCCGACGCGATAGCCCTTGGGGACGTGCACGGAGTACGGATGTCCCGGGCTCGTACGGAACGGGTTCACCGCACCGCCTCGCGGGGGCGGGTGAGCAGGACGAGATCGTCCTCCCGGACAAGGTCGAAGCGGAGCGCGAGCGAGACGAGCGACTCCTTCTTGCCGTTGAGCCGGGGACCGGACTCCGCCGTGTCCGGGGCGGGCTTGAGGCGCAGCTTCACCGCCAGGTAGTCGATGTTCCACTGCACGGCGGCGCGGTTGGTGGTGGGCCAGATCGGTCGCAGCCGCTCGGCCAGCTGCTCGACGGTGGGCAGCTGCGCGTGCGGCGCACCGCGCAGCCGGGGCTCGCACAGCGCGGTCAGCACCGCGAAGTAGCGCTTGGAGCGGTCCAGGGCGAACGCCGGGGCGGTGCTGGCGCCGTTGAGGGACTCCTGGTCCGTCGCCTGGGTGTCGAGGTAGTCGTGGCGTGGCGCCCACACTTCGAAGCTGAGCAGCTCGCCGCCGGCGGGCAGTACGACCCGGGCGAACTCGAAGGGTACCGGGGCGTTGAGGCGGCCCGGTGCGACCTTGATGTGCTCGCCCGCACCCTCCGGGTTCTCCACGACATAGGTCTGGGAGTGGCTGAGGTTGCTCAGTATCCAGAAGGTGTCGTGTGCGGATATCCGGCCGGCGGCCCGGGACACCCCTTCGTGCGCGATGGTGAGGTGAGGGCCTGGCGCCCCCGTGCTCCGGCCGAAGTCGAGCTGCTCCCCGGGCGCGAGGCGGATCTGTTCCCCGGGCCCGCCGTACTCGGGCGGCACCACGATGATGCTGTACATCATTTGTCCCCCTTGTTGTACTAACAAGCCCTAAA
Source organism: Streptomyces flavovariabilis (assembly GCF_000725785.1). Classification (NCBI taxonomy): domain Bacteria; kingdom Bacillati; phylum Actinomycetota; class Actinomycetes; order Kitasatosporales; family Streptomycetaceae; genus Streptomyces; species Streptomyces flavovariabilis. Next base: position 23,349 of record NZ_JNXD01000034.1, on the reverse strand, counting down.
GTTAGGGGTGGTTCCCTTCTCAGGAAAAGGGAACGCGTTCCACTGGGGAGAGCGGCGTGCATCGCGGACGCGGTGAGGACCGCCTCAGCAGTGATCGATCCAACGGTGGGACAGCGGGGCGTACGTGCCCGCCAGGTTGCCCTGTTGGCGGACCGCGGTGCAGCCGGTCCGCCGGCTGTGCCGGGTGCGGTCGATGCCCGTGGGGGTGAAGTCGCGGCCCCGGAAGTACTCCACGCGGCGCTGTCACGTTGGCTGATCGGGTGAGATGTTCTTCGGGTGGATCAGGCCGGGAGGGGTCGTCCGTGGACAGCGCGCCGCCGTCTTACAAAGGGCACCGGTACCCGGTCGAGGTGATCTCCCACTGCGTGTGGCTGTACTTCCGCTTCCCGCTGAGCTTCCGTGAAGTCGAGGAACTCATGCCCGAGCGCGGAGTGATCGTCTCCTATGAGACGGTCCGGCGGTGGTGCGACAAGTTCGCGCAGGCCCACGCCGGCGCGCTGCGCCGTCGTCGGCCCCGGCCGGGAGACAAGTGGCACCTGGACGAGGTCTTCATCAAGATCAACGGCGAGTTGAAGTACCTGTGGCGGGCCGTCGACCAGGATGGGATGGTGCTGGACATCCTCGTGCAGGACCGGCGGGACACCGCCGCGGCCCGGCGGTTTTTCCGTCGGCTGCTGAAGAAGACCCGTACGGTGCCGCGGGTGGTCGTCACAGACAAGCTGCGCTCCGGTGCGGCCCACCGAGAGGTCATGCCCTCGGTGGAGCACCGCTGTCACAAGGGCCTGAACAACCGGGCGGAGAATAGCCACCAGCCCACGCGGCAGCGGGAACGCGCGATGAAGGGCTTCCGATCGGTCGGCGCCGCGCAGCGGTTCCTGTCCGCGTTCAGCGGCATCTCACCTCACTTCCGGCCCCACCGCCACCTGATGACCGCCCACGGCTACCGAGCCGAGATGACCATCCGGTTCGCCATCTGGGACCAGATCACTGGCGCCGCCGGCCAGCCCGCCACGGCCTGAACACAGAACCCAACCGCACGCCCACCATGCCCCGACACACCGTCAGGAGCCTGCAAACTCAACAACGTGACAACGCCCTCCAAACGACTCCCCGTGAAAGTGACACAGCCAACCCCCGAAAGCTACCTCGCCGGACCTCACCTGCGTGGCTCGATGATCTGGATCAAAGACCTCACCAGGACCGCTCAGTGATCAAAGCTCGCCTGTTACTCCACCGGTGACCAGGGAGCAGAGCGCAGGTGAGCGACGCTGTGTCGAGCACGGCCCTCCGGCGCCCCGCCGACCGCCTTGCCCACCGCGACCATGGAGACGATCGCCCACCCCGGGTTCGGGTCCAGCTCCTTGGTGAGCCCTTCCAGGTCGAAGGCCCGGAACTGGTGCGCGGCCAGCCCCATAGCCTGGGCCTGAACAGTCATGTGGGCGATGGCTTGGCCGAGGTCGTAGTCCGCGAACTCGGAGTAGAGCAGCTGGGTGTCATCGACGTGCCGGCGCGTCAGGGTGACCACGAGCAGACTCGCGTCCGTCGCCCAGCGGGCCGAGCTCGGCGCAAGGTGAGGGAGAACACGGTCGTGCTCCAACTCACCGGGCCTGCTGGTGAAGAAGCCCCACGGCTGGGAGTTCCCCGCCGACGGTGCCCACCGCACGGCTTCCAACAGCAACCCAAGGGCGTGGTCATCGACGACCGTGGACGGATCGAACCGGTAGGGGCTGAAACGTCCGGCGAGCAGTGGATGTATGCCGCTGGGCGGCTCCTGAGGATGGTGCATGTTCCGCTGCAACCGACCGCGAGTGCGTATTCCGGCTGGCCGCGAGCACCTCCCACGCCAGACCATCTACCGGATCGAAGATCCACGCCCGGGCAAACCTGCAGATCACGACTCGATACGCGCCCTAGCGCACGATCTGACATGGGTGTTCCTCAACCCCCGACCCGAGCCGAGCAGCCAGCGGTAACACCGCCCGTACGATGACCGCGTGACAGCACGCCGCACTCTTGGCTCCGGTCCTCAGGCCGCGCACACCGTCCGCGCCACCCAGGCCGACCTGATGGACGCCCTGCCCGGCGTCCACCTCCCGGACGTTGCCGAGCTGCGCGCCCGGGGCGTACTCGGTGGACACCAGGCAACGCCCCCGGCCCCAAGGCGGACTCTCGGAGCCGGCGGCCCCGCCGACGAGGAGTCGCCGGGCGACGACGGCTGACGCCGCCCGGCCGGCAGGGCGTTCAGTCGCCCAGTGCGACCTTCAGAGGTGCGATAGATCATCTACGGGCGCACGCTTCTTTCATGAACAACGTGTAGTTCCCTCCACCCGTATGCGCTGAAGCCTTGTCCGCGTTGCGCTCCGCCCAACGGCCCCAGGGGCCTTGCGCGGCCCGGCGCCGGCGGGCCGCGCAATCGAAGAGCCGCCGGGCTGACAGCCGTCATCGACGACGACCAGCCGCGATAACGGCTGTCAGGAGCAATCCACCCAACCCTCCTACCGCAGCTGCCGTCTCTCGCAGGGCCGGGTGCTCGTGGAGAACGTAGGCGAGGAAGCCGAGCACCAGCAGACCTGTGACGAGTCGGTGCAGCAGTCGGTGCGGATCGGGATCCGGCGCTCGCGTCGGGGTCGACTGGGCCGTGGTCATTGTGGTTTCCCCTCAGGTCTCAACGGTGGGACAGCGAAGGAGGATGTCCCTCTGCCTCTTTGCGTCGCGGGGGTGCGCTCCGGACAGCACCTCTCTGCCAATAGGAAGCGAGTCGGTTACCAGCGACGGATGGACTGTGCAGCAGGCCGTAGTTAGCCGCGCAAGTCCTCTGGCGGCGCCCCGGAGACCGTCGGAGACGCTGTACCTGATCGAGCGGGCCCACCGGATGTAGCCCACCAGGCGGTCCGCCTCTTCGCCGCTACTCGGCTCCGGACCGCGCGGATGCGGCCCTGCTGACCGTGTACGAGCCGGAGCCGATCAGTCCGCCGGGCCGCCGCGGACTGCTGAACTAGTCTTCCAGCAGCGAATCTCGCCGGCTGCTGCAGGCGAAGGGGGCACCTGTGAACACGGCCATGAGTAACTGGGCCATGAGCGACGACTACGCGGCAATCACCACGTCGATCATGCTCGCTGTCCTGGTTATCGCGACAATGCAGGCCGAGCGCTTGCTTAAAGCGTGGTACGCGCCCCTCGTGGAGGCACGGAAGCGCTGGTGGGCTGTGGAGGACGAAATTGCGGCGCACCTCCGAGCCGGGCGGGAGGTTACTCACGACGACCTCGCGCGCCTCCGTGATGTGAGGGCACAGGCCGCTTGTCGTGCCAACGAGATGGGCGCGCTGAGCAACCTGCTCAAGATCATCTGTGTCGGCGGCCCCTGGTTGCTTCTGTGTCTGCAGATCGTGTCGACCGTCGTCTACGTCTTGAGGTGGGCAGCGACCCCCGATCCTGATCCATCGCCAGCCCTGGCGCGGCTCGCCTTCTACACCACAACAGCCTCGGTGGTCGCGCTTATCGCTTCGCTCACGATCAGCACTTTGGCACGCGGCTTCCTGTCCGGCTTCACTTTCAATAGGCGGAAGAAGGACCATCTCACGCAGGGCACGCAACTCTACGAGCTGTACCAACAGCTCCACGAGTACGAGACGTCTCTAGGTACCGATGACGCCGAGGGCGATCCCCGCCTGCACACCGCGACCGCTGCCCTCAGCGCTGCCGGCGACACCCCCCGCCATCACATCGCAGCATCCCTCGCTCAACAGCACGGCGGGTCAACACGCACCTGGGAACGCCTCCTCAACCAGGCCAGCCAGAACTCCCCGCCCGGCTGATCGGGCTGGGGCACGGGGCCTACTCGGCGAGCGGGGTCCGCCGTTTGTGGCTGGTGACAGTGCTCTTACCTGCATCCAGACTGCGGGGCTCCGCCCCACACCCCGGCCACCCTGCGGAGGGGGTGGGGGGCACGGATCTTGGGTGCGGGTGGTGGGTGGTGGAGATGGTGGTGGGTCGCGGTGCGGCCCCCTCGTCGGACGGCACCCGGAGGGCACCGCGGCCGCCGCGGGGCGCCAGGCCAAGCCGCTTCGCGGTCGGCTCCGCCGAGCCCGGCACCCCGACAACGCCCGCGGTAGGGCTTCGCCTGCCGCCCAACGAGGGAACCACCCCACTCCGCCCGGACCTACGGCGAACCGCCGGAGAGGGCGGACCACTGGCCCCGTGTCAGTGCCCGCAGCTACCGTCGACACCATGGCCAGCAACAGCGACCCGTGGTGCCCCCGCCGGCTCCACCCGCCCATTGACGACCTGCTGCCTCCGGCCGGGAAGACTGGCATCCTCCCCGGGGTAGCGCCGTCCTGGCCTGGCCACGGGCCCACCCCGGTTCCAGCACAGGCCCCGAGCATTCCCGGACTTCCAGAAGGAGTCCGGCGGACGCGGGCGGAGCTGGAAGCGCTCCGGGATGATGCCGCACTGCAGTTCCACGCCGGCGAGCACGCGCGCGTGCAGCTGGACGAGGACGAGGACGAGTACGACGTGCGGCGCCCCGCCTCGTTCGCCCAGGGAGTGTGGGCCGTGGCCGCCTGGCTGTTGGGCGAGCTGCAGAACGCCCCGATCAGCGGGGAGACCCACGACTATCCGTACACCGTCCGCCAGGTGGGGCGGGAGCAGACTCACGCTCGTGACTGCCTGGAAGGCAACGACTGTCCCGACGTCGACCGGGATTACGCCCTGGGTGTCCGCGAGGCGGTCCGGTGGGTGCTCTTCGAGTGGAAGACCCGGCCCGTGCCGCCGGCGGCCGCCTGACGTACGCATGCGAAGAGGCCCGGACCATCGGTCCGGGCCTCTGTCGTTGCCGCGCGCAGGCGATCGAGGCACTACGCCATCAGGTACCGGCGTGCTCGAAGTGCAGGCCAGACACCGTGCGCTGGGCATCGTGGACTAGGCCCTGTCTCTTTGGAGCTCTGACGCCTTGGAAGATGGCCGATTACTCTGTCGTGATGGCCAAGAGGATTGAGTCCGAACTGGTGGTTGACCTGCGAGGTAGGCCGATCGAGACGCTCGATGATTTCTGGGACGCCGTGGCTGAGCCTTGCGGACTGCCGGAGTGGTTCGGCCGGAACACGGAAGCCTGGCGGGACACCATCCAGACGCGGGGCATCTCCGAGGTCATCGATAGCTATGACGTCCTGGTCGTGCACGTGGACAAACGAGGAGTCTTCGCTGCCCGGAACGGTGAGGCCCGAGCCCTGCGAAGCGCCTTCTCGGGGAAGCAGTCCCGCCTGGTCGTGCACGAGCTGCTCTGATCACCGCGTCGAGCGGGACCAGATCAGGATGGCTGCCAAGTGCAAAGCAGCCTCGTAGGCCAGGGCAAGCTTGTCCGTGCGCATTGCCAGACCACGCCATTGCTTCAAGCGGTTGATGCACCGTTCGACGGTGTTGCGCTGCTTGTATGCCTCCGCATCGAAACCTGGCGGCCGGCCTCCGGTCGCCCTCTCCGCAGGCGGTGTCCGACCTGGCCGGCAGGCTGCGGGATGACGGCGCGAATGCCCCGCCGTCGGAGATGGCCGCGGATCGCGCGGGAAGAATACGCGCGGTCCGCGAGGACGGTCTCCGGCCGAGTCCGGGGCCTGCCGAGTCCGCGCCGGGGGACGCGGATCCTGGCCATGACGGCCTCGAATGCCGGAGCATCGCCCGCCTGACCAGCGGTGACGTAGAGGGCCAACGGCCGTGCCCGGTTGTCGCTGGCCAGATGTACCTTCGTACTCAGGCCGCCACGAGAACGTCCGAGTGCGTGGTCGTCGGGTTCTGACCGTCGCGCAGCCCCTTTTTCACGGCCCCAGCCGCGTGCTGATGGGCTCGGCAGATGGTGGAGTCCACCGAGACCGTCCATTCCACGTCGTCATCCGCGTCGGCGGTGGCCAGGACGGCGGCCAGGATCCGTGCCCAGGTGCTGTCGACGGCTCACCTGATGAGGCGTTTGTGGGCCGTCTGGAAGGAGCCGAGTTCCCCCGGCAGGTCCCGCCAGGGCGAACAGGTGCGGTACTTCCACGCAATGGCCTCAAGGGTGCGGCGGTGGTCGGCCCATCGCCGACCGCGGACCGGATCGGCCGGCATCAGCGGCTCGATCCGGTCCCACATCGCATCAGTGATCACTAACCGGATGGACACGTCCGATCAACTGACCAGCCCACCAAAGAGACACGCTCTAGTACTGCAACGGTGCTGGTTCTGAGTGCTGGGCAGTTTTCAGGGGCTGTGTCCGCGTCGTTTGTAGTGACTCAGGCGGGCCTGATATTGGCGTCGTCGGCGCCATGTCGACCATCGCAGAATGTGGTCGATCGGGGTGGGTCGGCGGTTGGTGAGGCGGTGGATCAGGCGTCGGATTTCGGCGAGGCTGAGGTGGATGAGCTGGGAGGATCCGTTTCTGCTTTGTCCGTGTCCAGCTGGCGGGCGCGCAGGACGGTCAGGCAGGCGTGGGTGGCCAGGGTCATGTGGCGGTGCCAGCCGGGGTAGCGGCGGACCTGGTAGTCGTCCAGGCCGCATTCCTGCTTGGCGGTCTGGAAGCATTCCTCGACTGCCCATCGGCTGCCGGCGATGCGGATCAGCTCGTCCAGCCTCGTGTCGGCGGGACAGTAGGCGATGTAGTAGGAGATGTCCTCGGGCCTGCTCACGCTGCGGCGGGCGAGAACCCAGTGCCTGCGGTCCTCGCGGTGCCAGGGCCTCGCTTCGACGCGGGCCCAGTCGAAGATCCGCCGGCCGTGGGCTCCTTCACCGCAGGAGCGGCGCTTCCATTTCTGCCGCGGCAGGCCGGGAAACAGGTCATGGACGGGGTGGTCGATGGACCAGCGGGTGACGACGGTGTCGTGCCGGGTGGTGGCCATGATGTGGAAGACGTCGGCCTGCTCCAGCTCGAACCGCCAGCCCTTGCTGTAGCCGTAAGCGGCGTCCGCCGTGACCCAACTGAACGGGACCTTGTCGGCGACGGCCCGGCGGACCATCGCCTTGGCCATGGCCACCTTCGTCTCGAAGGCGACACTGTCGTCGATGCCCGCCCGCCGGCAGCGGTCCCGGTCGTCGGTCCAGGAGGTGGGCAGATACAGACGGCGGTCGATCAGAGTGCGTCCGCGGGCGGTGGCGTAGGCGAGGAACACACCGATCTGGCAGTTCTCGGTGCGGCCAGCGGTTCCGGAGTACTGCCTTTGCACCCCGGCCGAACGGACGCCCTTCTTCAGAAACCCGGTGTCATCGACGATCAGAACGGCGTCCCGGTCACCGAGGTGTTCCACCACGTAGTCGCGTACGTCATCCAGGACCTCGTCGGCATCCCACTCGATCCGGTTCAGCAGCCGCTGGATGCGATCGGGGCCCGCGTGACCGGCCTCCTCCGCCAGCGTCCAGCCGTTCTTCCGCTCCAGCGGCGCAACCAGCCCCCGCATATAAGCCAGCGCCGACCGGCGCGGCTCCTCCCGGTTGAACCGGTGCACGAACCGCTCATGCAGCACATCCAGCTCTCCGGCCCACAACCTGACATCAGCAAGGTCCCCACCCATAACCACACCAACGAACGAACTGGCCAACAGCCACGGCAAGCACCGTTGCAGTACTAACCACAGGCCCGGCTCCCAAGCCCACCCTGCCCCGACGCGCCGTCAGGCAGTCACACACCCAACAACGTGACAACGCCCTTCCGGCCCCGCCGCCATCTGATGCCCGCACACGACTACCGAGCCGAGATGACCGTCCGCTTCGCAATCTGGGAGCAGATCACCGGAGTCGCCGGCGTCGCTGCCACGGCCTGAGCACAACCCGGAACCGGGCTCCACCACACCACGACGCACCATCAGACACCTACCCGCCCCACAACGTGACAGCGCCTAGGAGCGGCCTTGATGCCTGTCCAAGAGTGTTTACGCATTGTGTGATGCCGCTTCGGTATCAGTCTTCTCGCCGGCGCGGGGCGAAATCACCGGCCCGCTCGGGTGCTCCCGCGGGGGCAGGTCCTCAAGCGCGGCCAGCACCTGCGCGAGGGCGGGATTGCGCGAATGCCGCGGCCACAGCAGATGCAGCTCCACCGGGCGGGGCACATGCGTGGCCAGCGGGATGAACGCGACATGGGGAATGCGCAGCAAGGTGGCGGAGGCGGGCACGAAGGCGACTCCCCGCCCGGCGGAGACCAGCCACAGCATGGTGAGGATCTGGCTCACGCTGTGCACGACCCGTTCCGGGGCCAGCGGGACCATGCTGACCATCAGGTCGTAGAAGTACCGGGCCTTGCGCTGCGAGTGGAAGATCAGCGGTTCGCCGGTCAGGTCGTCGGCGCAAGCGGGCCGGTCCAGGCTGGCCAGCCGGTGCCCGGCGGTCACCGCCAGCAACAGCGCCTCCTGCTGGATCAGGCGCGAGTCGAAGAGTTCGGAGTCGAACGGCGGGCGGGCGAGCCCGAGATCGATGTCCTCGCCGGCAAGGGCGTCGATCTGCTCGCGCGTCACCATCTCGAACAGCTCGATGCGGACCTCCGGCAGGCTCTGCTCGAGCCGGTTGAGGATGCGGCCAAGCGTGCCGAAGGTCGACGCGGCGGTGAAGCCGAGTCGCACCACGCCACGGGAACCTGAGTGGATGCGGCGGGCCAGGTCCGGGGCGGCCTCGGCGATCGCCAGGATGCGCCTGGCCTCCACCAAGAACGCCTCACCGGCCGGCGTGAGAGCCACATGCTGCTTGTCCCGCTCGAGGAGCTGCACGTCAACGGCGGCTTCGAGCTTCTGGATCTGACGGCTCAGCGGCGGCTGGGTCATGTGCAGTCGTGCCGCCGCCCGGCCGAAGTGAAGTTCCTCGGCAACAGCGACTAATCCACGCAATTGCTCCAAGGTATACGTCATGCAAGAAAGGTATCACCCCATGCGGTAACGGAGTTGGACAGGCATGACAGGCGGTCATAGGCTGCGCGGCACCGTGGATCGAGACCTGTATCACATCTCCACCCAACTCGCTTGAGGGAGACGCTCATGCACACCAGGCTTGGGCTTCGTCGCCGCTTAGCCGCGGTCGCTGTGTTCGCCGCCGTGACCGCGCTGCCCGGCTGCGGTGGCAACGTCGGGGATGAAGGATCCAAGGACGAAGCCTCGTTCCCCGACAGAGCCATCACCCTGCTCGTCGGACAGGACCCCGGCGGCAGCACCGACCTCACCGCCCGAGCGGCCGCCGAACCTGCCGGCGCCGACCTCAAAGAGACCATCACGGTGGTCAACAAGCCCGGCGCCAACGGCGCCGTCGCCGCCAAGGAACTGGCCGGCGCCAAGGCCGACGGCCACACCATCATGCTCTTCGTGGGCTCGCTGGCCTACATCACGCCCTTGGCCGTATCCGCCGACGAAGCCGTCGACATCAACAACTACGAAGTCATCACCGGCCTGTCCCAGGACGACTACGTCCTGGTCGCCAGCCCCAAGTCCGGTTTCAAGACGGTCAAGGACATCGTCGACGCCGACCGCTCGATCAAATACGGTACGACCGGCGTCGGCACGGGCAGCCACCTCAGCCAGGCGCTGCTGTTCTCCCAGGCGAAGGTGACGGCGACCGCCGTGCCGTTCGACGGCGGAGCCCCCGCACTCACCGCCATCCTGGGCGGTCAGGTCGACGTCGCCTCGATCCAGCTCGGTGAGGCCCAGCCCCAGATCAAGGCCGGGAAGATCACCCCTCTCGTCACCTTCGCCGAGAAGCGGCCCACGTACATGGCCAACATCCCCACCGCGGTCGAGGCCGGCTACGACGTCCCGGTGCAGCAGTCGCGTGCCGTCGTCGCCCCGAAGGGCACTCCCAAGGAGGTTGTCGACCGGCTGCGGACGGCGTTCCGCACAGCTTTCGAGGGCAAGAAGTACCAGGACTTCAACACTCAGCGGCTGCTCACACCCAACGAGGTCGAGGGCGCCGAACTGCTCAAGCAGTGGACCGGTTCGCTGGAGAAATACCGTGCCCTCGCCGACGAGTACCAGATCGACATGAGCGGAAACTGAGCGGCATGTCCACCGAGAACCCGTCGACCGCCGACGAACTTTCCGACGACACCCGGCCGCCGGCAGCGGGCACGGTGACCAACCTCGTCACGGCCGCGGTCGTCGTGGTTCTCGGTGGGGCGGCGCTCGCCGGGGCATTGAGCCTGGGCATAGGCAGCCCCTCGAAACCCGGGCCCGGCACCTGGCCGGCCCTGGTGAGCGCAACACTGATCATTCTCGGCGTGCTCCTGGCTGCCGCTGCCCGGCGCATGGACGACGCCGAGCAGTTCACCCGCACCAGCTTCCTGGTGATCGTGGCGGTCGGGACCATGGTGGCCTACGTAGCGGTCATCGGCGTGATCGGCTTCGAGATCCCCACAGCCCTCCTGGCCTTCTTCTGGCTACGGATCCTGGGCCGGGAGAGCTGGCGTACCTCCATCGTCGTCAGCCTCGGCGCCACCTGCGCGTTCTACGCCCTGTTCGTCGGCGCGCTGAAGGTCACCATCCCGCACCTGTTCTGACCGCACATCACCACACGTTTGGGAGGATCGTTGGAGGTGTCCCCCGTGCTCGACGGCTTTGCCGTCGTCCTCGAGCCGACCAACCTGTTGTACTGCCTTGTCGGTGTCGTCATCGGCATGCTGGTTGGTGTCCTGCCCGGTCTGGGACCAGCCGCCACCATAGCCATTCTGCTTCCGATCACCCTGGGCCTCGAAGCCGTCACCGCGATCATCATGGTGGCAGGCATCTTCTACGGAGCCCAATACGGCGGCACCATCACCTCCGTACTGCTGCGCCTACCCGGTGAAGCATCCTCCGTCGTCACGGTCTTCGACGGCCACGCCCTCGCCCGCCAAGGCAAGGCCGGCACCGCCCTGGGCATCGCCGCCATCGGCTCCTTCGTCGGCGGCACCCTCGCCATCATCGCCCTCAGCGTGGTCGCCCCCATGGTCGCCGAATTCGCCCTGGACTTCGGCCCACCCGAATACACGATGCTGGCGCTGCTCGGCATCCTGCTGGTAGCCACCGTCTCCAACGGCGGCATGCTCAAAGCCCTCATCGCCGCCGCCGTCGGCCTGCTGCTCGCCACCGTCGGCCGAGACGGCTTCACCAGCGCCGAACGGTTCACCTTCGACAGCCTGTCACTCGCAGACGGCCTGGACTTCGTCCCCATCGCCATGGGTCTCTTCGGCCTGGGTGAGATCCTCTACACCCTGGAAGAACGCCATCGCGCGGCCCACGCCCCCACCAAGGTCGCCAACGTCTGGCCCAGCCGCTCCGATCTGCGCCAGTCCTCCGGAGCGATCGGCAGAGGCGGCGTCATCGGCTTCATCCTCGGCATCCTCCCCGGCGGCGGCGCGGTCCTCGCCTCACTCGCCGCCTATGCCCTGGAAAAACGCCGATCACGCACCCCGGAGCGCTTCGGCCGCGGCGCCGTCGAAGGTGTCGCCGCACCCGAGACCGCCAACAACGCCGCCGCCACATCCTCGTTCATCCCGCTGCTGTCCCTCGGCATACCCGCCAACGCCACCATGGCGGTCATCTTCGGCGCCCTCCTGATCCAGGGCATCACCCCCGGCCCCCAGCTCGTCACCGAGCACCCCGAGCTGTTCTGGGGCGTGGTGAACTCGATGTACATCGGGAACATCCTTCTGCTCATCATGAGCATCCCGCTCGTAGGACTGTTCGTACGCATCCTGCGCATACGCCCGACCATCCTCGCCCCCATCACCGTCCTCATCACTCTCATCGGCGCCTACACCGTCAACAACAGCGTCTTCGACATCGGACTCGTGGTCTTCTTCGGCGTCCTCGGATACCTCATGAAGAAACTCGGATTCGACCCCGGCCCACTCGTCCTCGCCTTCGTCCTCGGATCACTCCTGGAAAGCTCACTCCGCCGCTCACTGCTGCTCTTCGAAGGCAACCCAGGAGGCTTCCTCACCCGCCCGATCTCGGGAACGCTGTTCGCGCTCTTCCTCGCCGTCGCGCTGGTGCCGACCGCCCGGGCGATCTGGCGCAACCGCAGAAGCGACCCCCAACGCAGCAAGGAACCGGTATGACCGTCCTCGTCGGCTACCTGCCCACCCCCGAAGGGAACGCCGCGTTCACGGCCGCCCTGGACGAAGCGGCACGACGACGCGAGGCCCTCGTCGTCCTGAGCAGCCCCCGGGACGGCGCCCTCGTCAGCACCGAACTGCCCTCGCCAGATGACACCGAAACGCTCCAAGCCCAGGCACAACAGGCAGGCGTATCCATGGACCTCCGAACGACCCCACACCGCGGCGAACTCCCCGACCTGCTCATCGAAACCGCCGAAGAAATCAACGCCTCGGTAATCGTCATCGGGCTGCGCAGACGCACCGCCATCGGGGAACTCTTCCTCGGCAGTACCGCCCAGCAGATTCTGCTGGGAGCCGAACGCCCTGTACTGGCAGTAAAAGCCCGCCGCTAGAGGGCGTCTGAAAAGCCTGTCAACGGGCTGATCTTGCGAGGCGGCGCACGAGGAGCATGGCCATGGAGAGGTAGATGGCGTTCTCCGAGCAGACGCGCAGGTACTCGTAGTCCTTCGACAGGCGGCGCGAACGCATCAGCCGGCGCTGTCACGTTGGTTGACCGGGTGGGATGATCTTCTGGTTGATCGTGCCGGAGGGGGCTGTTCGTGGGGGCCGGGTCGCTGTCGTGCAAGGGGCACCGGTACCCGGTCGAGGTGATCTCCCACTGCGTGTGGCTGTACCACCGATTCCCGCTCAGCTTCCGTGAGGTCGAGGAGCTGATGCTCGAGCGCGGCGTCATCGTCTCCTACGAAACCATCCGCCGCTGGTGCGCCAAGTTCGGCCAGGCCTACGCGAACGGACTACGCCGTCGCCGGCCCCGGACCGGCGACAAGTGGCACCTTGACGAGGTCTTCATCAAGATCAACGGTGAGCTGAAGTACTTTGTGGCGGGCCGTCGACCAGGACGGCAACGTACTCGACATCCTCGTACAGAACCGGCGGGACAAGGCCGCCGCCAGGCGCTTCTTCCGCCGCCTGATGAAGAAGACCCGCACGGTGCCGCGGGTGATCGTCACCGACAAGCTCCGCTCCTACGGCGCGGCCCACCGCGAGGTCATGCCCTGCGTCGAGCACCGGCAGTCGAAGTACCTGAACAACCGAGCGGAGAACAGCCACCAGCCAACGTGGCAGCGCGAACGGGCGATGAAAGGCTTCCGCTCCGTGGGCGGCGCACAGCGTTTTCTGTCCGCGTTCAGCGGCATCTCACCCCACTTCCGACCCGGCCGCCATGTGATCCCCGCATCCGACTATCGAGCCGAGATGACCGTCCGCTTCGCGATCTGGGAGCAGATCACCGGCGTCGCCGGCCTACCCACCGCGCCGTGAGCACACAGCCCGAACCCGACTCCACCACGCCCCTGCACGCCGTCAGACACTCCCACCCAACAACGTGACAACGCCGCGGGCGGCGGCCGTCGAGTACGGCGAGGGGCATGACGGTGAGTTTCGAGGGGGTCCGCGTTCGCCCTTTCGTCTACTGCGATCGCAGTAGACGAAAGTGTCTGCGAACGGCCAACGACGAGAGGCCGGAGAACTGCGAGCGTGAGGGCAGGCCGTGATCGTCGGCCCGACCTCATGGCATTTCCTGGAAAGGCGCGTCGATGTCCCCTCTCGCCCGCTGGTGCCACCGGCACCGGCTCGCTGTCGTCCTGGCCTGGGTGGGCCTGTTGCTCGCCCTCGGCGCCGGAGTCGGCGCCGTCGGCAACGGCTTCGGAAACAGCCCGACCTCCCAGAACACCGACTCGGCCAAGGCCACGGCCCTGCTTCAGCAGGCCTCGAACAGCGCCGCGGGCAAGAGCGGCCGGGTCGTCTGGCAGCTGAAGGACGGCAAGGTGTCCGAGCCGGTGGCCGAGCGGGCGATGACCGAGGCGCTGCGGCACATCGCCGACGCGCCGGGGGTCGCCGCAGTGACCAGCCCCTACGCACCCGAGGGCAAGGGGCAGGTCAGCAAGGACGGCGGCACGGCCTACGCCACGGTCGCGTTCGACGAGAACGTCTCCGACCCGCAGATCGACCATGTGAAGGAACTCGCGACCGCTCCGGAGTCGGGGAGCCTGCACATCGCGCTCAACGGGCAGGCGTTCACCGTCAACCCGAAGCCGAACGCCGTCGCGGACGCGATGGGCATCGTCCTCGCCTTCATCGTGTTGCTGTTCGTCTTCCGGGCGGTGTGGGTGGCGGCGCTGCCCATCATCACGGCCGTCGTGGGTGTCGGCACGTCCGCGGTCGCGGTGATGCTGCTCAGCCATGCCATCACACTCTCCGACACCACGCTGACCCTGGGTTCGCTGATCGGTCTGGGCGTGGGCATCGACTACGCCCTGTTCATCGTCAACCGGCAGCGCGCCAACCTGATGGCGGGCATGGGCGTGGCCGAGTCGACGACCAAGGCCCTCAACACCTCCGGCCGGGCCGTGCTCTTCGCCGGACTGACCGTCGTCGTCGCGCTGCTGGGCATGCTCACCCTCAATGTCGGGATCATCAACGGCATAGCCATCGGTGCGGCCGTCACCGTCGTCCTCACCGTGCTCGCCGCGATCACCCTGCTGCCGGCGCTGCTCGGCATGATCGGCACCCGGATCCTCAGCCGCGCCGAGCGCCGTGAGCAGGCCGGTCAGGCGGTACGGCCGTCCACGGACCGCCCCGGCCTGTGGGGACGATGGGCCGCCCGGGTCCAGGCCCATCCCAAAGCCCTCGGCCTGGTGGCCATGGCCGTTCTGACGGCGCTCGCGTTCCCGACACTGTCGCTGCGCCTGGGTGCCTCCGACGACGGCAACCTGCCCACCACCTCGACGAACCGCCAGGCTTACGACATGATCGCCGACGGGTTCGGCCCCGGCTTCAACGGCCCGCTCGTCCTCGCCGTGCAGGCCCCCAGCGCCGCCGACCAGGCGGCGAGGACCAAGCTGGTCGCCGCTCTGGAGCAGGTCGACGGTGTGGCCAGTGCCACCGCGTCACCGATGGGGGAGGGACAGACGGTAGGGGTTATCTCCGTCGTCCCGACGACCTCACCCCAGTCGGCCGACACCTCCGACCTGATCCACCACCTGCGTGACGACGTGATCCCCGGGGCGGAGCAGGGCACGTCGATGAAGGTGTACGTGGGCGGTCTCACCGCGAGCAACGACGACTTCGCCTCGGTCCTGATGAGCAAGCTGCCGCTGTTCGTGCTCGTGATCGCCGCCCTCGGGTTCCTGCTGCTGACCGTCGCCTTCCGCAGTCTGCTCATCCCCGCGGTCGGCGCGTTGCTCAACATCCTCAGCATCGGGGTGGCCTTCGGCGCGATCGTGGTCGTCTTCCAGTACGGCTTCGGCGCTGGACTGCTCGGGCTCGGCGCGGCCGGTCCCATCGAGTCGTTCGTGCCGATCCTGGTCGTCGGCATCATGTTCGGCCTGTCCATGGACTACCAGGTCTTCCTGGTCAGCCGGATGCGCGAGGAATGGGCCCACACCGGCGACAGCCGCCGGGCGATCCGGGTCGGGCAGGCGGAGACCGGCAAGGTGATCGCCGTCGCCGCCACCATCATGGTCTGCGTCTTCGGCTCCTTCGTCTTCGGCGGCATGCGGGTCATCTCCGAGTTCGGCGTCAGCCTCGCTGTAGCTGTAGCTGTGGATGCCCTGCTGATCCGCATGGTCGTCGTGCCGGCGCTCATGCACCTGTGCGGACGGGCCAACTGGTGGCTGCCCCGCAGCCTGGACAAGGCACTGCCCCACGTGTCCGTGGAAGGCCCCGTGGACGAACCGGCGCAGCCGCACCCTGCGGTGCGGGAGCCGGAGACCGTCGGCGTGGCCGACCGGGTCCGGTAGCACGACGTAACGACACCCACGCGTGGGCTGGCCAGTCGGGAATCACCCGGCCTTCCGCCGGCCCGCGCTGCTTACAGTGAGGAAATGCAGGTGAGAATGGTGTGGCGGCAGTGGCTGACCCGTCATGACCGGGTCAGAGACGTGCTCCCGGCGGTGCCCCTGGTCGTGGTCGCCGCGGCGGCCACCGCAGTCGGCACGTCCGACTGGCACGAGCCGCGTTGGGACGAAACGGCGTGGACGGCTCTGTCCTGCCTGCCCCTGGCCGTCCGCAGCCGCTGGCCACTGTGGGTCGCCCTGTTCACGCTGGCGGGCGACCTCACGTTGATGGCCTTCGCCACGCACAGTTCCCTGGCCCCGGCGTCGAGCCTTGTCGCCCTGTACACGCTCGCCGTTCTCGGCAGCCGCCGCAGCGCATGGGCCGTCGGAGCGGCCGCCGCCGTGGCGATCACGGGTGTCTATGCCGCCACCCACGTGGAGTCGCTGGTGGGCGGGTCGAGCCTGCTGCGGTTCGACTTCGCGATCGCGGCCACCGCGCTGGGCCGTGCCGTCCGCAGCCGCCGCGACAACCTGGTGAAGGCCAGAGAACGTGCGGTGCGCGCCGAGCGCACGCAGGAAGAGGAAGCCCGGCGCCGGGTCACCGAGGAACGCGTGCGTATCGCGCGCGATCTGCACGACGTCGTCGCCCACCACATCACCCTCGTCAACGCCCAGGCAGGGGTGGCTCACCATCTCATGCGCGCCAACCCCGACCAGGCCTACGAGGCACTGGCCCACATCAAGGAGACCAGCCGCGCGGCGCTGGACGAACTGCGGGCCACGGTCGGTCTGCTGCGCCAGCCCGACGACGCGCCGGGCTCACGTGCCCCCATCCCCCGCCTGGCCGATCTCGACGCCCTCGCCGGTGGGTTTCGTGCCAGCGGGTTGTCCGTGCGGGTGGCCCGCACCGGCGCTCCTGTTCCACTGGCGCCCGCCACCGAGCTGACCGCCTACCGCATCATCCAGGAAGCCCTCACCAACACCCGCAAGCACGCCTCCGCGACCCGGACCGAGGTGATCCTGGACTACGGTCCGAACTCGCTCCGGGTCACCGTGACGGACGACGGACCCCCCGGCGCGCCCAAGGGCGCGGGCACTGGTCAAGGACTGATAGGCATGCGCGAGCGGGCCGACGCCATCGGCGGGAGGGTCACGGCCCGCCCGCAGCCGGAAGGCGGCTTCCAGGTCGTCGCCGAACTGCCGATCTCGCTCGGCCCGCCACCGACTGACACCCTGTGAGGAAGTCTCTCCCATGCCGATTCGCGTCCTGCTCGCCGACGATCAAGCGCTGCTCCGGGGCACCTTCCGGCTGCTCATCGACGCGCAGCCGGACCTGGAGGTCGTCGGGGAGGCCGCCAACGGAGGGGAGGCGGCTCGGCTGGCCCGGTCCGAGCGTGCCGACGTCGTGGTCATGGACATCCGAATGCCCGAGGTCGACGGCATCGAGGCCACCCGTCTGATTGCTCAGGACGAGGACCTGGCAGGCGTCAAGGTCCTCGTCCTGACCACGTTCGAGGAGGACGAGCTCGTCATCGAGGCGCTGCGGGCCGGCGCGAGCGGCTTCCTCGGCAAGGGCGTCGAACCGGCGCAGCTTCTCGACGCCGTCCGCCTCGTCGCCTCCGGCGAGGCGCTGCTCTCTCCCGCGGCCACCAGGGGCCTCATCAGCCGCGTCCTCGCCCAGCCCGCCCCCAGCGACCTCGTCGACCCCCACCGGCTGGCCACGCTGACTCCCCGGGAACGCGAGGTGATGACCCTCGTGGCCGGGGGCCTGTCGAACGACGAGATCGCCGAACGCCTCTTCGTCACCCCCGTCACCGTCAAGACCCACGCCAACCGGGCCATGACCAAACTCGGCGCCCGCGACCGCGCCCAGCTCGTCGTCATCGCCTACGAGTCCGGCCTGGTCCGCGCCGGAGGACAGCGGGACTGACCGGGCTGCGGGCCCGGTCAGCCGGCGACTACGGGCGCGCGCCGCCCGTCGTCTGTGCCGCGGCGAGCGCCGCTTCGGCCTTCCTGCGGTACACGGCGAGTTTCTCGGCCGGGGCGACGATCTGGTGGCTGCGGGGCTGACGGAGACGTCGTGGTCCCCCGCGGCCCTGCGCAGGGCGCCCACGGTGGCGTGTTCGCGGGGGACGTGAGCGAACGGGTCGAAGGAGTACCAGCGCATCGCGTTCTCGTGCGTCATCTTGTTGATCTCGTCGTCCGGCACGGAATTCGCGGTCAGTACTTCGTGGAGTTCCTCGGGGGCGTTCGGCCACATCGAGTCGCTGTGCGGGTAGTCGGCCTCCCAGCAGATGTTGTCGACGCCGATGTCGTGGCGGAGCTTCACCCCGATGGGATCGCTGATGAAGCAGGTCAGGAAGTGCTCGCGGAAGATTTCGGAGGGCTGCTTCCCGCCGAAGTCCTGGAGTGTCCAGGTGGCGTGCATCTCGTAGGTGCGGTCCAGACGGTCCAGGAAGTAGGGGACCCAGCCGGTGCCGCCCTCCGACAGCCCGATCCTGATGGTCGTGTATTCCTTGAGGACGCGTGACCACATCAGATCGGCCGCCGCCTGGACGAGGTTGATGGGCTGCAGGGTGATCATCACGTCCGGCGGGGCGTCGGGCGCGGTGATGACGAGACGGCCGGAGGAGCCGATGTGCAGGTTCATCACCGTGCCGCAGTCGGTCAGCGCCCGCCATACCGGGTCCCAGTACTCGGAATGGAAGCTCGGGTAGCCGAGCGGCACCGGGTTCTCCGGGAAGGTGAGGGCGTGACAGCCCTTCTCGGCCACGCGCCGGATCTCCTGGGCGCACAGCTCGGCGTCCCAGATGGCCGCCAGCGCCATGGGGATGAAGGGGCCGGGGTGGGCGGCGCACCACTCGTCGATGTGCCAGTCGTTGTAGGCGCGCACCAGGGCCAGGGAGAAGTCGGAGTCCTCGGTGGCGAACAGCCGGGCGGAGAAGCCAGGGAAGGAGGGGAAGTTCATCGGGGCGAGGACGCCGCCCGCGTTCATGTCGGCGACGCGTTCGTCGACGTCGTAGCAGCCGGGCCTGATCTCGTCCAGGCCCTGCGGCTCCATGCCGTACTCCTCCTTGGTCCGTCCGGCGACCGCGTTGAGCGCGACGTTGCCGACGGAGTTGTCCCGGAATTGCCATACGTCGCTGCCGTCCTCGCGGTGGACCAGGCGCGGCGCGTCCTTCTTGTAGCGGGCTGGCAGGTGGTTCGCGAACAGGTCTGGCGGCTCGATGATGTGGTCGTCGACGCTGATGAGGATCATGTCATCGCGCTCCATGGGACTCCTTGTGGCGCTGGGTGGATCAGTCCGAGGCGGGCAGGGCCTTGGGCGCCTTGATCGCCAGGGGGTTCCTCCGTACGTGAGGTGGCCGGTGCCGGAGGCGGTGCAGAGGAGTTCGAGGGTGTCGGCGGGGTCGACGTAGCGCTTGCCGATGAGGGTGTCGGGTGCCTCGCCGGGCGGCTGGGCGGTGGGGGCTTCCTGGGCGGGGACCATCGGGCTGCCGCCGCACTCGACGGGGCCGGCGGCCTCCTGAGGGGCGCGGATCACGATGACGCGGGTGGTGGAGGTGGCGGAGGCGAGTTGGTCACCTGGGCGCGGGGTCGGTGCGGGGGAGCCCATTGCGCGGTTCTCCTTCGGGTGCGGGTGCGGGTGCGGGTGCCGGTGCGGTGAGCCGCTCCCCCAGCCACTAACCCTCCACAGACGTGCCTCGGTTACGGGAACCACGCCCAGTCACGATCGCTTTTCTGCCATGCGGGGCCGCTGGCATGCGCCTACGCCCAGCGCATCCCGATCGCGGACAGCTGCTCCATCCGCTCCGGCGTCAGCGTCGCGGCCCTGCTGCGCTGGTTCCCGATCCAGGCACCGAGCCGGTGCTCCCGCTCCTCCTGGTCCTCGCCGACGATCCGCTCGATGTGTTTCCTCGGCACCCGAAGATGCCCCTCGCGCTCGTAGAACTGCTTGGCGGCGGTGTAGTTGAGGGCCCATTTGTCTGCCTGGCTCGTGCGGGGCTTGGGTTTTTCGTCGTCGGTGGCGGGTTGGATGGCGAGGATGTGTTCGCACATCCACTGCTGCACGGTCGTGAGCTTGTTCCAGCCCAGTCGGACCGACCGCACCCACCGGCCGAGGTCCTCGCCCTGGTGTACGACGGTGCCTGGCTCCATCGGCAGCTCGCCGCCGGCTTCTAGATGCTGTCGGGTGAGGTGGAAGGCGCGTTGCCATTCCACGGGCCAGGTCGGGCACCACGATGGGTCGATCTCCTCCAGCTGCTCGCGCCGCTCCTGCGACAGCGCGCCTACCGCCGACTGAACCGGCAGGCCCTCGGCACGGCACTGTTCGATCTCGGCGGCCTTCCGAGCTGCGGCGCGTGCGTTCTTCAGCCAGATGCCCACCTTGTACCCCTTGTACGTGGCGTCCAGCGGGGCCAGGAGGTGGCCCGCCTCGGCTGCCCACCCGCGTGCCGCTGCGAGTCCTTCTTCCCAGGCGACGTCGAAGTGGCTCCAGATCATGCCGAGCTTCTCCAGCTGTTCGACACGGTCGGCATCCATGTCCCCACGGGCATAGAAACGCCTGGCGTCGGCGATCCATTGCCCAAGTGGAAAACCGGCGAGCGCGGCCGGCCACCCCTCGGCTTCGGCCTCTTGGTGGTCCTTGGCGGGCACGCGGTATGTGAACGGCACGCGCAGGTCGCCTTGGAGTCGGTGGTAGATGGCGGCGGCTTCGATGCCGCGTCGCCAGTGGGCGTGTTCGGGGTTGAGGACCCGCAGGTTGATGAACGCGGCCAGCTGCGCGGGGTCGCGCGGTGTGCTGAACTTCAGCAGCTCTCTGGCCGGCCCCGAGAGTCGGTCGCTTCGGTCGCTCTCGGCTCCCTCGCCCTCCTGGACTGCATTACGGCTCTGCACGCCCCGGGAACGGCTTGGTGCCTGGGGCTCGGCGAGCTGCTCCACGATGCGGGTGTCGTGAGCTCTGAGCGCCTCCAAGAGCTTCGCCAGGCCGCCGTACGCCCGGCTGGTGAGCATGTTGTCGGCTGTCTCTCCGGGCCCGAGCAGGACGGGCACGACCAAAGAGGCGATCTTGCCCTCGTCGGGCTGCATGCGTAGCGCGCGGCCGACGGCCTGGACGAGGTCGGGCATGGAGCCGCGTACGTCAGCGAAGTACACGGAGTCACAGTGGGATGTATCGACGCCTTCGCCGAGCACCCGAACGGATCCGAGGAATGTCTTCTCCACCACGGTGCCGTCAGCGGCGATGCCCCTGGAGAACTCGTCCAGGACGCGGCGCCGATGGAGCGGCTTGTGCTCGCCGCACAGCCAGTTGGCCCAGATCGTGGCCGGGTACAGCTTGGGGTCGGTGGCGTGCAGCCGCTTGGCGACGTCGCCAAGGCCGGCCGCGAAAGCCTCGGCCTCCTTCACGACGTGGTGGAAGACGAGTGTCCTGCGGAAGCCTTCCTCGGCCGATGCCTTCACCAGGGCGGCCTGCAGTGCGGCGAGCCGGGCCCCGCGCACCTGCTCGGAGCGCGCGTCTTCGCCCAGGAGCTGGGCGGCCTGGAGCTGGGCGTCGGTGATGTCCACGCACACCACCTGGTACGGCGCACAAATTCCCCTGTCGATCGCCTCCGACAGCGTCAACGTGAACGCCCTGCTGCCGAACGGCCCATCCGGGTTGTCCTCCATACTCGCCACCAGCTCACCTGGCGCGCCCTGCTCGGAGTCCTCGTCCAGCTGCCACAGCCGCGGCGTGGCGGTCATGTAGAGGCGGCGCAAGGACGGGATGCGGGCGTTGTCGTGGACGACCGCCCACGGCCTGCCAATCCGGCCCGAAACCCGGTGTGCCTCGTCCACGACGATCAGCGACCATCCCGGAAGGCCGGCGGCGTGCCCGCGTTCCAGTGTGCCGAGCCCGAGCGAGGCGTACGTGGCGAAGACGGTGACCTTGTCGAGCGGTCGCACCCAGTCGACCAGCTCGCCCACGTCCGTGGTGTTCGGGAAGGACGCCTCCCCACCGCGCAGGGACGAGACCCCGATCATCGGGCCTGTGCGGCCGCCCTCGCGCCACGCGGCCTCGGTCTGGGCGAGCAGGTCCAGCGAGGGCACGAGGACGAGCACCCGGCCCGCGTGTAGTTCCTCCGCACTGCGGACAGCGACGAGGCTCTTGCCCGATCCGGTCGCCATGATCACCTGAGTGCGCAGCCCCCGCTCGGGCACAGTAGACCTTGCAGGCAATTCGAGTGCCTGGAGTACCGCGTCCACGGCTTCCCGCTGGTGGGGACGGAGTTTCTTCATCACCATTCCGGTCTGCCTTCTCATGCAAGCTGGACGAAGGGCTGCACCCCGCATGACGCCAGAATGCCCTTGCAGGCCCCGCAAGATGAACCAAGGCCCCTGCGCCGAGATCCCGGATCTACATTCCTGATCCAGAACGTAAGATCACACGCGGAGAGCTCCTGATGCCTGTAGACCTGGACCCATCTGATTCCAGAGTCTATCGCACTACAAAAACGAAGCACCCCTCCTCCGCAATCATGCATCAACACTGGCGAATCAGCGCTGAGCAGATGGGTACTCCGTTCTTTTCATTGCCTGCCTACCTTGGAGCGTCATGACACAGAAGACTGAAGACGAGATGGGTAACCGGTTCTGCAAAGCGTGCGGTACGCCGGCCGAAGACGGGAGGCTGTGCAAGGACTGCGGCACCGTTTTGGACCTTCCTGACGAGGAGGGTCTAGTGGAAGACCAAGGTGCGGGGGTGCGACGTGACTCCGAGGGACGGACCGGGGCGCGAGACCAAGGATGACCCGGACCAGCCGGTACGCATGCCGTGCGCCCCCCTGGCCGCTTCACCGACCCCTTCTCGCCACCGGCTTCGGACAACGCGAAGCGCGAGCTGCGCCCCCGCCCATGTCTGTGGGGGCGGAGGCGGGGCATACGGGCTTCACCCCTACGAGAGGAGCGGGCTCATGCTCGGCATAGTCGCGGCGGTGTTGTTCTTCGTAGCGTTCTTGATCAATGCGGCCGACCTCAGCACTAACGATGTGTTCTCCTCGACAAACGTCATGCTGCTGGGGCTGATGGCGCTGGCACTGCATGTGGCCGGAGTCGGTACTGGCTTGGCCCGGAGACGTTGACCTCTGGCCCCGGCAGGCCTCATGACAGTTCGTCACCAGGCCTGCCGGGGCCGGCCCGAGCAAGGCATGTTGCCCCTGCAGCCAGCCTGGCTCACGCTAGCGGGCCGCAAGCCGGTCCTGGAGGCGGAGCCGGAAGGACCGCCAGTGGCGGGGGAGCGCAGCGGACCCGCCGGCTCGGGCTGGAGCAAAGCGGAAGCCCGATAGCGGGACGAAGTCCCGCCGCTCCGGGAGCGTAGCGAACGGAGCGTCAACCAGACTGCGCAGCAGTCTGGTTGGAGGGATGCGCAGCATCCCTCCAACGCTCCCGCGGAGCGGGAGCGTAACCACCGCGCGCAGCGCGGTGGTTCGCTTGCATATCGCGCAGCGA